>JAXLVO010000004.1:0-122639 GCA_046328975.1 Bacteriovoracaceae bacterium | reverse complement strand
AAGAGAATTTTTTTACTCGCACTATTAGAATTGAATTGTACTAGTAAACATTGCGAACGTGTTCGATTAATTTCACCACTTAAATAGTTGTGAATCTGAGTTCCGCGTAGATAAAAATTGTCATTGTAGTTGGTATCTAGTAATAAACTATTAGTTGCAACATTAGCATCAACTTGTAAATAGTTTGCTACTGTTCCATTGGGAGTTGGACTTGTTCCACTGCTCACAGGACTATTAGTGGTCTTAGTGGATTTACCACCGCTACCATTCATAATACAAGCGGCGCTTAGAAAGAGTAGGACTGAAATTTTAATCAATTTTTTCATTTTAACTTCTAATGATAAGTTAGAATCTTATACTAATATAATTTAACAAATAATTGAGTTTAATTATATGAAGAGAAAATCTTGCTTGCTAAAGTTGATCTAACTAATCTGTTTTACAAAACAACAAAATTTTAACTCTATAACTTCTATTGAAAAAATGCCCACTTTAGCTGTCGAATAATTTTTATTAAATACCTGACAAAAATGGTCGATAGGAAGAGTATGACGTTTTTTAATAGCCTATGGTTTAGGTTAAATATTCTTTTGATCTGTTTTAACTTGCAGGCGCAAGAGGTTCGACTTAATTTTATGCCTTCTAATGGAGAAAGAGGTGAGAATCGGAGTTTTGATCTTAATGAATTTATTGAACATGGTAGAGAAGATGGATTTATCTCTAAATCCGAGTATGAAAAAATTAAAAAACAGATAGATAATTACTATAAAAAAAATAATAAAATTGTTAAAAAATCTTCAAAATCAGGTAGAGCAATTGCCTCTTTAGAAGATAAAAATTCATTGAATCAACCCAGAATAATTGAATCAGTAAGTGATATTGAAATTAAAGAGTACCATGAATTTGTAAGTGATATAGATAAAGTTTTAAAAGCTGTTGAATAACTAATGGTGAGACGTTTTCAATGTCGAAAATTATTGAACTTCATTTAGATTTTGATCTAGATATTGAAAAATATTTAAGAAATGAATATCCTTCTATGAAGGAGTTTAGAATTCTTTCTCAATCACTAGATGCTAGAAATGCTCCCAAAGGTAGAAAACCTATTTATCATTATAAAATTGAATTTAATGAAGGTATTGATGACCATTTTAATGAATTTACAGAGGATATTAGAGATCTCGGTCCCTTAAAAGTTAAACCAATAATTATTGGAGCTGGACCAGCCGGACTTTTTTGTGCTCTTCGACTTCTTGAATTTGGAATTCCATCGATTATTATAGAGCGTGGATCGAATACAACTCGAAGAATGTTAGAGATTGCTAAATTTTGGCGCTATGGAGAGTTTAATAGCGAAAGTAACGTTTGCTATGGAGCGGGTGGGGCCGGACTTTTCAGTGATGGAAAATTAGTGACAAGATCTAAATCCAAATGGGTTCAATATGTAATGAATAAGTTTGTTGAGTATGGTGCCCCTAAAGAAGTGGCGTATATATCGAATCCTCATGTTGGGTCCAATAAAATTCGTGATGTAATAATTAATATTTCAAATGAGTTATTAAATAAAGGTTGTGAGATTTATTACAATACTAAAGTAACAGATCTTATCTATGCAGATAATAAAGTAATAGGTGTTAAAACAAACGATAATAGAACTAGACTTTCCGACCATGTCATACTGGCAATTGGCCATTCTCCACATGAGTTTTTTGAACATCTAAAAGCGAATAAAGTTCAAATGACACCAAAAGATTTTGCCATTGGAGTGAGAATTGAGCATCCTCGTGAACATATCGATAAAATCCAATATGGAAAATTTGCAACACACGAAAACTTAAAATCAGCTTTTTATCGTTTGAGCCATCAAGATGAAAAAACACATAAAGGAACTTATAGTTTTTGTATGTGTCCTGGCGGTTACGTATTATCAAGTGGCTCTGATCCAGATGGAATAGTTGTAAACGGAATGAGTAATTTTAGACGTAATTCACATTGGTCCAATTCAGCACTGGTAGTGCAAGTTAATCAAAATGATTATCAAGGAAAAAATGTTTTAGATGGATTTTCTTTTATTAAAAAAATTGAAAATAGAGCTTATCAAGAATCTAAAAACAATTCAAATGGAAAGAGTATACCTTCATTAACTATTAATGAATTTTTAAATAATAAAATTAATTTTCAAGTTGAGTTACCAAAATCAAGCTCACCTTCAGGGGTTTTTAAATCTGATATTGGTTCCATTTTACCTTCATTTGTAATTAATTATTTAAGAGAAGCCCTGTTAAGTTTTAATAAAAAAATTCCAGGATTTATTCTAAATCAAGGACTAATACTTGCGCCTGAAACTAGAACCAGCTGTCCAGTTACAATTGTAAGAAATGATGATACCTGTGAATCAGTATCTCACGCTCAACTCTATCCTTGCGGTGAAGGAGCTGGTTATGCTGGAGGAATTACTAGTGCAGCTATTGACGGTATAAAAGTTGCCAATTACATCATAAAAAAAGAAAAAAATTTTATTGTAAAGATCAAGTGAAAACACTCTCAAGTTATTAGTTTTACTGGATTTAAATGAATTTGCTTAAGTATTTTGAGTATTATCCGATAAAATAAGTAAGAAATAACAAATGTGGTTTAACATGGGGGGGTGTCTCTTGGCATACTTAAAAGAGACAGCATTAATTGTAATACTAAGTTTAATTGCAAACTTAGCATGGTCCAAAGTACCGGTTGAACCAGTTCATGTTGAACAACTTTTTAATCCAGTTTTAGTGGAAAATATCAAGCGAAGTGTAGTCGAAACGCTTAATTCACCTTATGAATATACTCGTAATAGAAAAAATATTTTTGAAAATTCAATGGATCAAAGAAGAGCACCTGCTTCTTCGGCAGCACTTGTACCAGCTATCAAACCAATTCATGAAAAAGATGAGTGGTAAGTTTTAAAGTTGACGACAGAGTAGAGCTAGTAACTCTTTAATTGATTTTCGACTAATTGATTTTTGAATAAAATCTTCAGTTACTTTAGTGGATGATCTAAATTCTTTATCAATTATATTTTTTTCAAAATATTCATTAAAAAAACTATTCTCTGGTCCTGAGTATGCTAAAATACCATTTTGTGAATCAAAAATTCTGCTTCTAGGATCTAGATTTAATGATCCAATAGAAAAGACTAGATGTTTTTTTGCATCTGGAGTTATAACTTTTACGCCATAGAATTTTGAGTGAACCACATCGGCTTTTCCACTGTTAAAAGTATAAACTTCATCTGTAAATTTAAGCCACTCTCGGCTATGGCCAATTAGTACATTTTGAATAATTTTTTCATCGACAGTTAGACCATTTGTCATCATTTTTATTTTAACCCCATTTTCACTGGCAATTTTTAGAGCTTTAACAAAAGGTGTATCATTCATTACATATGCGTTACTTATGAATATTTCAACTACACATTCTGGACACAATTTTTTCACTTGCGCGGTAGATTCAAAGAGTTTGAAAACAGAGTTACTATAATTTTTATCTCCACTGTTCTTATAATTAAAAAGAGGAACCATTTTTATATTTGAGAAAGTGGGCATTCGTTTAAAACTATTTTGAGGGAGTTTGAGAAGTCTAGTCGAAGCTTTTTCTTCAATGTTTGCCAAGTGTTTTTTTAATGATTTTTCATCAAAGAGATTCATTTTTTGATTTTTAAATTTGTTAGTTTTTAAAATTGGTGTTGCTTCATTTTGAGTTTCATTAAATTGATTTAACATCTCTTTTGCAATTTCACTGTTTTTAACTCTTATGTTTAAGTCTTGATAGTGTCTGGCGGTATCTTCATAGCCAGTGGCTTTATTATTAAAATAACTGTCAGATAAGTTTCTACCACCAATATTGACTTCACTGTTTTTATCAATAATAAAAAACTTATTATGCATTCTGTAGATAAAATTTTTAGGTTTTGTTAAAATTTTTTCAAAAGGGTGAAAAACACTAATATTAGTAAATCCTCCTTTACCAATCCATTTATGTTTTTGAATTAATTTAAGAAAATCATAATTGTCAGTGTGAATATTTCTATTTTTAAATAATTTAAGTAATTCATTTCTTAATTCAACCTCTTCTACATGATTAATTAGAATCCAAAGGTTATCAAAATTGGTAGTTGGACTATAAAGCGTTTTATGCAAATTTACTAATCCTTTATCATAGGTTAAAAAATTAGTAATTTCTTTAAAACTCATTTTCGCTGTTTTCTCTTTGAACTCTTCAACTTTTGGCCCAATTAAAAGTGATAAGAAATAGTTATCTGTTAAAAGTTTTTTAGTATAGGCTGGAAACCCATCTACCACTAAGTTAGCTTCAAAGGCAGGATTCTTCTCAATTTTTTTTAAAATTTCATTATAAATAAGTGATGAAGAGTAATCTTTTCCAACAATATAATAACCAATATCTACTGAAGAATCAGCTTTACGAATCAGATCAATGTTTTCTGCAAGAGTATGTGTGTTTGGAGTTTCTAATACTGAAATTATCTACATTCAGGATATCTCTCTTTTTCTATATTGGAATCTAGAAAAAAAGGTTTTTATAAATTTCGTCGTTGGTAACAGCAAGGGTGTTGCTTCCAATTAATACATAAATAGAGTAAAATAGATGAATTTCATCACTGACTTTTCGGAAAGTGAGTTATTTCCCTAAGGATTTTATGCTGATTTATAGCTTTGGGGGCAGGTTTTTTAATAGTAAATTCATAATCAGACATTTAATTGGATTGCCAAATGAAAAAGTTCCACTATTACCTAAAATTAAATTTCATTTTTAATCTGTTCTGACTCAATTACTTCAGTAAGATTAAGAATAGGTGTCAAACAACAATCACAATTTTTAAAAAATTAATCCAATAATTAAAATCGTTACTTTTAAAGAGTTCACCAACAAGCTTTATAGAATTTAGTCACTATTTTCATAAAAAAAAGTAACCAGTCAGGTTTATTCACAAAATTACAAAAGTTTATCCAAAATTTTTTTTCAAAATGCAGCTAATGCTAAATAACGTTGATCTTGTCTATAGACTGGATAGTAGGGGACTCTACCGCTTAAAAGATCATTTCCTCGCTTAGGAACTTTTGAAGAATAATTAAGATGGGCAAGTGTTACAAGATTTAAACTAACGGTAGCGTCAAGCATTGCAATATCGACAAACGCTATGTGGTTAGTACTATTTCTCACCAATAATTGCTGTTAGAATACCTATAGTGCCCAATTGGCTGCGCCCAGCTATATCACTGACTTGAAGATTTAACATTTGGGGAGGACTATTTTACTTCCAACTTGATCATAAGTACCACTATGCCATATAATTTGTCGTCCCGGCCTGATCTTTCATTGGTCCAGTTTGGCCATAGCCGGTTATCGAACAATAGATAATCTTTGGGTTAATTTTTTTTAAAGTTTCATAATCAATTTTTAATTTCTGAGGAACATTGGGTCTAAAGCTTTCAATTACAATATCAGCTGTTTTTACTAATTCATAAAAAGATTTTAAATCTGTTTCATCTTTTAAATTAAGCGCTAAAGATTCTTTATTACGATTAAGTAAATTAAAGAGGTGAGGCATATGTCTTAGCGGATCACCTCCAATTCTATCTTCAATTTTAATAACTCTAGCACCAAAGTCTGCTAAATAGAGTGAGCAGAGTGGCCCAGGCAGAAGTCTGGTTAAATCTAAAACAACTAAGCCATTTAGTGGTTCACTCATAAAATATAGGCAGGGGGATTAAACCGCTCTCCATATTTTTGTGCCAAAAACTTAGCTCGATTAATAAATTTTTCTTTACCTATAAAATCAATAAAAGAGATTACACCACCAGTATAAGGAGGAAAGCCCCAACCTAAGATTGAACCAACGTCAGCTTCCGTTTTAGTGGTAACAATTTTTTCATGCATTATTTTTAAAGATTCTATAACTTGAGCATAAAGTAAACGATCAACAACTTCATCAATAGGTGGTTGGGTCTTACTAACTGGAAAAACTGTTTTAATTTCTGGCGCTAGTTCTTTTGTGCCATTTTCATTGTAATTATAAAATCCTTTTTTAACTTTTCTGCCTCGACGATTTAAATCATGGACTAGATGATGAATCTTTTTACTAAATTGATTCTGAGGTAATTTTAAATCTTTTTCAGTTTGTTTAATAATATGATCAATCAAATCTAAGCTTACTTCATCAGCTACGGCCAGCGGTCCCACCGGCATACCAGCTATCTTTCCACCATTTTCAATAATACTACTTGCTACACCATCTTCTAAACAGTTAACACCTTCTTCAATGTATTTAGTGAAAACTCGGGACGTGAAAAAACCTCGACCGTCATTTACTACAATCGGAGTCTTTTTAATCTGCTTTACATAATCTAGACTTACATTTAATGCATACTGATTTGTCTCTTTCCCCATAATGATTTCAACTAAATTCATTTTTTCCACTGGTGAGAAAAAGTGAAGACCAATAAATTGACCTCTGTTTTTTGCAAATTCACTTAACCCAGTAATAGGTAAAGTTGAAGTGTTTGATGCAATTATGGCCGATTCATCTAAATATTTTTCGACTTCGTTAATAACCTGTTTTTTAATTTCACGGTTTTCAATAACGGCTTCTATCACTAAATCACAACCAGCAAAATCGCTGGCGTTAACAGTTGGCTTAATTAAATTTAAAACCGCTTCCATTTTTTCTGGTTTAACTTTTCCTTTTTTTAACAGATGTTCTAAGATTTGTTTTGATTTCTCTTTTCCTCCACTTGCAACCTCCATAGAAACATCTTTTAAAACTACTTCAATTCCATTGTAAGCACTAACGTAAGCAATACCTGCCCCCATCATGCCGGCACCGAGTACACCCACTTTTTTTACTTTTCTACTTTTTTCATTTTTATCTTTACGAATTAATTTATTACATTCGTTCATACCATGAAATAGAGTTTGAATCATACGAGGAGCAACTTGACCTAGAATTAATTCTGTAAAATAGTTAGCTTCAATTTTAAGTGACTCATTAAAAGGTAATTGAGTTCCTTGGTACAGTGAATTTAAAATAGCAAGAGGTGCAGGATAATTGCCATAGGTCTCTTTTTTATATTGAGCTGTTGCCACCATAAAAATTTGTGAAATGTTAGCGTCGAAAACGGAACCACCTGGAATTTTAAAGGTTTTACTTCCAGTTATCCATTTTTTTCCAAAGTCGCTATTTTTTTCTATAAGTTCAACTGCTTTACTAACTAATTCATTCTCATTTTCTACAATACCATCGATAACTTTTAATTCTAAGGCCTCTTTTGCATTTAATTTTTTCCCAAGCATAAGTAGCGGCATACTTTTTTCAATACCAATCATTCGGGGTAGTCGTTGAGTTCCACCAGCGCCTGGAATTAAGCCTAACGTCACTTCTGGTAATCCAAATTGGACAGCGGGATTAGTTGAAGCTAATCGAAAGTGACTTGCAAGTGCAAACTCAAAACCTCCACCCAATGTCACACCTTCAATTAAAGTAACAAAACATTTTTGACTAGATTCCATTTTATTAAATACAGTGTGAATTCTATTTAAAAGGTCTAAACATTGATCACTGTTTTTGATTTTTAAAATCATATCTAAATCTGCACCAGCGCAGAAGCAGCCTGGCTTTAATGATCGAATCACTACACCTTTTAAACTATTGTTTGCTAGTAGTTGATCTAATTTAGCTGAAAAATCAGTTAAAAAATTCTCATCTAAAACATTTACCGCTTTATTTACATCATTAAATTCTAATAGTGCAATACCAGCTTTTAATTCTTTAATTGTAAACATAACTTATACCCTCTCAATGATAGTAGCGATTCCCATGCCACCACCGATACATAATGTAATTAAGGCCGTACTTTTTCCTGTACGCTCTAGTTCTTCTAATGCTGTTCCAAGCAGAATAGCACCGGTAGCTCCCAGTGGATGCCCCATAGCAATGGAACCTCCACATACATTCATTTTACTTTCAGGTATGTTAAAATAGTTCATGTAGTGAATAGGGACAACTGCAAATGCCTCATTAACTTCAAAAAGATCGATGTCGGTAATTTGCATTTTACTTTTTTTCAGAAGCTTTTCAGTTACAGGAATTGGTCCAGTTAACATTATTGTTGAGTCAGCACTAGATACAGCAAATGATTTAATTTTAGCTCTGGGTTTTTTACCAAGCTTATTTCCAAAATCTTTATTTCCCATAAGAACTAAAGCGGCACCATCCACAATCCCTGAAGAGTTTCCAGCATGGTGAACATGATTAATTTTTTCATACTCATAATATTTTTGTATTGCCACACTATCAAAACCAAAGGCTCCTAGTTTTTCAAAACTTGGATTTAATTTACTTAATGAATCAGCAGTTGTTTCAGGACGAATCGTTTCATCAATATCTAGTAGTGTTTTACCTAAACTATTTTTAATGGGAATAATGGCCTTTTTAAAACGTTGCTCTTTCGTTGCAAGTGCTGCTTTTTGGTGTGAGTTGGCCGCGAACTGATCAACCATTGTTCGACTGTAATTAAATTTTGTAGCAATTAAATCGGCTGAAATTCCTTGTGGAATAAAAGCTGTATGTGAAGCTACCGCGGGATCGACGGCCCAAGCTCCACTATCTGAACCCATTGCTACTCTCGACATTGATTCTACACCGCCGGCGAGAACAGCATCATTACTGTTAAATCCAATGGTGGAAGCAGCTGAATTAATTGCTTCAAGTCCTGAGCCACAAAATCGATTTAATGTAACTCCAGCCACTCTCTCATCGTAGTCCGCTAAGATTGCTGCAATTTTAGCGATGTCTGCGCCTTGTTCATTGATTGGAGTCACACAACCTAAAATAATATCGTCGATCAATTGGGTGTCTAAATTATTTCGTGATTTAACAGCTCGGAGTAACTGATTAAGTAGTTCAATGGGACGAACTGAGTGGAGAGATCCATCACTTTTACCTCGTCCTCGTGGTGTTCGAACGAAGTCATAAATAAATACTTCTTGCATAATGATTTCCTTTATCTTAAGAAGATTTTGAGCATTGGAAGTGAATTGTAAGTTTAAAAATGGAAGCTGTAATGATGCATAGGTCCTATGCCCCTCAATTTAAAAAAATTTATATCGAAATCACTAATATATGTAATTTACAGTGTACATTCTGTCCTGAGGTTGAACGCGACAAAAAGGTGATGGGGCAAGACTTATTTAGTAAAATTTTGCAGGAGGTAAAACCACTAACTGAAGAGATTTGTCTTCACTTGATGGGAGAGCCGCTTTCCCATCCTCATTTTTTAGAGATTTTGAAAATCTGTGAAGAGCGTGAGGTAAAAATTAATTTAACCAGTAATGGTATGCTTTTAAAGCGTTATGCTCAAAATTTAATTGAATCAAGCTGTATTAATCAGATTAATTTTTCATTACATAGTTTTTTTGATAATTATCCAGATAAAGATATTACCCCTTACCTGGAAACAATTTTTGAATTTTCTCAAAAATTTCGCGGATTTGTTAATTATCGTTTGTGGAATGTGGCCGATAACAAATTAACCAATGATGAAATTATAAATAAAATTGAGTCCTATTTTAATGTAACTTTAAATAGAAATGTTGATGTCTCCTGGAAAAAAAGTAAAAAAATTTTAAATAAAATATATCTTCATGTTGATATGCCCTTTACTTGGCCAAATTTAAAAAATCCTAATTTAGGTCAAAGTGGCTTTTGTTATGGACTTGATTCTCATATTGGAATTCATAGTGATGGTACGGTTGTACCCTGTTGCTTAGATAAAGAAGCCATTGTGAATTTAGGTTCAATAAAAGAAAAATCAATAAAAGAGATATTAGAAGGGGAGCGCGCTCAAAAAATAGTTAGTGGATTTAAACAGTTTAGAGCAGTAGAAGAGTTATGCCAACGCTGTACTTTTAAATCACGCTTTGATAAAAAGATTAAATAACTTAAGGGTTATTGGCACAAAAGTTTTGAATAGAGTGAAGTTGGTTATCGTTTAATTCACCACTAGCAATTTTATGATCTAGATAATTTTTAGAAAAGCTCATCTCATCTCTCAATTTAAGTTCTTCAAAAAAAGTATTTATTTTATTGGAGTAGAGTCTTTCACAATATTTTTTTTCACTTAATACTTTTGATACTTTTTTCCAAGGCTTATCTGAATAGTGTGATGGGTTGTATACTTCATTCCAGTTGGGATTTACATAAGGTTTAATATCAAATTTTGCGTTTTTCACCCATTTACCTAATGCTTGGTTAAATTTAATGTAACCATTAAATGGGCCACAAATATTGAGAATAAAAATTAAACCTTGAAAATTTGCTTCTAGATCAGCGTATGAAAAAACACCTGAGGTTAGATAACCATAATAAGTTTTTTCTGTGAAAATTCCATACTCAATTGCAGCAATAAAAGCATCGTTAGTGGTCTCATTGCGATTATTTAAAGCAGCTCTGTAGGTGTAATAGTAGTTTAAGCCTAAAGATATAAAGTGTCCTAATTTGTCTGTACCTATATCAATATTATTAACTCGAATATTAGGAGCTACTGGAAAAATTTTATCTTTAGAAAAAAAAGAGGTGAACTCTTTATAAATGCTTAGATCTCTGAGTTCTCTGCGATTATGTGGATTTGGAAAGAGCTCAACTTCATTATTATCTTTTAAATCAATTTCGATTTGATCTTCAGTTAAAGTATTATTTCTTAAAAACTCTTTAACAATTACTTCAGTCGCTTTATCACAGCTTAGTGACTGGTAATTTTTCATACCATTTAATCTTTCAACCCCTTTTTCAATCTGATAATTAAAATAATTATTTACACCAACTGTTGAATCTTTAATTGAAAAATCCCACATTAAATATTGGTCAGTTTCAAGAGCAAAACAATTTGAGATTAATAAAAATATAGAGGTGATTTTGACTGAAATATTTTTCATGAGGCGCTATATACGACTAAATATTCACTTTATCAAATCAATATTTTTTATTGTTTACTAGCAAAAATGAAAAACTCTTTTTGATTGGAGTGTAAATGCTTACAGATTGTCATTTTAAAACCAAGCTCTTTAAAAGCATTTTGGAGTTTGGCTTTCTGTGTTAAGATTTTAGTTTCGACTAATTTAATATTGATGAAGATTCCTTTTATTTTTGTTTCATTATTTAAAATTATTTTTTTTAAATTTTTAAATACAAAAAAAGGGTCAAGATTTAAATCAATTATTATCCAACTAAAATTACGAGGAAGTTCACTCACTTCTAGATGTTGAAATGCAGCTTTTTTATAGGTGAAATTGGGACCAGTTAAAACAGGTGAAATATCGGCTGGAATCAATTCCAAAAACATTAATTTTTCGATTAATGAGCGAATAGCCATTCCCAGGGGCGCAACCAAGCTCTAAAAACAGATTCAACCTCTTGATGGAAAGTTGGTTAAATTTAACATCTCTTCCATTTTTAAATAGGCTTTAGATGGTGCAGCTTCAGGTAATGGAATATTGGGAAAATTTCTGGGAAAACTTGTATGGGCCTTTCTGTTAACGCCTAACCAAAAAAGATCTGGAGTAGTTTCAAACATATATATTTGAACTTGATTAGCATTAAAGGGCAGCTGATTAACATACTCCTCTAAGTGATCACGTGTCCCCTTAGTCAAAGTTAAACCATAGTTTTTAGCAAAAATTAGATCTAATTTGAAATCCAAATTGAGTTTGGTTTCTGATTTAAAGGTTAAAAAATTTTTATGAGAAAAGGCAAATTTAAATTCTGGATAATAAAATTTTATCTCCTCTTTTAAAAGAGGAGTAAAGTCATCAAAAGACTCACAAAAAATAAAAGAGGATTCAATTAATTGGCTCATTTTAATGTAAAAGTTGCAACCATTTCTAAGTGTTTAGTGAATGGGAACATATCAAAGGGTTGGATCTCTTGCAAGGTATAATTATCTTTTAATTTTAAATAATTTTCATAAAAAGTCTCATAGTTACAACTCGAGTAGACTATATTTTTTGGTTTTAAAATTAAAAGAGACTGAATAACTGAAAGTGTTAATCCTCGTCTTGGGGGATTTACAATGATTGTATCAAAGCTCTGGGCGAGATTTCCATGAATAATTTTCTTTAAAAAAAGATCAACATCTTCACAGATAAATTCAATATTAGTTGTTTTATTTTTAAGACTGGCTTGATAAGCAGAATCAACTGCCTCTTTGGTAATTTCAACAGCAATGCAGCTTTGAATTGAGTTTGCGATAAAAAAGCTAAATGCGCCAATTCCACAATAGAGATCAAGACAGTTTTGGGCTTTTAAGTTTTTTATTTTATGAGAAACATAGTGATAAAGTTTTATCGCCATATCGGTATTAGTTTGAAAAAAGCTTTTAGGTTTAATTAAAAGTTCAATCTGATCTAGTTTAGTAAAAATAAAATCTTTTTGTGTAAGTACAATCTCTTCGTGTCCTTCTAAGATTGCTTTATTTTCGGGTTGAATGTTTACGGATATAACTTCAGTTTTGGGTGAAAAACTTTGAATTTTATTAATCCCTTTTTTAATTCGATCGAGTGGCTCCTTAGAGCGTAAAACAAATCGAAGTATTAATGGTGAGTTGGGAGTGGGGCTAGGTTTTAAAATAATGATATATTTTAATTCTCCCTTCTGGGTTTTATAATTGTAGGGAGTTAGTTTAAATTCACTAATAAATGGTTTTAAAAAATTAAGTAGACTATTAAGTTCAGGGAAATGGAGTGGACAATTTAGCAACTCTTCATATGTATTGTCTGGTTTTTGAATACCAATAATAGGCATTTCAATAGTGCCAGTTACGCTAAGTTTAACTTTGTTTCTCGATTCAAAAACAGGATTTGAGGCAATTAATGGATTTAGTGTTGTTTCCGGAAAGAGGTGAATGAGGTGTGATTGTTTGTAATTTAATGACTCTTCATAAGTTAAATTGAGAAGATCACAGGATTCACATTGTTTATTTTTAAAATAGGTACAGATATTTTTAGTCATAAATGGGGTTTAATTAGTTTAATTATGTTTTGAGATTGATCAATGGTTGTTTTATGTTCACTAAAATGATTCTGATTAAACCATGGATGCATTTTAAAATCTCTCTCGGTATTCATACGCGGAAAAAGATGCCAATGCAGATGTTCTACTTGGTTACCAAGTGAAGCATAATTCATTTTAATAGGTTTAAAAACTTTTTGAATGATGCTACTTGCTTGCATGATTTCACTAAAAAACTCTTGCTGTATTTTAAGATTAAGTTCGGTCATTTCACGAATATGGTTTTTAAATATAAGAAAAGTGTAATTAGGGATAAACTGATGTTCTCCAACTAGCCAATAAGAGTGTTTAAATTCATGAATTTTTAGTTTAAGGAGGTCTGAACTAAAATTACAAAATGGGCAAGACATGCTATTCCTTATTCGAGAAAACTTCTAATCTTTTTTACTAAAGCTTCAGATTTTTCTAAAACTACAAAATGAGAGCATAGGGGATAGTTAATATATTCAGCGTTAGGAAGTTTTCGGTACAACTCTTTACTTTGATAACGTGGAGTAATGATATCCAAACCACCACTAATAACTAAAGCCGGTTGATTAATTTCGCGTAAGTGGTGAAAGACAGAATGAGCATCCAGCTCTTGTAAAAGCTTTAAAATATTTCGAAAATTTTTTTCATGAAAAACATCATTGAAAAACCATTCGGTAAATTGTGGTAATTCAGGATTTTTCCAGAGATACTTTAAGGTTTTACTAAAAATATTGGTTATTATTTTTTTTTGAGGAATAAAACAGAAGAGTTTTTGTAAGTAGTCTGAGCCATAAATTGTTTCGATTAATTCGTGAAACGTGTCTTGCGTAAAGGGAATTCTAAAAAAAGGTTGCAACCCCGTTGTGAGTGCATGTCCATGTGTCCCATTAATCAGAATAAGTTTTTCACACTTATTAGGAAAATGAGAAGTAAACTCTAAAATGACTTGTACCCCCATACTCCAACCACAGCCAATTATAGAATTAATTTTTTCTACTTCTAGAATATTTTGCAGATCATGTGCGTGACGATTAATTGAAAGATCAGCTAAGTTCTTGGGTGTTTCTGAATCAAATAATCCACGATAGTCCCAGGTGATAATTTTATATTCATCAATAAAGGCTTCAATAATTGGGCCCCAGGAATAGAGTCTTCCGCCTAAGCCATTAGCTAAAATTAGTGTCTTCTTAGCTTTTCTCCCTTTTTGAATAACTTGATAAAAAACATCAACGTTATCATCCGTTTTACAGATTTTATCTTTAATATATTTTTTCCAGCGAGTAGCTCCGTATGAAGTTGAATGGAGGTGAGTTGAATAGTCCATACAAAAAAAATTATACCATCTATTCGAGAATTAGCCCATTAGTTAAATTAATTTTTTCAACGTTAATCGTATTGATACTCATTGTTTGCATGAAACCTGCAACTAAAATAAGATTAGTCACATCGGTTGCAGCGTATTCGCCACCAAGTTCTTGATCATTTTTTAGTGCTTTAATCTCAATGGCTTTAAGTAAATCATCTAGAGTGTATTTTTTTAGTGGGCTGTTATTAGATGCTTTACTAATCTGATTTAGTATACTTGAAGCATGAACACCTCCAATGCCATAGATTTCAGCATTTTTTAAGAAGCTTAAAAATGATGGTTGAAAAGCAGTACTGGTCTCTTTTTTGATTAGCCGAAATGCACTTTTAACATTATCCTTGCCAATAGGGTTAGGTGAATTAACTTTATGAATATCTTTTTTTAAAATATCTGTAATTACTCTATTTTTAAATGTTACAGACGCCAGTGTCCCTAAATAATTAAATTCAAACTCATTTTTTTCATTTTTAGAAGTAATTTGCATACTCCCAGAACCAATATCCCAAACTACAATCGGTTTTTTAGGAACGGAATTATTTAGTGTTAATTGAGAAATAAGTGCTGCATGGCCAAGCTTGGCCTCTTCTTGTTGCTCAATCACTTTAATTTTAAGGGATAACTCTTTATCCACCAGTTTTACAAAGTCATTAGTGTTAGCGGCTTTTCTAAAAGCTGCGGTGGCCACAGCACTATATTTAACTGGATGGTAGCTTTCGGCTTGAGACATAAGCTCTTTAAAAAGTTTGATGGCTTCGGTTTGAATGGTACTACTGAATTTATTATCAATGGATTTTTCTAAATCACTTTGAAAACCAATTTTTTTGCTCTCATTTAAAAAAACTTTTTCGATTTTATGTTCACAGAAATTAACTGAAGCGACTAAGATTTTTACTGAACCTGAGCCAATATCAAAAGCAGCTCGATTTTCTAAACAGGTAGTGGTCCCAAAAACTAGATTTACCTGTAAGAGTAAGAATAGTAAGGTGAGACCACTACGCATAAATTAGAGTTTTAATTTATTTTGAAGGTTTTGGTTAATCACTTCTAAGAAAGCCTCAGTCACTAAGTATTGATCCTCTCTTAGTTTGTTACCATGAATACAAACGGCTAAGTCTTTCGTCATTTTTCCAGACTCAACAGTATCAATACAGACTTGTTCTAGGGTTGTGGCAAAATTCATTAACTCTGTATTATTATCGAGTTTTCCTCTATGGTAGAGTCCTCTGGTCCATGCAAAAATCGAAGCCATTGGGTTAGTTGAAGTAGGTTTACCCTGTTGGTGCATTCTGTAGTGACGAGTAACTGTTCCGTGTGCGGCTTCAGATTCAACGGTCTTACCATCTGGTGCAACTAGGACTGACGTCATTAAGCCTAATGACCCAAATCCTTGAGCAACAATATCAGACTGAACGTCTCCATCGTAGTTTTTACAGGCCCAAACAAATTCTCCTTCTGATTTTAAACAGAAAGCCACCATGTCATCAATAAGTCTATGTTCATAAGTAATATTTTTAGATTCAAATTTCTTTTTAAAATCTCTTATGTAGATCTCTTCAAAAATATCTTTAAAGCGCCCATCATATTTTTTTAAAATAGTATTTTTGGTAGATAAATAGAGTGGCCATCCTTTAGTTAAAGCAAAGTTAAAACAGCTTTGAGCAAATCCCATAATTGATTCATCAGTATTGTACATAGCAAGTGCAATTCCTGGTCCTTGAAAATCAAAGACTGTATAGTTTTGATCATCGTGATCACCCACTCCGTCATCAGGATGAAATTTAATGGATAGTTTACCTTTTTTCTTAATCACGAAATCGGTAGCACGATACTGATCACCAAAAGCGTGGCGACCAATAACGATAGGTTTAGTCCATCCAGGAACTAATTTAGGAACATTTCTGCAAATGATAGGTTCACGAAAAACAGTTCCATCAAGTACATTTCGAATAGTACCGTTAGGTGATTTCCACATCTCCTTGAGATTAAACTCTTTCACGCGATTTTCATCAGGTGTGATAGTGGCGCATTTGATTCCAACATTATATTTTTTAATATCATTGGCTGCATCGATGGTCACTTGGTCGTTAGTAGCATCTCGGTTTTGAATACTTAAATCGTAATAACGAATGTCCATGTCCAAGTAGGGAGTAATCAGTTTGTCTTTAATAAACTTCCAGATAATTCTGGTCATTTCGTCGCCATCAAGTTCAACGACTGGGTTTTTTACTTTAATTTTTTTCATACTTTTCTCCATTTATTTATTCAGTTTCAGTTTAACTTGTTTTAATGCATGTTTAAAGTTCAAAATTTTTCTAGCGGCATGGCGTACTCGTTGCATCCATTTCAATATTTTTCCGAACAAAGTCGAAGTTTAACACGTTCGCCTTGGGGCAAAAATCCTCTGTGCTCAGATTATACTCCACTCCAAATACCGGTTTTTGGATATCCACCAACGGTAACAGTTTGTTGCATTTATTAAACTCAAAACATTGCTCACTAAATGCCCAATCAAAAGAGTCTTTTAGCTCGGGAATTTGATCAAAATCATTGTGTAATCCGATCGAAAGAGCGCGTGCATGGGCCATTTCTGCTAACATTAGATTAAACTCAAGTTGATCACGATATTTAATCGGAAATCCAGTATCGAATGCGAAGTTTTCCATAGCTAATGTTAAAACCCCATCACAACTTTTTTCCACTGCTAGATCCATTCTTTTTCCCATAATTGCTCTTAAAGTTTCGAGATTACGGATATCCACCCAGCGAATATCTGGTGAACCGTTTAGATTATTGCCTAAGATGTTTTCATGATACTCATCCGCATCGGGGTGATTGGGATCATAAGTTCCCACACTGAACGAACATATAATTTTCAGGTTACTCTTTTTTAATGTATCTATAAGCTCTTTGTCTGTTTTAAATAGATCTAAAATAATCACTTCAGTATTTGGATTAAGTTCGCTTAAATCAATGGTCCCGCTATATTGAATGTGCCATTTTTGATTAATTTTAGGAGTCCAGCCTGTTTGTGGAATACTCGGATCAGTAGGATCTGGATTTGGTGTTGGAGTAGTATTTTGCAATTTTGTTTCAAGTGTAATCACTAGATAATCAATTAAAGCCACGTCATAATCATTATTAGAGTTTAATTGAACTATAATATCATTTTTACTATTGATATAGTCAGTAATATCATTTTTAGCAAATTCAAAATAGTTCCATTTAGCATTTTCTACAAAGTTATTATTAAAAAGTTGTTCGTAACTTTGAGATTTATTATTAAAAATTGAAAAATTCCAAGTTTGATATTTTAAGCTAGCTCCAAAAAAATTGATTTTAAAAATAAGTGATTTAAAATCCTCTTTTTTAAAATTTTTTTCGGAATGAAAGGTGATTTTACTTTCAAAAGTTTTGTAGGTTTTAGGGGAAAACTCAATAAATTTATCCCAATTATTTTCCATCTCTTGTTGATCGCGAATCTCAAGGGATTTAAAATCAGTTTTATTAATTTCACCACTCACTACTTCAATTTTTTTGACATTTAAAATAGTATTAATGGTAGGATATTCAGGTTTACAGCTTATTAAAAAAATTGGCAGAAAAAATAGCATTAATTTAATAAAAGTTCCTTTAGTTGAAGTCATGATCATTTTTTTGATCGGAAGTGACGCTAAAAGAATCAAACAATTATTTAGAAGTGTGCTATTCCTGCCGGATTTAGACTTTTTTAGTAGACTTTGTGAAAGAGTAGAGCATTTTAATCTCCTCATCCCAAATAGTTTCGTCAACTGTTTCTAGGATAAGCGGAATATTATCAAAACGTTTATCTTGCATAATAAATTTAAAAAGATCAATGCCAATGGTCCCTTTACCCAAACTTTCATGTCGGTCAACTCTAGAACCAAACGGCGTTTTACAATCATTAATGTGCATAGCTTTTAAATAGTCAAAACCAACCTCTTTATCAAACTTAAGCATACTTTTATCAAAACTTTCACGGGTTTTTAGGTCATATCCACTAGCATACATATGACAGGTATCAAGACAGACTCCCACTCGCTCTTTATTGTCTACTTGATCAATAATTTCTGCCAAATGTTCAAAGGTATAACCCACGTTAGTACCTGGCCCGCGGTATTTTCGATAACCAGAATTACATCTTTAGTTTTAATAGTTAGGTTGAGGGATTCGGCGACAAGTGCGAGACTCTCTTCTTCGCTAATTTTTTTTAGATGTGAGCCTGGGTGAAAATTAAGATATTTTAAACCTAGAACTTCACAGCGTTGAACTTCATCTAAAAAAGCTGCTCGTGATTTTTCCAGACCCTCTTCATCAGGACTGCCTAAATTAATAAGATAGCTATCATGCGGAAGAATTACTTCTGGTGCAAAATCATATTTTTTACAATTATCTTTAAAGTTTTTAATGGTCTCAGTAGTAAGTGGTTTAGCAATCCACTGGCGCTGATTTTTAGTGAAAAGGGCAAAGGCTTTTGCTCCAATTTGGTGAGCATTAATCGGCGCATTTTCAATTCCACCTTCAGCACTAACATGAGCTCCAACATATTTCATAAAATCCTCGCAAATAATTTTGACTATCCTATTACGACAGAACGCAAAATTCAAGCATTATGACAATACATCTTTAGAATAATAGTGTAAATTGTGAGGCATGATGCAAAGTTCAGAACATATTGAGTGTCTCTCGGGAATCGTTGAAACGATAACTTACCATAATCCCGAAAATGGTTGGTCCGTTTTAAAAGTTTCGCCAGCGTCGCGTCCTAATGAGAGAATGGCCGTAGTGGTTTTTCAAACCAAAGTTTTTGCGGGCGCTACTATGGATTTCTATGGCAGTTATGTCACTCATCCCACTTTTGGAGAGCAGTTTAAAGCGGTTAAAGTAGTTGAGAAAAAACCAGCGAGTACGACTGCTTTAGAAAAATATTTAGGTAGTGGTCTGATTTTTGGAGTGGGTCCTAAAACCGCCAAAAAAATTGTGGATCACTTTGGCAATCGAACTTTAGATATTTTCGAAAATCATATTGAAAAATTAGTTGAAGTGGATGGCATCAAAAAAAATAAGTTAAAAATGATTTCGGAGGCGTGGAGCGAACATCGCGAAGTTCGGAATGTGATGTTGTTTTTACAAGAGTTTGATATAAGTACCGTTTTTGCGGTTAAAATTTATAAAGCTTACGGTAGTAAAGCCGTTGAGATTGTTAGAAACAATCCTTATCAACTCGCACGCGATATTTTTGGTATTGTTTTTTTAAGTGCTGATAAAATTGCTTTGAAGGTTGGAATAAAACCGGATGATCAGATTCGTATTTGTGCTGGAGTAAAACATTTATTAAATAGCGCTCGAGAGGAGGGACATTGTTATTTAACCTTTGACCAAATCAATGATGGCGTTTTAGAACTGCTCAATTTAACTAGCGTTCCGTTGAAAGTTATTCTGCAGGACTTAGTTTCAAAAAATGAAATTATAAATTTGAATGAATGTTACTATGCTAAGAGTTTATATTTTGACGAACAGTATGTTTTTAAAAAAATCAAAAGTTTAATGGAACAAGCGTGTTCAAACGATGACGAGCGAGTAAAAAGTTGGTTAGATAAATATAAAATTGCTAACGAAGTAACTTTAAGTGATGAACAACTTGCAAGTATCATTCATATTGTAAAATATCCTTTTTCCATTTTAACCGGCGGTCCTGGCTGCGGAAAAACAACTACTACGAAAATTTTAGTTAAATTAATCCAAGCCATGGGCAAAAATATTATTTTGGCCGCACCAACTGGAAGAGCCGCTCAACGAATGGGTGAAGTGATTGGAGTTGAGGCAAAAACTATTCATCGGTTACTCGAATTTAATCCAGCTGGTGGTGGCTTTCTTCGTAATGAAGATAATCCGCTACCGGGAAATTTTTTAATTGTAGATGAAACGTCGATGTTAGATATAAATCTAACGGCATCATTACTAAAAGCCGTAAGTTTAGATTGCCAAGTTTTATTTATTGGCGACCCTGATCAGTTACCTTCAGTGGGTGCAGGTAACGTTTTAAATGATCTAATTAATTCTGAAGTTGTTCCCTGTTTTAAATTAACTAAAATTTTTCGGCAAGCTGCTGAGTCGTCTATTATAAAAAGCGCGCATGCTATAAATAGGGGAGAGATTCCTGCCGTAAAAAGTCCATTTGAATTTCCTGAACTTTGGAAAACCAAACATGATTCGTTATTTATCGACGCCGAAGACGCTACTAGTGAACAGGCCCACTTTATCCATCGAGTAAAAAACTATTTTGGCAAAAATAATTTAACCACCGATTTTAATGAAATGCAGGTAGAAGCTTTTTCTATTCCCGATAAATTTCACCATGTGAAATTAGAAGAACTGGTTCAAAGTCAATCACATGTTGAAGAATTAAAATCAGTTTTAAAAAGAGTTCACCCTTTTTCAACACTAAATTATGGTTTCACCGCAACCGACATTGTCCTAAAATTAATCGAAGAGACCATTCCTAAATATTGGGGCAAAAACCTAGAAATCCAACTCCTAACTCCAATGATAAAAGGAAGCCTTGGCGCCCAAAAACTAAACTTAAAAATCCAAGAACGCATGAACCCCAAACGCGAAGGTCTCGCTCAAATTATGATCGGAGAGAAAATCTACCGCGTCGGTGACCGCATTATCCAAAAACGCAACAATTACGAACTCGGCGTATTTAACGGCGATATCGGAAAAATTCTAAAAATAGATACAGAAACTTTAGAGTGCCTAATCGCATTTGGAAACGAAAAAAATTACCACGAAGTTGCCTACGCTAAAGAAAACTTAAGCGAAATCGATCTTGCCTACGCAATTACAATTCACAAATCGCAGGGAAGTGAATTTGACGTAGTAATCATCCCAGTTTCCACGCAACATTTTAAAATGCTCTATCGCAACTTAATCTACACTGGCCTCACCCGCGGAAAAAAATTAGTCATTATGGTAGGTCAACGAAAAGCTCTCCGTATGGCAATCAACAATATCGATTCAAAAGTCAGACAGACCAATTTGAGCAATTTTCTGAAAGCTTAACCCGTTCCCGCTGATTACACGGTGAACAGAGCACTCTTAAATTGGCTAAACTATGTTGCCCTCCTAAGCTAAACGCTCGAATGTGATCAATATTAAGATATTTCCGACTCTTACACCGTTCACATTGATAATTGGCTTTAATATAAACCTGTCGTTTAATTTTTAGCGGCATATATATAGAAAACATACGCTCACTCTCACATTTTTCCCGCGCGGGGAATTTTTCCTGAACTTCCTGCTTCTCCTCAACCAACTTATCTTCCGCCATTTTAATTACCAATAAAAGCAGATCATCTAAATTTTCCACATCCATTTTTTTTGACAATTTTTTAAACTTTTCCATTGTACTATCTTTGAATTTAAAATCCGAAACACTCACTTTATCTTCAATTTGCAATTTTTCTTTCACAATTTTCTGAGCCGTTCGAGTCGATTTTCCTTCCAACTCTTTCAATAAATTAATTTTAACCTCTTTCGAAATTTTTACTTCTTCACTCTTCTCTTTTTTCTTAACCAGCATTTGCATTTCCCCAACCACTGTTAGTGAAAGTGCTCCGCTCTTAATTTTTTCCTCAACTCCAGCAATCTCTTTCATAACTCTCATCGCCGAAATTCGCAAAAAAGCTTCGGAAGAAGAATAACCAAGCGCTTCAACACAATATCCATGCAACGAACTATAATTTAATTCTACAAATAATTTTTTCCGTTCAATCTCTCGCAGATTTCTGAGAATTTGAACCGTAAACTCTTTCTCTTTTTTAACTAAAAATTCAGTATTTTTTAATAATTCTAAATCCTGTTTTTGCATAAATTCTCCAATGAAAAACTGAAATTTTATATACTAAAAAATTCACAATTTTACCAATGAAAAATCCCGATATTTCTTATGTGAAATTGATCTCAAAAACCCCAGCGCAAAGATTTTATTAAGTCGCAGATTCCTGAAATCTTTTATAATTTTTATACAAATAGTATTTCCCTATGCTAGATTACCCAAAAAAATAAGGAGATTCCCTATGCTGAAAATTCAAGTAATGATGTTTTTAGTTTTTTTTGTCACTAGTTGCGCCAACCTTGCACCTAAAGAGAACGTGGTTTTTTCTAATTTAAATAATGTAGAAAATGGAAACGATATTTTAACGTTTGTGATGGAAGTGCCTAAAGGTTCAACTAACAAATATGAATTAAGAGCCGCTACCGGAAATCTTTTTCTCGATCGCCACATCTGTCCACGCGTAGTATATGGAACAAAAAATATTATTCAAAAATACCCAATCACGTACGGAATTGCTCCCGGCTATTTCAACGTTGATGGTGATCCACTTGATGTTGTCGTTATTGGTAGTGATTCAAAATACCAAGACCTAATCAAAAATCCAAGCTACATCAAACCACAACAAGTCCGGATTGTCGGTCTCTACAAAATGGAAGAGTGTGAAGAGCTAGTTTGCGCTAACGGAAAAGGGTGGATTCAGGATTGGAAAATTATCGCAGTCGACCTCGATGATAAACTTTCAAAATTCATTAAGGATATTGATGATGTTAGTTCTACATTAAAAGATGAAATCAGTGAATACTGGTCAAATTATAAAGGCGGAAGAGTTATCGCGGGTTATGGTTACTCATCTAAAACAAGAGTAGATGGATTTCTAAATAAAAAAGAGACATTAGATTTTGTAAAGAAAAACTTCACTCCTGTGGATGCTAAAACACGTGAAAAAGAGGTAGCTGATTGTCACGAAGTTTATGCTAATCGAGCAAAAAGCAAACAGGTAAATCAAAATATCGATAAACTCTTTTTAAAATGTTTAGAACAAGTTCACTACGAAGGCTTCAAACCTAAACATAAAGATTTTGACTTTCTAGTCCGTTACTCAGCATATCAGTATCTTTTAAAACTGGGTGAAACCGGTGTAAAAATGGATAATGTTTATGAAAAAATGGCAAAACGTAAAGCTGAAGGTAAAACCTATTATCGTTATGTAAGTTACGATCTTCCAACTCCTCCAGGAACAGGAAACCCAATTTTCGAATGGATCAAAACGGTTGACCAAACAATTGGTTGTGTAGATACCAATAGCAAACAACATTATGAAGAGCGACCAATTTTAGATATCGTAGTAAAATAATGAATTTTGATAGCGTTAACAATTTAATCAAATGGTCCGCCAAAAATTTCGGAACACTACCATGGCGTAAAAATAGAACTATCTATCATACGCTAGTTTCCGAAATTATGTTACAACAGACAACGGTTAATACTGTAATTAATAAATTTGATCCTTTTATTTTAAAATTTCCTGATCTTTATAAACTAGCTAAAGCTAGTGAAGAAGATTTAGGAATTGCATGGAAAGGTTTAGGTTACTACCGACGAGCTGCCAACTTAAAAAAAGCCGCGCTCTTCATTGTAGAAAATTGGGGCGGCGACATTCCAGATGAATTTGATAAATTAGTTTTAATTCCAGGCATTGGAAAATATACTGCGAACGCTCTTTGTTCTATCGGACATCAACAGCCGCAAATTGCAGTGGATGTAAACTTAGAAAGAGTTCTTGGTAGATTTTACGGACTAACAGCCGTAGACCAACAAGCGCTAAAAGAAAAAATCTACACGTTATTTAACCAAAATAAAATTTTAAATAACTTAAGCAAAAAAAACGCACGAGAAATTAACGAAGCGATCATGGATGTAGGTAGAACTCTTTGCCGAAACCAAAAAGCTGATTGTCTAAATTGTCCGCTAAATAGCGAATGCAAAGCCTACAAAACAAAAAACTTCTCAATTCTAACGAGCGGAAAAATTATCAAAGATAAAAAGCCAGACCTCGAACTTCACCTCCTCAGAATTTCCATAATTAAAAACAATAAACTACTAGTATACCAAAAAGAGCAAGGCGAATGGCTAAACGGTCAATGGGAAATGCCAACCCTCATCCTAAAAACCGACGACGCCAAATTAAAACAGTATCCAGCAATCATGAAAGCGATTAAAGGCGAAGAAAAACTAAAAGTTTTTAAAACCGGAATTACCAAATATAAAATTTTCAATTACGTAATGCCACTCACAGAAAAAGAGTTTGAATCAACATTCAAAAAATATTTCAAAAATAGAAAAATTGAATTTTTAGATTGTTCAGATAAACAAAACTTTTCTACAGCAACTTTAAAAGCAATTAAGCTATGAAAGATCTAACTTTTCTAAATAAGTTAATACATTTCTAATACAAATTTTATTTTTAGTTAAATACTCACGATCCAAATTTCTTACCAACTGAATTTTGTTAATGCTCGGAAAAACATTTTCAAAGTAATCAAAGTTTTTTGAAGGTGTATTATCGCTTAATTTGACTTCAAAAAAATGGGGAGTTCTTTTTTTCTGAATCGTTACAAAATCAATTTCTTGTTTTTGTTTATTTTGAATAAAATAAAGGTTACCTGGAATTCCCGCTGAATCTTCAAGCAGCTCAAGCTCTTTTTTCAGAGATAGGGCCACCAGATTTTCTAATTTCTGACTCTCATCGCCTTCGACTTTACCTAAATCGTAAAAATAGATCTTAGAAGCTTTTTTTAGTCCTTTGACTACATTTTTTGAATAAGGGGAGACTTTGAAGACAATATACATTTTTTCAAGAATCTCTACCCACTTTTTAACTGTTTTATCATCACGACCTAAATCTTCAGCTATAGAATTATATGAGATGGTTGATCCAACTCTGGTTGCTAGCATTTCGATAAGTGTTTCGATTCCATCTAAATCTCTAATATTTTCTAGTAAAATTAAATCTTGTCTAACAATTAGATCACTATGTGTTTTTTGCCAAAGATTATAAAATTTTTCGGTTCCATCTATAAAGGGTTCAGGAAAACCACCAACCGACAGTAGTTTCTTGTAATTAACTTCAGAGAGATCACTTTTTGGTTTCCAGCTTTTTGCCTCTTTTAAATCAATCGGGTTCATTCTGATTGAAAAAAATCTTCCAGCCAGTGAATCTCCCATCTTTTTAGCAATATCTAAGCGAGCACTTCCAGTAACGAGAAATTGTTGCTTACGATTAACTTCATCATCCCAGATTCCTTTTAACCATAGCTTCCATTTTTTCATTTTATGAAGTTCATCAAAAATCACCAACTCTTTGGAGCGATCCCAAATCTGTTTTTGAAAAATCTGAATATCTTTTTTTATATCGTAATTGTGATAGGCATAAGAGTTGGTAATAGACTTACTTAGAGTCGTTTTACCCACTTGGCGTGGCCCCATCAGTAGGAGCATCTTTTTACTTAATAACTCTTGAACTGGACCATTGAGATATCTTTGCATATGGCTATTTTCGGTCTATATTCCGAAAAAGTCAAGACTATTTCGGAATATAATCCGAAATAGTTATTAGAATAAGAGCCAAGATGAGGCGTAGGCCGGATTCTGTTTTTAACCATCATTCTTCTAGGCGTACTGTTACCAGTACACTCGAGCACCCTACCCGTTAGCTTCAAGCAGACTGCCTTCAAGCGCTAACCTACATGGGCTTGCACCGCGTAGAGTTTACCTGTTTTCACTACTGCCAAAAGGATTTAACTCCTCTTGCGTACTTGCTTTCTGTTGCACTTGTCCTCACCTCACGGTGGACGGGCGTTACCCGCTACGCTGTCTTGTGGTGTCCAGACCTTCCTCCCGAACAAAAATATGGTTGCCCATACGTTTATTCCAGCGATGATCCCCTCTTCTTGGCGTGGTCAAATTAGGTGTGGAGCATGATTTTGTAAAGGGATAATGGGCCGTTATGGCACAAATATACGCTGACAATAGTTACATTTTACCAGTTGAGTTCGCTTATGGAGAGTCTCCATCGCATTTTTATTTAACTCAAAGTGGCATTTTTCACATTTTCCATTTTTTTCACGAGTTAAAACTGACTCTCGTTTAAAATTCTCTTTTAAAGGGCGATAGATACTTAAAACTAGGGGAGGGATGGTTTCAATCAGAGAATTTATCCGCTCTTCATAGTTTTTGATATTTTTCTGTTCAGTACTATTATCGGCCGCTACCTCTTTTTCAATTTCGGTTAACGTATTTTTAGAACCACTTAAAAAAGTATTGAGGTTATTTACTTCCATTGTTTCATTATCTGTTTTATCAATTAAATCCAAAATCAGATTTTCTAAAATTATTTTTTCAGCACGAATTTGTTCTAGCTCATTTTCAGTTAAGGTGAGTTGTTTATTATCAGCTACTACTTTTAGTCGCTCTTCCAATAGGTTAATACGGTTTTCATATTTATTTAAATTAGTTTCAAGTGCATTTAATTCTTTAATATCTTTACTTAACTGTGAATTAATTTTAGTGAGTTCTGTTTCTGAAACCGCTCGCTGTTTATGAATCGATTCCACTCGTTTATTATTTTGAGAAATATTTGCCTGATGGGATAAAATATATTTTTCCAACGAATCAATTTCTCTAAATATATCAAAGGTCGATTGCTCAATCATACAGACATGAGTATAATATTTTCTTTAAAAGAGGAAAGAGAAATTTGAAAGTTGTAATAACGCATGATTGGTTAGTTGGTTTTCGTGGCGGCGAGCGGGTTCTGGAAGCTATCGTAGAACTTTTTCCTAACGCACCAATCTACACCCTAATTCATAAACCGGGTACAACTTCAAAAATTATTGAGAGTCACGAGATTGTGACTTCTAAACTTAATAAGTTTCCTAACATTTTTGAAAACTATCGTAAGACTCTACCGATCATGCCTATGATAGCAAGTAACATGAAGATTACTCATGAAGCCGATTTAGTGATTAGTAGCTCTCACTGTGTAATTAAAGGTGTTCCAAAACCTAAAAACTCAGTTCATATTTCTTACGTACATAGTCCGATGAGATATATCTACGATCAGTTTGATGCTTACTTTGGCAAAGGTGTAGCACCTCTTTATCAACGTAAACTTATGCAATTAATTCGTCCTTATCTACAAAACTGGGATAAAAAATCTAATAGTAACGTTGACCATTTTATAGCTAACGCCGATTTTGTTAGAAAAAGAATTAACGATTATTATAATCGCGATGCAACCGTTATTAATCCATTCGTGGATATTGAAGAGTTTAAAAAATATAAAATTGATGAAACTAAAAAAGATTACTTTGTCGTTTTATCGGCGTTTGCTCCCAATAAGAGAGTAGATCTCGCCGTAAAAGCTTTCAATAAACTTGGAATCAAATTAAAAATTATCGGCTCTGGCCAACAAGAAGCAATGTTAAAAGCGATGAGTAAACCTAATATTGAATTTTTAGGAAATATTCCTCGCGCTGACGTAATTGAAATTTTAAGTGGCGCTCGCGCTCTGATTTTTCCAGGCATTGAAGATTTTGGAATTACACCACTTGAAGCCTTATTAGTTGGGACACCTGTAATTGCCTATTCAGCTGGTGGAGTTTTAGAAACTCTAAATAATAAAGTCGCCGATTTTTTCTATGAATTAAATGAAGATGCTTTAATTAGTGCTATTGAACAATTTCAAGATTCACGCTTTAAGCGAGCTGATCTCATATCTCGCGCGCATGATTTTTCCAAAGAAAAATTCCAAAAAAAGTTACTCGATTTCATAGCTCAAAAAACCAAATGAGCGTTTAAGTAGGTTACTTTTTAATTCTAGATTTACCATTTTTTCCGTTCTACTATTTAATTCTAACAAGGATGTTTATATGAAATTAACCATAAAAGTTTTAGTCATTTCTATTTTTACCACATTAACTTTTAATATTTTAGCTGAAGTTGAAAATAGTGATAATGCTCCAGTTATTTTTGTCCACGGTTTAGGTGTCCCAACCTTTCCTTATGAACATTTGATCCCGTTAAAAAAAATGTTCAATGAGCATAAACTAAATCTCTACATCGCAAAATTTCCTGCAAACGTTACTTTTGAAGAGGGTGCAAGATTAGTTTCCAAATATATCGAAGAGCATGTTCCAAACGGAAAATTCCATCTAGTCGGCCATAGTATGGGGGGATTAATTTCCAGATTAGTAATTAATAAATATCCAGTAGGTAAGCGTTGTCTAAGTTTAACTTCACTTGCGACCCCACATCGCGGAAGCTTGATTGCTGATTTTGTGATTAAATATTGGGACTCAATGGAATACAAACCAGTGATTAGTAATATTCTAAAAATTTTTGGAACTAATAAAGCGATGATTGCCCAATTAACTACAGCGAATATGAACAACGTTTTTAATTCCATGGTTATAAATAACGATCAGGTAAAATATTACAGTCTAAGTTTCTACATTCCCAATCACGTGTATGAGAGCACTCAAAACCCAATTCTAATTGCCCTAAACAGATTAAACGCAAAATTAGGTCATCCCTACAATGACGGATTAGTTTCTCTAACATCTCAACATTGGGGCGAAGATTTAGGTACGATGACAGGGGATCACTGGTCAGAAACCGCACCAATTCCATTTGATGGAAAATTAATTTACCGAGATGTTTTTAGTGTCGTAATAAAAAATATCAACGCAAATTTCTAGGTTTTTATTGGTGAAAATGGTAAATAGCTCTCAATTTAATTGGGAGCTATTTTAAATCGAGTCGATACATAATTCCTGCACAAGCACAGGGGGCGGATAGACACCCAGGACAATCAAATGGCTTTTGAATACTAGATTCCCAAAAAAATTTATCAATTTTTTTAACTGCTTTAAAACCCATTTTTTCAAAAACTCGGTCGGATGTGTGTTTTAATCCACTGACCCAAGACAATCCAACAATAACTTTACAACCTTGTTCTTTAAGCCATTCAAGACGTTTTTTTGTGATCTTTTTACCGATGCCTTGCCCTTGGTGTGATTCTAATATTGCAAGGGTTGTAAGAGAGCCTACTTTTATATTTTTTAACTCATCCGTAATTTGGGAATCAAACGGAATATAAAATTTTAAATCGTTTATAATTTCTGAAACACCAACGCCAACCAGCTGATTTTCGTAAAACGCAGCTACCACAATAGAATTTTGATCTTTAGCTTTTATATCTAAATAATTTGCATCAAATAAATTTCTGCCTTGTGTGCGGTTTAGAAGCTCAGTCGCTTCAGCAAAATAAATCTGATCTGCAACTTCCAATTTGCGAATAATTACTTTATCTAAAATAAGCATCTACGATTCTGATTTTTAGGTACAACTATTAAAAATAAACTGTCTTGCTTCAGAATGCGATAGTTACCTATAATTTGTCATTAAGTTTTCAGACAATAGAAACAAAGTATTAATTAAGACTTAGCAAACTTCTGACGACAATAAGGCAGAACAATATTCTTAAATGCCGTCACAATCACCGGAATAACAGAGATAAACACAATCAGAACAATAACCTTATGCAGTTTATTAGCCCGCGGTGTTTGACCTAAAAAATGGCCTAAAAGCACCATTGAAAAGACCCACACAACTCCACTAATAATATTAACTCTAATAAATTTAAGGTAATTCATTTGGCTAAGCCCTGCCGTAAAAGGTACGAAGGTTCTAAAGATCGGAACAAAGCGGCACAAAAATCGCCTTAGCGCCATTTTCATTATAAAAAAGTTTTGAGCAGATATAAGATATTTCTTCTTAAAAAAAAGCGAATCCTCGCGATTAAAAATCTTAGGCCCGGCCTTCATCCCCAAATAGAATCCAACTTGGTCCCCAACAACTGCTGCAATGGTAATTACAATTAGTAATGTATAAAGATTAAAAAACGGAGCCCCACCAGCACCATTAGTAACCGTAAAAACACCAGCCGTTACTAAAAGCGAATCACCCGGCAGAAAAAATCCGCCAGCAGCCCAGTTCCGCAAACACAATACCGACGAGCGCCAACATCCCACCGATCTCAATAATCTGCGCATCCCTTCCGGCGAGTGCAAGTTTAAAATAAATTCTTTGATGACATCAAACATATTTAATAATATTAATGTTAATTAGGTATTGTCACAACATTTTTATTATTCAGTGCGGAATTGCTCAGCTGGATAGAGTAGCTGGCTTCGAACCAGTTGGTCGGGAGTTCGAATCTCTCATTCCGCGCCATTAATAAATTTTTTTACGCAGCCCAATCAGTTATAATCTCTTTTTCAGAGAAAGATTAAGCGCATCTGCAATTTTATAAAGAGTTGTTCTTCGAGGCATTGATGGTGTGTTGAAAAATCTACTGAGAGACGGCTGTGGAATTTCGGTCGCTTTTGCAAGTTTTGAAATTCCTCCCCAATTATCAACCAATGTTTTTAAATGGGCCTTAAAACCAACAACATTTTGTGCAATAATTTCAAGATCAGTATATTTGATATAAGGTTTTTTTAATGGTTCTTTTGGTTGTTCTTTATATTCATCAATCTCTTCTTGAAGATCGGCAATAATTTGATCTCGCTCTTTTTCATCTTCTTCCTTCGCCCAAAGTTCAAATAAATCAAATACACCTTCATAATAGAGTCCAATTTCAACTGCATTTGCAATGAATTTATTTGAAAGTCTATTTTTTTCATTAAGGCTGCGATCTCGTAAAGGCGAACTTTTTGTTTGTCGCTGGTTTGATATTGACTCATAATTTCCCCCTGTAAACATAGGTTCCATCAATTATTTTTTGTATTTTAGTTTTCATTTTTGCCATTTCACGTCTTTCTGTTTTGTCATCTTTCACATAACTAGTGCAAAGAAATGCTCTTTTTCTCAATTGTTCCTTCTAATTCTTGTGTCAGCAATAACAACAACAAAGTCTAAGTTGTACTTTACCTGGACCTAAGTTTCTCCATTTCATTTTGTAACCAAATTTGAGGGTCTGACCTAAACTAATAGCCGCCCAAAACAATGAATTACTAAATTTGGGTGATTTGGATCAAACGGATCATCGGTCTTTAATAACTCTGCGTCTGGTCGCAAAGTCGACTTGGTAGTCAGTATCACTAAACACAGCCTGACCTTTGAGTGCGATATATGATTGCAAACCATTCAGTTACAATGACTTCCATACTAACTCTTATCGGAATAATAACATAACATTTTATAACATTCCATAACTTAATCTATAACATTTTCTATGTATCTTATTGAATATTCATCAGGATACAATAAATGATATTTTGTCCAAAAGAATAGTAAAGTTGAGCTAATAGTTAGTATTGAACAACTCAAACACTTCGAACCAACCAACGCCGCCTCCATTTATTTAGCGATCAGAAAGGAATTACACTAGATTTAATATTATGGCTGTTAAATAATATTATTATTTCACAAATGAAAAACACTAATTTTTAAACTTGATTCGAATATATTCCGATTTATGAATAAAGAAAAAAATATTTCAAAAATGAGCAAAATAAAAAATCACTGAATAAAAAGAAATCAAAAACTAAAATCGAAAAAGCGGCCCAATCAGGCAAACTGCACTAATACAAACAAGGATATTAAATTCCGAACAAGTAATGCAAATGAACGTTTCATAAAACCAAACTTTATGATCGAGACGTAAAAAAACTTCGTGAAGAAATTATAAGCCATAACGGTATAGATCTTTGGAACAGCTTAGTTCAGGTTATGACTGGTAAAATAACGGGACTTATTGATGAACTAAGTGCTCTTGGTTTTCATTATCCGGTATTTATCCGACGAGGTTCTAAAAAGCATATCCTTCATGGAAAGACCAATTGGCCCTGGTAGAACGATTTGCTTTGGCCTCAAACGATGCAGCCATTTTAAACATGGCAAACTTTTCAACTATCGATGGATTAGTAACAAATGACGGAGATATGTTATTTGTTGCTGAAAATGGTGGATTTGATAAGTTTTTGGATAAAAGTTGCGTCTTAACTTCAATTATTTACCTATGTCTTAAAAAAATATAAAAGAGATAGTCAAAACAATTCAATTCTAAAGTGATTCTAATTCAATAAAAAAGAAAGAGCCTTAATTTTTTTTAAAAAATTCAGATATATCAACTTCAAAAGCACGTGCTATTCGATCAAGCGTAGGTAAGCTAACACTATATGTTCCGCTTTCAATTCGTTGATACCAACGTCTTTCAAAACCTAAAGAATGAAGATCTTCCTGAGTTAAATCTTTTGTAATTCTAACTCTGCGAATATTCTTCGCAACTCTAGCTACTAGTAACCAGTAATCGTTATCAAGTTCTGTTTTTAATTTATGTTTTTTATCCACTAATGGAATTTTCTGCCGGACGGTTTATTTATACCACGGCTTAAAGTGACCGTATCATGCAACCGAAAGAATCGTATATGCAATTTAATTAATAAAATGAGAATAAAATGAGCACAATTATTGATTTAGAAAAATTATTTCATCGTAGCAAAGATCGAATCAAAGATCTGGGGGAAGTTTTTACTCCAGAATCCTATGTTGAAGATATGTTAAACTTACTTGCAAAGGATAATCGAGGTTTATGGTCAGATGAAGAGATCTCTTTTTTTGAACCTTGTGCTGGTCATGGGAATATCGTCCTGGCAATTTACAAAAGACGGCTTGAAGCAATTTATAAAAAAGCAGTGTCGCAAGGATTGAGTAATAAAACAGACGAGGCTCCATTCTATGCTGTTGCTAATGCCATTAATACATTATGGGCGATTGATATTGATTCAAAAAATGTTGAGAATTGTCGATCACGGATATTATCTACGACCTTGAATTTTTTTTAAAACAAAGTTAAATATTAAAAACGATGTTGTTCTACTTTCAAAAAAACGGGATTATTTTGCACATGTTTTATCCGCAATTAAGTGGCATATTAATGAAAACGAAACCTTGTCCGCGTTAAGTATTCCAGAAAAGCCAAGTCTATTGCTAATCTTACAAAAGTAGGAGCGAAATGGTTTTCACAAAATGGTCACCAACCGATGGATTTTGATTTATCATGGGGGAACTTTTACGAGTCATGCGAAAACTTCTAAAATTATTCCGTTAGAATACGAACGATCAGTTCGTTTTATTGATACTATTATTTCAGGAAAATTAAAAAGGCTTTAATGATTATGAATTTGCAAAAGTCATTTTTGAAATCACTAGCTCAAAATTCTACTTGCAAATCAAGTAGGTCATTAGCAGTAGGTGCATAGAATGAATTCTTTAGAGATTAAACCCACGGCTCATGTTGTTGATATTCTTGGTAATGTAGTTGGTAGGGATCAACCTATTTTTCGAATGGAAAAAGCTTTAGAAATGGTGGCTTTGCTTGGTAAGGATATTTTTGCTGATGAAAATGTAGCTTTCTTTGATCCGTTCTGTAAAGCAGGAGAATTATTACTTGCATGTGCATTTCATAGTTGTTGGGCCAAATCAAAAGGTGAATCTAAACTTTTAGATGTAGATATGGTGATAAAAGAAATTTACAAATCAAATCGTTATTTTGGCCTTGCTCCTGATGAACGACACCACCGATTAAGCATTCGAACTTTTTTAGGTAATGAATATTCACACAATGAAAAATTTAACCACGTTATTCGTGATGGACACTATTTATCGGAAGAAGACGGAACATTAGATAAAGAAAAATTTGAAAGGGAGTTTAATTCTATGATCGAGTATATTAACTCAAAGACAAAAAATAAACGAATTATTGCTATAGGAAATCCGCCTTATCAAGAAACGGACGGTGGTGGAATGGGGAAAAGTGCTGTTCCTGTGTATAATGTGTTTACTGAAAAATTATTAGATGTAGCAGATATTACTGAATTTGTATTAGTCATACCATCGCGGTGGTTTGTGGGTGGTAAAGGTCTTAATAAATTTAGAGATCGGCTGATGTATTCAAAGCAGATTAAAAATATAGTTAATTTTTCAAATAGTAGAAATGTGTTCCCTACTGTTGATATTAATGGGGGCGTTTGTTTTATTAATATTGATAAAAGAAATAAGTACGAACTTCTGAATTTTATTGAAAATAATATAGAAGTAAAAATTGATATCACTAAAAGTGATATTATTCCCGATGATCCAATGGGGTTATTTTTATATGAAAAAATTAAAAATCAATGGCAGAAAAATTGGGTTTCTGATGTGGCTTTATCAAGAAATGCTTTTGGTATTTCAGCAAATGGACACTGCTTACTTAATGGTAAAAGTAAAGGAGACATTTCTTGTTACTTTCTAAGAAAACAAGTTTTTCAAATTAAAACTAATGATGTGACTAAAAGTCAAAATCTAATTAATAAATATAAAGTTGTTGTTTCAAAAGCTGCAGGTGGCTCGAAAAAAAAACGAAGGGCAACAATTCCTACATCAGTTATTTTTATTTTAAAGCCCAAAGAAGTGTGCAGTGAAACTTACAGTATAATTCAAAGCTTTAATTCATTAGAGGAAGCGAAAAATTTTGAAGCATTTCTTAAAACGAATTTTGCAAGATATTTTGTTGGCTTAAGAAAGATAACCCAAAATTTGTCAAGAGATTCTTGGAAATGGGTTCCACTCATGGATTCGGATAAAATTTGGTCAGATGAAAAGCTATTTAAGTATTTTAATTTTACTACATCAGAACAAGAACATATTAAAAAGAAAATTCAAGAGTGGTCATAAAGAATGGAACAATTAGAACTTTATGCTTATACTACCGAAGAATATAAAAAAAACGGTTGGATAAAAGTAGGTCATACAAAAGTTGGTCAAGAAAGGATTTGGAACCAGTTTGGAACATCTAATCCTGAAAATCCTGATTATCAAATGATAGGGAAACTGCCTGAAGGTATTCGCGATCATCATATTCATGCTCAAATGATAAAAATTGGCTGTAAGAAAATTGAAAATGTACCCGGTCAAGAATGGTTTCAGACTACAAATAAAAATGATCCATTTAAAGATGTTCGTCGTGCTTATAATCAAATTGTAAGTGGAAGTTTACGAACCGAGCATTATAAGCTTCGAAAAGAGCAATCAGAAGCCATTGAAAAAGCAAGCAAATGGTTTAAAAAAGACTATCCATCAGAAATAATTAGCTCGGCTACTCACTCAAATCGTTTTCTTATTAATGCTAAAATGCGATTTGGTAAGTGTTTTACCAGTATTCATCTGGCCAAGAAAATTAATGCCCGCAATACATTGATTGTGACTTATAAACCAGATGTTATTAGTGAATGGATTGATACCGTAAATGAGCAAGTGGATTTTGATGATTGGAAAGGAATTAGAGCCAAATTTAAATCAGGCCGGCCGCTTGATCCGGCACTAATAGACAACGGTGATTTTCCACCATCCAGTGGTCCAATTGTTTTATGTGTTTCATTACAAGATTTGTGGATTGATAAAGATGGAAATACAAAAGATCGTCTTCATAAAATTTTAGAAATTTCTTGGGACTTAGTTATTTTTGATGAGGTTCATTATGGTAGTAGAACAGAGAGAGCTAAAAGTATTTTAGAAAAAATTAAATTTACTCACCGTCTTGATTTATCAGGAACACCATTTCGTTTAATTGAACAAGATGATTTTTCTTCTCAACAAGTTTATACTTATAGCTATCTTGATGAACAAAAAAATAAAAAAGAAGAAATTGAGTTTGACCCAAAGGAGAAAATGGAAAAAGTTTATCGCTTGATGCCCGATCTTATCGTCTCGGCTATTGAAATTACTGATGAGGACATTGCTGAACAACGAGAAACTTTTAAAACGGATGATATTGATTTCTCTCTCAATAGACTTTTTGAAACTAATAAAGAAAACAAATTCGTCTATGATGAAGCCCTTGATCATTTCATTGAAGGATTGACAAAATCAGGACATGAGGCTCGATCGATTAGTGTTTATGGAAAACTTGGATCGCAATTAGGTTGTCCACCTAAAAGACACACTGTTTGGTGGATAGATCAGTTGATTCTATTTCAGCTCTTATTGAAAAACTTCAATCTCATCCATATTTTCTAATTTTATACTAACTAAATGCTTCTGGAAGTGATAACAAGCAAGATGATGACCGTATTGTGGCTAGAGAAAAATCATCAGTACAAAAAGCAATTAATGAAGCGAATGAAAATCCAAATAAATTAGGAACTATCACTTTTACTTGTGGTCGTTTCTTAACAGGAGTTACAATCAAGGAATGGGATAGTATTTTAATTTTTAAAAAATGATATTAAATCAGCCGAAAGCTATTATCAAGCGATCTTTCGAGTGCAGTCGGTTTGGATAAATGAAAAAACAAAAACCTCACTAAAACCTAAAGCATGGGTTTTTGATTTTGCAATAACTCGTTGTTTGCAAGTAACTTATGATTGTGCAAGCAATATCGCCGATCAGATTGACCAACAAGAAAGTTATGAGCAACGGACAGATGTGAATAAGGATAATCTAGAAATTGTGACCGAGGGATTATGTGATGCGTTGAGTATTAAAAGATTCTATGAAGGTAGTTTGGTCAGTACATCTACAACGGCCAAGGATATTTTTTGAAGTTCTTAACCATGAGGGTTCTAGAATTGCTCTTGCACGCAGAATTACATCTAATGTTTTGGTGGAATTTTGGAAGAATTAAAACTACTTGAGGAACATCCTTATCTTTTAGAAATTTTGAAAAAGTGAAAGGCTATCGTACCCAAGATGTTGGATCAATTACCGCAGAGGATTTAGTACAGATAGGTCGTGATGCTAGTGATTTAGAGCAAGTAAAAAGTGATCCAAATCTTACAGAAGAGATGAAAAAGAAAAAATCATTGAAGATTTTGAAAAAAATGATAAGGATAAAAAAGAAAGGCAATCCAGAAAAAAGTGGTATGCCACACAGATTAAACGATTAGCTATATGCATGGCTGATTTTATTTATATGACTTATGAACGCGAATACAATATTGACGATGTTATTCAAACTAAGTCACCTCAATTTGAAGTAATGACGAGGATTTCTAAGAAAGATTTTGTCGAACTGTGTGATAAGGGATTTATGAATCGCTTTGCACTTAACCGTATTGTTCGTGAATTTAAAGATCAAGAAAATACTTCTTTAAAACCAGAAGAATATATTTTTGAAAACCTAAAAAAAATAGCTTCATAGTTTTAATCAAAATATTTTTAAACTATTAATATTGATTTAATTTAAAATTACATAGAGTAATTTAAACGTTAATCCTTACTTTTAAACTATTTTTTCTCACTTTTATCTTTAAGAAGTAATTCAATAAAAGCAGAAGCTAACTCTCTATCAGACATCGGATTCTGTCCAGTTACCAACTCACGATCAACAACAACATGTGACTGCCAAGGAGATGCAACTGAAAGTTTTCCACCCAATTGTCTCATCTCATCTTCAACATAAAAAAGAACATGTCCGCCAAGGGACCCAGATTGTTCTTTAATTTTTTCTTCTTCTGTCGAAAACACAGTTAATGAGTAGCCTTTATAAATCCAGTTTCCGTTTTCATTCCTAGCAGAAAGGAGTGCCGCTGGACCATGACAAATCAAAGCAGTAGGTCTGTGATTGCTATTAAAGAATTTTAGAATATCTCCAAGATCACTGTTTTTTGGTAAGTCTTCCATGGCTGCATGTCCGCCTGGAATAAATAAACCAACATATTGATTAAGAGATTTTTTTACTTGAGATAGCGGGATAGGTTTTTGTATTCCGTTCAATGATTTCAAAAATGTATTTGCTTGGGCATATTCGGTTTCATTTTTAAACCATCGTACTTTGTCACTTGATACATCAACGGTGGGAGATACTCCATTGGGTGTGGCTACATCAAATTCAAATCCTTTTTCAGCTAATATCATGGCCGGAGTTACTAATTCGGAAAGGAAGTAATCAGTCGGATGTTTAGTGCCTTCTTTCGTGGTTAATGTGTTAGCCGCTGGAAGTATAATTAGTATTTTTCCATTTGATGCATAAATAGATTCAGTAAAACCTGTTAAGATAAATAGAAGAATGATTAAAGACTTAAGAATACAAGAGTAGATTTTTGACATGATGTGAGTTCTCCATTCATTTTCTAAAAATAGTATTCTTTCTAAAAAATAAGAATAAGTCTATCTTCAGTGTGTTGAGTAAACTATTTTCTCAACCCTCAACTAACCCCACCCTTAAAAAAATCCACATTCTCCCTCCTCCCCACAAACTCAAACCCCAACTTCTCCGCAATCCTGACCGAAGCCAAATTCCTCGTATCCATCTCAATAACAAACCGATCTATCCTATACACCTCCGATATATAATCAATCATCGCTGCCACCGCTTCTGTCGCAAATCCCTTGCTCCAAAAATCTTTAAAAACAGTGTAACCAATAAAGGCCTCACTTCCCACCAGTGTGATTTCAAAAATTCCCACCGGGTGATTGGACTCTTTACTTTTTCCGATCCAGGCGAGCCATAGCTCTTTTTGGTCAGACGAAGTGAGGGACTCAAGTTTTTTAAAGCCGTTTGCTAGCCACTCTACTGAAGTAGGGGCATCTTTGTTTATGTAGTGGTATAAATCTTTTTCGCTTAATAGAGTATAAATTTCGGTGGCGTGAGACTCTTTACGAGGCTCTAAATGCAACCGCTGTGACTCCAATGAGTCAATTCTTGGTTTCATAAATTTCCTTAAATTTTGGTTAAATTTTAAATTAAAGTGAGAACTAAAGTAGGTCTTTTTATTTGTGTTTGATTTAGCATAAGACCTCCTTGGGGTGAAATTGAAAGTGAATAGGGGTAGAGATCACATTATGGTGGATGTTTAGCAATGAGCATTGCGAAAATGGTTTAGAATTATTCAAATATTCTACTGAATATTAAAATTTAATAAAATATTTGAGAGTAAATAACTCATATTGTTGAAAATGTTAATTTAATTAAGTACTTAAAAATATTTGTATTTTTTACAAATTTTCTACTAAAATTTAAAAAATAGTATACAATTTGAATATGAATAAAAATGATTTAGTTAATACATTTAAAATCATAAAATCCAAGTTTGGACACACCGTTTTTACAGTTCAGGATTTGGGCCAAGTATTAAAAGAGATTGAGCCTAATCTGCTTCTATCTACTTTGCGCTGGAGGATATTTGCGTTAAAGCAAGATGGTAGTATTATGTCAGTATCACGTGGTGCATATGTCATTTCCAAGAAGCAGATAAGTCTTAATATCAGTCTTAGTCCAGTTTTAAAAAAAATTGCTAAAGAGATTAAGATGAAGTTTCCTTATGCACGTTTTTGTTTATGGTCTACTGAGATTCTAAATAGTCTTAGTATTCATCAAGTAACTAAAAATTATATTTTGGTTGAAGTTGAAAAAAATGTAGTAGAAAGTGTTTTTTCCTTTCTGCAGGAAAATCATAAGAACGTTTTTATAAATCCTAATGAAAAAGAGATTATTAGTTATATTATATCAAAAGATAATCCTATAATTGTTAAGAACTTAACTTTTTCGGCTCCTATTGAAGTAAAATCCAATGAAGCATATATAACTCCTAAAATAGAAAAAATATTAGTAGATTTATTGGCAGAGCCAAACGTGTTTTTTATATATCAAAATGGTGAGCTTGAAACTATATGGCGACAAGCTTTAAGTCAGTATCATATAAATTTAAGTACATTGATTTCTTATGCCAAAAGAAGGCAGAAGGAAAAAGATGTAATGAGACTTCTTGAAGGCTTAGATTATCGTTATATGAAAAAGAGTCCTACTGTATGATTACTCAAGACAATCATGATCTCGCAGTTATTAAAGATGTTCGTGATTCACATTTTAAGAAGAAAGATCCAATGCTTGTTGAAAAAATTTTAAAAGCACTTAGTCTTTTAGAGTTAATTTCAGTGGAAGGTCTAGAGTTTGTTTTCAAAGGTGGAACGTGCCTTCTTATACTTTTAGAAGAACCAAAAAGATTTTCCATTGATCTTGATATGATAGTTGATGATACAAAAGCCATTATCCCTGTTTTGAATAAAATATGTGGGCCGGACAAATTATTTAAGTCCTTTGTAGAGGATAAGAGAAAAGAGAGTAAAATTCCTAAATCTCATTATAAAGTTTTTTATAATAGCGTTATAGATAATAAAGAAGCCTATATTTTGATTGATCTTATAGAAGGTAAATCAACTTATCCAAGAGAAATACAATCTGAAATTAAGCCGTATTATTTTAAAACAGTTAATCCATTTATAAAAATTAAAACCCCATCTATTAATGCAATTTTAGGTGATAAACTTACAGCTTTTGCTCCACATACTACCGGTATCAAAATTGATTCAAAAAGGGATATGGAAATTGCAAAACAACTTTTTGATGTTGCGACACTTTTTGACCATGCGGATGACATTAATGAAGTACATCAATCGTTTATTAAAACTGCGAATTTAGAAATAAAGTATAGAGGTTTAGAAATTAATGTAAATGATGTTCTAGCTGATAACTTTGAGGCTGCTTATGTGATAGCAATGCAAAATCAGTATAAGCCTGAAATTTATTCAATTTTAAATTCAGGTACAAGTAAGCTTAAGGGGTATGTTTTTGAATCTTTTGGCCAGGTGGAGGTTCATATCTGTGCTGCAAAGTCTGCCTATCTATCACAATTACTGAAGCAACAAGTTTTTACCGTGGAAAAATTTACTAATCAAGATATGAAAAATATAGTAATTCAAAATTCTAGTTATACGAGATTAAATATAATAAAAAGGATATCACCTGAAGCTTTTTATTATTGGATGAAAGCTGTTAATTTGATTGAATAATTTAAATAGTGAGTTATATAAAAAATCAGTTATCCGAAATTTTTAGATAACTACTGAGGAGTTATAAAAAAGTGAATGTGCTTAAGTTTGTGGTTAGATTGATGGCAATTGGCGGTATTGTTCTTTACTGTCACAATATGCTCTATTTCCCAATTGATCCAGTAAAAGTAACACCTATTTTAATTTTAAAAATCAGTATAGTTGCTATACTTGGCAATATTGGTCTTATATTCATCTCTTTAAACATTGCTAGAAAATATAAATTAGTTACTACTTTAGCATTTCTTCCTTCCGTACTGATTACACCTATTATTGCGGGACTCTATTTTATTCCAGCATTTATAATTGTATTAATTTTAAATATATGTCTTTTTATAAAGCTTAATCCATGGAAAAAAGATGAGAGAACCATTTACGCTTCGTGAAGAGGCTAAGCACGAAGTCTATTTGTTTATTGATAAAAAATTAAGAAAACTGCCTCGGAATTCTGACGGAACTATGAAAGAATCAGGGGAAGGCTTTGAGGATAATGACGTTGATGCCTTAAGACACGCCTATGTCAGTGGAATATTTACTCAAGAGTATGGTGAAACAGTAGCGGATATCTTTGGAAGACTCAATGAACGATATCCAGGAGGAGGCATCTCTTCTTCTAATTCTGAAAACTCGAAAAATATGGATTTATGGAATAATGCTGTTGGAAGGAAATATGGAAAAAAATCGAAAACAAGAAAAGAGCTTCTAAAAAATTTAATGAAAGCGTTGAAAGAGGGCGAACTCATAATTGATCTTAATATAGATCAAAGAAAGTATTCTGGTAATTCTGAAATAACTGGAGACTTGACTTGCTCAGTAATAGTTCTCGATGAAAATAAAAAAGGTAAAAATCGAATATTTTTTGATTTAAATAAAAATCTTGTTATGAAAAAAAATGAATTTGTAGCATTTATAAAAAATGGCGATTACCCTAATTATGAAATTAGATTAGTTAGAGGTGATGAAATTCCTACTTCAAAAAAAGATTTTTCTAATTTAAACAATTTAGGATGATTTTGCTTTGTTGACCAGTCGCACTTTCCCCGGGGGAGAGTAACTAATAGTCTAAAAAGTTAAATAAATCAAACAGTTAAGTCTCTAGTTTAATAGCAACTTGCCAAATTTGGCAAGTTTTGATATACTTATAAAATGAGTCGTAGAGAGTATGAGATTGATATTACAATTAATGATATTTTGATAAATAAACTTATCATAGATCTTCATTATACAAAAAAACATGCGGAAAGCATTAATGATCAAATTATCTTAGATTTAGTGAAAGCGCTTGATGGAAAAAACTTTGAACCGGATGATATCAAGGTGTACCTTACCAATACTTTGTAACAGATAAAATTGAATTAAACGCAAAAAAATATAAACTTATTTGGTTATTAGAAGACCATGAAATTTATATTGGTGTTATTAATGCTTATCGGACAAGGAGATAATATATGGGACTTCCAAGTAAGAGTGAAATTCTAAAACAATTAAAAAAATTAGAAAAAAAGAGTGGAACAATGGCATTTTCACCTAATGCTAGTCCACTAGATAGATTTCGTTTTGATTTATGTCAGAAGTTTATAAAATATAAAAGAGAACATGATCTAAATCAAAAACAACTAGCGGAAGTATTACTGGTTGATGAAGCAAAGATTAGTAAAATATTACGCCATAGAATTGAAGAATTTTCGACTGATCGATTAATTGATCTTTATTCAATACTTGAACCGGATGTGAAATTGAAAGTTGGGTAGTTGACCAGTCGCACTTTCTCCGGAAAAAGAAGCAACGCGGAGTTATTATTACCCTAGATTGTTCGAAGTGAAAGGATCTTTTTTTGATACTGGAATATTATCACCTCTAACTAATCTAATTTCATAATTAGGGTAATCGCCATTTTTAATAAATGCTACAAATTCATTTTTTTTCATAACAAGATTTTTATTTAAATCAAAAAATATTTTGTTTTTTCCTTTTTTACTTTCATCGAGAACTATTACAGCTCCTTTAAGATCTCCAGTTATTTCAGGATTGCCAGAATATTTTCTTTGATCAATTTCAGGGTCAATTATAAGTTCTCCTTCCTTCAACGCTTTCATTAAATTTTTAAAAAGATCTTTCTTTGTTTTCGACTGTTTTCCATATTTTCTACCGACCTGATTGTTCCACAGATCCATATTTTTTGAATTTTCAGAATTAGAAGAAGAGATACCTCCACCTGGTCGATGTTCGTTTAATCTTGCAAAAATATCAGCTGCAGTTTCTCCATATTCTTGGGTAAATATACCACTAACGTATGCGTGTCTTAAAGCATCAATATCATTATCATCAAAACCAGCGGCTAAATCGTTAATTGTTCCATCTGGATTTTTGGGTAATTTTTTAAAGTATTTATCAATAAAGAGATAAATTTCTTTTTTGGCTTCTTCGTGAAGCGTAAATGGCCATCTCATGCTTTCTCCAAATAAAAAAACCATTAGAATTAAAAATAATAATATTAAGCTGGCCCAGTTGAGTGTTCCATCTCCCCAATAAATTAAAAAAGGGGAAGTAATTAAGGTTGGAAGATAGAGAAAAGTTGCAAGTAACTTTTTTTTCTGAAAAAAATCTAAAGTGATTACCCATAATCCAATATTCCATATTAAAGCTATTAAAATCCACTCAACAATTCTTATAAATGTGATAGGAAAATCGGAAACGAGTTTTATACTTGCAAACACATAAAGAACTACTAATAAAATATAAAATACTCGAATAAAGAAATTCCATAGGATTTTCTGTTTAAAAAAAGAGAAATCAAAATAGATTAGGTTAATCATTACTTCGATTATTTCAAAATTATTTTCAAATGTCATTAATCGGAGTCTGGATAGGGATTTAAGGTTATAGGTTTTAAAAAGTTATTGCATCGATCCTTTTTCTGGAAAAAGGATCGATGCGTAGTTTGGCTGTTTGATAATAAGAGGTGAATCTTACAGGACTAAATCACCTTATATATTTTTTGAGCTTTTTACAAATAAGTAATTTTGTACACCGGGAATATAGCTAAATAACTTAAAGGAGGCCTTGTGCTGATAGCCTCTTTTTTTCATAAATATACCAATAAGTGGTTCTCTCTTGTCTTCATCTAGCGTTCTGTAGGGCAGGTTTACAACCGTATCATCTTGGCAATCGATTTTATAGGTAATGAGATCTGGATTTTCTCCCCAAGTTCCAGCTACCCACTCGTGATCAGTGAAACAGAATTTGACATTTTTTTTGCCAGTCTATTTGAAAAACTTTCAGTCCTGTTTTAACCTTGACAATTTTAGCCACTCGCACTTTCCCTGCACCAACTCACTGTAATCATGAGGCTCAGGCAAAATAATTTATATATGTTTGCTATTTAGAATAAACTCATGTATGCTAACAGTATTCTGTTTTGTGTTTTTGTTAGAATTCAAATCTCTGATATTAAAATCCCAAACATTTACTTATTTATTGACCTCAATTTCGAGGTGCAATTATGCAATGGAGATCTCTATGAGTACGAAAATTTATGTTGGTAACTTGGGTTACAGTGTAGCAAATGAAGGATTAGAGCAAAAGTTTGCTCAATTTGGTACAGTTCAGTCAGCTAAAGTTATTATGGACAGAGAAACAAATCGTAGCAAAGGCTTTGGATTTGTTGAAATGTCTACTAGTGATGAAGCACTTCAAGCCATTCAGGGACTAAATGGAACTGATTTTGGTGGAAGACTGATGAACGTAACTGAAGCTAAACCAATGGCTCCTAGATCAAATAGTCGTTATTAATTTTAAAGACAATTTAGTTTAGTTCAATTTTCAAAAATCATTCCAATTACGGAATGATTTTTGGAAAATCTAAAGACTTGATCTTCCATTTAAATCTTTTCAAAATATATAGAATAATTATTAAATAGTTTATAGTATATATAATCAAAAAGGTTTAAATGTGGAATAAACTCAATAAATCCTTAATGGTTTGCCAAATGTCTTTTGGCCTCTCCTTCTATGGAGTGATGGCGATCTTAACACGTTTTTTCTTAGAGGATTTAAAATACTCTGAAGCTGATACCATGATGGTTGTTGGTGCCTTTTCCGCTATTGGTCCACTGTTTGCGATAGCTGGTGGATTTATTGCTGACAAATTTTTAGGTGCATATCGTTCATTATCTATTGCTTACATTACATTTGCTGTTGGTTATGTGTTGTTGGTAACTGGCGCAAGTACTACAAATGTTACTTTGAGTTTGGCTGGTATTGCCTTAGCTAGTTATGCACGAGGACTTATGTCTCCAAGCTATCCCAGTTTATTTAAGCGCACATTTGTAGATCAAAAGAGCTTTGAAAACGGATTTCCGGTAAACTATTCAGTCAATAATGTTGGAGCATTTCTCGGACAATATATTTTTCCTTTGATAGTTTTAATTATCGGATTTCAAGGTGGATTTGCACTATCCTCAGCAATGGCCATTTTAGCTTTCGTTACTCTTTTTATTTCACATAAATCATTTGTTAAAATCGGTACTGAAATTGATCAGAAACCGGTTAGTTTTAAAAATTGGGTCAAAGTTGTTGGATTATCTTTGGCCATGATTGGTTTAGTTTTTTTTATGTTTTCCAATATGAAAATTGGACAAAATATAGTTTACATTATTAGTGCTGCTGCAATTCTCTATTTCATTAGTTTAATATTTAAATTTGGTCGCTTAGATGCATTTAAAATGGTTTCTATTTTAATCATGATCGTACTGACTATGGCCTTTTTTATCTATTATGGGCAGATGATGACTTCAATGACTATGGTAGCGATTAAGACTATGCGTGGTGATCTATTTGGATTTATTCCCATCGCACCGGAAGCATCAACGGCAATGAATCCTCTGTGGTGTATGGTAGCTGGCCCCATAATTTCCTTTATATTTTATCATTTGGAAAAACGTAATATCAATCTAAGTACAGCTACTAAAGTTGCTTGTTCATTTGTTCTGACTGCAATTGCATTTTCTATTTTAACCTTGGCAGTTAAAAATGTAGGGACTGACACCATTATTAGGCCAGAAATCTTTTTAGTGATTCACTTTTTTCAAGCTTTTGCTGAAGTCATTGTAGGTTCAATGGTGGTTGCCTTCATTTTGTCGGTTACACCTAAACAGATCGAGAATTTTTCCGTTAGTCTTTTTCAGTTTCTATAGCCCTAAGTGGTATTATTGGAGCAGTTTTCAACCACTATTGCGTTAGATAGAAACCAAGAGATCACGCAAGAGATCGTTCGAAAAGTTTATGGTAATTACTTTAGTTCATTATCTATGGGAGCCATTGTGATGGTAGTAGTTGCACTAATTGCTTCAATAATTATTCGAAAAATGCTGGCTGTCAGTAATAATTAATAAAAAAATAGTGGAGAATATACTTTGTCTAGCGTAGTTAAATTTTTAGAAGAGTTTAATCTTGTGCCGATTATTACAACATAAGACAAAACTTCTTGGGAATTTAAACTTCCACCGCTTTTTGAGAATTAGTTAAAATTAGCTTAGAACTGCAATCCATAACTCATGCCATAAGCAAGCTGTTCTTCATTGTTAATTTCTGGATTATGTAATCTAGAGTAACCTGCTTCAAATTGTCAATAACTCTCTTCCTCTTTTGAAAGAAAAGATTTTAGTCCAAGTAATAAACCAGAACTAGTATAGTGGCTTTTTAATATTTGAGCGTTTCTGCTTTGGCGATAGAAAGTAAGTTTGTTGTAAACTTGTTGATAATAAAGGGTAGTGTAATAAATAATAGTTTGATTGGCACGATAACCAACAATGGTTGCTATATCAAAAACATCTTGATTGAGTTTTGCTCTTACTTGTTCAAAAAAACGTTGGTCCTTATCATCCAAAATATGAATGCCGTTAGTATAAGGATTCTCTCTTCTTTTAGCTATGCCATAGTCAGCAACGATGGCCAGTTTGAAACCTTTGGTAAACTCATTTTGAGTGGCTCCCATTAATTGGTATTTAAGTCCAAAACGGTAGGCTGATCCCCATGGCAAAAAAGTAATTAAGTCTAAATTTTTAAATAGACCAAGGCTTCCATTAAAGGCAAAAGTTGTTTCTCGCTTTACTTTTGGAGTGGAGGAAACATTTAGGTTGTAAGTATCTTTAAAATAGTCACGAGTTTGAAAAGCTTCTAGTAACGTCACTTTTTGACTTGAAATAATTGAACTACTTATTTCTCCATTCCAGCGATCACCACTGGTTTCAGGTGATTGCATTATTACAGTCGGAGTCTGATAGGGAACCACTAATCTTGATTCAGTAGCACAAGAATATAAGATAAAAAAGGTAAGAAATAGAAAAATGGTCGATTGGTAATTCATTCAATAAGTTTAAAATGAATTAGAAAAATTGCCATTCTAAAAAACTCAACTATCGGTATAAACTACCTTATTCATATATCTAACTAGACTAGGATAAACTATAGACTAGATATGAACTATAATTTTAATCTTATTAAAATTTTCATTTTGTTATTGGCCCTTTCAGGTTGTTTAGGATCAAAACAAAAAATCGATGTCAACTACAGATCAAACGGAAGTGGTAGTAGTTCAAAAAGTAGTGACCCCACCGTTACAGTTTCGGCCATACAACTAACTAACAATCAATTTGTTATAACCGGAACTAATTTAAATGTAGTTAAAAGTTTCCAAATCAAAGAGGGAAGTACTACCACTACTTTGCAAATTGAATCAAAATCGACTACTTCGTTGATAGCTAATACCATTTCCAGCGTAACGTTAAGTGCAGATAAAGTGCTCGATTTTATTTTCACAAGTGCCAGTGCCGCTGCAACTTACCAAGTGAACTTTTCATTGTGTAGTTCTACTCTGGGTGGAAAAAGTATTAAGTGTGCGACAGTGCCCAATGATAAAGAGGTTTTAGCTTATGATGAAAGTATAGATAAATGGGTACCTAAAAATGTAAATTCGCTCGTGACTTTAAACGGTCTGCTCTACAAAGGGACTTGGGACGCGCTTAATGATTATCCAGAACCTACTGGAACTTATAAAGATTACTATATTGTAAGTGAAGCAGGTAACGGTTATAACGTCGGCGACTCCATTGTTCATAATGGAACTACATGGGAAAAAATTAGTAGTTCACTTCAATCTGTTTTTGGAAGAACGGGAACAATTGTGGCCCATGAAGGTGATTATGACATTGATCAATTATCCGATGTGGATACCACAACTACTGCTCCAAATTCAGGAGAGTTTTTAAAATTTAATGGAACAAATTGGGTACCAGGAACAGTAACGGAAACTGATCCCAATGTTAAAACTTTTGCTAAAACAACACTTCCAACGTGCGGATCATCGCAAGTGTTAAAAGGGGATGGAACCAGTTTAAGTTGTGTAACCGTGAGTCCTGGAACCGGTTCAGCTTTTAGTGGAAACGCCAGTCGTGCTGTGGTCACTGATGCCGCTGGAGCACTGGCCGTTGCAAGTGTAACCTCGACTGAAATTGGTTACGTTGCTGGAGTTACAAGTAGCATTCAAACGCAAATTTCAAATTTAAGCGCAACCGCTGCTGCCATTAGTGGTAGTACCGTAAATGCATCAATGACAAGTGGAAATATTTTTGTAGGAAACGTTGGTAACGTAGCAACTAGTGTAACTATGAGTGGAGATGCAACCATTGACAACACTGGTGCACTGACAATTGCGGCGAATTCGATAGCGCTAGGAACTGATACTACAGGAAATTATGTAACAAACATAACTGCCAGTAATGGACTTCAAGCGACAGCCGCAGCTGGTGAAGGGACTACTCCCAATGTAGTTTTAGGAGGAAGTTTAACTGGAAGTAGTTCAATACTACTGAATGGACAGAGCTTTAGTTTGGTTGGAGCAAGTTATACTTTAGGTTTAGACTCTTTGGGAACAACCACCATAGATAATGTAGATATTAATGGTGGAACTTTAGATAACGTTACGATTGGAGCAACCGCCAGAGCAGACGCTGCTTTTACTACTATTAGTGCAACTTCAGCAGCAATAGCTGGAACGGTTTCAGCAGGAACAGTTTTAACTTCAAATATTTTAGGAGGAACAACTACAACGAGTAGTTTAACTTTAAAAACAACATCCGGTGTTGGTACCACAACTGCCGATATGCATTTTCAAGTTGGTAATAATGGAGCAACTGAAGCAATGACCATTTTAAATAATGGAAACGTTGGAATTGGTAATGTTACTCCTTCAACAACGTTAGATGTAAACGGAGCTATTAGACCAGGAAATAGTGGTATAACGATTGGAGCTGCTTGTGCAGCAGAAGGTGCGATTGCTTACGATGTATCAGCTCATAAACCAGTCTACTGTAATTCAAGTTCAGTCTGGGCCGTGATTGGCAGCTCAGCTGGAGAAATTAAAGTTTTTGGTGGAACTACTGTTCCGAGTGGTTATCTATTATGTGATGGTACTTCCTATTTAAGAACAACCTACGCCGATTTATATTCAGCGATTGGTTGTGCCTTTGGATGTGCTGATGGAACTCATTTTAATGTACCAGATTTGCGAGGACGTTTTTTAAGAGGAACGGATGATATGGGTTCAGGTGCCGCTGCACGGGACCCTGATCGAGCAGCTAGAACAGCTATGAATGTAGGTGGTAACACTGGAAACAATGTCGGAAGTTATCAAGACGATGCATTTCAGGGGCATTGGCACGATGTACGGATGGAAAGTCCAGACTATTCAATTGGTACTTCTGGTTTAGGTGGAGCTGGGGGAGGAGGAAATTTAGAATATTCATATGCTCAAAATGTAACTGCTAAAACGATAAAAAGCGATGGAACAAATGGAACCCCTAGAAGTACTTCTGAATCTCGCCCTAAAAACGTTTATGTTAATTTTATTGTTAGATTTTAATCATATATGAAAGAGCAATTTAAAGAACTGAGCTTTTCAAATAACGAAACGGATCGAAAAAAATGTATTACATTACTAGAAAAATATTTATTAACAAAACCTAATGACATAGAAGCTTGGTATGATAAAGCTGGTTGCCATGATTTTATTGGTGAAGAAAAAACGGCAGAACTTTGTTATCAGAAATGTTATGAACTTGGCTGGATTCAACTTTCAACTTTAGAACAGAAATCATTTTTTGTAGGTTATGGAAGTACTTTACGTAATAATTCAAAGTATGATGAGTCGATTCGAATTCTTGATGAAGGAATAAAAAATTTTCCAGACTATCCAGCACTACAAGTTTTTCTGAGTTTGGCCTATTATTCAAAAAAAATGGAGCATAAAGCAGCACAAACTCTTTTACAGGCAACATCTTTAATAGCGAAATTTGGTCTTGATGGATATGAAAAAGCGATTCAAAGCTATAGCGATAATTTATTAAATCAATCATCTAATAAAATTCGGACAATTGCTCTTGCCATTTTAAAAAACGATAAGAATCAATTTTTATTTTATAAGTCGTATGACAAAGTAACCAATGAGTTTTTCTATCGTGCGCTCGGTGGTGGCGTTGAATTTTTTGAGACAGGTGAATTGGCAGTTGTTCGAGAAATTGAAGAAGAAATAGGAAAAAAAATTATAGTAGAATCACTCGCTGCTACTTTAGAAAATATTTTTACTCATGATGGTAAAAAAGGTCATGAAATAGTACTATTATATAAGACAAAGTTTAACGATCTAGAAAATTATAATAAATCAGAGTTTGTTATTAATGAAAATGGTAAAATCAATAAGGCCATCTGGAAATCATTGGATGAAATTCGTTCTGAACGTGCAAAACTCTATCCTGTAGGAGTTGAAAAAGTACTTTTAGCAAATTAAGGAGATATTATTATTAAATTCTATTGGGGCTTCATATTTTTTCCAGAAAAAACACTTACAGATCCCAAGCTTAATCAGAAAATTCATGGAGGTGTGGGGATATTTACACTGTGTCTGATAAGCGCTTTTGCCTTAATTGGTGTATTGAAAATTGGAAACCCTCCTGGGGGAAGTCCAGCCTTATGGTATGCTGAAGGGGTTTTACTTGATTTAGCATTTGTTAAGTCGCTAACGTATCAACAGTTATGGTTACTCTTGTATCCTATAAAAATAGCTGGAGATGCTGGATTAATTTTAATACCAGGATATATTGCTAAGAAAAAATTTGGAGCAACAAATTCAGATTTATGGTTATGGACAAAAGTCTATTGCTATACACTAACAGTGATTGATTTATTTTGGTTGTTGGCCTTAACACCTGCAACTTTTTTAGGAACATCAGGACGACCAATACTTATTACCAATTTTATTACTTATATGGTTTGTGGTGCCAATATTGTCATTTTTACCAATGCGTATCGATGTTGTTTTCGACTTACTTTTGATCAGGCACTTTGGGGATGGTTTATTTCAAGTGTGGCCATTCCGGTATTACTGATTGCTACTTTACTCTTTTTTGTACCTTAACCAAATATTTTCAAAGCAAAAAAACCGAGTATTATAAAATATTAATTAGATTTGATTTTAAGGTTACCCGAAGTGGATTTCATTGAAACTTTAAAAGGCGCATTTTCGGTATTGCCCATTTCATTGATTAAATCACCTTTGGAGGTGAGCTTAGCTTGAATTTTTGTTCCTTGAGGAAACTTGACGGTTGCATTGCCTTTATTGGTTTTAATTTCAAGTTCACCAGTGAGTGGCTCTTCACCATAACCATAAGTAAGATTTACGTCACCATTATCTACTTGAACATCACTACTTCCAATTAACGACTTTGCAATAATATTTCCATTGGCCAATATTCCTTCAAGTTTTTTAATTTTTGCAGTGGTAACAATATTTCCATTACCCATATTGAATACGATGTCACCCTTAGTATTGTCTGAAGTGAGATTGCCTGAGATAGACGTTATATCAAGATTAACCAGTCTTGGAACTTTTAAGTCAAAATCAACATCACACTCTTCAGCTGGAACTGATTTATTTGATCTTTCTACTTTTATAATTAAATTATTACCAGAACGCTCTATACTCATTTTACAGTTGTCGGAAAATTTATTTTTAGTAGCTGTGACAATAGTTTTTAGATTCTCTACCGATCCACTGACATTAATTTTTCCTGTAACATTTTCAAGCCAAATTTCATTTAATCCTTTTGAATCAAACTCTTGCGACTCAGGTGCTGCCAATAGTGACCAGCTAATTAAATTAATTAAAATCAGTGTATACTTAGTCATTTTGAACCTCTTAAATTATTTTATAGAAGAGCTAATAGAATTGCAAGTCAGAGGTCTTTTGTTAATTCTTAAATAAAAATTATTTTATACTAATTTTCATATGATTTAATGACGAGAAGGGAGCAAAGGTGGACTAAATGAGACTATTTAATTGTTTGGCTTTAATAAATCTATTTCTATTTGTTTTTTCAGTTAATGCTGCTGATAAAGTAAAAGCAAAAATAAAAGCTTTAACTTTAAAAGTAGGTGACGAAGTTATTTATAAAAAACAGCTTGAAGATAAAGAAGGTGATTTAAAAACTGAACATGTTGGTACAATTAAAAAGTTTTTTTCTGGTGGGCAAGTGCTTGTAACTCGCAAACCTTGTGTAATTCATCCTGCAGATAAACTTGATGTTATGGTAATGAGAAATGATATAGCTTCGATTAAGCCTGGCACTTGTTTTAAATCAATCTGCATTGGTGCCGCTGTTACGACTTCTATGGGGCCAAGTAAAGTCGTAGGAATTTTTGAAAATGGAGTCTATATTATTGAAGAGAATGGAGAACTCCCAGGCTACCTTCATAAAAATGCACCTTTTTGGAAAGCATCTTATGATAGACTGATGTTTCCTCTAAATGTTGAAAAAAGTGTTGGATCAACCAAAAGAGAGAGTAATTCAAAAGAAGATAACGTTAAAAAAAGTAATGAAAAAAATAGTGAAAACAGTTCAAAATCTACTCAGTTTTAATAATTAAAATTCTATTTATAGATTTCTTGGATCATTAAATTAAATATCCATTCTATCTTCGGCAATAACATCTCTTTCCATTCTGTAGCTGTTCACATTGCCTTCAGTTGAAATTAAGAGTTTATTATCTGAAAATGGACGGTTTCTATTTAAAAATGATTTGTAAAGTTGTTTACAACCTTCCATTGAATTGTTCGAATCAGATGTTACAAAGCTTCTAACATGAGTAAGTTCAGGCGTTCCAATATAGTTATACCAAGCATTGTTACAGAAATTGATTCCTTGTTCAATACTTGAAAAGTATTTGCAGGTTGAGAAATAACGGTAGTCACCTGAAGTTAGTTGGCAAGAAGCATAGATACCATTAGCAAATAGCGAACTACTTCCCATAGAAATTAATAGACCTAGTAATAATTTAACTTTTTTAAGTTGCATATATGTACTCCCCCATGGATGAATTTTGAAAATAGTAGCATATATACAGTTATGTTTTTTGCGTCAATGTAAAATTGATTAGGTGAGTTAAATCTACATTAATCTATAAATAATTTTTAAGCTATTTTTTTCCTAGCTCCCAAAAATCGATTTTTCAAAGCCATTTAAACTATATTAAACGACCCGATAAAATGGTAAGGAACTTTAGTATCTTATGATATCTACTGTAACGGTTACCAATATGGATACGCTCCAAAATTAGTAGTAAAAGTTAGTAGAACAATTTACGAATAATATTTTTTAAATAGATCTTATGCCAAGGCCAAGTATTGAAATACTTGGCCTTTTTTTTTGAAATCAACCATTTTTCTACCTAATAAAATTAACTATTTAAAATAACCCTCACACAACGTTTGCTTGCATCAGTACCTATTATCTAGAACTTAAGTTTGACAAATTTGTCAAGAAGAGAGATAGCTAATGGGTGAGCGGAATGTTTTTGAACTAAGAGTGGTAGTTAATAATAGAGTCTTTAATCAGGTTATCATTGATCAGTATTATAGAGTAAAACATCAAGAACTTAATGATGAACTTATTTTAGAGCTTGTTATGAAAATTCATAATGGAATCTATCTCATTGAAGAAGTGAAAGGTGATTTTAATTACTTTACCATTGAACCACTTTTTTATGGTAATTTTCCTTTTAAGCTTATTCTATTTTTTGGTAACGATGATGATTATCTAGGCGTAGTTAATGCTTATCGAGTAAGGAGAAAAAAATGAAAAAGTTTCCATCGGACTCTGAATTAAATAGAGTAAGAAAAAAGTTGAAAAGGCGAGTAGGCTCAAAACCTCTACCTAGTGACGCTGGCCCAGTGGAAGAGCTTAAATATCGTATCTGTGAGAAGTTTGTTATATATCTTAATAGTAGAAAAATGACACAAAAAGAGTTGGCAAAACTGACAGGAATCGATGAGGCTCTCATGAGTAAAATTCTTCATTACCGTTTCGATGAATTTACGATTGATAGATTATTAAAAATTCTTATGAGTCTTTATCAGGATATTACGCTTAACTTATATGTTGCTTAAAAAGAAAACTAACTTCGGTGATGGAGCCGTTTTTTGAGTCAATTAACTACAGAATGGTAAGTACTATTTGGCTGCAAGCTTATTAGCGTACCAAGAGCCAAGGCCTGCAGTAACTAAAATACCAATAATCACAAGTAGTGAAACTGAGCTTGGAATTTTATAGAAATCGACGATTAACATTTTAATTCCAATGAAACCTAAAATAGTGGCAAGTCCTGGTTTTAAATACTTAAGTTTTGCTACCCAGTCTGCTAGGACAAAATAGAGTGCTCGAAGTCCTAGAATGGCCAAAATATTGGAAGCGAAGGCCACAAACGCGTCTTGAGTTACTGCAAAGACCGCTGGAATGGAATCCACTGCAAAGATTAGATCGGTTACTTCAATTACCACTAAAGCCAAAAAGAGAGGAGTAGCTTTGAAAATTCCATTCTCTTTAATAAAAAAGTTATGGCCAGCAATGGTATTAGTGGTTGGAATAAACTTTCTTAAAAGTCGCGTTGCCATGCTATCTTGAATATCAGCTTGCTCATCACTCTCACGTAAGAATTTTACTGCTGTGATAACTAGAATTGCTCCAAAAATATAGAGAATCCAGTGGAATTCATGTAGTAGGTGAGCACCAACTAGAATAAAAAATGCTCTTAAGATAATGGCACCGAGTACTCCAAAAAAGAGCACTCGGTGTTGGTATCTGATTGGGATTTTAAAAGCACTAAAAACTAACAATATAACAAAAAGGTTATCAATACTCAGGCTCTTCTCAATCAGATATCCAGTTAAAAATTCTATACCTAATTCTTGTCCATAATTAAAGGCAAACCATCCATTAAAGGAAAGTGCAATGGTAATCCAAAGAGCACTTTCTAATAGTGCTTTTTTTCGACTCATACCCTCCGCATTTTTTCCAAAAAGACTTAGGTCAATTAATAATAAAATTAAAATCCCTAAGGTAAAAAAAATCCAAAGCGTATTGCTTACAACTGTAACACTTTCCATACAACTACTTACCTCTGAATACGAGACTCTTTTAATACTTTAATTCTCTCTTCTAGCGGCGGATGAGTTGAAAACAACTTTAAAAATCCACCGTTGCGACCAGAAATTTTTAAAGAGGCAACCGCTGGTTGTGGTGCAGGATCAACTTGATCAATAGTTCGTTTTAAACCTTCAAGTGCTTCGATCATATTCTCTTTTCCTGCTAAACGGGCCCCACCAGCGTCGGCTCTGTATTCACGGTATCTTGAAAACCAAGCAACCACCATTGAGCCTAAAACCATAAAAACCATCTCTAAAACAAATTGGACAATATAGTAGGAAGCTCCAGTTGTACTAGATTCTTCTCGTTCATCACTTTTATTCATGGTCAGAACAAAAGCAATAACTCGAGCAAGGAACATAACAAAAGCGTTTACTACACCTTGAACGAGTGTCATGGTAACCATGTCCCCGTTGGCTATATGGGCAACTTCGTGTCCAATAACACCTTTTATTTCACGCTCATTCATTCGATTGAGTAACCCAGTTGAAACTGCAACTAGGGAGTTTGATTTACTTGGTCCAGTAGCAAAGGCGTTTATTTCAGGGGATTCATAAATTCCCACTTCTGGCATTTTCGGTAGCTTGGCAATTCTAGCAAACTCATGGACCATTTGTACTAATTCACGTTCTCTTAGATCATTGGTTCTGCCATCAATAATCTTAACCCCCATACTCCATTTAGCAATTACCTTAGATAGGGCCAGAGAAATGAATGCACCACCCATACCCCAAACTAAACAGAAAACAATGAGAGATTCATAGTTAAGACCATAAGCTGTAATGTAGGGCTTAACGCCTAAAATATTGAGTAATAAAGAAATGGTAAGGACAACTAAAGCATTTACTGCTAAGAAGAGTCCTATTCGTTTAAATGTATTCACAAAAAACTCCTTTTATTAAGTTATTTTATTATAACTCACCTTGATTCTTTATAAAATACGATAAATAATATTAGATAGTTCGTTTTAAACAAAGGATTTAATCTTTATGCAGTGGCTGAATTATCACCATCTATATTACTTTAGAACAATTGCAACAGAAGGAAGTATTGCTAGAGCAAGTGAGAAATTAAGACTAGGGCAACCAACATTAAGTGCTCAATTAAAACAGCTAGAAGATATGGTTGGGAAGGCACTATTTGAACGAAGAAATCGAAAGCTTATTTTAACTGAGGCGGGAAAAGCTGCACTTAATTATGCTAACGAGATTTTTAAAATGGGTGAAGAGATGTTGGAAGTTCTAAAAGATCGTACACCTGAGAATCAGCAGCACTTACAGATTGGAGCACTTGATAGTGTGCCTAAAAGCGTATTACTCTCTTTAGTTATAAAAGCACATAAAATTTCACCATGTATGGTTTCGATATTAGAAGGCAAGGGAGATGAATTGTTACGTGAGTTAAGGGCCCATCGAATAGATTTAATTGTTTCCAATTATCCTTCTGAAGTTTCAGCGAATGAAAAGGTTTATTCAAAGTCGGTAGCAAAGCTTCCTGTCTTTGTTTTTGGTGTAGATAAGTTTAAATATTTAAGAAAAAATTTTCCCAGTTCACTAGATGGAATGCGTTTTGTATTACCAACTGCTCATAGTAAACTTAGACATGACCTTAACCATTATTTTAAACTTAATAATATAAAGATATCAGCGATAGCTGAAACACAGGATACCAGTTTACAAAAATTAATCGCTCAACAAGGAATTGCACTTGCTCCCTTTTCCGAATCTGAAATCAAAGAACAAGGATTAATAAAAATTGGTCAACTTAAAGATGTTTATGAAGAGATCTGGTTAGTTTCAGCAGAAAGAAAGCTAGAAAATAGTATTGCAACTAAATTACGTGATACCTTTTAACTTTGCTATATTATTAATTCATCGTTTCGCTGTGCGCTATTAGTGGATTTTTTCATTAAGTTACTTTATCATTTTATTTCATGATTAAAATTATATTTCTCTACTTAGTATTAGCGAGTTGTCTCTTTGCGGAAGAAAATAGAGAATCGCACATTAATGATTATCAGTATCGATTAAAAAAAAATGAGATACTGTTAAATCTTTCAAATAATTATATATTTACTCAGTTGAGTTTTGAATCTGAATCCCAAACCTATTTAGAAAAGAGTGAAAATGCTATTTATCTTGCTGGTGGTGTTAACTATGGAATAAACGATAAGTTTACTATTTCAGTGGATGAAAAATATTACTATTATCAAAAAATCAGTGAACGCTATCATGGTGAACATGCTAAATATAATAAATTAGGTGTGAGTGAATCTACATTGGGAATTAAACATTTTATTAATATAAAACCAGAACTTTTCTATACAGTTTATTTTAACATCACTCCTAAAATTGCTCGTGCTAAAATTAATAATGTCCAAAGTGGAACAGAGAATTTTCAGTTTGGTTTTATTTGGGACTATTTTTATAAGTATTTTGAAGTTGGTGGTAGACTTGAATCTAGTTTTTATGGTCCAGCAAAAATTGAAGATAAGGCAAAAAACAAAGTTTTAAGTGCAGGTAAATATAGCATCTTTCATTTTGCAGTAAGTGTTGGACATCAATTTTTTGATCGATTTAAATTTCAAATTGAACATGGTGTTTTACTTTATACACAAAGGGAAATGGCAACTCGGTTAAATACAGTTTTAGCTAATAAGGGTTACTCATTTTTAATGGATATGGAACTACTTTATGCACTTACTCCTAAATTAGGTATGGGACTTGGTGGAAAATTTCAGACTGAAATTTATAATGTTAAAAGTGGACCCAATGAACGTGAAATTAAATTAGAATACCAAGATTTTATGGGAATTATAAAGTTAAATTATGCGTTTAATTAGTTTAATATTGATACTAATTTCGTTTAAAATTTCAGCAGATGTTGTTAAGACAACTTATATTGAAAATTTTGTTTCTCCAATAACTACCAATGCTAAATTTATCTTATTAGGTGGATCAGCTGCGACAGCAAATAGTTGGATTACACATGATTCCTATGGCTATCAAAAAAGAATTAGCTATAAGGATTCACAGCCTTTTAAACAGTTTGGAGTCATTGGAGCCTATTTAGGTTTAGGTTTTTTAAATATGAGCTATGCTGGTGCAAATTATTATTTGGGTCATTCTCAACACAATGATAAGTACTTAAAGCGTTCCAATTTAATGCTTCAGGCGACGGCATATCCTTTGATGTAGGCCTAATGATTAAATCTGTAGTCAATGAAAAGCGACCAGGTTACCCTGAGAAGCATGACTCATTCCCTTCTGGTCACTCAACTGCCTCATTTGCTTTTGCTTCGTATGTAGCTGGTGAACATGGTTGGTGGTGGGGTTCAGCAGCTTATGCTTTGGCTGGATTTATTGCCATTTCAAGAATTAATGATGATTTTCATTATCTGCATGATACACTGGCTGGAGCTACTATTGGCGCTAGTTATGGATGGGGGATCTATTTTTTAAATGAAGAAAAAGAAAAATGATTCAATAGTTTCTCATATTAAACCAATTGTTGTTCCAGAGTATTATGGCTTAACCTATCAATACGATTTTTAAAAAGTTTAACACCGACTACAAGTGAAAGCATATAGGTTCTTAATTGAAAATCATTTAATTTATGCTCTTCTAAAGTTTCGACCCGCCATTTGCTACCACCCAGAACTGACATTTTATTTGCACGAAGATAAACATAGTTTAGTTCAACAAAAAGTGGATAATCTAAAAATTCAATTTCATCGTTATGAGCTGGTTCAATATCCTCGATACCAAGGCTTAGGGCAAATCCATGTGCTGTATAAGCTACATGCACTTCATCTTTATAGTACCCTTTTGTATATTTAGTAGATTCAAAATGAAATTTTTGAAGAGAGGTTAGGAGTGAGCCGCCGAAATAGACTCGTTGTTTTAAATTCTCTTGATTGCGAAACCCATTAAGTAGTTGGCTAGAAAATTGGATTTGCGTTATGTAGTGTACGGAGAGTCCAAAAGCGGTATTTAAATAGTCTCCACTACCGTAAAATGAGAATCGAGGAAATTGGTGATATGATTCTACTGGATAAGCAAAGTTTAAGTAAGCTGAAGCATAAAATGAAAAAGGTTCATATTCAAAGCCGGCGTGAGATACAAAGGCCAAACCTCCCCCTTGTTCACTGAGGTCACCTTTTGTGTGTGACTTTTCGTTTTTAAAGGGAGAAAAATTTACGTAAGTGGGACCAATACCTACTTTAATTTTGTAGGGACGATCATGCTGACGTCTAATTTTAATTCTTTTTTTATCAACGGTTTCACTCGCTAATAGTGGCTGAGAAATTAAAAAAGTTAGAATCACAAGGTATTTAAAAATCAAGCGATACCTCGATTCCGTTGGGGGTTAGACTGTGCTTAGATGACATTGGAGCAAAATAGACTCGGCCTTCATAAAAATCAAAAAGAGTCGATGGGTTCATGATGTGACCTACGCCACGTAAAAAGGTTGAATCACTATTGAGAAAATCTAAACTGATGACTTCAAAAAAGAGTCCTACGACTGAACCTAAAATAGGTGTTTGGTAGAGATCTTGAATTGAGGCTGGTTCAGTGTAGACTTCCGTTGTAAATTCAAAAAGTGCACTTTGGAGAAACGTCATACCAACAGCCGATAGTCTGGAATAACCATTAGCTCGGTAAATGAGATAAATTTGACTACCGTTGAGTGGATGAATTATCCAATTCCAAGTAGCTTCATCTTTTATCAAAAACAATTTTTTCAAAATTTTGTTTATAGTTTTCAAGCTACCATGTTTTAAAAAAACTTCTGGTTAGGTCATAAAGTAGGCACCCAAAGAGCTCCATAAATAAGACTTAGATATTTTGCACTTTCAGCGATTGAATAGGTGGCGATCAGCAGCAAAATGCTCGCACTTCAGGAACTCTTTTCTCTTTTAATTCTTGTGCGAATTGAGGTTGAGAAAGTACGGAAATGCAAAAATAAAGATGGGGATCTCAAAAAATGCATGAGCGAGTTTATAGCGCAAGCATTTAGCTTTAGGCAGAGGAATTTTAATAAGTGAGAATTTTTTTTATTAGGAAGGTCCCCATGGTGCATTTCTAGGGAATCGTTAAACATGGTTAATCGTCTCATTGAGTCTCGAAAATTTTAGATATCCATCTTTATTTGGAAAATAATAGATTCCCCATACACTTTGAGCCGAATTTATAGGCTGTCCATAACGAAGATCGAAGATACAAAACGCCTCTTGATTTTCCATATTACATGTTTTTCCAGTAAGATATGTATCTGAAAACCAATCAATGACTTCCCAAATCCTCATTTCTTTTGGGATTTGCTTCAAGCATTAAGGATGCAATAGTTAATTTAGGAACACGATCGCCCTCCCAATAAAAAAGTTGTTAGAAAATGGCGTCACACGAATTGCATCAACCTGAATGGAATCATTTATCTGATAAACCGAACGAAAGGTGAAGAGGAGTTGAGCATTGTAGGCATCGTTCGCCCTTTACTTTTTGATCTTTACGAAATTCAACAATTTTATCTTGAGCTTTTAGTGCTAAATGGCTTTGGTAATTCCCAAAAAGTAAGTATGAACATGAATAAAGAAAAATACCTTTAATTGATAAATCCACTGCACCATCCAAAGTAAAATGCCAAAACAAGTGGAACACTATAAAAGAGATCAATAAGGGCAACAGCATCCCATGAAATACGAATATTAGAAAAGAACCGCCAAAGTTGAGTACCGTAACTGGTATTACAATCTAATAACCCATGAGTTAAAATACCCAAAAACTAAAAATATAGAGCTCTTTTAAATCTACCTTACTATAGAGATAATAGAAAATTAGAGTAATAAATAAGGTACTGCCCCAAACGGAACAAAAAGAGTAGGTAAGAGAAATATCGATGATAAAGATAGGTGGTAACAAGGTCTTGCAGCAGAATAGATAAAAAGATCAGCATCTGGTAAGAATCCGGCAAAAAAGGCAGCCCAAGAGAGTTTTTTTAAATTCTCAATAGGAACTTTTTTGCCCTTACACTTTGGAGCAGCAACGCCTGCTGAAACCTTGTGTGAGGAGATCCATTGAAATTTTCCTTGTTGCAGGTTGCTGAGGGATTTCTTAGCTAATACTTGTCGATTAATAAAGTACATCATGGTAGCAGTAGTCAGAACGGTTCAGTTAAAATATATCCAATATATCAAAATGTTCAATTGAACCAGTAGCAGATTCTGTAACTGCAATCCTGCTACGATTGATCTAGCCCTCCGGCAATCTGTTGTAATGATGAATTAATTGCCATGAACGCACACCCCTGCTACTTGGATCAGGTATTGCAGACATTAATGCTTGTGCTAGGATCATTCGTGAGAAGATTCCAAAGAAAAGTAATGCATTAACTATTGTTATATAAAAAAAGAGGTATCAAGCCTAAGTGAGTGTAAATAATAACCATAATAATTGTTAGAGCTGCTCAAAAGAGACCGGATATTTTCCTATCGAATCACAAGCTTTTCCAATAAGTGGCATCATCTTATATCCCTGTTACAATATAAATGATAGGCAGCTTTTCCATTGAAATACCTACGTTGTGAACGGTAAAGCACTACTAAAGAGCATTAACGCAGATCCACTAAACTTAATAAGCGTAGCAGCGGAAAATGCTAAGAAGTATTGTGAGTTACTTATTTAGCAGTTTTTTTAAGTGATGAATAGCACTTTTATCAGGATTAAGTTTTAAATGGCCGTCAACAGGCTTTAATTTAATACTATTACTATTCCAGCTAATATCGCGACTAAAACAATTAAAAGAAATGGTGCATGCCATCCCCAAATATTTGACAGATAAAGGCGAGTGGAATACCTAAAATCTGACTTGCAGCAAATGAGTCTGTAGAATTCCATGACTCTTCCACGTTGTTGAAAGGAAAAAGATCAGTGGTAATGGCAAAAATAGTTGCTCCAATCATTCCAGAAAATATACCTGTAATAATTCTTGCAAAAAGGCAAATTCAAAACTAGGAGCAATTCCACAAAAAAAGGTCCCAATAATAAAACCAGTATAGAAAAAAATTAAGATTGTTTTTCTATCAAAGCGATCAACAAAGCCAGCACTCAAAAAACTGAAGTTTCTGCACTAAAAGCGTAAGCTGAAACTACAATACAAATTTTGAAGGATTTATTTTAAGTGCAGGCATAAGTATTGCACCTAGTGGGGACATTTATCATAAAATCTAGAATGATTGTGAATTGTAAAAACGCGAGAATTGCAATTAAGAATTTTTGATATCCAGTAAAAACAGATTTTTCCATTAATAGAATTTATAATTATTAAGAAGATAAGTAAAGAAAGCTTAAGTGTTTTTAATTTGAGGAATAGGATACTTAGATTGCAATTTTATCATGTAATTATGTTCAGTTACTACTTGAATAAAGCGTTCAAATCCATTTATATTTTCCCCAAAGATAGCGTTGCTTATATGATTAAGAATTACGACTGTTGGAAGTTCAAAATTATTTAGGTAAAATATTTTAAAAATTTGATCTGTCATTTAGCAGAACTCCAGCACTCTTTTGGTCCACTATAAGTTTCATGATTGGGTCACCACTTCAACTGTCTTGCAAATCCACATTCCACCCAAAATGGTAAATGTAACCAGCAGCTGCCGCTTGAGTTAAACTCAAATCATTATATTCACCGTAAGGTGCCACGCCACATAGTTTTCATAATGCCATTTTTGGGAATCGCACTGCTTCCATAAATTTTTTCCAAAATAGTAGACCAGCCTTTCTCAAGTATAGTTAATTCTATCCCAATTAATGGTGGAATTATTATGTGGGTGAGTAGTCAGTGGTTACCAATATCGTGACCTTCATCAATTATCCGCTTAATTAGTTTAAAGTTTTCAATACGTAAATTGCTATCACTAAAACCTAAGATCTCTTTTTTATAGATGAATGCCCCTGCGATAAAAAAAGTGGCTTTTATATTATATTTTTTTAAGCTGTCTAAAATATCAATAGCATTTGATTCATTAAATTCAGCACAATCAAAGGTGAGTGCGATCTTTTTTTCATTACGAAAAACTCTGAAGTAATCAAATTTGTAGCGAGAATTACTGTTTCTCATAGGAATTGTCATATTGGCATGAGCATAATCGTCGTGAGTATCGATATAAATAATTTGGTTCTGATCATCTCTTTTCTCTTTTGCAAAAATGTTTAGGGAGAGAAAAATAGTTATCCAAAATAATTTATTCATACTTTTTTAAAGGCCAATAGTAACGTTCTTGGTACATGGCCCTTTAATCTAAGGGCCATGTTTGTAAATTGAGGTACTAAATCGAGATAGTTTTCAAACTCATTTTGAGCTGCAATCAACATTGCTAAATCTTTCGATGTTGGTAATCTGAGAGTAAGTTTCATTACGGATTAGCGAAACTGCCTCTACATGGGTCACCAATCTCTTCATTGGGAAGAACTGGATACCATAAGAATTGCTCACCATTGAAAAGTTCAACAGTACCTTTAGTCGTAACATAAAATAAGTTCTTATCATTTGGTAAACAAGAGTTTGGACCAACATATTTAAATGTTACTAATGTATAATTAAGTTCTTTAATATCTGATGTAGTTGATTCATGTTTATTAAGAAAATGAGTTACAGCATGAGTTAGATTGTAATTTTTCTCAAACAGATTATCGATTTCAACTTGAGTCGTTAGAGTTGCTTTTTTATGTTTGATAACTTTCCACTGAGTAGCACTTTGTGCATAGTTTGCTGAAAATATAAATAATGAGATAATTAAAATAAGCGATTTCATGCGATTTCTCCTAATTGGGGACATATTTGATAGGCGCCTATTTATGAAGATCAAGCGAATTTGTCAATTAATATAGTTGACAAATAATGCGAAGAGTTAGAAAAAAGTACTTTTAAACTATACAAAAATTCAAAACCCGATTAAATAATTAATTATGAACAGGTTTTTCAGATATCTCACGGTTCTATTTATGAGTATTTCAGTTATTTTTGTAACTGTTGCGTCAGCTACTCCTTCTTTCAAAACTGGTTATAAGAGTCAGAGTTTACCTTTTGAAATTCCTGTTGAATCAAGTAGTGAAGAGTCCGATTGTAATGACAATTGTGAGCTGGAATTTGAAACACAATATTTATTATCTGAACGATATATTTCTTTAACTGCTCCTTATAAAATTACTAAAACTATCTTTTTTATACCTCATCAAACTTTTGAAAATAACTTCATCGATATTCAGAAACCACCGCTAGTTTAAGTTCTAAAATTTCTGTTTTTTTATTTAAATTTAACTTAAATGAGAGGTTTTATGCGCTATTTATCAGATATAAGAGCTTCAATTGTTGTAACTTTAGTTGCCATCCCATTATGTTTAGGCATTGCTTTGGCTTCAGGTGCTCCACTTACCGCGGGAATTATTACTGGTGTGGTTGGAGGAATATTAACTGGACTACTTTCCGGGTCACCGTTGAGTGTCTCTGGACCTGCTGCAGGCTTGGTCGTAATCGTTGCCATGGGGATTAGTAAGGTAGGAGGTTATCAAAACTTTTTAATGAGTGTTGTTTTGGCCGGAGGATTTCAAATTGTTTTTTCAGCTCTACGTGGTGGAGTAATTAGTTATTTAATTCCAAGTTCAGTTATAACAGGAATGCTGGTAGCAATTGGAATTATTATTACACTAAAACAGTTCCCACATTTAATGGGAGTGGATGTAGATTTTTTTAGTTACGACAAATTAAAACTTTTACTTCCTATTGAAAATATTAGTGATTTAATTCAACACTTCGAAATGGGTGCAGTCTATGTAAGTGCTAGTTCTATATTGCTCTATTTTGCTTGGGACAAGTTTACCAAAAAGAGTAATATTAATTTTTTAAAATTTATATCGGCACCTTTAATTACTGTGGCTTGGGGAATTACATTAAATAGTTTACTTTTACCAGATGCAATAAAATTAGGTGCAGCTCACACACTTAATTTACCTTTTACCGGTGGGATTGAATCAGTTCTAAGTATGGTTACAACACCAAACTGGATTGCTTTTTTTAAACCTGAAGTATGGCAAGTGGCTTTCACTATTGCCGTTATTGCCAGTCTCGAAACTCTATTAAGTTTAGATGCGGTTGATAAGCTAGATCCTCAAAAGAGAGTTTCAAAAAGAAATCAGGAATTGTTTGCTCAAGGAGTAGGCAATATGACATCGGGTGTTTTAGGTGGTCTTCCTATGACAGCGGTTATTGTTAGATCTTCTGCTAACGTAAATGCTGGTGGGCAAACAAAACTTTCAACAATATTTCATGGTTTTTTAATCTTAGCAGCCGTTTGTTTAATTCCTAATGTGATGAATATGATTCCATTTGCATCACTAGCAACCATTCTTTTAATGACTGGTTTAAAGCTTGCTAATATTGAGGTTTTTAAGCAACAAAATAGATTGGGTAAAAAAAGTATGGTTCCATTTTATATTACTATTGGAGCTATTTTAATGTTTGATCTATTAGTGGGAATTTTTACTGGACTACTAGTTGGCATAGTATGGAATGTAATACAGACCAATAAAGAGATTTTTCATTTTGATAAAGAGGATGATTTTTATCTCCTTAGATTTAAAAAAGATGTCTCTTTTTTTGCAAAACCTCAATTGTCGAAATTACTTTATAATCAAATTCGATCAGATTCAAAATTAGTGATTTCGTGTGATCAAGGTATAGATCTCGATCATGATATTATTGAAATGTTTGAAAATTATTATGCTTACGCTGAGAAAAATAAAATTGAAGTGGTGATTAATGCTAATCCATTAAGTAAATCTAAATTTTTTAGACAAGAGCGATCAGGGAGTATGACATGTTAAACGATGATATTCAAAAAATTTTTTTAGAAAATAAAATGTGGGCAGATTCAAAAACTAAGATTAACCCCAATTATTTTAAAAATATGACAAAAGGTCAGACACCTAAATTTTTATGGATAGGTTGCTCTGACTCTGGAGTTCCCGCCAATGAAATTACTGGTACAAGTCTGGTGAAATGTTTATTCACAGAAATGTGGCAAATCTGGTAGTTCATAATGATGTTAATCTTATGAGTGTAGTTCAATATTCAGTTGAAAACTTACTTGTAGATCATATTATTGTTTGTGGTCATACTAATTGTGGTGGTGTAAAAGCTGCTATGGACACGGTTAACCTCGGGATGATGAATAAGTGGTTAGTCCATATTAAAGATGTAGCTCATAATAATAAAGTTGAATTAAAGCAGATTAAAGATATGGATGAGAGGTATAATCGTCGTTGAACTTAATGTCATTGAACAGGCTAAAAATTTAACACGTGTTTTTCCTACCAACGACAATGGAAGGCGGACAGGCTCCTTATATTCATGGTTGGATTTATGATATAGGATCCTGGGTATTTAAAAATTAAAGTAGGATTTTATCTGAAAGGGTATAAAATTGAAGAAGAGTATCTTTACGATATTTAATTTAATGCATGAATGAAAACTGATTAATATCTCTTTTTATACTAATTAATTTAATTATCAACCATCGCATTCATAGTTAGGATATGACCAAGGTAGAATTAAATTAAAATATAGGAGGGATTATGAAATCAGTTTTTATTCTTTTAACACTATTAGCTAGCACATTCGCTTTCGCAAAGCGTCCTGTAGAGATAAATCCTCAGATTACATGTTTTTGCTAAAAGGATTTGATTCAAATGATAATGTTGAAATCATGGTTTCAGGCTATTTACCCAATGTTTGCTATAAAATAGCAAGGCACTAAAAATTATTGGTCAAAAATACACAAGTTAAAATGTTTGATTACCAAGCTGAAAGAAAGTGTGTGCACAGATGGTTGTACCTTATTTAATGCAAAGTTCATAATAGGATACTTGATAGAGGCGAGTACAAAGGTATTGTTGTAATAACAGTTCCTCTGCGGCTTGGCTTAAATCGATTAATATCAATGTGAAGCTTATGCTGGTGCTGTCGATGAGTATGTCTATGCTGCTGTTGATGTTATCGAAGATGATGAGGATTCACGTGTAGTTAAATTAAAAGGTACAAACCCAAGTGACTGTTTTGAATTAGACAGAATTGAAACTGTAAGTAATGGTAAAGATACTTTTTCAATTTTACCAATATTAAAACAAGTTAAAACTGATTGTATCGACAAAAAGACTCCTTTTGAATATGATTATCGTGTTCCATATGATTTAGAGACTGAAGGCGTACTTTTACATGTTAGAAGTATGAATGGAAAATCTGTAAATTTGCTTTATAGAAATCGAATGTTATAAGTTTTATGAAGGGGGCTAAGTAGTTTGCAAGTTAATATCTTTAGATTAATGATGGTTTCGGTTTTCTGTTCTTTAGTGATTTTTTCTACAGTAGCTGAGACTTCAAATGAAAATAAGCCCCCTAAAAAAAAGAGCCTTGCTCACAGAGCAAGAAAGCGCAAGGCTGATTTTATAGAAAAAAATATACCAAATTATCTAAATATGCAGGTTGCACTTTTTAATGATTCACTTGAACCTGTCTTAAGTATTGCCAAAACCCTAAATGAAAGTTTAAATCAAGAAGAGATTAGTGATATTGATTTAAAAACATCGCTTGAAAAATTGAGTAATATTAAAAACCTCAAAGAAGCACGCGCGGAATTTAAAAATTTATCGGTCCATTTTGTTCAATGGGTACAAAATAATTTTATTAATGATGTTGAAATTTTATTTTGTCCCTCAACTAACTCTAAATGGATACAACGTAAGGGTGAAGTAAATAATCCCATTGATGAGGGGGACTTAAAAAAATGTGGCGAAAAGGAAAAATAGGAATGGGTATGTTAAAATTAATTATCAGTTTAATGTTGGTAATTTCATGTTCACATGTTAATCAAGAATCTCATGACTTTTATATGGGTGACTATAAGATTAGACATGGGATAGTTCCAATTCCAATGAATAGTAATATTAATTCAAATAAAAATGAAACTAGTTTTCCTATTGATAAAGAGAAAGCAAAGCGCGGAAAATTTGTCTACAGCAAAAACTGCCTTGAATGTCATGGTATAAAAGGCGAGGGGGATGGTGAAAAGGCCAACTCATTGCCTGTTAAACCTAAAAATTTAGTCAACTCAGTTAGATCAGTTCCTAATTTTAAATTATATGTTTCCGTTTCTCAGTGGGTAGGAAAAATGCCAGGTTGGAAAAACCATTTAACGGATGAAGAATTAGAAGATTTAACACATTATTTAAAAGAATTAGCACTTTAAACTATTTTTTACGTTGAGATAATTTCTTAACCAAAAGTTAACCAGGTTTTATCTTGACGGTAATTTTATTCATTGCTAGCGTCGAAAAATTATGCAGAATCAGAAAAATACAATTTGGGTTGTTTCTCATCAAAATTTACTATTCCCTCTAAATGAACTTCTACAAGAGAGAGGCATAATTTTAAAATATTCAAACTCAATTGAACCAATTCAAAAAGGCGAAGCGCTCCCTGATTTAATTATAAGTGATATAGCCAGAGGTGTCAGCGACTCGCTTTTAAATCTTAATAATTTAGATCTCCCTTTTTTAATTGTCTCCGAGTGTCAAGACCTAGAGACACTTCAGCGAGCCTTTGAGTTTGGCGCAATGGATTATATTATACATCCCTGCTCTAATTCGGAACTTATTGCAAAAGTTGAATTTGCTTTAAAGAAAATTAATTTAAGAATAAATAAGCTTGTGGTTACCCCAAAAATTGAAAATTTAACACAAAAAGAGACACTTTTATTTAATCTCTTTTTTAATAATTTAGATAAAGATCTATCCCGAGAAACTATAGTAGCTGAAATTTGGGGTGGGTTAGTTATTTATAAAAAATCACTCGATGTACATCTACATCACTTAAGAAAAAAATTGAAAAGCTATAATTATGTAATTCATTATGGTGAAAATAATAAATGGAAAATGAGTAAAGCGTATGAGCAGTGTCAATTACAGTGAAATTTTATCATTACCTGATAACGAGTTTAATAGTAGAATAAAATTTTTTCTAATAATTAATTACCTATTAAAGTCAAAAAATATTTCCAAAGAAGAGTTTGCAAAGAAATGTGATATTTCCTATTCAAGATTAAAAAAATTTTTAAGATTTGATAAAACCAATTTTTACTATGAAGAGATGTTGCAAATCTGCAAATTCTTTAAAATACCACTATATGAGTTAGAGCAAGGGTATCTTTACCAAGAGTATGAATCAGATTCACCCGATTTTTCTCAAAAGTATTTTGGAACTTCGATGCATCTTTTTACTTCCGGAACTGTCTGCTATCTCCATAGATTAAACTATATTAGAACCTCAGAATGGAAGAATTTTATCAAGATCTGCCTTAACGCCAAGATTGATCCTATCTATTTTGTAAACCTTCATAATGCTTGTAATATTAATTTTAATTTAACCGGCTAGGATCTAAGGGTCAGAGGTGGTTTAAAATGTCTTGAAGAGATTGAAAGAATGGCCCTCATTAGTGTTGAATCACCAGTTATTCACAAGAGAAATGATCGCTATTACTCATCACAACTCACAAATATAGGTAAAATTACCGCGTTAATTGAGAAGATGGGGGATTATGAGAGAAATTGTAAATATAAAATTTTGGATTGGAATTCTCTAAAAAAACAGGTAGACATCGAGTATAAGTATGAATCACATTGTGATTTAGGAAAACTAATGGACCCCATTGCGGGAGGTTGGATTCCAACTTATGTCGGGAGCTTTTTTAAACATTTTAATAATGCAAAAGAGGCTCCTCAAGTTATACAAACATTAAGTGTAGGAAATAGTAAATGTATAGTCCGAGTACCTCTTCAGTAGTTTTTGGTCACTCTTCGAAATCGATCAAATCACTTTTCTGTTTTTTAACAGAAAACATGGCATTTGATGAGGTTCAAAATCTCTATCATCTTACAAAATCTGATATGAACTCAATTATCAAAGCTGATTCCGTATCATTTGATAAAGCACTTGATATAGCTAAAACATCAGGATTTACTCTAGATAAAATGGTGAAAGAGGGAATTGATCATCAAGCTGTACTTGATAAGTTTAGAGGTGAATCTTTTATACCAAAAAAATATTGTAAGGTAGCTTATACACGAAAACGAATCTCCTTTATGATCTTTAAAGCGATAGAAGGCACGTATGGAAAACTTTTTTAAATACACTTATGCGCTATATGAATCGATCAACGTTTTTACAAACTGGATGAAAAATGATTTTGTTTCAACTAATTTTAACTCAGATATTTATAAAACATTGATTAAGTATTTTAAATTTACTCAACAAGATATTATGAATCTTGAGTTTCAATTAATTTGTATGATGAGAATAATCCTTTTGTGAAAGCGTTTGATGGACTAAGTGTTATTCACTCTTACTCTAAATTTGTTGAAGAGATTTATGCTAAACTTGAGAATAGTCATCAATATAAGATTTCAAAATTGAACAAACAAAAAATTATATTACATAAAGGCTGCTAAACTCATTGATGAAATGGTGGTAAACTTATGGTTCTTATGCCACTTGTCTTTATTCTGCGGGATATTTGGGATCTTTATACAATGTTAAAACAGGCAAGACCCTGAGGGAAAATTAATAAAAATCTTTATCTTAACGGTGGGTATAGTGAGTATGAAGTTACTTTTACTTAGTAATAAAATGAAGAATTGGTTGGCGCATCTATTTGATTTGACTTATTAGTTAATTTTAGAAGTTTTTTCTTTTAGAACATTTATGAACATATCCATTTCTTCGATGTGGGGATAATGTGCAGAATTACTTAATTCAACAGTTTCAAATAACGTAAACATAGTCTTTAATACTTCAATTTCTTTATGTTTCGAAATGATAATATCATGCGAGCCAAAGATTGCTAGCGCGGGAACTAATGAGTTTGAATGTTCAATGAATTTATGATCTAAGGTTCTTTCTTGTAGAAAAAAATGAATCTATATCAATTCCAAACTCATCAGTATAAAATCCTAAGAATTTTGCCATTTGTTCTTTGTCTTGCCAGTAGTAGTTAAACAATCTTGGATTTTGTAAAAGTAGATTAAACCCCTGCTCTGTATTTTTATCAAATTTACTGAGTATTGTTTTATAACGGTTTCAAGGTTAGATATTTAGAGTCATTATGTTCTTTAAAAGTCCATCATTGTTACTGTAAACATATTAATGTCAGCTTCAGTTAACGCGAGATCAGGAGCAATGTAGGTTGCAAGAAGGCACTTTCTGGGTGTTTTTTTGCGATAAAGCTAACTGCGTATGATCCGAACGGAGCCGCCCATTAATATCGCCTTCAATCCTTTATAATTATTCAAAAAAAGTCTCAGCATCTTTTAAGAACTCTTCAAAATAATTATTAGAGTTCTTTGCGTTATTTCTTAAAATAGAAGGTTCATCCCAAAAAATTAACAGTAAACCCTTGATTATTTAGCTTGCTTTTCAGCATGTTTCTTTTCGATTTGAATTAAAGCCTGGACCACCATGAAAATAAAAAAATAGTGTTCATTTGGTCTCTTTTTTAGTTGAGGTTATTTTTTCTTAACCTGCCACTGCTATCATAAAATATCTGGTGATTCAATAAGGTTAAATAAATTATATATTGTGATTTTTTTTGGATAAAATAACTAAATTATTAGTAAATTATCAAGGAGGATTATTTATATGTACAGTATGGAAGCGACTATTGAGGCATCAAGACTAGAAGAACAAGTTTTTCAATATAATTATTCATTAAAAAAAGAGTTATCGAGATACAATTTTGATCAGAATCATCTGGTATTAGATGCGGGGTGTGGAACAGGTGTATTGTCCAGATACTTAGTCACAGAATTTGGAATTAAATCAGTTTTTGCATTTGATTATTCGGATCTTAGATTAAAACAAGCTGCAAATTTTATCAAATCAGATAAGGAGCGAGCATCTATTCAATTTGTTCAACAAAATATTAGTCGAATCGATCCTGAATACTATAATAAATTTGACGTTGTTATTGCTAGATATGTTATAGAGCACGTGGAAAATGCGACTCATGTTGTTTCAGAATTAAAAAAGACTTTAAAGAAAACGGAAAATTGATAATCATCGGAACTTGATGGGGTTTTTGTAAACTTATATTCACAAAATTTTTTATTAAATGGATATATGAATGAACTCAAGCAAGCTATAAAGTTTGATCTGGAATTAGGAAGAAAAAGTGCCTAATATTTTAAAAGAAAATCATTTTGCCAATATTGAATGGGATGCTGAAATTATAACCTGCAAAGGACAAAGTTTAATAGAGGAGAAGATAAATACAGAAAAACGTTTTATTGCTTTAATGCCATTTTTAAATAATGTTTTTAAATCGGAGGCAAGAAGCGAAGAATTTAAAGAACTTTATTTAGAAGAGATGATGAAACCCGAAAATACCTTAGTTTTACAAAATATTATTGTAATGGTAATTCAATTTGAAGAAAATAAAACTTATTTATTCTCCATTCGAACTTTTTAAACTGAGTCCTAAAGACTGGTTCATTTTTAATATCGTTATTTTATTTTGTAAAATTTTTGGTATTTGGAAGCATTCACAAAAACGCAGTGGTGATCTTGAGACAATGACATTAATGGACAAGATATATTGGCTTTATAAGACTAAATATCCAGTGGAGCATAGTAGAAAAGGGTATAATTTAGAGAAATATTTTGGAGAGTGTTCAAAAGGTTACTCCAAGATTGCCGCTTGATCTAAAGGTGATTTCGAAGTTGATATATGTTCACTGGAGATTTAATTAATCATCCTTTTATAAAAAATTTCAAGGGTTAATTTACAAAAATTGAAAATATTCTTTTTAATGTAGATTTATCCATGGCTAATTTGGAATGTTATATCTGAAAAAGCCAATGGTCTTTTTTCATTTAGTCCAAAATCTGGGCCACCGCTCTTTTACTCAGCTCAAGAATTTAATGTGATTAAAGGAAGTGCTAAAAAAAATTTGATTTTTTAGCAACAGCCTGTAATCATAGTTTGATTTTGGAATGGATGGTGTTCAGTCAACTATAGAGTTTCTTGATAAAAATAATATTAAATTTAATGGCGTTAACCGGATAGAGAGTGATTTTTATAAAGTTGAAATTCTGGAAAGAAAAAATGTAAAAATAGGAATTTTTGCTCATACATTTGGATTAAATGCTCATTCAATACCTAAAGATAGACCTCAAATTATCAATAAAACTAATTTAAACGACAGTAATATTGACTTCACGCAAATAAAACAACAAATTGCGTATTGTAAAACTCAAAATGTAGATTTTGTTATTCTTCATCTACACTGGGGGTTGGAACATGAATTTTATCCTACACCTGAACAAATAGATAATGCACATATTTTGGCTGAAATGGGCGTTGATGCAATTTTTTGCCACCATCCACACGTTATACAACCTTTTGAAGTATATCAAAGCCAAATAGACCCAAGCCGTTTTATTCCGATTTTTTATTCGTTGGGAAATTTAATAAATTCATTCAAAGCTGATTTTCTATGTAAAAGTATGATTGGAAATATTTCTATAGTAAAAGGTGAAATGATCGATGGTACTGTTAAAACCTTCTTGAAGCAGGTTAATGGGGTTGAGGTTTTTCAAAAACTGATCAAGCAAATAATACTGTTTATATTGACACTATACCAGAATAACCAATTTATTTTTTGAATTATTTTATTTTTAAATTGTAAAGGAAAATAAAATAATTAATAAAAATTAACCGTAATTGGTTCAGTTTTGTTTATTATTATACTTAATATTGACTTAAATCTAAATAGCTTTTTCTTTAATTTTACTATGGGTTAAATTTATTTCTGTACAGGGAGCAGATTTATGAATCTAAAAATTTCAATATTATGTGAGTATAATGCAGATTTAGCCAACTTTTATGCTAGATCTAATTCTGTTTTTGGAACAGATTTAATATTTAGTGAGTTAAGCTTGACGGAATCACACAAAGTTTCTCAGACTAACACTAATGTCATTATTATTGATTATGACACAATCCAATTAAACTCAATTGAATTTATACAATCGCTTAAGAGTCGTTCAATTGAGGTCCCTATTATAATCATTGCCACAAAAATAGATGAGCATGTATTTAATCAGTTACTAAATCTTAATATCTTTGCATACGTGGAAAAAGATAATGTTCTCAATTATGTATTAGCAAACTATTTGTATGACATTAAGAAGCTACAAGAAAATCACGCAGCATCTTGATCAAATTTAATTAGATGAGGTTCAAATTTGTAATAGATTTTTTTATCCCATAAGGACCCTAGATAGCTTGCACGATTATACTCTTCTTTGTTATGATCCAGCATACATTGTAGCATGACTTGAAGGTTTGCAACTTCTTTGTGGGTAATTGCCTCTGGATAGAGTATATCAAATCCAAAGTTTTGGAGAAATTTAAAAAAATCTTTTCTCTTGGTTCCAGTAGTAAATAGTGCGTCTACCTTGTTGAGAATTTTAAATGAACAGGTTGCGTAAATAACAAAATCTCTAACCAGTTTTCGCTCTAAACTAGTTAAAATGTCGAAGTTAGAAGATAAGCCACCTACATAAGCTGTAGATTTTTCTTTTAGATCCTCGATTACATAACTTTTAATTTTTTTGTAAAGGTCACTGGGATTCATTTCACTTGCTAAAGTATTAAATAGTGGAAAATTTAAATTAAAAAATTTACAGCGCTCTAGTGTAATATATTTTAAAGAACATATTACTTGGATTTTATTTTTAATTTTTTTAGTTAAAAAATAGTGGTCGCAAGCCATCTCTTCTCCACCAAATGGATAGACGTTTAGGCCATAACTCTGTTGGTAACTATTAATTCTCATGGAATAGCTTTGACAGAGAAGATCTTTGGTTAACTCTTTATTAAAATTAAATAGTGGACACTCAATTAGTACTATTCCGTAATCTTTTAAAGCCTCTACATCAATCAAACTCATATCACATCCTTGTGATTTAGGTATCAATCCTAGAATTATAAGGCTTAAAAAATAAATTTTGTGGTTAAGATTTATTAACCTTTAGGGGTTAGCACTTTTACCTAGGCGAACTAGTCCGAGTTTTCGTCTGATGCTTTTGATATGGGATTGAACAGTGTTAGTTGATCTAGTTTTTCTAAGCGAGATATCTTTTACACTAAAACCTGCTCCTAATAATTGCCATACCTCTCTCTCTTTAGGAGTTAGAACTCCACCAGATGTGGTATCGAGAGTATCGGCCTTATCAAAGTCAAGGGCACTGGTAAGGGAGCTATAGAGTAATTCAATTTTAGCTTTAGTAATATCTGACTTTTTCAACTGTGCTTTGGGCGGGAAGTGAGAGTTAAAAGCTTCAATAACCCGCTCTTTAGCTTCAATAAGTACTAATTTTTTTTGGGTCTCTCTTTCTGATTGGATAGCGTCATAGGCTAGTTTTAATGAAACAGATGATTTTACTTCGGCATTCTGTGAAGCTTTGTCGACTTTTTCAACTAACGTTGTAAGTGAAAAAGGTTTTCCTATAAAATCAAATACGCCTACGCGAATCGAGTTAAGTAGGGTTGAAATGGAGATATCTTCCGACATAATGATGAAATTAACTTTAGGATATTTAGACTTCATCTGTTCAATAAAATCTAGCCCATTCCCGCCCGGAATATTAAGTGCTACAAGTGCGACATCGATGGCACACTCTTTAAGAATTACGTTGGCTTCATTAGTGTTAAAAGCTTTTAATACTTTATCATAGTGACCACTAAGATAACTATAACAAAGGTTTTGAATGTTAGTGTCCTCTTCTAGAACCAAAATCTTTTTTTCTATTTTCATAATGAATCTATTTTTCCACAAAGATAGAAAATGACTCAACTTAATTTTTGGTTAAGAAAAAATGTGAACTTAAGAATTAGATGGAAGAAAATCTTGGTTGGAAGCTTTGGAATCTGTCATATCGCCTAAAAAAAGTTGCCAACATCCAGGAGAGTTTATAGAGATAGAAACACCAATCTCATTTAATTTTTTTCTTAAGTTGTAGAGATGAACATCAAGAGTTTTAGGATTAACTATTACATTAATCCATACATGATCTACGATAGTTTTTCTTGTCGCAGATAGATCTGCTGATTTGAAAAAGGCTTCAATAATTGCAACCTCTTTCACAGTTAGTCGATTACCTAAACTTTTTTTGATAGTTTCAAAAAGCTTCAGATTTTGCTGATCGTGCACAACCAAATATTTAGAGAGATACTTTTCAATTTTAACTTTAATTTCGTTTTTGCGCAGGGGCTTCATTAAGTAGTCAAGAGCTCCCTTGAGAAGCAATGCCGCATAAGATCCTCTCGGTCAGAATTGGATATTACTACAAATGGAATATTAGATAGTAAATTAAGTGACTCATTAAATTCTAAAAAAGGAGTGTCGGTAATTATTAGATCAGGTGGAAGGTTGTTTTTTTCCTGAATGCAATTTTTGACCTCAGCAGGAGTTCCAAAATAGTTTGTAACATACCGCTCATCTAAAATCTCTTTATAAGTTGATTGACATGACAAACTTCCGTCTAAAATCCAAATACGTTTATAGCTTAACATCTATTAAAATCCATATTAAGTTTGAACAAGTCATCAATTATAATTTAGTATATTATGTTTGAAATTTCAGAATAGTTCAACATTCATTTAGTTAAATATTTTTAACTATCTGACAGTGCGAAAAAAATGGTTGAAATTCTTAATTGATACAGACTTTTTATTGCAGTAAAATTATTATTAATTTTTAAACTTTTTGATTGAGGAAAACTGAATGAACATTGCTGTAAAAGATAACAAAAAACTCCCTTTAAAATGGATTAATATTCTTTTTGTAACATCGGCACCAATTTTAGGCGTTTTACTAACAATTCTACACCTTTCACAAGAGGGCTTTAGTTGGTCAATTTTTTCTTTGCGGTTCTTTTCTATTATTTAACAGGGATCTCAATTACGGCCGGATATCATCGTCTTATTTCTCATAGAGCATATGATTGTAATAATTTTATGAAATTTCTTTTTCTGCTTTTGGTGCGGGAGCATTTCAAAATTCGGCACTTAAATGGTGTACCGATCATAGAAGACACCATACAAAAGTAGATACCAATGAAGATCCTTATAGTATAAAACGTGGTTTTTTTTATGCGCATATGGAATGGATTTTTTATCAAGAAGAGGAGATTTATAAAGATAAATTTCCTGCAGATTTAAAAAATGACCCACTAATCATGTGGCAACACAAATACTACTTTTATCCTTGCTGTTTTCATTGGATTAGTACTTCCAGCCTATATTGGGTATCTGCTTAAATTTCCCATCGGTGGTATTGGAATGATTGATTTTTACGAATTGCTTTTACTCAAAATTGTACTTTTTTTGTCAATTCATTATGTCATATGATTGGTAAACAGAGTTATACAGATGAAAATTCAGCCCGAGACAATATCTTCTTAAGTTTTTTTACTTACGGTGAAGGTTTTCATAATTTTCACCACTGCTTTCAATCAGATTATCGTAATGGAATTTTATGGTATAATTGGGATCCGACTAAGTGGTTAATAAAACTTTTATCAGTTTTTAAAATGGCTTGGAATCTTAGACAAACGCCTGAAATTGAAATTATGCGCGCTCGACTTATGATGGATGAGAAGAAGATTAAAAACTATTTTACTGAACGTCCCTTTTACCATAACTTAGCTGAACGTTTTAATGAGACTAAAAACCGTTTAGAGACAGTGGTGGAACAATTACATCAATTAAAAAAAGAGTATACTCGACTTAAAAATGAGTTCAAACTCAAAAAACAGGCTAGCGTTAAAGCTACGATGAATGAAATCAGTCGAAAAATGGATGTTTTAAAACATGAATTTAACATCTATTACCGTCAGTGGACCTACTATAGGAAATCATTTGCCTAGTTTGAGAATTTAATCTGACAAAAGTCCAAAAATGACTTTTAATTAAGTTATATTACTTATTAACGTCACAATAAAGGATTAATTATGTCAGATAAAAACTCTAAAAAAAATGTCAGTTTCATGCGTTCACTCTGTATGGGTAAAATTGCTGAAGATGTCATTATTCCTTTTCCCAAAGTTAAAGATAGTGAGCGAGATCTACTGCTTGAGATGGGAAGGACTTTAGAGTCATGGCTAAAAGATAAAGGTCACGATTTTAGAAAATGGGATAGAGCGGGCGAAATGCCAACCGAATTCTTACAAGAGATGCGAGAGATGGGGCTCTTTGGCCTCATTGTGCCTGAAGAGTTTGGGGGAATGGGAATGAGTAATAGTGCCTATTCTAGAGCACTTCAAGAGTTAGCTAAATATGATGGATCAGTTGCTATTACAGCTGGGGCACACAGTTCGATCGGAATGAGAGGACTAGTGCTGTTTGGAAGTGATGAGCAGAAGAAAAAATATCTACCAAAATTAGGAACAGGTGAGATGATAGCAGCTTTCTGTTTAACCGAACCTGGTGCTGGTTCGGATGCAGCTTCAATTAAAACTACTGCAGTTAAAGAGGGCAATGATTGGATTTTAAGTGGTCAAAAGCTCTGGATTACTAATGGAGGAATCGCTGATTTCTTCACTGTTTTTGCTAAAACCAATACTAATGAAGGACAGATGACAGCTTTTATTGTGACTAAAGATTTAGCCGGGGTAACTTGTGGTCCGCACGAAGATAAAATGGGCCTACGAGCGAGTTCAACCACAACTGTGAGTTTTGATAAAGTAAGAGTTCCTGCGGCCAACGTTTTAGGTGAGGTTGGAAAAGGCTTCAAAGTTGCTATGAAAATTTTAAATAGCGGACGTAGTGGTCTTGGTGGTGGTTGTGTTGGTTCAATGAAAAAATTAATTGAATTATCAACCAAACAAGCTAAAGAGCGTGAGCAGTTTGGAAAACCCATTGCTGAATATGGATTAATTAAGCAGAAAATTGGTCATATGATGGTTGAGTGCTATGCCACTGAGGCTGCGGTTTCAATGGTGGGTGGATTATCTGATCAAGGATATGAAGACTATGCGGTGGAAGCTGCTATCAGTAAAGTTTTTGGTACTGAGTGTTTATGGCGAACAGTCGATGAGGCTTTACAGATTGCCGGTGGCAATGGTTACATGTGTGAATTTCCTTATGAGCGAATGCTTCGAGATTGTCGGGTAAACAGAATTTTTGAAGGTACCAATGATATTTTACGACTCTTCATTGCTTTAACCGCTATGAACGATGTAGGACAGCAGTTAAAAGATGTTTCTAAATCTCTCGAAGGAATCTTTAATGAACCAATTAAGGGATTTGGTGTTTTTTCAGATTACGCTAAGAAACTTATGTCACAAACTACTGGAGTGGGTTTTAGTAAATTTACAAAAGTTAATCCTGTTCTAAAAGAGCATGCTGAAACCTTTGAAGATTTAACCAAAGATTTAGCTCTGGCCGCAGATAGAATTATTCGTAAACATGGTAAAAACATTATTGGAAAACAGTTTGCAAGTAAACGGCTAGCCGATATTATGATTGACGTTTTTGTGTTTGGTTGTGTGATTAGTCGGGTGAATAGTTCGATTGAAAAATCGGGAGTAGGTCCTCAAACTCAAGCGGAAATGGATATTATTGATGTGTTTGCTGGCCAAGTAAAAAGAAGGGCAAAAGGAAACTTCAATAAAATTGATAATAATGATGATGAATTAATTAAGGCACTAGCTGATGTAGCTCTCAAGAGCGAAAAATTTCCTTGGGATACAATTTAATAGATTATTTTAATTAAGGACAATTTCTATGAATTTAAGATTATTAATCTTTTCTGTTATCTTCTTTTTCTCCAACCTTTATGCTGATGCAGTTATTGAACCTAAAGCAGAAATGATTCCTACCAAGCTTGAAAAGCATGGCGATGTTCGAATTGATAACTATTTTTGGATGAAAGATAAAAAGAATGAAAAAGTAATAGATTATCTTAAAGCCGAAAATAGCTATTTTAAAAATGTCATGGATGATACGACAGAACTGCAAGAAAAGCTATACAGTGAGATGAGAAAGAGAGTTAAAGAAGAGGATCAGAGTGTGCCTTACAAAAAAAATGGCTATTTCTATTATAGCAAAGTTAAAAAAGGGCAAGAGTATCCTATTTTATATCGTAAACAAGATGTTAATGATGCAGAAGAAGAGGTGCTTTTAAATATTAATGAACTAGCTGAAGGTTTTAGTTCGGTACATGTATCGCGATTAAATGTACATTCTAATAATGAGCTTGCTTCTTATGGATTAGATACCAAAGGTGATCGGATCTATACAATCTATTTTAAAGATTTAAAAAACAAGCAAATTCTAAATCAGACGATACCTGATGTGACGAGTTCTCAAGTCTGGGCCGAGAGTGGTAGAGTTCTTTTTTATGTAAAACAAGATGCTCAAACTTTACGTGCAAATCAAGTTTTTAGCTATAACCTCGATACTGGTGTACATACACTGATTTATGAAGAAAAAGATGAGAAGTTTGAAGTTGATATCTATAAAACATTGTCAAAAAAATTTATTATGATTTACAGTGCCAGTACACTCTCATCTGAAGTTCGATTTATACCTGCTGATAAGCCTACGTTACCCTTTAAACTCTTTCAAAAACGTAAACCAAATCTAGAGTATAGTTTAGATGATGGAGGGAGTAGTTTTATAATTCGAACAAACTTAAATGCTAAAAATTTTAAAGTGATGGAGGCTAGTTATAATGCAACTAATGTTAATCAATGGCGAGATATTATAGCTCATAAAACTAATGTTTTTATTGAAGAACTAGAAGTTATGCATGATTATCTAATTATCAATTCTCGTCAAAATGGTTTAATGCAGTTGATGGTCTATAATCGTAAAACTAGAAAATCAGATTTTGTGAAATTTTTGGACCCAGCTTATGTGGTAAGCCTAGGTACTAATGCTGAATTTGATTCTCATTTAGTTCGCTATCATTTTGAATCATTAAAAAGACCAATGTCAGTTTTTGACTATGATATGAATACTCAAAAATCTACATTATTAAAAGTGGATGAAGTGGAGGGATTTGACCCTGATCAATACGTATCTAAACGTCTCTTTGTTAAAGCAAAAGACTCTGCTTTAATTCCAGTTTCAATTGTTTATAAAAATAATTTTAAACAAGATGGTTCTAATCCACTCTTAATTTATGGGTATGGATCTTATGGTATGAGTAGTGATCCCAATTTTGATGCAAATGTCATTAGTCTTCTCGATCGTGGTTTTGTTTATGCCATTGCTCATGTTCGAGGTGGTGCTGAAATGGGAAGAGCTTGGTATGAAGATGGTAAGTTTTTAAAAAAGAAAAATACCTTTACCGATTTTATAACGGTGACAGAGTTTTTGAGTCGTGAAAAATATGGAAACCCCAAAAAACTCTATGCAATCGGTGGGAGTGCCGGAGGGCTTCTGATGGGTGCAATTCTCAATATGCGACCAGATCTTTATAACGGAGTGATTGCTCTGGTGCCTTTTGTTGATGTTGTTACTACCATGTTAGATAGCACGCTACCGTTGACTACGGGAGAATATGAGGAGTGGGGAAATCCAAATAACTTAAAATATTATAAATATATGTTAAGTTACTCACCTTACGATAATGTGAAAAATGCTAATTACCCTAATATTTTAGTGCGAACAGGACTTAACGATTCCCAGGTTTCTTACTGGGAGCCTAGTAAATGGGTGGCAAAATTACGCGAAAAGCGAACTGATAAGAGTAAGCTGCTTATTATGAATATCGAGATGGATGTTGGTCATGGTGGAAAAAGTGGTAGATTTGAATATCTAAAAACTGAAGCTGCCAATTATTCATTTCTGCTCAAATTAGAAAATATTAAAGAGTAAATTATCTATTAATACTTAGATCGATTATTTTTTTACTATTTTTATCCCAAACTTTAAGCTTGAGTTGGTTACGAGATGTTATGTCATACTCATTGGCTATAGATGAATTTGTTAATGATGGATAAGCTTTAGCAATCGAAAAGATTGCAAAATAGCTTGAAACGATAGCTTTCTGAACTATCAAAGGTCGCTTCTCTGTAAACTTTAATGGTACACCTTTATAAATAATGGAAAGATCATAAATTTTAGTAGGTCTGTTTAAAAAAATAGGATCAACTGTACCGATTACAATTTTTTTCTGTTTGTTACTGTTGGAAACAATTGAGACTTCCCAAGTATCACTATTTAGTTCAAAATAGGCATCATTCATTTTGAGTGATGGGGCATGGTAATTGTTTTTAACAGAGTATATACCATTACAATTTCCAACATTAATAGATTGAATCTCAATCTCTTTTTCCACTTCGGTAAAAAAACTATACTCTCGTATATCAAAACTAATGGATAGAGGTTCATCCTTTTTTAAGCAAGTCTTAGCAAATAAGCTTGCTGGTAGTAGGATCATTGATAATAAAAGCATTGAAATAATTTTCACAAACACTCCATTTATGGCTCTACATTATAGTAATTTAGATTTTAAGCAATTGTATTTCGCTTCGCATTGAACTATTTTCACAAAATCTACAATAATTTTTATTGATAGAGGGTTTTACCCACACTTTTAAACTAAGCTCTTTGAGATAAAATTAAAATTATGGATAATCAGCAAGACCTAAAAAGAGCTCAATCTGAGTTTGATACTTTTAAAAAATATGGTGATCGTGCGAGCTCATTTCATATTTTAAGCCCTAATTTTAAAACTTTTACCTCAGAAAAAAATGAGGCGATTAAATATCTCGACTTAAAAAAATCTTGGGTAGCAGCCAATGAGCCTTTGGCACAAGATAAAACTGAAATCTATATTGAATTTGTAGAAAAAGCAGCAAAATTAAATAAAGAAACATACATAGCACCAATTGGACTCGATTTTTCAAATGATTTAATTAAATCAGGCAACTACCGTTTCCAAGTTGGAGTTGAACTGCAATTTTATTTAGATGAGTATTTTAATCGAGGCATTGATCCATTAGAATTTTTTCCTTTTGCTAGAGCTTTAAAAAAAAGGGGCGGTGTAGTTCGAGAGATTAGCACCGATACGATAAATCAGGATTTAAAAGATTTTATCAATGAGAGTATCGATGAATGGCTAGCCAGTAAAAAATCACCACCATTAGGTTTTCTCAATAAAGTAGAACCTTGGCGTCTAATTGAACATAAAAAACTTTTTGTTCTAGAACAAAAAAACGAAATTAAGGCGTTTCTTTTTTGTACTCCAATTTTTCCTAAAAATGGTTTTTTCTTTTCTGATTATATTAGAAAACCGGAGGCTAAAGCCGGAACAATTGAGCTGCTCTTTATTGAAACTATGCGAATGCTTAAAGAGCAAAATTATAATTTTGTTACCTTAGGTTTATGTCCATTTGCTCAATTAGATAAACAGTATGTGACTAATAAAAAAGAGTTAATCTATTTTCATCTAATGAATTTTTGCTTTGAAAAGTTAAAATATCCACTTGATTTCAACTCTATCTATAAATTTAAAAATAAATTTGACCCTAGTAATTATGAACCGATATTTGTTGCCAGCAATAAACCGATTAATCTTAAGACTTTTTTAACTTTAATTAATATTCATCTTGAAGATAATCTTTTTGAAACCTATGTTAAATCGCTTATAGATAAAGTTAAGCAAGAGTTTAAGCCGAGTTCTTTTACTCTTTTATCGCCAGAAAAAGGTATTAGTTTTATATCGAAAATAAAACTGACACTATCTTTTGCTTTGCTTTTTGCCATTTTACATGCCTATAAATATTTAATACCAGGTGGGCTCGATTTTTTTTCTAAGAATGGTTTTACTCCGGGAAATATTACCTTGCAAGGAACGCTAATTGGGCCGCTTTTCCATAACCACGCATACCATTTTACAGGGGACTTCTCAACTTTTCTACTGATTGGTGGAACGCTAGAGTATCTTTTTGGTTCGTTTGTTTTTTTTCTCTTAACCGCTTTTGGCCTCTGGTTAACCAATCCTATTTCATGGCTGTTGGTTGAAAATCTACTTAAATATTTCTCATTAAAACAGTATGAAAACTTTTTAACCGAAACAGATTATGGTTCATCTAATGCTATTTATGCTTATGCAGGAGCCTTTGCTTACTCACTTAAACGACCACTTTGGATTTTGTTACCGTTTTTAGCTAATGCTATCTTTTTATGTGTTTTTAACCAAAGCTGGCTGGCTATTCACCATATTGTCGGCCTTTATGGTGGTTATTTTTTGATGAACTGTTTTCATCTCGTAAAATCTTTTCAAAAATAAACAAAAATCATTTCTATTTTTCTGTAATTATTACCAGATTTATCACAAAAACTTAATTGTTTGATATTAGCGGATTTTGAGGTCAAACCTATGAATAAGCTTTATGTTTTAATCACTCTTGTATTTGTTATTAGTCGGATGGCATTTGCTCAAGTAGCTGGAAATATTGCCTATAGAAATTCTGATAGATATCTTGACAGTATTGGAATTACCAAAGCATTTACGCCTGAGTCTTATCAAAATCTCACGCAGTTTTTAAATGATAAAATAGTGCAAATTCAAAATGGTAACTACTATGAGTCAGATGAGATCGAGCAATTTAGAAAAAAGTTGGATCGAAAAATGTGAAAAAAGCAGAGAAGATATATTAAAAAATACCCAAAGTGATTGCGAAAAAAAGTATAATCCAGAACATGATAAGAAGTGGTTAAAAGAGGTTAAGCAGTTTTACCAATATGCGCTTACCATTCTTTCAGAATCGGTAAAAGATCTAGATTCTAATGAGATGGAACAAGCCTATTTATGGGCCAAAAGAATAGTCTATAGTATTCTTTCAGAATACTATAGCGAAAGAACTGGCGGAATTTTCGAAACTCTTGAAGTGGTTCCAAGAGTTATGACTGAGATTACCTATACTAAACCTAGTAAACTCACTAAACCTCTTTCAAAGCGCGAAGCTCAAAGAGAGTCCTCTTTTTTAATTGATCCTAAAGTTGATAGCAAAAGGTTTTTGGATAAATCAGAACTCATTGGTAAAAGTACATTAGAGATTGCTGATCTTGATATTCGTGACGATAATCCAATGTGGTATTCCAAAAATGAGATGAGCAAAATTCAAAATAAAAATGAACTTTGGAGTAGATTAGAGAATTGGGGAGATAATAGTGTAACAGCTGCGCTTAAAGTTAAAAATAAAGCGTTACCTCAAAATTATTCATATCAAATGGCAAAAAATAATAATTTTCAATTTGTTACAGCTTTCGATAAAGGTGGAACTAGTCCTAAAGTTAAAGGAAAAGATCCGTTAGATGTAACTTGGAAAGTAAAATTTGGAAGTGAAGTGCAAACAGAGCCTGTTGCCAATCGACTCTATGTAATGTTGGGTGGAAAATATAATGATTTAATTTATTCATTTAATAGTAAAAATCCCTTAACTTTAATTCTAGCTAAATCAGAAAATCCAACTGTAAATGATAGCTTAGCAAGTTCCTTGAAAGATAAGAAATTAGTTAATAATAAACAGCTTCAATCTCTCTGCAGTAATATGACTTCAGCGGAAATTTTAAAAGTCTGTTTTTATACTTCACACTTCCGTTTTGATATTGCACCTTTTATTTTAAGTGAAGGGATCATTACACAAGATAATATTGAAACAGTTTTAAAAAATTATCCAGATATAAGTTTAGATACTTATAAAAAGAGCGACTTAATCGGTCGATATTACGTAAAAATTAAAGAGGCTTCAGTTGAACTAAATGAAAACTCGATTATGTTACGTGGTGGACCAACTGCTGGAAGTGATGTTGGAGCAAAAAGTGACAGAGTTTACAGATCACTGCTTCTCTTTAATGTTTGGATTAGAAATTTAGATTGTCGAGATTCTAATAATAAAGCCCTTATCCTTAATAATTTTTCTGGTAAAGAGAAGTCTTATATCGAAACCATGCATGATCTAGGAACTGCATTAGGTGGCAATTTAAGAACCGGAAGAATTAACAACTTAAGAACTAAGAGTTTCATGTTTCATTTTCCAGAAAGTAGTAAGATTCTAATTTCTCAAACTTTTCTTTATAGACCACACTCTTGGGAATATATAACTCATGCAGATGCTTTATGGATGGCAAGAAAAATAGCTAATATTAGTGAAGTTGAAATGAGATTTGCCGCTGCTGCTAGTAATTGGCCTGATTTTGTTCAAGAATCATTAGTCTATAAACTTATGAAGCGACGAAATAGAATTGCTCATATTTATAATATAGAACCGATGTTGGATAAAGTTGAAGTTGCAGCACCTAATATTTCAATCTCTTTAAAATCGAAAAATGAACGTGAGAACGTTGCTAAAAAATATGGAGTTGAGTTAGCGCAAATTGAAGAAAAAATGAGAGAATTTAATCTGTTAGATAATGATGGAACGTCACATTTTGAAGATAAAGTAGTGGAAGATGGTGAGCTAGTTCATTGTGAAAAATCACTTTTAATTTATCTATTAGAGCGTCATCACTATCCTTCAGGGTTAGAAAATAGACTTAACCGTTTCATGGATAAAAAACCACTAACTTGTGGACGTCTCAAGCTTTAATGTATTAAGATTTGTGAAAAAGGATTTTTCACATGAAAATAATTTTAATACTATCAGCGACACTTCTCTTATCTTACTCGGTATATTCCAAAACAGAATGTCGTTACCAGATTGACTCTAATGATATCAAGCTAGAATGGACTGGATTTAAAACTAGCGAAAAAGCTGGTGTTAATGGTACTTTTAAAAAAGCTAAATTTAAATTTAAAGAGAATGCTAAAACGATTGAAGAATTAATAACGAACAGTACTGCTACAATTGAAGCTGGGTCAATTTTTACCAATAATTTAGCCAGAGATACCAATTTGACCATGAATTTTTTTAGTAAAATAGTCGATTCTGCTAATATTTCAGGTAGCATTAAAAAGATTCAAGGCGATGATAAAAAAGGGACTTTTAATCTTCTCCTAACTTTCAATAAAATGACTAATCCCATCTCAATGGAGTATGTTGTAAATAAAGATGAGATAGTTGCAAATGGAAGTATGGATCTTTTGACTTTCAAAGCGGATACAGCTCTTGCCTCGCTCAATCAAGCTTGTTCAGAACTTCACAAAGGTAAGGATGGATTATCTAAAACTTGGCCAGAAGTTTTGATTAAAATCACTGCTAAATTTAGATTAGAGTGCATTTAAATTCATAAATATTCAATAGTTAGATGAGATTATAGTTTTTACAACACCGTGTCATTTTTTAAATAAATGGGATATATTCATGGTTCACTTTAGTTAAATAAAGTTTGGAGTAAACTATGAAAAGATTCACACTTTCAATGACACTATCCTTATTAAGTTTGGGTTCAGTCTATGGAACTGAAATAGACAACTTCACTCAACGTTATACTGATATAAAAGACTCACAAGAGATTTTAAACCAAATTACCAACGAAAATATGGCACTTGCAATAACTGAGGCTAACAAGAAGGGTAGCTGTGATGAAAAACGTCTTTATAAAGCTATTCAAAAAAGTTTAGGTGGAGCTCTTTGGGGTAAATTAGAAAAAATTATTGTTAAAGATGATCGAATTGATAAACGAGCTATTAAAATTGGTGATTCTATTTATGGGGACACAGGTTTTAAGCAATCTGTGATTTTTAGTTTTGTTGATCTTGGTGTGATTTTAAGAATGAATGACGATATCGTTGGATCTGATAAGTTTGGCCATTTTTTTAAAGAGGGTTATGAATATTTTAAAATTGCCTATTTAAAAAATAAAGGCGAGAGCGCTGCTATGGATTGGGGTGAGAGCACTGAAAGAGGTTTTTTTGGAATGGCAACAACTGGTGTTTACTCTTATGCTGACCTCAATGCAAATTATCAAGGAATGCAGTTTTGGAAAAATCTGATTGCAGGAAAATATGCCGCAGTTAATCCTATGGTAACCTGTGAAGAAAATAAATGGAAAATAGCAAGAACGTTTAACTGGGCAGATTATATTTCACCAGCTTGGGATGAGGCCATTAACTGTAGTGGATTAAAACATCCAAGTAAAATTAAAGGATTTACTGAAAGAGCATATAAGAGAATGAAAAAGTTAGAAGATAAACTGGGTGAAAAATTTGTTTGTCCAATTTCAGTTCAAAAATGTGAAGATATTATGATAGTTCATGACAATGATACAGCTAAAGGTGAAAGATTAATTAGTCCTAAATGTATTGAGATCAGATAATGGTAAGACTATTTTTATTCTATCTTCTAAGCTTTAATCTTTTGGCCCAAACTATTGTGATTGGCGGAGGAAATAGAGATGTTAGACACTTAAATGAGCTAAATTTAAGCGTAGGTGAAAAAATAAAAAATAGTGAAAAAATACGCGGCTTAATGTGGTTTCAAGATCTCAATTACAACTCAATTCAAAAAATCAACTTTGAAAAATCCAAAATGGTAGAGTTATTACAGAGTTTTGTTAATCAAAACTACAAAGTGGGATTTCAGTATCTAGGTAATCGATTAGATTTTTTCCACGGGCATCTGCTTTTAAATAATAATCGTCCAATGGCCGTTCTTTATCATACGCAAGAGCGTGCTAACAATTATCGTGAAGGTGAAACTTATTACTATTTTAATAAAATGAACCGTAATTTTATTCAAGATTACTATGACTCAAAATTGATTACCAATGCTAGAAATTATGTAAGAGTAGAAGAAATAACTAATGCTTTTATCTTAGATTCTTTTGTTAACTATTACACTGTTCATTCTCAAACCCTAAATCCACGTTTACTTGGCTATAACGTGTCTGAAGATCTACAGTGGGATTTTTATTCAGTTAATTGCTCACTTATTCCAGCAAAATATAAAAATGAATTTACGAATTTCATAGAGATTACTGTTCCACCAAGTAACACCACCACCTGTTTACTTGTGTTAAGTCAATGCCGCGGACTAAATATTGAAACTGCTAATTGTAAGAATAAATACTTAGAATAGATTATTTATTGTCTAACTTCTCTAAGTCTAAATTACGCAGTTTGGGTGATAGCACGGCAACAACCATAACGGTTAAAAGACAGACTATACCACCAAAGTAAACAGCCGGAACTGTCCCTAGAAGTCTGGCCGCAATGCCAGATTCTACTTCGCCAATTTCGTTTGAAGACCCAATAAAAATAGAGTTTACTGCTGAAATTTTTCCGCGCATATGATCAGGAGAAGATAGTTGAACTGCCAGCGATCTGATCACCATACTTATACTATCAAAGAGTCCACTAAGCATTAGTGCAATTAGGGATAAAATAAAATTTTGGCTGAGGCCAAACAATAAGATGGAACATCCAAAGCCAGAGACACCCACAAAGAGCCAGAGACCTGCACGATTTTTGATACTGGATTTTGCTAGATAGATATTCATAATTGTAGCGCCAACGGCTGGAGCAGCTCTTAGTAATCCTAGCCCTTGTGATCCGACCATTAAAATTTCGCTGGCAAAAATAGGGAGTAGAGCGGTTACCCCACCAAAGAGAACCGAGATCATATCTAAGGTGAGTGCTGGCAAGAGAATGGGGTGCTTAATGACAAAATTGAGTCCAGAGAAAAGTTCCTCTTTTATAGAGCTATGTTTGTTTGAATGCTGATTAATTGATGGTGGAATTACTTTTTTAATAGATATCATCATCGTAACTGCAAAAAGAAGTGAAGCACAGACAATAGTAGAAGAGGCCGTGGCACCTAAAAAGCCATAGGCTAAACCTCCGAAAGCTGGACCAGCTATCCGAGCAGTCTGCATGGCCGAACTCATGGTGGCGGTTGCTGAAAGTAGTTCCTGTCGCTCAACTAAGCGAGGCAATGCTGAATAAATTGAAGGTTGTGAGAATGAGCGTGCAATGCCGGTTAAAAAGGCGGCAAAATAGAGTAGTCCGACTTGAATAGGGAGAGAGAGCTGATTTATTAAAAGATGCTCAGCAAGGACCAGTGCTCCGGAAATGAGACTTACATACATAACTCGGCGATAAACCAGAAGCGGTCGTGACTTATCCACTAAGTACCCAGCAAAAATAGCTAGTCCTATCGCGGGGATAGCTTCACTTAGTCCAATCAACCCTAGGTAGAGTGGATTTTTTAAAAGCTCATAGATCCGCCAGCCCAGGATCACGGCCTGCATCTGGACCGCAAAAGTGAATAAAAATCTTGCAATGAGGAGTTTTTTTAAATCTAAAGGCATGCTATGATCCTACGCCGAGATCGAAGACTTCACAAAGGAAAAATGTATGAAGTGTGCTTGTGGATCAGATTTAGAATTTAGTAACTGCTGCGAACCTTTTATTAAAGGAACAAGCAATCCTGATACGGCTGAGAAACTAATGCGTTCACGGTATACGGCCTACACCCTTGGCGATGCTAATTACGTTAAAACCACCATGGTTAAAGAGGCACAAGATAGTTTTGATTTGGCTGGATTTCAAGAGTGGGTTACTAAATCCGTTTGGAAAGGCTTAAAGATTTTGTCGACTGAAAAGGGTGGCTCCTCGGACATTAAAGGAAAAGTTGAGTTCACGGCCACTTATGAAGTTAATGGTGAAATGATCGATCACCATGAGGTTTCTGACTTTAAAAAAGATAAATCGGGTAAATGGTTTTTTGTGGATGGAGATGCGCACACTCACCGTCATGGCGAGGCTCATGGTCATCATCATCATCACCATAAAGTCGAGACAATTACGAGAAGCGCTCCCAAAGTTGGTAGAAATGATCCGTGTACTTGTGGTAGTGGCAAAAAATATAAAAAGTGTTGTGGAGCTTAGAGATAACCATGTTAAAAAATAGTGTAAAAGTTTGTACCGTTAATTTTGAACAGAAAAAAGTCGCCTCCTTTAATGAGTTTGCTACTCTTATTGAATATTATGTGGATGTGGCCAAAAATTATAGCTGCGATTTTATTCTCTTTCCTGAATTTGTGACGATGCCACTACTCACTATCGAAAATAAAAAGCTTCCAGCACTTAAAGCGATGGTTAAACTAGGTAGCTATACTAAACAGTACATTAAACTTATGAGTAGTTTAGCGGTTAAGCATAAAGTTAATATTATCGGTGGTACTCATATTGTGGAAAACGAAAATATCTGTTTTGTTTTTTTACGAGATGGAACGGTTCATAAACAAGCTAAAATTCATGCCACTCCATCTGAAGTAGAGTGTTGGAAAATTAAAGGTGGCGATAAGGCGTCGGTGATTAAAACCGATAAAGGTCCGATTGGAATTATGGTTTGTTACGATTCAGAGTTTCCCGAACTGGCCCGCCATTTGGTTGATCAAGGTGCCAAAATACTCTTTGTTCCCTTCTGTACCGATACCAGACAGGGCTTTTTACGGGTCCGTTACTGTTGTCTTGCTAGAACCGTTGAGAATCAGTGTTATGTCGTTATGTCAGGTAATACTGGAAATTTACCTTATGTAGAAAATATGGATATTAATTATGCGCAAAGTGCAATTTTAACCCCTTCGGATCATGGTTTTGCTCGTGATGGAATTCTCGCAGAAACCGAAGTCAATGTTCCTGGTGTGGTCATAGCTGAGTTAAATATAGCCGATCTAGTTAAAGCGCGTGAAAGTGGTTCTGTCAGAAATCTAAAAGATAGAAGGTTAGATCTCTATTCCGTTAATTGGAAAAAATGATTTCGCTGAAGTTATTTTTTTTCTGAGACAGCTAAACGGTAAACGTACCCACCTAGTTTAGTAAAACAGTTTTCAGGAATAATTTTTGAAAGAGTGGTGATGAGCTGATTAAGTCCACCAGTTACTACCACACTTTTGCGATTAAAAGCTGCTTTAAGTCCTATTCTGGCCACAGTCTCAGGACTCATCATAGTTTTATGAGCATTCTTATGCACTACTTGTCCTCCACGCTCCATAAAATCTGTGGCAGTTCCACCAGGAGCAACTGCCGTTACACTAATATTGGTATTAGCCAATTCGTGGTGAAGTGAAAGTGAAAAACTTTTCACAAAACTTTTAGTGGCACAGTAGACACTAAATGTAGGAATAGCGGCGTAAGATGCAATGGAAGCCACGTTAATTACATAACTAGGCATTCTATGGTGTAACATGTGATTGGTAAAATAGTAGGTGAGTTCCGTCAGGGATGAAATATTAATATTCACCATCTGCATCTGGTTTTCTAGTGTTGATTGAGTAAAGCTACCTAAGTTTCCAATACCTGCATTATTAATCAGAATCTGGATATTTTTATTTTGAACAGCTTCATTGAAAACTTTTTTAGATTCATCGGGAAGTGATAAATCATGCTGTAACACTTCATACTCAATACCATACTTCTCTTTTAATTCTTTGCCTAGAGCCGCTAAACGGTCAGCCCGTCTTGCTACTAAAATTAAATTGATCTGATCTTGCGCTAAAAGTTTTGCAAACTCAGCTCCAATGCCACTAGAAGCACCAGTAACAACGGCCCACGAGCCTTTTAGGTTTTTAGTTGTAATTTTTTTAACAGGTTGAATTTCACAACACTCTTTACTCATAATTTTATCCTATTTCCAAGCGAGGAGTAGTTTACCGGTGGCCGCTCGACTCTCAATCATTTTATGCGCAGTCACCACATCGCGAGCTTTAATAATCTCCCCAATATGGGGTTTTAAATTCCATTCACTAATTTTAGTAAAATTAGCAAGACTTTTTTCACAAAACGTTCGATCTTCCATCAGTTTAAGCGCGTTTTCACCATAAACGCCGCGATTATCATGAAACATTTTAATCACAGAGAATTTAGGCATGGTGATTATGGTTTTAATCATGGCAAAAAAATCACGTCGGCCATTTTTTATTCCGGCCGATATACCTAAACAGACCATTCGACCAGTCGGTGCTAAATAGTTGTAATACTGGCGAATTGAACTTCCACCTTGTGAGTTTAAAATAAAATCATAATGGTTAAGTTTGTTCTCTTTAGCAAATTCAGCATGGGTTAAAGCTCGCGCTCCATACGATTCAATCAGAGCTTTTTTACTTTCACTACTCGTTAATCCTGTGGTTTCAGCACCTAACTTTTGCAATATTTGGAGCGCGAGCGTTCCTACTCCACCAGTAGCACAATCAATGACTACCTTATCTTGGGCCCGTACACGGGCCATATCACAGATAGCAGCGTGAGTAGTAATAAATGCCACCGGAAGAGCTGCTCCCTCTTCTAAGGTTAACTCTTTGGGTAGTTTAATCACTAACCACGATTCAATTTTAATTTTGGAAGAGTGGCTACCAAAAAAGCTACCACCGTAGACGGCATCGCCCACTTTTACATGTTTTACGTGGGAGCCTACTTTTAAAACAATTCCACTATATTCATAACCTGGAACATAGGGTTTTGCGGGAGCATTGGGGTAAAAACCCAAGCGCATAACAATATCAGCAAAATTGATTCCACTATAATAGACATCAATCAAAACTTCATCAGGTAGTAGCTGTTCCAAGGTACCGTCATGGGTCGTTTCAAAAGAGAGAACTTCTGCTGGCCCATTTTTTCTAATCCATATTTTTTCAACTTTCATTTTTCTCTCTTCTTTTTGCTTGAGCTAAATCCTTCAAAAAAATCACGCGCTACCTTTTCCGTCTCTTCATTAATAGAACAGATGAGAAATTTACCCTGCTTTTGGGTGGTAACTAGTTCAGCATTAACTAACTCTTTTAAGTGGTGAGATAGAGTAGGGGCTCCAAGATTAATATTAGAACAGAGGGTACTTAAAAAGCAGGTGTGCTCTTTGCCTGCTTCAATATCCATTTTCTGCTGCTCTTTAATATTGAGATAGAGTTCTAATCGATGAGGATTAGAGAGTGCTTTGAAGATTTTTACTAACAGTTTTGACTCTTTCATAATTCGATAATATTCGAATTATGAAAGTAAGTCAAGTTGAAATTTAATTAGTCACGAACCACACAATATTTTTTACTATCATTACAAGGTTCATCTTTAATATAATTTGCTAGGTCGTTGACTTGTGGTTCCAGTTGCGGATGGAGCCACATATATTTTCCATGTTTGTTCATAATCGCTACAGCATCATCCGGAGTTATGTTTTGATACTTCATTTGATAGTAGGCAGCTAAGCGTCCTGTTCGATGACAGCCACATTCACACCTAAAGGCAATCTTTTTTCCCGTAGCTTTGGCTTCATGAACCCAATTATCGAAGTAGCGTAGGAAAGAACCAGTTAAAGGAACTTTGGCCGATTGATCTTCATCATAGATCACTTTTAAGCTTGGACACTTATCTTGATATTTATATTCGTGCGTTTTAGCGTTTCCACTGAGAACCATCACTTCATCAATGCCTAAATCACACAGCATCTTCATATCTTTTTTATCAGGCTCACTGAAGCGATAAATCTGAAATCCCGTCTGAGGATCCTGATCAATTAAGTGAATGTTATTGCCAGCATAAATTTTATTAATACAAAAGAACATAACGAAAATAGCCAGTATCGATTTCATATTCCCTCCTTGGAATAGTTGGTTGATTGGATGCAACCAGATTCGACATCATTGCATATTAATAAATTTATTTTGAATAATTTAAATAAAAATGGAAAAAAATTATAGAGATGTAATATTTCTTAAGAATGGAGCGAGTCAGTTTGTCCCTGATAATTTTGATTTAGGGAAATTTCTTCCGGTTTAAGTAAGCCTCTTCCAATGAGAGTTCGGTTTAACTTTTCATTATAGACTTTCATTAGGGACTCTTTCACACTATTTCCCTCAATAATTCCCATTGCTAGAGCAATTGACTCTAGTGTCGACATCTTAAATTCGGCCGACTCTCGTCTGAGAAAAAAGTTGGGGTCACTAGCAATGGATAATTTCACGCGTGGAATATTTGCAAGCTCTTTACAGCGAGAGTTCACCTTCCCCGCCTGTTTCCACGTTCCATCCGGAACAATCAGTTGAATGGGCTTACTATACTTACTAACTAAAGCTGGAGTTAATTCAACCGCACTCTCGTTAGGAAAAAAGAGCAGACTCTCATAATCACTTGAAAGTAAATTAGTTAACGAATCTTGCTCACGCTCTTTGGCTCCGGCCCCTCGAACGCGCATCTCACTGTTCTTAAGTGATTTAATGGCCAGCCTTCCAGTATTAGTAGTTTTAAAAATCTCTTTATAGTGAATAATGAGCGTTAACTTAGTTTTTGTTTCAAGCGAAGGAATCAGATCACAAAAACAGAGTGACTTATGCATAAAGCATGACATGCATGGGTCCCTTGGAATTCTCTTTCGCTGTTTAATAAAGTGCATTTTCCCCCTATATCACACCGAACTTGAAATTGTTACTTTATTAAACTAAGGTTAATAGTATGAAAGGAATTTTTTTATTACTCTTAGCTTTAACTAATGTTTATGGTGAAATGTTATTAACCGACATTAAACCTGGAAGCAAAATTACTATTACTAAGAAAATTCTTTTTAATCCGGCCAATAGTTATCCCATTCTAACTTTTCAAAATAGAGTTATCATAGCTAATGATAGTGCAGACACTAATAGCTCTTACTGCGATATTATTGATCCCACCTTAGGCACGAGATCGATTCAGCCCAAAAACTACACAATTAAAACTATTGAAATTGAGAGTGAATTTAAACGTGACTATTATGTTACATTCTACTTTGTTAATTCTGATATTGAACTCACCTGCTATTCCGATTTAGAGGGCCATGATCTAACGCTTTCTGATTTTCACAAGAATTATCCAGCCTCAATCACATTGAAACCTATACTTTTTACACGTAGCGTTGAAGCCCCCCTCATTTAAGTTACAATTTGAAATGAACTTTTAAATAAGGATTTCTCAATGAAATTTATTTTTTCACTTCTATTAGTAGCTACTATTACTAACTCATTTGCGGAAGAGAATAGCCACTGGGTTCAAAAACGCTATTGGGAAAGAAGAGCGCTTCAATTAAGAGACTACATTCGTATTGGTGAAGGAGAAGGGCGAAGTCTACTCGCTGGTCAGCGTAGAGATACGACACTTCACTTTGGTGATGAAGTTGTTCGACATGGTCATTATATATCGATGCTAGCGTTTGAATACCATCTACTTAAAAAAGCTGGTGCTGATTTAACTCATACTACGAAAGAACTTTATTATGCTTTAGGTAGTTGAGCGATTAGACTTAGCTGCGGAAGCAATGTACTTTGATAAAAATAGAAAATTTGGAACACCAGAACTCAATGGTTTTTTTATTCGTGATGATGCCAGCAACGCTTTAATTCCACTTCATAACGGCATTACTACTATTGCTTCAGATTATACTGCTGAACTTAATGATGTAAAACGTGATGGTATCAATGAAATGAGTCAGGATCAGTATGTTCACTTCATTTGGGGAATCTGGAATCTCGTGAATTACGTTGATAAAGATGCTACTTTTAAAGGTCGCAACTTAGTGACTATGGGAAAAATTTTAATACTTAGAACGCTCAATTATATTGATCATAGTAACTGGATTATTATGAACCCTGTAACCGGTAGACCAGTGGGACGTGGACCGGACGCTTGGGGACTTAAAAATGGTATTGTAAAAGCAGCTATAAATACCATTCAAAGAAAAGTTCCTTTTCGTTATGAAGAGGCTTATGGCTCAACTTTTGTCTGGGATTTAGCTGCTGGAATTCAGATTCCAAAATTTTACAATCAGACGCTGTTCCATATTTTAGGTTTAGTGGGTGAACTGTGGGATGAAGATACTTTTGAAGTGTCAGCTAACCAGTATGCTTTTTGGCCAAATGAAAATTTCTGGCCAAGCCAAGAGATCTATTTACTCTCATACTCGTATGTTAAGAAAAAAGATATTTATAAGACGCCATATCTTGCTAAGAATAGAATGGCAAAAGTTTTAACGCCAGATCCGTCGATAGATGATAGCCACGTAGAGTATTCAGAACTGTTATTACAGGCGATGCTCCACTATGCACCTAAATCTATTCCAGATTTCAAAATGCCTCAATCGATTAAAGATGAGATTGATAGACAAGAGAAGTTATAATTTAACTTCACCTTTTTTGTATTTATCTACGAGATCGGTATAGCCACCGATAAAAACATCGTCGATAAAAATTTGGGGAACAGTTCTAAACTGGGTTCTAGTTTTAAGAGCCTCCAATTCATCCCATTTACCGGTTAAATCGATTTCATCAAAAACTATATTTTTCTGTTTAAAAAAAGCCTTAGCTTGAACACAGTAGGGACAAAATTGGGTGGTGTAGATTTGAACTTTCATAAAACTCATCTTACTCCATTAGAGACTCATTGAAAAGCTCGGCGTGGCACTGTTGAGTTGTCCACAAGCTGCTAAAATATCGTTGCCCTTGGTGGTCCGAATTGTCACACCTATGCCATGCGTTTTTAATATGTCGTAAAAAGCCTCAACTCGCTCTAAACTTGGTCGCTCATAGTGCGAACCAGGAAACGGATTGAAGGGAATCAGGTTAACTTGGAGTGGTCCTTTTCGCACTTTTAATAACTCTATCGTTGCAAGCGCATCCTCTACCTGATCATTTAAATCTTTAATCAAAAGGTACTCATAAATAATAAACTGTTTTTTCTTAAGTGGAATCATATCAATGGCATTTAAGACTTCAGCTAACGGGTAGTTTTTATTGATAGGGATGAGCTGATCTCGTTTATGTTTAAAAGGTGAGTGCAGTGAGAGTGCTATATTTACTCCAAACATTTCATTGACAAAACGGTGGAGTCCAGGAAGGTAACCTGAGGTAGAAACAGTAATTCGCTGGCAGCCTAGACTAATACCTTTTTTCTCTAAAAATATTTCGTTTGCCTTTAAAACTGCATCGAAATTATGGAGTGGTTCACCTTGTCCCATGTAGACGATACTTAAAATTCGTTTAGCTTCTGGCCGGTTCTGTTTTAGCCAATTCCACGCTCCAATAAATTGTCCAATGATTTCATCAGGTGTTAGATTACGTTTTAATCCCTGTTTTCCGGTAAAACAAAAGGAGCATTTCATACCACAGCCTACTTGAGTTGAAAGGCAGAGGGCATACTTATTTTGAAATGGGATCAGAACGGTTTCCGCTTTCATATTATCAGTAAATTTAAAGAGAAATTTTACTGTATTATCTTTGGCTTCTTGGACTGTATCAATAACTGGAAGCTCAAATGAGAAGTAATTATTAATAAATTGCTTAGTTTTTTCAGCGAGATTACGATTACAAAGACCCACATTTTTATGACGATAGTGCCAGTTAAAAAGCTGTGAAGCTCCAACCGGAGCTAGTTCATTTTGAATTAAGATCTCTTCTAATTGAGTAAGATTATGAGCGTAAAATGATGGTCGCATGGTTGACCACACATTATGCTATTCCAGAGTATTATTCAAGATTAGTTTTTAGAAAAATTGGTCGTTTGGAGTTTTAAAGCTTCCCAAACGGTCTCTTGCAGGTTTTTAACCGTTGTACTTGTTTGTGTTGTTTGACAAGTCAGTAACAGTTTTTGTTTTTTACTTGTTAATAAGTAGGTATAAGAATAAATATTTAGTGATTTACCTGAATCTAGTTGGTAAGATGGAGATGTTTCATAGTTTTTAAGTCGTGTTAAGATTAACTGTTCATCTTTTTGTATCGATACTTTTTTATTAAGAGTAGATAACTCACACGAAAGCTGATCTAAAGTATAATCATTTGGATTAATCACTCGGCCCCATTGTAAAACAACTTTGCTATCACTTGTAAGATTGATAGCGCGCTCAGCTTTAACGGTTCCACTTGATAATGAACCTAGAAAATTGTTTTCAGTAGAATCAGCCATTCCATTAAGCGATATGGCTAAAGCGATTGTACTAGCAATAACTATTTTCATAAAAGTGCTCCTAATAATATAATTCCTATTAGTCAGATTGTAGGCTATGTTTACAAACAACTCAACGCGCAGTGTAAAAAGTATACTTCAAAATTAAACAGACTAAACCAACAAATTATATTGAATGTGGGCTAAATATTTTAACTATTATAAATTTGTGTATTGATAGCTATATTTGAGCATGTTATAGGGCAGACTAGACATTTAATCAGGGGAAATTTTATGAAAAAACTTATTTTAGGTTTTGTTTTTGCACTTAATCTAGCGGTTTTAACTAATGGAGACGCTTTTGCTTATTTTTGGCAAGAACGTGCTTTTGTTCAAGGTAATGCTTACCAGGCAACAGCTACACTTTGGAATCGTTATCCTCGTCCAATTGTTTGCAGTGGGAATCTTACTGGTTATACTTGGGGCGGATATACTGCTTATAGCTTCATGAACAGCAACATTATCTATCCAGGTCAGAGTCGTTATTTAGTGGTTTTTACTAACTACTAACAACCGTTTGTGAATGTGGTTGATTACTTTACTTGTGGTTTTGCATTCTAAAATTCAGTATATTTTTTATTAGACCCTTTAGCCTTGTCTAAAGGGTATTTTTTCCCATTTTTTTCAATTTTAGCTAGAATAGCTTGTTCCAAATCAATATTGAGTATCGAACAAAAACGAATTAGATAGATGGCAACATCGGCTACCTCTTCATTTATTTTTTTCATCTTTTCTGGATTATTCGTAACTTCTTTAATTTCAGAATCAGATAACCATTGAAAAAGTTCAAGTAGTTCAGATGCCTCAACTGAAAGTGCAACACTCAAGTTTTTCGGAGTGTGAAACTGTTCCCAATCGCGAACTTTAGCGAAATTATTTAGTTCACAGGCGATCTTTTCTAAGTCAAAATTTTTCATAGGCAAAAATTAGTAACAAAATCATAAGAAGTCGTCAAATGCGTGCAATGGTCATATTTAATTTTTTTAGTATCTATTTTTTTTGGGGCTCATCCTTTATTGCAAATAAAATTATCATGAAGGAGGTTCCTCCTTTATTTACTGCCGGCTGTCGGTTTTCTTTAGCAGCACTGTTTTTTCATTTTATTTATCTTTATGAAAAAAAGCGAGCTGCAAAACACTTTGCAGTTATTGATAGAAAAAATTTTGTTAAAATTGCTATTTCAGGAGTCCTACTTTTTGGTCTTGGTAGCGGTTTTTTAATTTTAGGGCAAGTCGGAGTTTCAACTGGTGAAGCTTCACTTTGGATGGCACTAATTCCCCTTTTTATGTTGATGATTGATTACCCATTTTTCAAAGGAAGGAAACCTAATCTTCTTGATTTTATTTCACTGATAATTGGTTTTTTTGGTATCTATGTGGTGAGTATGGATAATTTAAATGTGAGTGGCTCTTCTTTACTCTATTCTTTATTGTTATCAATTTCTGCTTTAGCTTGGGCCTTTGGGTCTTTTATTCAAAAAAGTGTTAATAGTCACATCTCGCTCTTTAATGTTTGCAAATGGCAGATGATTATTGGTTCAATAGCACTTTTTACTATGTCATTTTTTAATCATGAGATGAACTTGGTCTCATTTAAATCGCTTTCACTTACAACTTGGTATTTTATTTTTCATTTAAGTTTTTTTAGTTCGGTAATTGCCTTTGGCTCATTTTCTCAACTATTAAAAGAGGTCGATGCTCAGAAAGTTTCGACTTACGCTTACGTTAATCCCATTATTGCTCTGTTCTTAGGGTATTATTTTTTAAATGAGAGGATTGGCCCTAAAGTTATTGTAGGAGCCGTTTTAGTTCTAATAAGTATAATGTTAGTTCTGAATAACCCTTGGTAGAAAAGTTAAAAAATTTAAACAATAAATATTGTCAAAAAATAATCTATATTAATTTCAAATTTCTTGATGCAAATCTGAAACGGTGTTACCAACCCATCTCTAAACCTTATTCAAGTGGGGGATTGTTTGAAAAACACTAGATTTATTTCTTCGCTCAGTATCTTGTTCATTATTGCTACTTTTACTAACTGCTCTTCCAAACACAAACAACCCATTAATAATACAAATGCTTTGAAACTTGGTTATATTGTACATGCTGATAAAGATGAAGTTCAGGCTTTAGCTGAAAGTGGAGTTGAAGTTAGAACTATTAATGCTAAGGCAGACCTTTTTGAAATTAGAGGAATGGCTGAACCAGAAATTAAACGTGTTCTAGGTAAATCGGCAGGTTTTGAAATAGAAAAAAATAGAGTTGTTTATCAACCAGAAATTGGAAATAAAGCAAAATCATTTGATGAAAAATTAGAAGAAAAAGGTATTAAAATTCCAGCTTTTGCTAACCCTTGTAAAAATAATCCTTTTGATAAAAACGAAAAATTACCAGCTAATGCACCTATTCCTTCAATTGATGAAGCTACTTTAGGCAAAAGTGCATTTTTTTCTGATAAGTATAATGGAACAGTGTCTTACATTAACAGCGAAATTAAATTAACTGGTATAAACAGTATTGTTACAGATGACAAAATCGAAGCAAAACTTAACTATGTTTGGGTAGTAATTCCCCCAGAGTATTCAAGTATTAATCCAAAAGCAGTTATTGCAACTAGCGATATCAGTTTTAAAGCAGATGCTTTAGGCGTTTATTCGGCTATGTTATTAGTTCAAGATCAAAATAATCTTTGTAATTATACTTCAATAGATTTTGGTGTAACTGCTAATGCTAAATACACGTTTGCAGAGGCATTTAAAATTCCTGAAGGTATTGATTTTTACAAAAATTTTCAGCAGTTATCACTAATGAATGTTAATGCAGCTTGGGAAAAGTCGCAGGGAGAGGGTGTTACTGTTGCAGTTATTGACTCAGGGGTAAACTACTTAAGTCCATTTTTGGCAAAAAATATTGCAGTAAATAGTAAAGAGATTCCTGATAATAAAAAAGATGATGACCAAAATGGTTATGTTGATGATGTTTATGGCTGGGATTTTGTTAATGAAGATAGTATGCCATTAGATGATCAAGGCCATGGTACTCACGTTGCAGGCTTGATTGCGTCTACGGCTTTTGGGGTTGCTCCAAAAGCAAAAATTCTACCTATTAAAGTTTTCAATACAGGAGGATCTGGTGACATTGCTACTATTCTGATGGCTTTCATGTATGCAGTTGATCAAGGGGTAGATGTGATTAACTTTTCTGGTGGAGCTGAGGCGTTTAGATTTAAAGTTATTAAATCAGCATTAGACTATGCTAAAAGTAAAAATGTTACGGTGGTTGTAGCTGCTGGAAATAATGGATCTAATAATGACGAAAAACCCTTTTTTCCAACTAATATTGTTGCTGATAATCTAATATCTGTGGCATCAACTAATTCTAAGCATGAATTAAGTTACTACTCTAATTTTGGAATAAATACTGTTAAAGTGGCTGCACCTGGTGGAGATGATAAAGTAGGTGGGGCACTTAATTCCGCTGCTGTATGGAATCCTAAAGGTTCGTTAATTACAGCAATGCAGGGAACTTCAATGAGTAGTCCTATGGTAGCAGGAACAGTTGCCTTAATGTTAAGTATGGATCCAACTTTAAAATCGCAAAACCTTGAAATAGAAAAATTGCTGGCTCAATCAGTTACATCTAGCGATGCGCTTATTAATAAAGTTAAGTATCCAGGGGTAATTAATGCCAATAAAGTCATTGAATTTATTAAAACAAAAAAGAGTACAAATCCTTAAAAGAGTGTGAGAGAATCTCTCCATTTTTAGGGATTTGTTTGAAAATAAATGAACTGCTTAACCGTGATGAGATAAAGCAACTTACTAAGCTCTCCGATTTAAAAGGCTTCCAGAGTCTTTTTACTACTTGGTTTTTAATTTTTTTTTCACTTTTTCTTTTTGATTTTTGGCCCAATTTTATTACAGGTATTTTTGCTGTTGTTATAATTGGTGGTAGACATTTAGCGCTAGCAATTCTTATGCATGAAGCGTCCCATAGTACCTTGTTTAAGACAAAGTGGCTTAACGAGTTTATGGGAAAATGGTTTTGTGCTTATCCAAATTGGCAAGATCTGCTTCGTTATCGTATTCACCATTTAAAACATCATAATTTTACCTCATTAAAAGGGGATCCTGATTTAGATCTTGTTGAGAATTTTCCTATTACTCGGAAATCATTAATGCGAAAGTTTTTTCGAGATCTTATAGGCATAACTGGCATCAAAAGAGTTTATGGTTCACTGCTAATTGATTTTGGATTTATTGAGTATACCGTTTCAAGTTCAGTTAGAAAAATTGATCAGTCTGGTAGAAGGGTAAGTGAAATAGTGTTAACTGGGCTTAAAAATATCAAAGGTGTAGTGATTTTTAATAGCCTCTTTTTTATTCTGCTAAATCATTGGGGAAAAGGGTATCTCTTCCTACTTTGGGTAGGCGCTTATTTAACGACTTTTAGTTTTTTTATCAGAATTCGCTCAATCGCGGAGCATGCTGGGCTAAAAGTTTCAACTAGTTTTTTTGAGAATACTCGTACTGTATACGCTAACATCCTAGCTCGAGTAACGGTAGCTCCCCATTATGTTAATTATCATTTAGAACACCATCTGCTTATTAGCATCCCCTGTTTTAATTTAAAAAAACTCCATGCTAAATTAAGCCAAAAAAAGCTTTTAAATGAACTCAACTTCGCTAATGGATACATTGAGGTTTTAAAGAAAAATAGCTACGTATGAAAAGAATTGTGTTAATCACCATTGGGCATATTTCATTGGCATTAGGTATTGCAGGGATCTTCTTACCATTACTTCCAACTACTCCATTTTTACTTTTAACTTCAATCTGTTTTTATCATGGGTCACCAAGACTCTATAATTGGATTATGAATCATAAAATTTTAGGAACCTATATAAAATACTTTTTAGAGGATAAGGCAATTCCTTTACGAGCAAAAGTTTTGGCGATATTATTAATGTGGACACCGATCACCTATTACATTTTTTTACTAAAAATTAAAATTGTAGTTAAATGTGTTATGGCTTTAGTGGCAACGGTCATCTCGATTTATCTGTTAAGTATGCGTACATTAGAAAAATGGGAAATAGAAAAACGAAAAAAGGAAACAGAATATGGAAATAAATAGCGAAATGCTTATAGCACTAGTTACACTAACTTTGATGGAAATTGTTTTAGGTATTGATAATATTATTTTTATCTCGATTCTGGTTGGAAAACTTCCTATTCAAAACCAAGCTAAAATTAGAAATCTTGGAATTAGTTTGGCGTTAGGTATTCGGATAATTCTACTTTTTTCTATAAGCTGGATTATGACTTTAAAAGAGCCGCTTTTTGCACTGTTTTCTAAAGAGTTTTCAGGAAGAGATCTTATTCTTATGGGCGGTGGACTTTTTCTTTTAGGTAAATCAACGTTTGAGATCCACCATAAAGTTGAAGGCGATCCTGAGTTTCATTTACATCAAGCTGAAAAGGGTCCAGGAGCTGTCGCAAGTTCTGGTATGATGTTACTCCAGATCCTAATTTTAGATATCGTTTTCTCTTTAGATTCAGTGATAACTGCAGTTGGAATGGTAAGTAATGTTAGCATCATGGTTATTGCCATGGTTTTATCGATGATTGTGATGTTATTGTCAGCCAGTAAAATTGGTGACTTCGTGGAAAAACATCCAACCATAAAAATCTTAGCGCTCTCTTTTCTATTATTAATTGGAGTGATGTTGGTTTCAGAGGGGATGGGTGCGCACTTTTCTAAAGGCTACGTCTACTTTGCGATGTTCTTTTCACTAGTAGTAGAAATGCTTAATATTCGGTATCGAAGTAGGACCAAAACTAAGTAAGACTACTTGCATCAATAGTTATTTGTTCAATTCGAAATAAAAGTATGTTAACAAAAGTCATATTTGGGAGAGCCTTTTATGAAACTGTTTTTATTTCTTTTTTTAATTTTTATTCAAGAGAGTTTTGCCACTAATTGCTCTGAAATTTGGCGGCTAGGTTATCCTGATGTTACTCCTCTCCATACCCCTGTCGAATGCGATCAATTTTTTCCAGTAGTTGCTCCAACTACCGGTGCAGAAAGATATTTTACAGTAGCAAGTTTAACCCACAATGAAGCGATCAAACAACAGATGGAGATGATTGCGGAAGCTGTTTATTACGCTAGTGTTAAATATTCTGTTTATGGAAGAGTTCCGCCAATTACAGTTATTCGTGAAGATAGTGCTCACCCTAATGGTGGTGGATCTGCCGCAATGGGGTTTACTTATGTTGAATTTTTTGATCTCAATCTAGAGTCATGTCCAATTTTTATTTATCCAGTTTCTGAAGTTTTAAATAAAGAGCATCTTCAGCAGATGGTGGCACATGAAGTTTTCCATTGTGTTCAAAAGGTTAATTATAAAGAACAGGTCTCGCATGCAGTTAGATCGACTGATCAAGGCTGGTGGTTTGAGGGACTTGCTCAACTCTTTAGCAACTTTGTTTATCCATTAAATGATTTTGAATACACCTCACGTTTTCCTGCCCCTGATCAGACTGTACCTTTTTTTGATCAACCCAATGCGTACTCTAGTGAAAATTTTTGGCAATCTTATTCCAATACTTTAAGTGACCGAGAGATTTGGAATGTGATGAATTTAATGCCAACTTCAGGTGGTGATATGCCAGCAACCACGGTGGATAGTTTACCTAGAATTTCAGAAGCTCTTCATAATTACGCTAAAGAGATTACTTTAAAAAAGGTCAGAGATGCTTCTGGCCGAATGTCACCTTATGATATGCCTTTTGAAAACCACGTATTAAGTGATACTGCACACCAAGAGTTAGTCTTAAGTCACTATGATTACACCGTTGGTGCTTTTAAAGTTAGGTTGCCTAAAGCTGGAAAATGGAATCTTCATTTTAATCATCCCAACAATACTAAAATTTCAATTAAGAAAGTAGAAGAAGAGAGTTATTCGGCAGTCTCGGGTAGAGTTCAGATTACTTCGGATTGCGAAAACGAGAGAGAGATTCAAATAGTTATAACTAGAGCTTCAGCTGATCAGGCAATGAATGCAACTACCTTAGTAGTAGATAAAGAGCCTAATCCTGAGTGTGGTTGTGTGGCCCACCCAGAGGCTCCACCACAAGAGGATCGTTGTCTTTTAGGAAATTGGACGTTAGATCATAGTAGTGTTGCTCAATTTTGGAATAGAATTAATACCAACCCTAGAGTAGAATTTGTAGGTTCATCCGGTGGTTTTGGTGTCTCTTTTCTTCCAGGTTTTATTGGCGTTTGGCAGGCAAGTAGTTGGAGTTTAGTAGCAATTGGAAGCTTAACTAATGGTCTAACTATGCGTTATACTCGAATCACTCAAGGGGCTTCAACCTTTACCTATTCCGCAAATGGTAGTGTAGCTTGTTCACGTCAAACCTCTTCCTCCTTAACCGCTAGACAGATTATTGAAATTAATGGAAGAGTTGGTTCAACTACTGACGTTGTACCTATGGATCCTAGTGCCGGTGTTTTTACCTATAGTTGTAATGAAACAGAATTTATCTTAAGAGTCTTTTCAGTTAATGGAAACAGTCAAGATATAGAGTATGTTTTTCATCGAATCTAAAAAGTAAAATCAGTTTTAGGTGATCTAAACTTTTCTAGTCTTGTTTTGTAATCGACCTCAAATAATTCTTGCTCTATTTTATGGGCTTCCCAAAACTTAGATTTTTTAATTTCTGCAAATAGGTCGTAGGGTATATATTTTTCCAATGTTTGAAACTGATCGGGAAGTGAATTGATTAGACCACGAAAAGCGCGAATATAACCAAAGGCTTTATCTTGACGTTTATATCCATCAAAGAGAGCTATCACAATTTCAGCTTTTTCTTCTAATGTTAACCTTTGTGATTTTGCAAGTTTTCTCCCCACGCATCCATAAAAGGGCCCGATGGGAACGAGAAAGTCAGCGGATCTTCTTAAGCATTTGGGTTGTCGTAAAGACATATGACGATGGTTTTCTATTGCGCAAAACTCTTTATTTACATCTCCAGCAAAAACCAGAATAGGTGAATAATTTTCATTCAGAAAATGACCAAGCTTATAGATTTTTTTTCTAAAAGGGTCATCACTTGGAAGTTCCCACTGATCCATAACGCGATCAAGGTCTCCTAAATTATGAGCTAGTAGTGCCGTGGTTTTTAAAAAGTTTAAATGGTCTCTTTTTTCACGAAGTGTAAGTAGGAGTTTCTCTTCTTTTTTTATTTCATCTAAAATTTCAGTTTCAATTTTTTCTTGTAAACTATTTTTGGTATGTTTTTTTACCGCACACCAATTACCAATGGCTACACTTAACCAAGTACCTTCATGCGTGCTTAAATTATCTATTTTACGGTTGGTTACAGGCGAGTAGTCCCAATGGCGTGAATCGATAGTTATATTTGTCATCTTTTCAATGTGGCTCTGAATCTGTTGATGGTTCCATAACCCTTCTCTGATTTGATTATCAACATTGGTTGGAACATAAGTACCAGCCGTTGCCCAGTGAGCGCAACAGCAGAGATAAAAATAGTCACTTAAACTTATATGTTGGAGCTGTTTTAGATTTTTTTTATAGAATTGTAGTTTAGTTAAGTAGGCTCGATTAGGTAGGGTAGTATCAATTTCATTTTTAAAAATAAAAGGAGCCGTGTGATCAACATGCTGAAGAAGTATGTTGGGGCCAACACCGTTTAGTTCAAAACCAGATTGTAGCTTTTTTTTTACCATCAATTTAACTTTTTAATGTTTTAAAATAGTTTCAGCAACTGACTGAAGGCACCGTTTGTAATGAACAATATTAGGATAATTTCGTAACTCTTTTACCAGATCCAGTGAGATAAGTGAAGGTCTATGGTTGATGGTTTTCAATAAAGAATCAAAGGCATCATTAGTCATAAAATTATTTTTAACAAATCGCTTTAATGAATTTCGCATAAATGGATTATGGATTTCCATATAGATTCTTCTTTTACTTATACCTAATGTTTTAGTGTTACTAAAAATAACTTCGCCACTAGGCAGTCGAGAGAGACCTGCTCCATCCATAATAAGTGCATCGACTACACTTTCAATTTTTTTAGTTAAAATAGCTTGATAGGGAGAAGTTCCGATTTGAACTTTTTTAAGAACTTGTTCTAGATTATAAATAAGAGATGTATCTAAACCTTTTGCCATTTTATCAATCAGTGAAACTCTTTCGTGAAGATCAACTAGTTCGGCCAACCGCCGAGCATAATTTTGCGGTTTATGGGTAGTTAAGGGTTGCGCATAATATTTTTCTATAAGATTAATTTTTTCTAAATAGTTTTCTGCTTTAAGAATCTCGGGTCCCACTTTAGGTAATTTTCCAAAATTATCATCAATGAGTTTTTTAATATTTGTAATACTTCCACGAGTTACTGTTTCAATTTTTTTCTCTAGAATATTAGCAAAGTAGTTTCCACTGGAGGTTCTTTCAATAAATGCCTGCTTAGCGTTTGGTGCTGAAATTTTACTTAAATGAGTTAACGGTTCATTAACCAGAGCCGAGTGGTTGGTTAGTTTTACGGCTTCTGCTAGAACTTCTATATGAAAATTTTTATTTTTACTGATATCAATTAAGTATTGGGCCATTCGCTCGCTTTTAGTGGTCTTTGTTTCTAAGAAGTTCCATAAGTTTTTACGAAAAGTGGGATCAGGGTAGACTGTTCGGCGACGGCGTATTTCTAAGAGGGACTCAATGGTACTTGGAGTAAATTGATCTTTGTTAACTCGGTTTAGGAGAAAGTTGATCCAATCTTTTTTTAATCCAGACGTCATGTTTTTGCTTTCGGTGAGGGCGATGATCTCTTCGAGAGATTTTGCGATTGGCTCGTTGTAGGTTCTGGCGTCTAGATTTATTTTTTTTAGGAGGAAGTTATTTAGATCGCTTTTGAGGGCGAGTTCATAGGTTTTATTTTCTTTGATGAGATAGAGCGCTTGTGCGGCTTTAGGGTTAGTATCGACGCTGGCTTTTAAAAATTCGATGGCTTTGTTTTCTAATTTGTAGCTGTTTTTTCCAGATAATTCGTTTTGAATAATCTTTTCGATCAGGAGTTCTTGGTTTGATTCTTGGGCGTGCAGGTTTAGGCTTACAAAAAGTAGGCTTAGTAGAAAAATGGATAATAGTTTATAGCTGTTCATCTCTATGATATTTATCGGCTATTGGTATAAAAATAAAAGTATCTTTTTTGATAAACTTAAATAATTAAGTCTTTAAAATCAGATACTTATATGGACTCATAGTAGCGAAAACTTGCATGTAGGAGCTTAAGTTAATGTGAGTCGATTGGACAATGAACTTTATATGTGCTAAAATTAGCACACTTGAGATTGCCTTCCACTCGCTAAAGTGGAGGTAAATCTGAAAATAATTTGTTGGAATGAGCGAGCTCGTGAGTTTGTTAGGGCCTTAGATATAAGTACCAAACGTGAAATTGGAGCACTACTGATGCTACTTCAGATGGGTAAAACCCTAAGTGAACCACAAGTTAAACCGATGAAAAACATTTACAAAAAATGCTTTTGAACTTAGAGTTAAGGATAAAAAGGTAGTTATAGAATTATTTATATTTTGAATTTTCAGAATATGATTTTAATACCACGGCCATTTAATAAAAAAACGGCTAAGACTCCCAAAAGAGATAGATGTGGCCGTTATAGACGATTACAGGAGATGATTTATGAAAATCAGTAAAGAGGCAAAACAATTAGCGAGAAGACAGCGGATTAGTGATGTTGATGCTTACATTATGGAGCTTAAAGCTAAACTCTATAGTAAAAGTTCAGACTTAATTAAAGCGTCGAAACTTACTCACTTTGAGATAGCCCAAGCAAATAGGGACATCGCGTAGTAGAATTAATAGAATTGCTAATTTATCGGAAAATAATATTTCGATGGAGTTACTTATTAAGTTAATTTCAATTCTTGAAGATCGGCCTTTATTAAATTTGCGGCTTAGTTTTGTTATGATATAGAAGTGGAGAGACCGATTTAAAATCAATCTAAAGTTTACTTCCGTAGCGGGAGTGAAAAATTTAAAATTTATGATAAAAATATTATTTTTTATTAACTATTTCTTGTACGTTAGTATTCGCTGAAGTTTATGAATTAAAAAAAGAAGATTATGTGGGGGTTTCTAACTCACTTAAGGGTAAAGATTTTTTTGTTAAGAGTGATTTCAAAAAATCCAAAAAAAAATTAAAGAGATCCAAATCAAGATTGTCGAAAAAAGATTAGTGAAACGGTTTGTTTAGTTGATCCTTCAGCCACTGGGGGGAGACACGTTACTAGACCCTGCTTACCTGGAAATTGACTTATACCATTCATTTGAAAAAGTATGATTACTATCCAAAAGCTTTGCAAAAGATGTTCTGTTCTATTGATAGAATTTATATTGAAAAAGAACTTCGTTCGATAGCGTATGCAGGATCTGGTTCTGATCGTGAGGGAAATATAACTGGTTCAGTGATTGGAATAAGAAAATCGGCTATTGATGAAAAATTAAAAACTAACCACAATTTTATCCTGGAAAGAGCAATTATCATTTGGAGGTGTCGTGGATTCATATACGATCACTCCCGATTTACCACAAATAGCTACAAGTAATTTGTTAGGTGAAGAGATAAACGATCTGCTCTATTTTATTGTGCTCATGAGTTTGGTCATCTTTTTGATTTTGCTAATGATGTAACTGATTCCTATAATTGTAATCCTCCGCCTAGTGAAAATGAAGCTAGATGTAAGGTTAGAGGTGTTTTTTCATCTATAAGTTGGCTAACTACGATGACAGTAAAACCCCAAGATGATTTTACCAATAGAGCGGCTCTCTGTTTTATATGTGTGAAGGGTAAAAAGATCCAAAGAGAAGCTATTAATGATCTCTATGCTGATTTTTATAAATCACAGTTTATTGAAAATCTCTATTCAGCTACAAATCCTTACGATGATTTTGCTGAATCATTAGCCTTTTTATGTCGCTGATAAATATCTCAATTTCAATTATAAGGTTAATACACTTCAAGGTTACGCATGACCTTATGGCAAAATTACATTCTGATACGTTTAAAGAAAAGTATGATTATGTAGAGAATTTTTTGGATAGATCGGATATCAAGTATCCTTAGACCATTAATATTTTTAAATATTCTTGACTGGATCTATCAAACTTTATTCTCCAATAAGCTTTTAACTTATTAAAAGTGTAGGATAAATCTATTAAAATTGGGTAAAATTAAAACAAAAATTTTAAATTTGATTTCATTAAAGGGTGGTTTATGAAAATAGTTTTAATGTTATGTAGTATTACTTTATTAAGTTCTTGGAATCTATTTGCACAATTATCCCCACAGGATTTTGAAAAAGCTCTAAATGATATCAAAAAAACGTATTTAGAAAAAATCAATGAGTGCCAAGTTCAAATGATCTAATAATTACAAAAGCTATTTCAGAAATAGATGAAAAAGAGATACAAAATGATCTAGGATTTGCTTTTGTTAAAGATGAGAAGAGTGCCTTAGCTTACATTTGAAAAATTTGATTTAACTAAACTCTATTTTTATGAAGATGAGACTATTCAATGGGATTTAATGCAAAAAAATTGTACAGAAGAAAACTTAAAACTGTACACCGAACGTTTCAAAAATCAAGTTAGCTGTGATTCGATTTTCCGACCTTTAACTTTATGAAAGGATTAATTTTTGCCTTAAATAATTATAAATGGTCGAGTGAGATTACCGAAAAAGCTAAAATGAAAATATTAGAGTTTGTGTCGTTTATTGCAACTGCTAAAACTAGCTTATTGCATAAACTAGCTGTTTTTATTACTGAAAGATTTGTAACGTTAATTATAAAAGATAAAAAATTAGAAAAAGATATTTTGAAATTAAAAAAAGATGATGAAACTATAAGTAGAAAATTATCCAAGGTTTAAAAAAACAGAAGATTCCAAAATATACTTGCTTGTAAAGATCTTGGCGATTAAATAAAGACAGAAAAAAGTTAAAATTAAGTGAGGAGTATGGTAATAAGCTCAGTGCATTTTTAAAAGCTATCTAGGGTTACTCCCGTAGCGGGAGTGATAATTCCTAGACGGCTACTTCCCGTGGACTTATTTTCTTAAGTTTAAAGTTTCAAATTCGATACTTATTTTAAGTTCTTAATTATCAAGGAGTGTGATTTTATGAAAAAAATTTTTTAATCTTAGTAACATTAATGGTTTCAATTTTTCTAGTTAACGCTTACGCTGATAAAAAAATTGAGGTAGAAGCAACGACAGATAGAAAAGTTGCTAATTATGTAGATATTCCATATTCAAAGACAACTAAAGTTGAAAATGTCTATATTGGTGGTAAGTCCATGGTAAAAGTCTTAGACACAAACCCTCGAGTTGTATGTTACGTTATTCAAGACAGTATATCTTGCACAAAATATTAAAAAAAATCGAAATTTATTAGATGGAGGAGACGATCGGATTTGAACCGATGGCTTTACGGTTTTGCAAACCGTTCCTTTGGACCACTCAGGCACGTCTCCATTAATGATTGAAATCAAACTGTATAATGGTATGGCCCTAACTAATTGTCAAACTTGATCAACTATTATAATGATATTTCCCTCCATGTGTTGCATTTGAAACAAAAGTTTGGTATACCTAACTTTATGGAACATTTCATGGAAGGAAACCACTTATGAAGCTTTCAGATATCCCTAATGGAACAAGAGTACGAGTAGTGAAGTTTGTTGAAAATATGAGCAACGTTTCAACCTTGTTGGGACTTGGCATTATTCCTGGAGACGAACTCACGGTGATAAATAAGGCTTTAAGTGGTGGTCCAATTTTGATAAGACATGGAGAAAGTAGCTTTTTTGCATTGAGAGCAAATGAGGCTAATCTCATTGAGATTGAAGTTTTATAAAGTTTAAGTAAAAAGTTAGCATGAAAAAGTTCACAGTTTTATTAGTGGGTACGCCCAACTCAGGTAAATCGACTATTTTTAATCTTTTATCAGGTTCTAATCGTAAAGTTTCAAACTATGCTGGAGTGACGGTTGATACTGGGATTAGTGAAGTTAAATCGAATAAAAATTATCCAGATGTGCATGTTTCCATTGTGGATCTCCCTGGTATTTATAATTTAAATCCAACCAGTGTAGATGAAGCAATTACCACAGGAACAGTTTTAGGTGAAAATCTTCAGATTCCTCAATATGATTTAGTAGCTTTAGTTCTTGATATTAATAAATTAGAAAACACTCTCTTTCTAATTTTAAATCTAAAAAAAGTTCTGCTTAAAATTAGTTTTTGATTGTTAATAAAGCCGATAGTGAAAAACTCTGCTTGACTATATTGATTGGATAAGTTAAAAAAAGAGCTTAATGTTAATATTTTAATAACATCTGCGCCAATGACTCTTCGAAAAAAATTGATACTTTTTTCGAAATGAATTAGAGGTTTACTGCCAACTAATTTTACAAATGGCAGTTAAATATTTTGCAAAAAATCTAGATCTATTTCCTTTGAAGTGGCGAATAAAGTAAACTTGATTGAAGATAGAAAGCTAATCTATCAAGAGATTGAGAGTTTGCAAAAGCGGGAATACGAGCACTAATTAAGCAAGTGACTATTAAAAATAGAACACAAAACTTAAGTTCATCACTTAAGATCGATTACTATCTAACACATCCAGTTTGGGGAACACTCTTTTTTATTTTTGTTTTTTATATGATTTTTCATTCAATCTATACCTTTGCTGTTCCTGTTATGGATCTCTTAGATAATGGGGTGAATTCACTTTCAACGGTACTTGATGGATATCTTCCGGATAATGCATTTAAAAGTCTTCTGTTGGATGGCGTAATTGCAGGTGTTGGCGGGGTTATCGTTTTCTTGCCACAAATCATGATTCTCTTTTTCCTTTTAAGTATTTTAGAACAAACTGGCTATCTCTCGCGGGCCGCTTTTTTAACCGATAAACTTTTTTCGGTTTTGGATTAAGTGGAAAGGCATTTGTTCCCTATTTATCGGGTTTTGCCTGTTCCATTCCGGCAGTTATGGCAACTAGAACTATTTCAGATAAAAGAGAACGACTGGCGACACTTATAACTATTCCTTTGATTACGTGTAGTGCGAGATTGCCGGTTTATGTGTTGTTAATTATTTTATTCAGAGAAAACCTATTGGTTTTTAATTCACAGGCAAGCGTGTTCTTTTTTCTCTATTTTCTTGGTAGTGTGGCGGCTCTAATTCATTGCAAAAATTTTTAGGCTTAGTTATTTCAAAGGTAAAAATCCACAATCCTTTTTTTATTGAAATGCCATTTTATCAAATACCATCACTTAAAACTGCCTTCAAGCAAGCCTTTAATAAAGGGAAAGTTTTCTTAAAGAATGCTGGTACCATTATTTTTACGCTATCACTGATTATTTGGGCACTTTCATCTTATCCTAAGTTGGATAGTTCAGAGAAAATGCATTTAAGTGAAGAGCAGGTTGCCTCTCTTCAATTAGAAAAATCGGTTCTAGGTCGAATTGGCAAAACGATTGAGCCAATGCTAAGTCCACTTGGCTTTGATTGGAAAATGGGCGTTGGGTTACTGGTGGCTTTTGGGGCGCGCGAACTTTTTGTTTCTGCATTAGGTACGATTTACGCCTTAGGTGATGTAGATGAAAACTCACGAACGTTGCAGGACCGACTTTTAAGTGATTCCCATTTTAATATGACGACCGCAATATCGCTGTTAATCTTTTTTGTTTTTGCCTGTCAGTGTATGAGCACTTTAGGCATTGTGAGACGTGAAACGGACTCTTATAAAATTCCGCTGCTAATGTTTACCTATATGACGATTTTAGCTTATGCAGGAGCCTATCTCGCTAGAGTCTTACTGACGTAAAGGTGCTTTTTCCTCTTCAATTTTTTCAGATAACTCATCCAACATTTTAAGCAGTTGGTTAGTGATTTTAAAGGGATCATAATTTTCTAGATCAAAACCTAGAGCGATTAGTTGTACTTTAATATGTGGAGCGATCGTATCCAAATAGGGATTAAATTCCAGACAAATTTTTTCAATCATTTGTTTTCTATTTTGGAAAGCGGTTATGTTTTGCTGCGTTGTTTTATCGATATTGTTCATACGTATCACCTTTGCAAAAAAGTCTAAAGGAAAAATAAAAAAATGAAAAGAATTATTCAAAAATTGAATGAATTAATCATGAAACTCTTGCAAAACTCATGAGTTATAAAAATGGGAGGAGTCCATTTCTTGCAATAGTTGATTATGCTTCACTTTACAGTTTTACTTGTTTTTATCTGTTCAATGCTCATTTTGCTCGTGAGTAAAATGGAGTCGAATTATAGAAAAAAATTTATCGAGGAGTTTAATCAATGCTATTTTTCGATTTATACCAGTCAAAATCTTTGTACACTTTCGAGTTTTAAATTTACTCATTATAAATTTTATCAAGAATTAATGGAGACGATTCTCAAATGGGGGAAAGAGACGGGAATTAATTTAAAACCGATTTTAAAAGATATAAAGCTCTCCCTTCATCAGGATTATAAATTTGAAAAGCGCATGACGCAGTTTTTTAAGCAAGGGATGTTTCAGATTGGCTCTATTGTTATGTTGAGTTGGGGTTACTATTTAGGCTTGATTTATACCATTGAAAAACAGTTAACCGCTTTTGAAGTGGTGATGATTCTCTTTTGGCAGCTGATAGGAATTACTCTGTATTGGTATTTACTTATGATTTATAAAAATAACTTTATGGGGCGTTACTATCAGGTTTTAGATAAGCTCTATCAGTTTAGTTCGCTCTACAGTGCTGGTATTCCGCTGAGTCGGTTGGTGAGTGAGACTCAGATGTTTAAAATTCTCGCGGAGGAGAGGGATCATGAGATGGTGGCCTTGAAATTAAAAATTGAGAATCTAGTGAATGAAGTTCGGCATAAAGGAGTCTCGATTAGTGTTGAACTTCGTGAAGCGATTGAAGAGGTCTGGTTTTTACTGGAGCTTAGATATGAAAAGTTTGTTGAATTGATGCAAGTTTTAAAAATGACCATTCTGCTTTTATTCTTTGTTTCAACCTACTTTTTGCTGGTTTATAAAATGTTAGCGAAGAATTTAATGGAGTTTTGACACAAAATTGTGCTAGAAAAATGGATAAAACTTTATTTAAGCTGGAGCATTGCGTGAATAATAAAATTATATATTCCATGTATAAAGTGGGAAAGGTCATTCAAAATAAAAAATTTATTTTAAAGGATATTTCGCTCTCTTATTACTATGGTGCAAAGATTGGGGTACTGGGGCTTAATGGTTCGGGAAAAAGTACACTGCTGAGAATTTTGGCGGGAGTTGATAAAGATTTTCTGGGAGAAACGACCGTATCTAAAGGCTACTCGATTGGATTTTTAGAGCAAGAGCCAGTGGTTGATCCAGAAAAAACCGTGAAAGAGATTGTGCAAGAGGGAGTTCAGCAGGTTGTTGATCTTTTAAAAGAGTATGATGTTATTAATGCTAAACTGTGTGAAGAGTTAAGTGAAAAAGAGATGAATGAAGTTTTAGCTCGTCAATCAGAGCTACAAGATAAGTTAGATGCCGCCAATGCTTGGGATTTAGATAGTCGATTAGATCTCGCTATGGATTCGCTACGATGTCCACCACCAGAAATGAAAGTGGGCGTTTTATCTGGGGGTGAAAAAAGAAGAGTGGCGCTTTGTCGTCTTCTTTTAAAAGAGCCGGATATTTTACTACTGGATGAGCCTACTAACCATTTAGATGCGGAGAGTGTTTATTGGTTAGAGCGTTTTTTACAGCAGTATAAAGGAACGGTTATTGCTGTAACTCACGATAGATATTTCTTAGATAACGTTGCGGGATGGATTCTAGAACTTGACCGCGGTATGGGAATTCCTTATGAAGGGAACTATACTACTTGGTTAGAAACAAAAAATAAACGACTACAGACTGAAGAGAAGCAGGAGAATAAACGTCAGAAAGTTTTAGAGCGGGAGTTAGAGTGGATTAGACAATCGCCGAAAGGTCGCCACGATAAGAGTAAAGCGCGTATTGCAAATTACGAAAAGATGTTACAGGACGATAAAGAGAAACGTAATGAAGTTACTGAACTCTATATTCCACCAGGCCCTCGTTTAGGCCAAACGGTTATTGATGTTCAAGGTATCTCTAAAGCTTATGGCGATAAGATTCTTTATGAGAATTTAACGTTTAAATTACCTCCAGGCGGAATCGTTGGGGTGATTGGGCCAAATGGTACGGGGAAAAGTACGCTGTTTAAAATGATTATGGGGCTAGAGAAACCTGATGCTGGAACGTTTAAAGTGGGTGAGACGGTTAAGTTATCTTACGTTGATCAGTCTCGTGAATTAGATCCGAATAAAACCATTTTAGATTTTATTAGTGGTGGTCACGATATTCTTAAAATTGGTGGTAGAGAGATTAATGCTCGCGCTTACATTGGTAAATTTAATTTTACTGGGGATGACCAAGTAAAAAGAATTGGCCAGTTGTCGGGTGGAGAAAAAAATAGAGTTCACTTAGCTAATTTATTAAGAGCTGAAGGGAACGTTCTACTTCTAGATGAGCCAACAAATGACCTTGATATCAATACCATTAGAGCGCTTGAGGAGGCTTTACAAAACTTTCCAGGCTGTGCGGTCGTTATTTCGCACGATAGATTCTTTTTGGATAGAATTGCGACTCACATTTTAGCGTTTGAAGGGAATAGTGAAGTTGAGTGGTTTGATGGAAACTTAACTCAATATCTAGATGACCGTAAACGCCGCTTAGGTGACGATGCTCTTCAACCAAAACGGGTTGGTTATAAAAAGATGAAACGCTAGAGCGTGGCTTCATCAAAAATTAGACCTTCGTTGCTGGCCGAATAGACTTGAATAAATTCTTTTATCATTTTGTTTTCTAAATGGATCACATATTTAAAATGTGAGGCAATCAGTTTCATGATGGTTGTGTAATCGATATTTTTTTGTTGATTATAGATGGAATAGAGTAGGGTTAAGCGATTGAAGGCCTCATGCGCACTCGAAGCATGAAGTGTTGTCATAACTCCTTTTATTCCACAATTCATACAGAGTAGTAGTCCTGAAATTTCATTAGAACGAATTTCACCTAAAATTAAGCGATCCGGATTTATTCGAAGAACATAACTGCAGAGTTGATTGATCTCGATTTGGGTTGAGTTTTGCTTGAAACTTTCTCGAGTTATAAAATGGGATATGTTGGGGCGGTTGAGCGCTAGTTCGGGTAGATCTTCTAATACTACAAGATGCGACAATGGCGCCATTGTCGCTATGAGCGTTTTGAGAAAAGTTGTTTTGCCAGAACCGCTAGCGCCGGTTATGAGAATATTCTCTTTTTGTTCTATGAGGGCGCTGATTTTTTGTGAGATTTTTTTATTGTTAGTAAAATTGTCGATGGTAAGGGGAGTAGAATTCATTTTTCGTAAAAAAAGTTTAAAGCGTTTATGTAAATTTAGAGAGGAGTGAATGAGAGTTAAGCGATAGTTACTATTTTTAAATTGAATCATCTCTGAGACGAAGGGATTGAGATAGTTGCACTCGAGTGAATAGTGAAACATTAGGGAATAGATAAAAAGTTCAAAATCCAGAATGGGATCAAGTTGCAAAAGATTAAGCGTGTCTAGTTGAACTTCGTTAATGGTTGGATCATTAAAAAGATGGTCAATCAGTTCTAGTTGAATAATGAGTGCGTGCCAGTTCTTTAACTTATCGTCACTTTGTAAGTGAGGGAGTTCAGGCTTTTGACCCAATTTAAAACTGTTTAAAAATTGTTCACGAATTGCATTTATGGGATAACTCCTCGTTCTAGTTTAATAATGCCGGTAATTTTTTTAAAATTATCTTGGGTGGATTTCGATGAAAAAATATTTTTGAGAATAGGGATCTTATTGAGTAGTGGCATGGAGGTTGATTGATTGGCAGTAGTTCTAAGTCCTATTTCAAACAGTTTAATGGGGTTATTTAAATTAATTTGAACAGCCGAATGCTCTTTGTTTGTGCTAATGCTAGAGTTTTCTGAACGTGAAAAACTGGTTTGATAATCCACTTCAAAGTTTTCACCTTTTGGCAGGAGTTTTACTTGTAACTTGAGTCCTGCAAATTTCCAATGCGTAGTAATGGTGTCGTTATTGTTAGCTAGATGATCTTTAAAACTAATTTCAGAACCTACTTCAATAGTGGCACTTTTATTTAATTTAATATTAATTTCAGGTTCAGCTAGCGTTGAGAGATCTGAGTTCTGTTCTTGAAAATAGAATTGATGTTTGAGTAGTATACCCTTGACTCCAATATTAAAGAGATCATTAAAGCTGCCACCAAAATGGTCCAGCCCAAAATCCAACTCCTCTCCGTTGAGTTTTTCAATTTGGATAATTTTAATTTTTAAAATATAATTTTCGTTGATATTTGCTAAAGGAGCTTTGATAAAATTAATATCATAATTTTTTTTGAGCAGAGTTATTGTTTCGTTGAGATTGATGGATGCATCGTTAAGTGAGTAGTGACAGGTAAACTGTAAATTTTTTTCAGTACACTTGATAGCATCAATATTTTGATTAAAAAAATAGTAATAGATTTCGCTAATAAGTTTGTTCTTACTATAAGTATCAAGCGTTAATTGGTTTTTATTTAAAAAGGGGCTTTTCATTTGAGTTTGTTGAATAAGAAAATAGTCATTAGTATCAGTAATGGTTCCAATTAAATGTAAAGTGTCCTGACCGGTATCAAAGCGAATATTTTTACTAATTAGTCGCTGTTTTAACTCATGTATAACGTTATAAAGATTAGCTGAGAGAACTTTAATGGTGATTTTTTTGAGACCATTTTCATAATATAAATAGAGTGAACTCTCTCCTTTACTCATAGCTTTAAACAGGAGAGTTCTCTCATCGACGGATTTTACAGTTAGGATTGACCGATTACTAAGGGTGTACTTTTTTAAGTTAAGAATAGGATATGGTTTGGCTTCACCTAATTTTAATATAATGCTCGTTGCGTTATCTACTTCTTGAGCGGCGATAAGCGTGGGTAAATAGACAAAAACTTTGACAAAAGTAATCATAATCAGTAATAGTTGTGAACTCTTTTTTTCTTTAAAATAATTTAAGTGGAGGTTTAGAATGGTATCAAATACTAAGATTACAGAAACTGTTAGAGCGCGTAAAAAGCAAAAAAGTGGAGCTAAAAGAAAAGCAGCCAATAGAAATAAAGGTACAACTCCTAAGTTTGACATCCATCCTAAAAAATAGTTTTTGAGTTTTTTCTTCATATTATAATAAATGTGAAAATGAATTTTTAAGAATCTGATTTTTAATAATGGGAAACGTAATGTTTCCCGTTTTATTTATACAGATTAAGAGAAGTGTCTCATCTTTTTTTATACATTCCGAAGAGTTCTCCACCGTAATTAGTTTTTCGTCTAAAGCAAATTCTTTTGTTAAAATCTTTAGAATCATAGTTAGTTTTTCATTATTGTCATTGTGGTAGATAGAGATAATTTCGCGTGGAAAAGCGGCATTCATAAATAGTAATAAAAAGGCGCTAATTTTAAATAACTTCGATAATTTTTGCATGAATGGTCGCTCCTTTTGGTTCAAGCTCTTTTTTCACTGATGGTAAAAGATTGATATAAATATAGTGAATCACTATCAATACATTTATACACAAAATAATAGCCACTCTATTTTTGAATAAGCTCTCTTTTAAACGCTCTAACATTATTTTTTTCCCAGTTAACGATTGTGAGTAGTAAAATTGAACTCATGAGCCAGAAAATAAGAATTTCGCTGCTAATGATTCCTGATTTAGAATTATGTGTCTGATAAAATTTTTTCCATTCGATTTTAATTTTAATAATGTTTAGTGTATGCAAATAAAATTGCAAAAAAAGTATTTGTATGACAAAAAAATTTAAAATCATTTTTGTTTCTCAATTTTCATTTTACTTTGAATACTTTTTTTTAAGTCAGATTCACTTTTGAAAAAATAACTATTTATTAAAAGCAAAAAAATTAATGCCATTGATATGTGAATGAGTTCATTTGCTATCATAACTGTTCGCCACCAATGAGACTTTCACGACCTAGCTCTTGTTTTAAATCGACAATTCTTTTCTTAAGTGCTGACCCATAGCTTTTTAAAGCGACTAAGCAGAAGAGCCCAATCATACTACTGAGAAAAATGTATTCCATAATCGTTTGACCTTTTTTATTTTTGATGAACATTAGATTTTCCCTCAAAGTTTTTTGAGATTAAATGCAAGACGGATTTACTTGAGTAATTGTTAACTTATTAAATTTACATTAACGGAAAGTGTGGTGTTCTCAAAAAATGAAATGCATTTTTCAAAAAATACTGATTGCGCCAAATGTAAGTCACCGTTAAACTTAATTTATGGATGAAAAAACAAAACTGTTAGTATTCGAAAAAAAAGAAGTTTTCTTAATATTTGTCTTCGTTATTTTAGTGGCGATTACATCTTTTACGATTGGAATTCGAATCGGAAAAAACTTTGCACTTAAACAGTCAGGTATTACTCCGGCCGATGTTAAAAATGTGGCCCATTTAAAATCAACAGAAGAAGAGGCGTTAGAAAGTCTTACACATAAAGAAGAGGCTGGACATGGAGCTGAAGCGGCCCATGGTGAGCCACCTGTTGCAGATGCTCATGGCCATGGTGAGACGGCGGCACCACCCGCTGCGGATGCTCATGGACACGGGGCAG
>JAXLVO010000039.1:0-10020 GCA_046328975.1 Bacteriovoracaceae bacterium | reverse complement strand
AATGATTTCAACGAAAAACATGGTGAGATTTATCACAAGTGCTATTTTTAAAACTTTACTTTGATTGATTGCTAATTTTTGGAGTTCTTCTCCTTTAGCATTACAGCACTCTTCCATCTATTGGTCCTCGAACTGTTACTTATTCGATTGAATCAGATAACTATCAAGCTTGTCAAATGATCCACTCCAACCGATAGTCATGCCACCTCTTTCTTTTATAAAAGCAGCAAGCTCTTGAGTTGTAACATCTCCTTCCGTTTCCCATGTAACCGTGACACGCGTTTGCTCTTTATCTTCTTCAGCAAAAACAACAGTCGTTTTCATTAATTCTGGCCATGTAGGTGCCATAGGATGTCGAGAGGTGGTTTCGTTATCATCACAAAATTCTTGAGTATAAACTAAGCGAGTAGGAGAAATTTCAATATATTTAGCTCTTCCATAAAGTTTAAACTCTTTCCCATCAGTCATCATGTAAAAAGAGCTACCACCTGTTCGAATATCAGCTTTAATGAAAATCATATCTGTACCTTTTGGTGCTAACCATTGGGCAATATGTTTGGGATCGGTCCACATTTTAAACATGGTTGTAATTGAGGCATCAAATGATCTATTAATGACAAATATTTCTTTGTTGGAAAGATGTTTCTCTAAGTGTTCGGCCAGACGATCCCAAGTAGCTTCTCCGCCAGCTTGCTTTATAAATTTGCGAGTCTCTTCAGCCGCTTCTACTGTCTCAAGCGCCATGCTCATTTCCATTTTTGTTTTTCCTTTTAAGTCAGAAAAGAGTACTGTTACTCGAAAAAGAGCAGGACGATCAGGTGTTGCTCCGTGATCATAAACTAGCTTTTTATGTTGTTCAACTTCAAGATATTTTGTAATATTGGGATAATTTACACCATCAGGGCCATGCATTGTGTAATTCCAACTTCCACCCATTTTTAATTCTTTACTATGAGTTGTAATGGAGAAACCTCTCGGCCCCCACCATTGAGCGACCTGTTTGTCATCGGTCCAAGCATCCCATACCGCTTTTATTGATGCATCATAAATTCGAGTTATATCAATAGTATTAGATCTTTTTTTTTCCTTCATTTTTTTTTCCATTTTAATTAAATTGATCGATATTAGTTAGAGGCAGGATTCATTTTAGAGTCCTGCCTTTTTATTAAAAACTAGAGTTGATTAAGAATATAGGTAAAAGCTGCTTCACGAACTTTATTATATTTTTCATCAGATGTTGCACTTACATCCATCATCTGATCTGGCATAAGACCATTATTTTCTATGTAAGTTCCATCTTTTTTAAGCATGAGTGATTCTGTTTGATTAACAATTAAATGGCTATTAGGTGCATGATAGTGTTGGACCACGTTTCCACCTGCTCCCATAGTCTGTTGGCCTATTACATAGGCCATTGAGTTATCTTTTAAAATGGATGTGAAAATATCACACATAGAAGCACACATCTCATTGACTAATAGAGTGATTTTAAAAGGTTGTTTAATGTCGCTATTCCCATTAAATGCATAAGGATACATTTGCGCCGTTGAAAAAGGTGTTGATAAACGTTTATTCTCGCGTTGATCATTCTCTAATAGAGCAAGTACTCTTCTAGCTAATTCTTGTTCAGTTGGAGTCTCACCGTTGACAACTGTCATTTGAAAATCATCTAACCAGTTATCATTGATCGCCGTTTGAAATTGTGGCATCTCAATTTTTGTTTTAGACAATGCTTGAGCAAGTCCCATACCAAGTCCTAACGATCCACCACCATTATTAATCATATCGATGATGATATCTTTAACTCCGAAACTTTGAAGCTCTTTTAAGGTTTGTTTAAACTCTAAAATCACATCTTTTGTTGATCCACCTGGACTAAAAGTATCAAGAAGAATGTAACCAACCAGTGCACTTTTTTTCTCTCCCACTTCACCTAATCTTGTTACATAAGTTAAATAGGTTTTAGCGCTATTTAAAAAAATATAAGGTGTACTTGGAAGATTTCTAGTGAGGGCAAATTGCTCTTCCAATGTAGGTTCAGTGGCTTTGCTAACTGGAATCACTTGCTCCCAACCAGCCACATTGTTGGCAAAAACAAAAGTGTTTTTTACATTATAATTAGTTTGAGCACGATCAATAGCACTATTCATTGTACTGACCAATTTTGGTTTATCATCAAAGCCAATTAAACGTATTTTAGTAGGCGAAGAGGCTTTTTGTGCTTCAAAAGTTGCTAAATCTTGAACAATCCAGGGAAGTTCTACTTCGAATTCTCCTGTCACTCCTTCACGTGAGATGGTCACGGTTGCTACCGTTTTAGTTGGCATCTTTTCTGAAAGCGAATCTCGGTTAAAAATTCTATTCATATGGTAAGTATAGTTAGACTCTTTATTTCCTAAATTACGATAAATAACCATTTCGTTATCAATTACTGTTTTTAATGGAACACCATCAAGTTTGGAAATTTTATCACCCACCTTAATTGGATAGTTGCTATTCTCCGCACTGGTTTTACTTAAAATAGTTTTAACTAAGAGAACATCTCCTAAACGTTTTCCCGAAAAACCTAAATAGGCGACATGTGATCTGCCTGGAAGCGAAGAGGGTGAAAGATCGGCCGCAGTGTGAGCATCTTTAAATTCTGCTACAAACTTTTGCATGACTAAATAAAACTCTTCATTGGTTTTAGTTGCTTTGGCTTCTTCAATATACTTCTGTTTTAATTCACTAAAATTAAATCCATAAAGGCTTTCTTTGTAGTTAAGAGGTGCATAGTTGTTACTAAATTGAGAAAAAAGCCAGTACATATCAGAAAGTTTTGCTTCTTCAGTTAGTGTTGCTCTAGGAATTGGTTCACAAGCAATTAAAAGAATTAATAAAAAAGGTGTAAGCGATAGTCTTTTAATCCATGACATATAAAGGCTCCTCCAATGGTTTTAATTAATCATAATTGAGTTAATTTACGAATGTATAGAATTTATTGAGTTCAATCGATGTAGTAAAAAATTCAGTGAGGTGGTGACATTATTGCACCATGTTATTAATACATAGTGTCTTACATTATATTTAATCAAATGTTTAGTTATGTTATCAGCATCCTTGCGGAGGTATTTTATGAAACATAAATTAACTACTTTAACTTTATTAGTCTTGTTTAGTGCAAACTCATACTCATGGGATACCAAATTTGGATATAACGGAGAGAATGGTCGTGATGGAAAGAGCGGCTTAAACGGAGCTAGCGGTAAAGATATCGTTATTTCAAGTAACGGTACCAAGCAATCTTATAGTCTGGTTGGTGCTAATGGAACTAATGGTGGTGACGCTGAATATGGTTACCCAGCAACTAGCTGTATCCAAAACCAACCTAACAATGATGTTTATGGTGCTGCTGGAGGAAACGGTGGATTTGGTGGAAATGGCGGGAATGGTGGAGATGGTGGATCGATTGTGGTTCAATTTGATAATATCAATACTTTAAGAAATATCTTTGTTGATTCAAGTCCAGGTTTAGGGGCGATGGGTGGTAAAGGTGCTGAGGGTGCCGCTGGTTGTAGATGTGCAGTTTACAATTGGACACGCCAATTTTTCAGAACAGCTTGGCGTACCGTTTATCATAGAGAGTGTCGTGTAGAGCGAATCTGTGGTAAGGCAGAATTTAATAAAGATAGAGGTGACGGTAACGGAAGACCAGGTGGATTTGGTGGCCATGGTGGTCCAGGTGGAAATGGTGGTGGTCGCCCTAACGGTGGCAATGGTCCAGGTCCTGGTCCAGTAACTCCTCCGGCCCCAACTGGTGATAACTGTCATGATGAAAAAATCTGTTCAGATGTTCCAAGACAAGAGAGCTATTTACAACCATATTTTGAAACATTCCATTGCCAAGATGGACAGTATGGTTCAAGTGGCCGTGATGGCGCTAACGGATCAAATGGAACTTTAGGTAAAGTAACTCTTATTAATCAGTTAAAACCACTTGCTCCAGTTAGACCAAGCGCTCAAGCTACTTTTGCTGAATTAGAAGCTGGGTTAGTGCTTAGTAACTATATTTGGGAAGAGAAAGTCGGAGCTAGATCACTATTTAAAGCAGGATCTATAATTGATGATAACTTCACTGCTTATGCTGGTAGAATTGATCAACCAATTAAGCTTGAGTGGGCCGTACCGTATAGAACAATGAGTGATTTTTCTAACGTAAATGTGCAGTTAAATCTAGTTGGAAATAAAATTGAGTCAAGTGTGGTTGATTCGGGATACCTATTTACTAGACAGTCACGTTTAGAAAATGGCACGCAAGTATTATCAATTACTGGAGCTGTTAAGAAAAAGTGAATTAACTAATCTTAAAATGGTTCAAATTAATGGTACAGATGATAATACTTACTTAGAAGTTGAAGATCTAGGTGGTTTTGCAGAAGCCATTAATACTAGATTTTATATCGATGGAGACTTTGATAAGGCCGTTGATAACCGAGATTATAATCAGTTTGTTGAACCGCAATTTGTTGAGAGAACTGGTAACACTTATAGAATTCTTTTAGGTAAATTACCACTTAAGAAAAACTATTTTAAACCTGGAAAGAGTACTGATTTTGACTTAACGATTGTAAGAAATTTTGGCCAAAGTGTTGTAAAAATCGGAAGATTTGTAATTGAGAAAAAGAAATTAGGTACAGACACTCAGCTACAAATTAAAATGAAAGATCTTAAAATTTAGGCAATAGTTACAAAAATGGGAATTTTTAATCGGCTATCTGCTAATCACAGATGGCCGATTTTTTTTAGTGACTCTCAACCTCTTCACCTCTAGATGTAAACGATATACCTTTGGTACCAACTTCACCTAACATGACTGATTCAATAATAGGACGAGATACTTTATTCTCTCCATGCCAAGTAACTAGAAAGTTAGCACCGGTTCCACCTTTTAAATCCATTTCAGGTACCACAAAATCTTTAGATGCCATTTGACCCAACGTAAATGGATTAGTAATAAAAGATTTGATTAATTTTCCATTGGTATCAAAGTAATCAATTTGTGTTATAATAATAGGTTCTTTCAATGAGGTATTGCGAATACTTAAGACTGCTGTTAGATGAAGAAGTTTTGTTTCGCTGCCAAAATAGATACTAGAGTAAATAGGAACATAAACAGTTTGACCTAATAGGAGTTGTGGTAACTGAGAAAGAGGTTTAAATTCAGTTGATTTTGGAACTAGGTTATTTGTTTCATCTGCTTTTTTAGTAGGATTACAGGAAATAGATATTAGGCAGAATAAAAGAAGAAATTTCATTAGGTCTCCTTAAAATAAATCGATTGAATTTGTCATATGATAAAAAATCATATGACTAAAAATTCAATCAATCAAGTGGCAAGCTTTTAAGTCAACTAATAGTGGTGAAAAATTTAAATACGTTGATTTATTTTTTTAACCCATAAAATAACAATTAGAGCTTTAGCGAGTTGTTTTTAGGGGTAAAAGTATGCTTACATGGAGTCTATTTATTGGTTGTTTTCATTGTTGTGACGAATACTTTTGCTACCACAACTGTTAAGGTAAACCAAATAGCAAAAGTTTTGTAGGGATGCCAGTGAGGCTAAATTGCAAGAGTATAGTACTAATCAAGATACGCTTAAGACTGCCGCTTGAAACAGTTAAAATAAAATTGGTGACTCGTTATTTTTACCAATGTCGATAATGTTACCCACAACGTCTATGCTAATGGGGTGATCTTAAAACTCAAAATTGGAAAATCAGACACAGTAAGGGTGATCAGAAAGGTGAAGTGCAGGTTCGTTGTGGCATCCATCCAAAAATGAAATTAACGATTGTAGTTGAGTAATGATACAGTTGGCAGATTTATTACATATTGAGTTTATTGGACCTCGCTATTTACATAATATAATTATCCATTTTCCCATTGGTGCTTGTGGTATCATTATTCTATTTTTAATATGGGGAAGAAGAACAGTTAATTTTTCTCAAACGGTTCTTTTTTTAACACACTGATTTTTTGTTGGATTAGTGTTATAGCTGGTCATTTAACAGAATTTCGGCTGGATATCTTTTTAAAAAAGAAGTGAAAGTGGTTACTAGAAAATGGAGTGCTAGGGCATATAATAGTTCTCCACCGCTTTTGGGCACGCTGAATCATTTTATCATGACAGGTATTTTTTTATTTACTTATTTTACTCATAAAAAAAAGCAATTTAGTACAAGTATCATATTAGTTTTACACTTGATTAATTTTATTATTATTTCGATCACCGGACACCTTGGAGCTAGTATTGGACACTTGTAACTGTGAGAGGAATGTTTAAAATATGAAAAAACTGATTACTCAAATTAAATTAAAGAATATGCTTTTTCTTATTTCGTTAGTAACTGGGGAATTGTAGCCGGTCTTAGTCTCTATCTCTGGTTTGCAGCTAAAGATTTGATCAACTGGTTTTTCTATTATGTATGATGGCCCAGTAATGTCGAGTACTGTCAGCAAAAGTAAATTTCTTAAAATATGATGCTAGTGTAAAAAAATTGCTACTGTGTAAAGGAGACACCAAAGATTGTGATCCAAATAGCACAGAATACTCTAACCATTTAGAAAATATGTCATCAGATCTGGAGGTAGTGGCCGAACGCTCACTCTCTAAAGATAATCCAGTTATAGTGAAAGAAATCAATGCAAAAGTGAATGAGATTGAGGCTTTTCGTAAAGAGCTTGTTAAAAGGAAAAATGAATCTAACATAGATGTCTCAACTGTTTTAAAATTATGGTCGGAGAATCCACTTAGAAAATTTATTGAAGATAAAATTGAAAATACTACTGATAATGAAGCAGAAATTGGTTTTGATAAACGACAAGAGACAGAAGCCGCAAGTAAAGCGAAATTAAAAAGTACTATGGTGATTTTAGTGTTAGGAATTATCCTTAGTATTGTGATTTCCTTTATTACTGCTGGTGTTATTACTTCACCGATTTTAGAACTGGCCAAAGCCTGTATTGCCTTTGCCAAGGGTGATTATGGTAAACGTTCCAATATTGTTGGAAGTCCTGAAATTAATTTTTTAAGCGAAGCATTTAATGAGATGGCCGGTGAGGTAGAAAAACGTGATCGGCTGATTAAAATAGAACATGAAAAAATCTCAGATCTTTTGAATAATATGAGTCAAGCGATCTTCTCAATTTTACCTGACGGGACTATTGCTGGACCAGTTTCAAAGTACTCCGAAACGCTTTTTGGAGAAGTGATTGAAGGAAAAAATATTAACCAAGTTTTATATCGCGATTTACCAAGTAGTAGCGAAGATCTGGCCAAAGTTAAAACAGCATTGGCCGTGGTTTTTGGAGAGGATGAGCTACAGTGGTCATTTATGGAAGACTCTTTTATTCCACGAGTAATTCGTAATAATGGAAAAGAACAAATCTTGAAAGTTAAAGTGACACCGCTCTGGAATTCTAAAAAATTACTCGCAAAAATTATGTTTGTAGTCGAAGATGTGACTGAAGTTGAGGCACTCGCTAGAAAGATTGAACTGGCCAGACAAAAAAATGAACGTGATATTCAGATTATTCAGAGTTTTTACAGAATGAACAGAAAGATATCAATAAGTGTCTTAAAAAGTAGGAGAGATGCTTTCTGAAACTTTAGCTAAGCTGAATCTTGCACCAAAAGAGAATGATCTTAATCTTATTTTTAGACATCTGCATACGATTAAGGAAATTCTCGTGGTTTAAATTTAACATTCTCTCTTCTTGCACTCATAGTGTCGAAAGTGATTTTGTTAAAATGAAAAATGCGGTAGTTCAAAACGCCAGCCCTTGGACAAACTTTTCTGGAACCTTTATTACGGGGTTAAGTGAAGTGATGAATGTGTATAATAACTATTTAACTCTTTAGCAAAATTTTTGGTATTACCGGAACTGAAAATCAAGCAGATGGTTTTGTGTCTAAAGTAGGTTGTCAGATGATAACACGAATAAAAGTATTGTTGGTTGACGATAAATCACTGTTGTCTCAATACATCTCTAATGAACTTGATACTTTGGATAAAGTTTCAGTGATTGAAACTTTATGAGCTTTAAAAAAGTAGTAGAGGATTTGGCAACACTTAAATAAAAGTAAATTTTGTTTGTCAGGGGGACACTTTTTATTTAGAAGATTCGAAAATGTCACTTTTTCAAGATGCGATTATGCATATTTTAAGAAACTCCTGGACCATGGAATTGAATCACCTGAAAAACGATTAAAGCTCAATAAGCCTGAAGTGGGAACACTGCGGAAATTACTTGTGTTAAAAAAGATAATAATCAGTTGGTCACTGTACGTGATGATGGTGATGGGATTGATCCACAAAAAATTGGACTTATTGCTTTTCAAAAAGGTCTTATCTCTGAAAATGAACTAAATCAAATGAACAATGATGAGCTTGCCATGCTTATTTTTTGAACCTAGTTTCTCTAGTAAAGAGGTTGTGACGGATATTTCAGGCGTGGTATAGGTCTAGATGTTGTTCTTGAAAATATTAAAAAAATTGGTGGAACAGTTAAAGTAGAATCAAAAATTAATGAAAACTCACAATTTATTTGTATTTTTCTTAAACTTAGCTCTCTGTTTGGATCGCATATTACTAATTTTCTCGCCGATATATCAATAGACAAGAACTTCATCTCACCGTATTATAAAAGTAAATTACAATTGAGGGACCATACATGAAACACATACCAAGTTATGATAGCTTTAATTCTAGGAGTGGTGGGAGGCGTTGCACTCATCCTTATGCTGCGGATGAAAACTTTGTATGGGTCTCAACCAATATTTTTGCCCCCACCGGGCAAATTTTTTTACGACTTATTTTTATGATTGTTGTTCCCATGGTCTTTTGTGGTTTGATTTTAGGGGTATCAGAATTAACTTCACATCATGGCTTAGGTAAAGTAGTTAAAAAGACCTTGTTTTATACTTTAGTTGCCAGCTCACTATCAGTAGTTGTTGGAATTACCTTAGTTAATATTGTTAAACCTGGTGTTGGTTTAAATATCGATAGAGATGCCTTAAAAACACCTAATGCCGATGTTGAAAAAATTGCTAATAATGCTTCAGCCGCAAAGAGTGCAGTTCAATCGTTAGTTGAAATTATTCCTAAAAATCCACTTGATTCAGCGGTAAAAGCACTTGATGGTGAAATGCTCTCATTAATGTTCTTTGCACTTTTCTTTGGGATTGCTCTTGCCCTTACTAAAAAAGAGGAGAGTACTATTTTTGGAATTTTTGAACAGGTTTACGCTGCTTGTATGTATATTGTAGATCAGGCCATGAAGCTTGCACCTTTTGCTGTATTTGCTTTAGTCTTTAATACATCATTCAAATTTGGCCATACTATTTTAATTTCTCTTTTCTATTATGTGTTGGTCGTGGTGGGAGCTCTCTTAATTCAACAGTTTGTAGTCTATTCAGCACTTCTAAAATTTATTGGTAAAATTAATCCGTTTAAATTTTATAAAGATTGTTCGGATGTCTATCTTTATGCATTTGCAACAGCATCATCCAATGCAACTCTACCCAGATCATTAGAGACAGCTGAACAGACTTTAAAATTACCGCCAGAAGTTTCACGTTTTGTTTTAACGGTGGGATCTACGGCCAATCAAAATGGTACGGCCCTTTTTGAAGGGATTACAGTGCTCTTTTTAGCGCAAGTTTATGGTATTGAACTAAGTTTAGCTAACCAAGTTACGGTTGTGTTAATGTCGATTCTAGCTGGAGTAGGAACGGCCGGAGTTCCAGGTGGATCACTTCCTCTAATTATGATTCTTTTAAAACAGATGGGTATCCCCGCTGAAGGTATGGGAATTATTCTTGGAGTTGATAGATTCTTAGATATGTGCCGTACCACTATTAATGTGAGTGGTGATTTAGTGATTGCGGCGTTAGTCTCTAAAGATGCTAATCAGTCTTAATTTAAAGTATTAAGGTATTTTTCAATGTTGGAGTCAGTAATCTCTCCAATAATTCCTTTT
>JAXLVO010000038.1:0-11905 GCA_046328975.1 Bacteriovoracaceae bacterium | reverse complement strand
AAGTACCGATGATTTTAATATTCAAAAACGGTTTAGTAATCATAGTAGCCAAATTAATCATATCGATTTGGCCAAGTGGACCGACCAATTTATTATTGCTCCAGCGTCAGCTAACGTTATAGCTAAATGTGCGCTCGGAATAGCGGATGATCTTTTAACTACTACCTATCTAAGTTTAGAGCATAAACAGGTTGTCATTTGTCCGGCCATGAATGTTGTTATGTTAAATCAAAAGATTCTGCAAAAACATCTAAATGAACTTAAAGGACGCGCTCATCATACGATATTCCCGACTGATTTTGGACTACTAGCTTGTGGCGATGTAGGACTTGGAAAATTACCTAAAATTGAAAAAATTGCACTTATTACTGAAACACTTGGAACTGTGGCTGAAAAGGTGGCAGCAAAAACCGTTAAGTCGTTTCTTATTACAACAGGGGCAACACTCTCTCCGCTTGATCCTATTCGCTATCTAACCAATGCTTCCAGTGGTGTGACTGGCCTAATTCTGGCTAAATATCTTTTACAAAAAGGGCATAATGTAACCGTTTTAGCAGGAGTTCAAGCCGTAGCTGAACTAGATGACCTAACGATGTTACCCCATTTTAAATTAGAACGAGCCGTAACAACTAGTGATTTGTTTCAACTAGTGAAAAAACATTTAAAACATTGTGACCATTTTATTGCAGCAGCTGCGCCGGTTGACTATGAGTTTGCTTTTCAAAAAGAGAAAATTAAAAAAGAGCAGATGAGTCTACCTAAATCGACACTTGCACCTGACATCTTAGCTTATGTCTTAAAAAATAGATCTAAAACTCAAAAAGTGGTTGGCTTTGCGGCCGAAACGACTATTAATCAAACTATCTTAAATGAAAAATGGCAGCGAAAAAAAGTGGATCTTCTCATTGGCAACTCGGTTCACCATGGCTTTAGTGAAAAAGCCGTGACAGAGACCAAAGGCTTTGGTAAAAATGGCGGGGAGTACACTTTTTTTGCGGCGGGAAAAATTGGCTCAACCAAGTCACTCACTAAACTAGAGCTGGCAGAATCGATTTATAATTTTTGTATGCAATAAACTTATGACTCAACTGATAACCAAAACTAATGAACTTCTCAAAATTCGTCATGAATTAAAGTTAACACCAGAAGATTCTATTGGGTTTGTGCCAACCATGGGAAATCTCCATCAGGGTCACCTATCCCTAATTGAAGAGTCACTCCAAAAAAATAGCCTTACCTTTGTCTCCATTTTTGTAAACCCAAAACAGTTTGCACCTCATGAAGATTTTAATAAGTATCCACGCACACTCGAAAGTGATCTAGCACTCATTAATAGTTTAAATAGCAAAAAACCGATCTATGTCTATGCACCGGCAACGCCGCTTGAGGTTTTTCCAGAGAACTATCTAACCCAAATTTATGTGCGAGAGCTTACTCAAAAACTCTGTGGAAAAACAAGGCCCACCCACTTTGAAGGTGTAACAACTGTTGTCTATCGACTCTTTAGTTTAATTCGCCCACATAATAGTTATTTTGGGCTTAAAGATTATCAGCAATATTTAGTAATACAAAAAATGGTTAACGATCTTAATCTTCCCATTAATGTTTTTGGTTTACCTATAGTCAGGGAGGCTTCCGGGCTTGCGCTATCGAGCCGTAACTCATTTTTAAGTAGTGAAGGTAAAGCTGCGGCGCTCACACTTGCGCAATTGTTGCATAAAGTAACTGCTCTTTTGAAGAAAGGTAGTTTCAATGAAGCGTTGCAATTAGCTAAAATAACCTGTGAAAATGATAAATATTGGGACTACTTAGAAATTTTAGAGGCTGATACCTTAAATACTCCAACCCTTCAAACCAAAAAATTTGTGATAGCCGGGGCCTATTATGTTGAGAAGACTCGCCTAATTGATAACCAATTATTAACGCTCTAACTATTTTTCATTATGGATATTATTGACCAATTTAATCTTCCCCAAAAACCGATAGCGGTGCTGGTATCTATCTGTTCTCAAAGTTTTGAAGGACATACCACCATGGCCGAAAGTGAGGCCTCCCTTCAAGAGTTACAAGAACTTTTACGAACCCTAAACGTAGAGTGTTTAAAAAGTTTTATTCAAAATAAAAGAGAAATTGATCCAGCTTTTATTTTAGGTAAAGGAAAAATTGAAGAGATCGCCGAATTTGCTAAAAATAGTGGCGCCAACCTTTTAGTTTTTGACTTTGAATTAAGTGCAAGCCAAGGTCGAAATATTCAAAAAATTACTAAGCTTAAAGTTATTGATCGAGTCAATGTTATTTTAGAAATTTTTGCCAGCCATGCTCGAACTAAAGAAGCTCAAATTCAGATTGAGATTTCAAAACTAGAGTATATGTTGCCACGATTAACTTCACTCTGGTCGCACTTTAGTCGACAACGCGGAGGTGTGGGTGTTCGAGGTGGTGAAGGTGAACAGCAGCTTGAGCTTGACCGCAGGATTATTAAAGATAAGATCTCTTTTTTTAAAAAACAGCTTAAAGATATAGCTGTTTCTCGCCAAGAACAGAGCAAACAGCGAAAAAATAAGGCGATCGTTTCAGCGCTAGTTGGTTACACAAATGCCGGAAAATCTTCGTTAATGAATCGGCTCTGTCGAGTCAACGTGCTGGCCGAAGACAAACTTTTTGCAACGTTAGATTCAACATTTCGAATGTTAAATCCTGATACTAAACCACCTATGATTCTCATTGATACGGTTGGTTTTATCTCTAACTTACCCAATACACTTATTAACGGATTTAGATCAACACTTGATTCTGCCAGCGAAGCTGATCTATTAATTATTGTGGTTGACCTATCTAATCCTCAATATGAAAAACACTTACAAGTAACTCATGATGTATTAAAAGAGCTTAAAATTGAAAAGAAAGACAGCATTATTGTGTTTAATAAAGTAGATCTAGTACAAGATGAGGCACTTAAAAAAGTTGTGCAAAAAAAATATCCTAATAGCTTTTTAGTCTCAACTATGGATGAAAAGAGTATGCAGATGCTTCGCTCATTTATCATTGAACATTTTCTAAAACAACAAAAGCATTACGACCTTTTTGTACCGTATGATCAAGGAGAGGTGCACTCTACAATTTCAGCTAAAACTAATGTGATCTCAACTCATAATTATGATAAAGGAATATTTTATCGTATTCGTATCCCAGAATTTATTTTTAATTCAAATGCTCTGAATAAATTTATTTTGGCGCCAGAGGATCCACTACTTAAACGCTTCCGTTCGGAAATAGATCGTAATTAGAAAAAACAGAATGGATATAATAAGTGCTGCCCAAAATAACACAACATCTCGTTTCATACTTTTCTCAGTTTGAATCGAATTTTAACCAATACCCAAAACAATATTAAGAGACTTAAAATTAGAAAAAAATAGTTTAAAGTGTAGTAAAAAAAATAACCCACAGCTCTTACCAAAAAACTCAACGTTTCACTATTATAAATATAGTGAGTTAATTTAGGTGCAGTCTGATAGTACCATCCTACAAAAATTTTACCTATTTTATTGGTTAATAAGTAGCTATCTCTAATATAACGAAGATAAGTTAAAACATAGTGGTCACTTTGAAACCCAGCTGAAAAGAGGTAGCAGGATTGCTTGTTAATAAAGGCTTCAATTTTTTCAGGAGTAACTAGCTTAGGTGTTGTAATAGTGGAAACAAATTTAAATTTATTTACCATTCCAAGTCCAATCTCATAATGGTTACCATTAACTAGCTGAGTAATTTTAAAATCACCCTCTTTTTGAGCTTCATAAAAACGGAAAGTTCCACCGTAGTCTAAAGCCTCATCTAAGTTTACGGCGGTTGTCGGTGTAGTTCCACCCGAATAAATGAAGGTTAAAATTTTATAGACACCCTCTCCAATATTACCTTGGTTGGTGCTCCCACTAAAATTAGCAATGGCCAGTGTATCACCTCTACGTAAACTCTGAAAACTAACAGGTGTAGTTGAAATAACGTCCGACATAAAAATTTTAGCATAGTTTCCATCGGTAAAAGTGGTTGGTGAAGCGGTATCGCCCACCACTAATGTCTCATCGGCTGTAAAATAGTAAATAAGTTGCGAAATATTTAAATTATTTGAACCAGTACTGTAACTCCCCAAGGTAGAACTACAAGTTCCACGTTCACACAGTGATTTTACGGTAAATTCAACGTAATAGGACTCACTAGGATTAACATCAACATAGTTACCTGATACTCCATTAATATCTAAAAGTTGCATAATTTTATAAGTACCTGAGCTATCTTTTGCCGCCACATACAGGTAGTTTTTGGCACTATTATCAGTTGTAATAGTAAATCTAATTCTAGGATTATCAGCATAGATGTCACTTGGCGTTCCAGAAACCTGAGGAGTAATTCTTGGTAAACTATGAATTTTAGAACCTGTTCTATCACCAGTCAAAGGTTCCCCAAAAACAGTGTACTCATTTTTTAAAACTGCCGTAGGCGTTGGTGTAGCTGGATGAAGATCAGTATCAATTGGCAGATAAATTTTAGTTGCCCCAGCTTCAGTCGAATTGTCACCGCCATCTTCTGAAACCACTCCTACCCGCTCAGCGGTCACTACACTTACAACTTCCGCTGTACCTAAATTAAATGTGATACTAGCAAATGAATTGCATTGAATAAAAAAAGCAGACATCAGGAATATGAGAATGTATTTTTTACTAATTGCTACCATTGTCATTAATTTTCACTCAAAAGACGATCCAACGTCAATGACTTTAACTCCATCCTTTGGTAGAAAATATTTATGGAAACTTTTAACCTACCATCAAGTCAATATTAACGGCAGGTGGTTAATGCTCAGATGCTAAGTTTATTGTTTGATCACGGTTTTCTTTTTGGTGACTCAATTTATGAGGTAACTAAGTCTACGATAAAAATACTATTTTTAGAAAAACATTTAGACCGACTTTATCTATCAGCCGCCCAATTAGAATTGCCTATGCTTAATTTCTCTAAAGAGAGATTAACTCAAGAGATAGATAAAACGCTAAATGCTTTACATGCTTATAACTCTCATATTAAAAACGCCTATATTCGAATTATGATTACTCGTGGAATTGGAGAAATGGGCATTGATCCAGATGTAATGAATGAACCAAATACCATTATCATTGCAAAAGAAGTATATACCTATTAGCGAAGAAGCCTATGAAAGGAATGTCGGTTATTATAGCTAAGACGCTCCAGAAACCATGTCAACGCCGTCAATCCCAATATAAAATCAGGCAACTATCTTAACAATATTTTAGCTTATATGGAGGCCAAAAAGGCCAAAGTCTATGATGCTATTTTGTTAAGTGATAAAGGTATCGTAACTGAAGCTACTACCAGTAACGTTTGGATGGTTAAAGATGGGATTGTCTATACTACACCTGTCGCAACGAAGAGTTTTAAAGTGGAATCACTCGTAATTTTTAGTTGAATATAAAAAAGTGACATACCATTTTTGAAAAAAAGTTTAGTGCTAAAGATTTAAAGAAGGCGTCGAAATTTTTTACAAGTTCACTGAGAGAAGTGGTTCACTATAACTTATTGATAATCAACTTATTAGTGGCGGAAAAATGGGCCAATCACTAGGAATTTACGTAGTTTATATCAACGTGAAATCAAAATTGTGCTTTACAATAAATAACCACTTGGTTACTATAATGGCTGGCTTTTCTTCAGGTGATTTATGTATAAAACCAAAACCAGTTGAGGCATTTTAGAAAGAATTAATCAGGTGGTTAAAGACTCCATTTATTGAGAATAATAAGTATTGCCAATGGTTTTGCAACGTTGATCTCACAGTCAATCAGATTCGTGATTTTACTATTCAATTTTCTGTTTTCTCAAATCATTCATTAGTAGCAGAACTTAAAAGAATGTTGAATTCACATTCAGTAGAATCAATGCGCTCATCTAAAAGAGATTTTCTCTCTGAACTTGGGAGCGTTTTCATAATAATAGCGATAGAAATGTCTTAACCCCTGTTGAGTGGATCTTGCAATTTGCTCAACCGTTAGATATACGTTTTTCCGATTTAGGTAAACGCCGTTTTAGAACTCCCAGCACCCTCTTTCTCTGTGATGAGTTAGAAAGACTCTATGCCGGTGAAGAGTATTCGGTAGCAGCTGGAGCTAGTTACGCCTTTCAAACCTGGGCCGCTTCAGATGTGTGGGACGATCTCTATAAAGGCCTTCTCCGTTTCAAAAATAGTAAACTTGAAAAATTAGAGTTAGGTTTTTTCACATGGCACAATAAAGAGCAAGAACAGTATCTTAAACAGACACGAACTGAATTAGCCGAAGTCTATTTTGATCCCGACTTTTTTTTAGATGAGGATCTTTTTATTCGCTCGGCAAAAGCAATGATCAAAGCTATTACCGCCTTTTGGGACGGGCTCAACTCTACCCGAATAGTTAATGAGTACCACTCCAATTTGCCTAATTAAGCTGCTTCAGTTATAAACCTACATCCATTTTCAATCTACTATTTATGCGGAGAAACATATGACCGAAGCTACCCTACCTAGAAAAACTGTTCACTGGGCAGACTTTACTGCTGAGCGAATTATCAACGAGCGTGGAGAAAAAGATCTCTATGTTTGTGCGAGTGGAATTACTCCTTCTGGTATGGTTCATTTTGGTAATTTTAGAGAGGTTATTACTACTGAATTTGTAGTACGAGCGCTAAAAGATAGAGGGAAAAAAGTACGTTTTATTTTTAGTTGGGATGATTTTGATACATTTAGAAAAGTTCCCGTCAACTTACCTAGACAAGAGGAGCTTCAAAAGTTTCTCTTTAACCCTATTGTTGATACTCCCGATCCTTTTGGTCGTGATGAGAGCTATGCTCGCCACCACGAAGTCAATTTTGAAAAAGAGTTACAAAATGCTGGAATTTTAATTGAACCTGTTTACCAAGCAAAATGTTATCGTAAAGGTCAATACTCTAAAATGATCCAACATGCATTAGATAACACAGATAAAATTAAAGCAATTCTCAATCAGTATCGTGAAGAACCTCTAAGTAGTGAATGGTTACCAGTTTTAATCTACTGTGAAAAATGTAATCGGGATCGCATTAAAAAAATCAGTTACAATAACAAAGATAGCTTAAGTTACGAGTGTGAACTCTGTAATCATACTGGAGTTGAAAAAATTGAGAACTCAACTAGAATTAAGCTCCCTTGGCGTGTTGATTGGCCAATGAGATGGGCCTATGAAAAAGTTGATTTTGAACCAGGTGGTAAAGATCACTCCAGTGAAGGTGGAAGTTTTACGACAGCTAAAAGTATTGTAAAATATGTATTTGGGGGTAATGCACCCATCTACTTACAGTATGATTTCATCTCTATTAAAGGTATGGGCGGTAAAATGAGTAGTTCCAAAGGAAACCTCGTAACCGTCTCTGAAGTCTTAAAAATTTATGAACCGGAAATGATTCGCTGGATTTTTGCCAGCTATAAATCTAATGTCGATTTTGCCATTGGCTTTGATGCTGAAGTAATTAAGAATTATGAAGACTTTGATCGACTAGAAAGAAGTGTTTATGGATTAGAACCGATGAGTGAAAAAAAACGTGATATGAATATTCGTGTTTATGAACTCTCACAACTTGTTCAAAACGAAAAACTAGGCGACAAATGTCCCTTTCAACCATCCTTTAGACATTTAACTAACCTACTGCAAATTCAAGATGGAAGCATTGAACGTACACGTAAATATTATGAAAAAGATATTGTAACAGATCGAGATGAGCGACGATTTCAACAACGTTCACAATGTGCGCTTAACTGGTTAAATGAACATGCCCCTGAAGAATTTAAATTTAAAATTAATAAAACTAAAACGTCCGTTGCAATGGATGAGACTACCCAAAAATTTATACAAAGTTTATCGACGCTACTTAAAAATGAGTGGGACTCCATAAAATCAGATAATGAACTTCATGAGAAGATCTACCATCTCATTAATGATTTTAAAATTGAACCACCATTGGCCTTTAAAACTATTTACCAAATGCTAATTAGTAAAGATCGTGGGCCAAAACTCGCAACCTTTATTCGAGAAATTGGTAAAGAGAAAATTTTAGCGATCTTTAATTAAATTAGGACTAAGTTCATGGATTCACAATTTTTTATTACAGTTGGTCCTGGACTAGAAACACTAGCGCTCTCTGAGCTTGAAAGCAAATGGAAAACACTCTATCCCACCATTGAGTTTCCCGTTTGTAAAATAGTTAAAGGGGGAATTAATCTTACTTGCGACTATTCGCTCGGAGTAAGTTTAAACTATTTTTTAAAAATCCCAACACGGATCTTGTTACGAATTGATGAATTTAAGGCACGAGACTTTCCTAAGCTCTATAATAAGATTCGCAAATTTAATTGGCGCCCCTATTTAAAAAATGAAAACTTTGAACTCAAAGTTACTTGCCATAAATCTAGACTTAATCTAACTAAAAAAATTGAAAAAACTATTCGTGATGGAATATCCACCTATTTCAAGGCTCAACCAGCTAAGAAAAAAGATTTAGAGTTTAAACATAAAACGATTGAGTTAACTCTTCACTTTCTTTTTGATAATGACAATTGCTTAATTAGTATCGATACATCAGGTTATCAGCTAAATAAACGAGGTTATAAAACTTTTAATTCAGAAGCCTCTATTCGTGAAACTTACGCTAGTGCCATGAATTTAAAATTAGAACAGTTACTAAAAAAAGAGTCCCTCCCAACGCTGCCTTACCTCATTGATCCTATGGCAGGTTCTGGAACGCTTCTTTTTGAAAGTGCACTATTTAATTTTATTAACCCTAAACAAGAGTTTGCATTCCAATTTTTTAATCTCAAGTCAAATTTTGATATAGCCTCACTCTCATTGACTCAAAAACCTATCTATGCTGGATTTCAAGGCTCAGATCAAGATGAAAAAAATATTAAGGCCTGTGAAAGTAATTTAGCTAATATTGAAAAACTCACCTCCATAGCACCGATGAGTTTTAAAGTTTTAGATTTATTTAAACTCAAAAAAACTGATCTTCCGTCTCGAGAATTAGTCTTTATTTTCAACCCACCATATGGCAAACGGTTAGCATTAGGTGAGAATTTTGATCCACGTTTTTATCAAAAAACTCTTGAATATATTATGAAACATTTTACTCCCCTTTTTATTGGTATTTTAGTTCCAACTGAAGCAAACCTTCACCAATTAAAACTTAAAACTGATCATAAATTTAATCTTATTGATCGACTTAACTTCAAAAATGGAGCTATTCCTGTTACTTTTTATGTTTGGAAAAAAGCATAATAGTCCACAACTTAAGTTGACATACTAATTAGTCGATAAATAACTATGCAAAACAGACTCGAAAAAATTTTACTGCTACAGACAGAAGATTTTCTTTTAGAAATTATCAAAGTCTCTATCCTTGCTTTCTTTGATGTAGAAATTATTGTAATTAAAGATAAAGAGATTGAAAAAATAGGAAAACTTTTTACTTCAGAAGAGCCACCCACTTGTCTAATTATCGATGAAAGTACCTCCTATAATACGCTCGTGCGGATCAGTAAAATTTGTCAATCAACTGAAAAAATTATTCCTATCATTGGTCTCTATTCACCAACATCCATGGATGACGATAAACTTAAAATTATAAATTTTTACGCTAAGATTTTTAAACCTGGAATTTCAGAGCGTTTAAAAAAGGTGCTGAGCGATTTTTTACCTAAAAGAGCACTTATTCCTCAAGATGAGAATCGATTTTGTGAAATTAGTCTATCAGTGCTTCTCTATTTTAACCAAATTGAAACTGACCTTTTTTTAAAACTTTCTGAATCAAAACATATTAAAATTTTCAGAGCTGGTGACTATTTTGGTGAAAATGATTTTACTAAATATAAAGAAAAAAGTGTAACATCATTTTATCTTAGTGTTAAAGATATCCCTTTTTTACTAAAAAAATTAGAATCAATCCAAGATTCACTTAAAAACTTCTCGCTAAAAATTACTCCAACCGAAATTCAAGATCTAGCTCAAAATCTATCTAACGAAGAATCGCGTAGAGTAATGGGGAGCCTTGCCGAAGCTATTAAAGATATTTCCAGCAAAAATATTTCTTTTCCACAAGCAGTTCATATTTGTGAAGAGACCCATGAATATATTATTAAATCAATTAAAACTTTTGGGTTGAATATGGATGCCCATAAGTTAATTAAAGTTTTAACTATTCTCTCACTGCAAACTATAAAGAGTTCACCTAAAATTGAAGAACTCTGGAATATACAACAAGAAAATAATATCAATACAATTTCTACCCAATATATTCTTAAGGCCAATATTAGCTGTATGTTAGCTGAAATGATGGGCTGGAGATCCAATCTTACATTTTATAAACTTATCTTAGCTTCACTTATGCAAGATATTACATTACTTAATCCTAAACTTGTAACTATTAAAAATAGGCCAGAACTCCTCTCCCATGGCAATCAGTTTACCTCCAAAGAGCAAGACAACTATGCAACTCACCCAGAAACTGCTGCACTACTTGCCTCTGAACTTAATATGATTCCTCCCAATGTCGATATTATCATTAGAGAACACCATGAAAGACCCGATGGTACTGGATTTCCCAAAGGCATTAACTATCATGAACTCTCACCACTCTCCTGTATATTTATCGCCGCCCACGATGTAGTCCATTTCATAATGTCAGAAAGCGCCAAAGGTAGCCAATGGAATGCTTCACTCTTTCTTAAAGAGGTTGAACCTATCTATAAAGATGGGCTTTTCATCGATATTTACAAAATATTGACTAAGGCGCTAGCGCCGAAAAAAAAATAGTGGTAAGATTCCCCTCTCAATTTAACTAGGTGGCAATGTGCATGAAAGGTAATTTCAATCAGAACGATCTTTTTTGGGAAATCGAAACCAAAGGCGAACAGTGGGAGCAGGGACAAACCATATCTGGTGCTTTAAGTGTATCAAATAAAGGCAATAAAACAGTTACAGTGTCCAATGCCAGCGTAAATCTGGCCTTTGCTGATTTTAAAAAGGTCTTTGCTGGAAACAGTAGCGCTTTTAACTTTACTCAAAAATTTGAATTACCCAGTAATTTAACACTTAAAAGTGATCAAAAAGAGACACTGCTTTTTGAATTTAAACTTGATTTAAATGCTTTTATCTCTGATAAAAAATCAAGTTTTTATTTAACCTATGGAATTGAAGGTGAACAGAAGCACCTTCAATTACTTATAATACCAAAACCGATTTTTTTAAAAGTGGTAGAACTTTTAGAAAACTTTTACCGCTTTAAATGTGTTGAAACTAAAGGTAATAAAAAAGGTGTGGAGTTTAAATTTAAGGCTCCTGCATCCAAAGAGTTAGCTACCGTAGAAGGGTTAAGTTTAATTCAACGTTTAGAAGACAATATTCTCTGTATTGATTTTACTTTTGATATTAATAAAATTGATCTACTAGCGAGTTCAAATTCTACTAAACCTACTACTAAAAAAGAGAGTAAAGTCTTTAGTCTAAAATTAAATCCTAAAGAGTATCTCTACACGAAAGATATCTTAAATCAAGAATTCCTCTTAAAAAAACTAGAAGAGGTTATTGCCGAAGTTAAAGTTAAAGGTTTTTTTCAAAAATAATTAAGTAGAAAAAATTGGAGAGCAGCGGTTAAAATAACTCTGTTCTAACTTTTTATAAATTTTACGTTGATTAACATCATAATCGCTATTACTTTTAAAAAGTTCAATTCTTTGATGATCGTTATCACAGGCTTTTTTCATAACGGTTTTATATTCTTCAATAGCACTAAGTGGATAAGGTGAACCATAAGCTGAAGAAATAAAAAGAGG
>JAXLVO010000037.1:0-14460 GCA_046328975.1 Bacteriovoracaceae bacterium | reverse complement strand
TTTCGCTCCAATCTTAACTTCTAACTCTCATTCTCTTCCTCTAAACTATTTTTATTTTATTTTTTTCTTGGAATATCTCTGAATACACTAAAATGCGGCCGCAACCTTCAAAATTAGCGCGCTCCCTTCCTAGGAGCGCCAAAGAAGCTCTCATTATATTGAGAGCAAACTCAATCGCAGCTGGTGCCGACTGATCGTTCATTGATAATCCATTACTACCACACTGAGGAACAAGGTTCCCGACATTTCTCACTACGAACAGATCCCCTGGATCAGTTGAAGCAAAAACGTTAACCGCCACCCGACTATCCGAACAACCAATAAAGAGCGCATCTGGCGATTGCCCTAACGCTAATTTAGCAAATGTCTCACGATCTTTAGGCTGAAGTCTGTGCTGAAACTCGAGAATACCGTTGATAAGTTTTTTCATGCCTATACGATAATCACCATTTGTAAAAGTGGCAATAGTTTTGGTCCAAAATTAAAAAAGTACGAGCGCCCGTACCAAATGGCACAGTACAAATTTTAAACGATTAGCGAATTTTTGCTATGGACATTCCCGCCATGCCTGGAGCATTGCCCGTTCCAAATCCCGTAGTATGTGGCCGAATAACATCACCCACCGCAAGCCATCCAGTCCAAGACGAAAAAGCAATATAATCAGCAGCTGATGAAGTACTTATCGCTAATCTATTAGCTGGTGTAATAGTCGAAATTGCTGTAGTCAGTTGGTTACTATTTAATGAAATCCCGGCGTACGTTGGTGAAGCAGGAAGAAACCAAACCGAAACTGCGTAAAATCCCGCTTTATCAATCGTAATACTTAATCCATTAACAGCGCTATTATCTATGGTATAATTTCCAGCGGATCCAACACTATAATTTGTATTTGTAAAATAAGGAATGTGTGTATTAGTTGACCCATTTCCTGCATGTGTATCCCAGCGAGTTTGAACCTCTGGAGCAGTCGATGAAATAATGCTCCAGTTTGCTCCATCAGAAACTATAGTCAAGTTATCATATCTATTAGCTAGACTAAATGAAGTGGCCCCATCAATAGTTTGCGCGGCAGTTGTACTCACTGTAACCGCATTAGTAGAACTATCTGTTTTTTTCAAAGTATACTGGCGTCCCTCAATTCCCACTGCTGTTGGAAGTGTTAAGGTTATCGTTCCACCAGAGGCATCTCCTAAAATCACGCTGTCACTTGAAGTTAAGGTATAGTTTGCTGTTTTACTTAATAATTTGGTCGCAACTGATCCGGCCACTTGTAAGGTAGAGTTCGGTGTAGCAATTCCAATTCCTACATTTCCATTATTTAAAATGGTCATAGCTTCTGTTCCGCCATTGTTACCGACGAGAAAATGCATATCAGCGGTTGTCGTTCCTGCGCCTGAAGTTGTCTGTAGAGTTAAGCCACTAGTGGTAGTTGTTCCACCTAAAATATTTGATGTTAGAAGTGTTCCAGCAGAAACGGTTCCAGCAATAGCGGCTGAAGTACCATTAATAGTGGTAAAAGATCCTGCCGCACGTGTGGTCGTTCCAATGGTAACGTTATCAAGTGTTCCTCCGTTGATATCTGCAGTTGTAATTAAAGCATTATCAATGCTGGCCGTAGCAATGTAGGCAGCAGTTGCGGCCAAAGTTGTCACAGCTGCTGAATTACGAGTGGTTGCTCCAATAGCAACGTTATCAAGTGTTCCAGCATCAATATCTGCGGTAGTTGCCGCGAGCTTTGTCACGAGAGTTATTCCAGTAGCTCCTGTAAAAGTTAAAAAATCTGTTCCGACTAAATCTTGCACTTTAAAAGTTTTAGTATTGGTTGCATTGATAGTTGTGTCGTCTGTAAGTGTTCCACCTAAAACTACATTGGGAGTTGTGCCTTCACCAGCAGCCGCTGTTGCCTGAAGTCCATTACTTGCAGTTATGTTTGTTACATAATTCCCAGTAGTATCAGTTGTTAGAGCGACTGAGTTCGCTGCAATTGTCAGGGCGCCCGTATTTGCTATCGTTGCGTCTCCACTCAACGTAACACTAGTAGCGACGTTACTACCATTGCCCACAAAAATATTTCCGCTAGTCATAGAGGAAGCTAAACTATTGCTAGTAAGAGCAGCTGCTGTCGCTGCAACGTTAGTAATTTGCGTTTGAATGGCACTCGTAACTCCTGAAACATAACCTAGTTCTGTTGATGTTACTGCTGAAACGGCAAGAGCTCCACTACCGTCTGTCACCATTGCTCGACTAGCAGTCCCTGAAAAGGAGCCAGCACCACTGTTATCAGTTACACAACTTAAACTTGTACCATTGCCTTTTAAAACTTCGCCTGAGCCACAAGTTGGTAGCGTTGTTTTAGCAAAGGTCATAACATTGGGATCAGATTCGGTTGTACTTATAGTTCCTGGTACCCAATTGGTTCCGTTAAATTTTAAATATTGGTTAGTGGTTGGAGTGGCAGATGTAAAATCAACGTCACCCATTTTACCTAGAACGTAGTCAGCTTCAGTTGCAGTCACTGCACCTGTTCTTCCAAAAACGCTAATTACACTATTTGAGTTACTAATTTGTTCAAAACTTGTCCCGTTATAAACAATCCAATCGCCCACAGCATAACTGCCACTCGCTACACTTACGATATAGTAGTCCCCTGCTTCAGTCGTAGTTGGCAGTGAAGAACTTGCATCCCACACACCTTGGTACGACAATCCATTTACGGCTCGTGGTTTCCACTTTCCAGAAGTTGCATCATACGCTAAAACCTCTTTGTCATTTGGAGTAGTTGTACAATCAAAGTATTTTCCTACTAATGTCGAACTACACAAAGAAAAATCTACCGTGAACGTGGCACTTGCCGAAGCACTTGAAACCACAAACTCTAAAACTTTTCCAGCTGCTAACGTTACGCTCGCCAAACTATTGGCGATTAAACTTGAACTTGATTGTGATTCTATCGTTAACGTAGTTGTGGTTCCATTCTCTTTAATTACGATACTAGTTGCCGAATTTAAATTGGTTCCGGTTAACACAAATTGATTATTGAGAATTTTTACACTTGAAACAGTTATGCTTGAACTACTCGTCGTAGCTTTAGCACTCTTCGATTTGATCGCAACGGTATTCTTACCAATACAACTGCTTAAAATAAATAAAACAGCAATAAAAATAAAATATTTTTGAAAAGTAAAAACCATAGCTAGCTACTATTTTATATTAGCTATAGGCTTGTTTATAGACTAGGCAGTTATAAGCCATATTTTTTAGATCATCAGACTTTTTTAGTTTACTTAACTAGTTTAAGCTATCTCTTCTAAATCTTCTGGACTAATTCGATACTTTTTTCCTACTTTTTACTGGAGTAAATATCATCTGGATGCGAGTAACGGAACTAGCTCCTTAGCATGAAACCTAAAATATAGAGATCCCTACACTAAGTCCAAATCTATTAATCGATAATTTGGTAGGCCCTTCTAGTTCATGATGTTTAAAAAAGGCACTAAAACTAAATCGGCCTTCTGGTTTGTAGGTGTAGTAAAGAATATATTTATAACCACTGAGTGATTTACCTGATCCTGTTGATGAGGAAGCAAGCGTTTGTGAGATTGAGGCCTTAAAATTCATTTTTAGATCAAATAGTGTAAAACCTTTTGTCGCCCCTACTGTCGCATAATGAAGATTGTTTTCAATATTTTTAATGGGAGTACCATTAACAATTTCGTGCGTATTAAATGTGTTTAATTTTTCATAATCATATCCTGTATAGACACCAAGATTAAAGGATTTAATCATATACTGGTAATAGGTATTAAAACCCAACTCGCCAGGAATAGTTAAAGTCGCAGCCGCTGTATCACTTGTTGCCGGTGCTGATGCTTTTGAAGCAAGTGCATAATAGAGGATCTTCATTTTTAGCAGTGGGAGGCAGCATTTCTTGAGCTAATTAGTCTGAATTAAGAGCATGATTTTCAAACTCTTGTAGAATTTAGTTACCACACTTTATTTTACAAAGGAGAACGAAACTCATGCCCAAACTTGATTTTACCCATTCATTACAACTTCCGGAACTAAAAATTGGTAAATTTTATCATTCAAATAAAAACACTCTAACCTTTGATCTTTTTAAACAATCTGACTTCGAAGTGTGTCCAAAGTGCGCTAGTCCTTCTAAAACCATATATGATCATGTTTCCATTCAAGTTAAAGATTCACCCATTAGAAATAGACATGTCTTGCTTAATATTAAAAAAAGGCGCTTCTATTGCAAGTTTTGTAAAAAACCCTTCACTGAACCTATTGCGGGTATAAAAAAAGGATTTAGAACCACGGATCGTTTCAGACGTCACATCATGTGGTGTGCAGATAATTTTGCCAATCTCCATGATGTTGAAAAACAACTGGGGATCTCTTCTTGGTTAGTTCACACAGCTTATTATGAACAATTAGAGCTTCAAGTAAAAAAACTTCAAAATCCCTGGGACACAACCATAGGAATTGATGAACATGCCGTACGAAAAAATAAAAAACGTGGGTATCGTGAGTTTGCCACGATCTTTGTTGAGTACTCCCATAAAAGAGTACGTGAACTTGTTTTGGGCCGCTCGCCCAGTGAATTACTCGCCGATGAAAGATTAATCTCTATTCCAGGACGAGAAAATGTTAAAAATGTCATTATAGATCTTTCTAAGAACTACCGTAAACTCGCGCGGGAATTGTTTCCCAATGCTCGAATAATTGCGGATCGATTTCATGTGATTAGACTCTTTAATAACATTCTTAATAATTATAGAAAGTTAAGTACTGGAGATGTGAGAAAAAATCCTATCCGAAAACTACTCCTCAAAAAAAATCGAGATCTAGAACCTTATGTTAGGCGCGTACTAGATAGTTGGTTGGATCAAAATCCTCTCGTCAAAGAGGTTTATCATTTAAAAGAATCCATGCATCGATTTTATCGAATCAAAGGAAAGAATTTTGCTCGAAAAATTCTCATAAAAATTACTGATCAGATGGCACTCTCAAAAATCCCAGAAATAAAAACACTCAGAGAAACAATTCATAATTGGCGAGAAGCGATTCTGATGTTTTTTGAAAATGGTTTAACCAATGGAAGAACAGAAGGGTTTAACCGAGTAGCAAAACTCATTCAAAGAAATGCCTACGGATTTAGGAATATTGAGAATTACAGGCGACGGTTAATTTACAAAACCTCTTAAAACTCGCCAAATTTTCAATTTTGGGCGAACGAACCCCTTCCCATTTTGTGAAGGCGGAATGGGCATTGCCTTCAATTTAAAATTTTGTTAATTTTTGAATGGTTAACGACGATAACGATTCACATCAAGGGTTTGAAAATCGAAAAAACTCTTTGATTCAGATCACTTCGAGTGGCTACCCACTGTCAAACTAGTAGATCCACTATTCCTGGTATTGCTAAAAGAGCTAGATTAACCGAAAGAATGCAACGAGAGATACTCTATCTTTCTGAGCGCTTTGCCAATCTAAAACAGGTTTCTCGTCACACTAGTGTGGGGAATAAAACGATTTATAAACGCCACTATACCCAGCTTGAGCTTGAATGGCGTAAAATAAAAAACAATCCCTGGCCTACAACTATAGGCATTGATGAACACTCCTTTATTCGTAATAAAAAATACGGACATCGTGAGTTTGTCACTATGGTAGTTGATTATAATAACAAACGATTAAAAGAAGTTCTTCCAACCAGAACCATAGGAGAACTAGAACAACAGCTAAGTTATATTCAAGGAAGAGAGAATGTGAAAAATGTTTGTATGGATCTCTCGTCAAGTTATCGTAGCTTTGCTCGAAGTTACTTTCCAAATGCAAAAATAAGGATCTTCATTTTTAGCAGTGGGAGGCAGCATTTCTTGAGCTAATTAGTCTGAATTAAGAGCATGATTTTCAAACTCTTGTAGAATTTAGTTACCACACTTTATTACAAAGGAGAACGAAACTCATGCCCAAACAAATTTTACCCATTCATTGCTTAGGAACTAAAAATTGGTAAATTTTATCATTCAAATAAAAACACTCTAGCTTGCTTTTGATCTTTTTAAACAATCTGACTTCGAAGTGTGTCCAAAGTGCTAGTCCTTCTAAAAACCATACCTTGATCATGTTTCCATTCAAGTTAAAGATTCACCCATTAGAAATAGACATGTCTTGCTTAATATTAAAAAGGCGCTTCTATTGCAAAAGTTTTTGTAAAAAACCCTTCACTGAACCTATTGCGGGTATAAAAAAAGGATTTAGAACCTGGATCGTTTCAGACGATCTGTCATGTGGTGTGCAGATAATTTTATAATCTCCATGATGTTGAAAAACAACTGGGGATCTCTTCTTGGTTAGTTCACACAGCTTATTATGAACAATTGTAAATCATCAGAACCCTACGTCCATCACCCCTTTAAAGGTATTATTTTGAGTAAAAAACTAATTTCCCCTCGAATGTAAGGCCTTTTAAGAATTTTTGTCTTGGCCATTTATATTATTAATATCAAAATAGTCAGCATGAAAACCATAGCAAAAATAGATCCAGAAAAAGAGTATGAAAACGCCAAAAAACTAATAGAGCTGGCCAGCAAGCAAGCACTTGGTAATGACGAGGCCGGTTCTTTAGATGCATCGGTGGATAATTTAATTACTGCGGCCAGAGTATTGATAGAAAGAGAAGAGCGTCGCAGAGGTCATAAAAATATTCCCCCTGCAACTAATAAACCTAAAGGACGAGAATCCGGTAAAGATCGTGAAGAAGCTAAAAAATTACCTTCAGTTAGATATCCAAATCTTGAGGTTAATGAAACTATTGTAAAACTAGATCCTCTACCTATTTGTTCATGCTGCAATAAAGAGATGAAAGAATCTGGATTATTTGATACTGCAGAAAAATTAGAAGTAATACCAAAAATTTATTTTATAACTAGAATTAAACGCCCTAAATATAACTGTTCTAACTGTCATGGTTCAATGATAAATACAGTGGCAGAACCAAGTATAGTACCAACTTCAAATTATGGAGATAGTTTAATTATTGACGTTGCTCTCTCAAAGTATTGTGATCTAATCCCCATTGAAAGATATGCAGAAATGGCATTTCGAGCTGGATTAAATAATGAACTGCCGGCACAAAGTTTAATTGGTTTAACTCACCATTTAGCAAATTTTTTAAATTTGGTTTATGAAAAGATCAAAGAAGAAGTATTAAAAACAATAGTTCTACAAGCGGACGAGACTCCCCATAAAATGCTGGAGGGAGATGAAACTAGTAATTGGTATTTATGGGGATTTATATCAAATATTGCCTGCTATTTTGAAGTGCATAATACTAGGTCAGGAGACGTTGCCTATGCCTTTCTAGAGCTATCTAAAGCACAGTTTTTAGTGAGTGACGGGTATGCTGGTTATGGTAAAGCAATTAGAAAATTAAAAGAAGAAAACACAAGAACCGTTATTGAGGTTCACTGTAATGCTCATGCCTACCGCTATTTTAAAGATGCTAGTATTACTTGGACTGAAGAGTGTATTGATTTTTTAAATTTATATGGAACAATTTATGAACTAGAGAGGGAACGTAAGGAGTTACAAAATAAAATTACTCCATCAGAACAACTAGAGTTTAGAAAAAAAATGGTGCCATTTTTTGAAGAAATAAAAAATAAATGCGAGATTAAAAAGAAAGATGCCATGCCTGAGAGTGGATTAATGAAAGCATGTAACTATTATTTAAACCATTATGATGGACTCACAATATGCACTACTAACATTGATATTCCACTAGATAATAATCTTTCCGAACGAGAACTGAGATCGCCTGTCATTGGTAGAAAAACCTGGTATGGGTCACACTCTAAAAGAGGGGCCCTGACTTCAGCAGTTCTGTTTAGTATTGTTCAGTCTTGCAAATTAAATAATGTTAATCCTAGAAGCTATTTCCCGTGGATAGTTAATCGAATTCATAACAAAGAATCAATATTAACTCCCCACGAATATTTATTACAAATTACACAGAAACCACTACTATCAGGGTGATTCAATAAATCTTTTATTAATAGCAGCACCTTCAAAAAATAATGCAAATTCTGCTTGTGTTAAAATAATATTTTTTCTGTAGTAAGGATTGAATGGAGAAAATCTACCTTTATCCAAACGTTTAGCAATGATAACAAAACCAGTGCCATCATAGAATAAAACTTTAACTCTGTTTCGATGTTTATTAACAAATAAAAACATATGCCCCGTCCTGGGATCCAGACCTATGATATCTTTTGCCTTTTTATAGAGGGAGTCGAACGACCCCCTCATATCTGTGGGAACTTTACAGGCAAAAACTCTCATTTTGCGAGAGGGTAGCATCTACGCCACCTTTTTTAAATATTCAATTAATGAATCTACTTTTCTAAATCTTATAATTTTATTTTGATCACAAACTTCAATGTCACAAGTAATTGGACCTGGATTATCAGTAGTAGTTATACCTTCAACTGCCATTTCCTGAAATGGCATAACGGCACCTTCTCTTTTTAATCTTTTTGCTTTTCCTAAAATAGAAGCAATACCATTTCTACTACTACCAATACTTTTGTAAAAATCTCTGGCCGTTCCACCATAAGTTTCCCAGGCGGCAAGCACTTCAAGTAACAAATCGTCGCTAACACCTCTAATCCTTCCATCTTCACCCTTAAATGAACTCAATTTTTTTCTTAATACTTCTAGTTCCATAAATTCCTCCCAGTTTTAATATGACAAAAAATTATCATATTTTTGTTTTGATAAAATTTTTATCGGATGGGATTAAATTGGTTCAAGACGTGTAGTTCTGATGATTTACAATGGATTAAAAAAGGCCTTTAAATATTTTGGAGTAGAGGAGAAAGGATACTGTACAGTAGGTGCGGTAAAAACCAACATAGGACATTTAGAAGCAGCGGCAGGAATGGCAGGAATAATAAAAGTAGTCTTAGCCTTAAAGAATAAAAAGATACCAGGATTAGCAAATTTTAAAAAGTTAAATCCGTATATAGAACTAGAGAATAGTCCATTTGTAATAGCGGAAAAAACTAAAGAGTGGTTAAAGAAAGAGGGAGAGACAAAAAGAAGAGCGGGAGTGAGTTCGTTTGGATTTGGAGGAGCGAACGCGCATATAATTTTAGAAGAGTATGAGAGTGATGAGAGAAGAGAGGAAGTTGAAGGAAAAGAGTATATATTTGTTATATCAGGAAAGAGAGAAGAGAGAGTCGTAGAGCAGGCAAGAAGAATAAAAAAATATGTAGAAGAAAGAGAAGAGATAAGTCTAAGAGAGATGGCGTACACGCTACAAGTAGGAAGAGAGGAGATGGAGGAGAGGATAGGATTCGTAGCGAGAAGTCGAGAAGAGATCCTAGAGAAGTTAGAGAGATATATAGAGAAGAGAGAAGGAGTCTATAGAGGAAACGTAAAGAAGGAAAATAGAACAGTAGGAATGATACTAAGTGGTGAGGCGGGAGAAGCCTATATACAAACAGTAATAAAAACAAAAGACTTAGAAAAATTAGTACAGTTATGGGTAGTTGGAACTGAAATAGAGTGGGGACTATTGTGGCAAGAAGAAAAACCTAAAATTATAAGTCTACCAGTATATCCTTTTGAAAAAAAACGCTACTGGATTGAACCTATTCAAGAGTCTACTGATAAGAAAGTTGAGAATTTACTATCTCAATCATTTCCACAAAAGATGATAGAGGCTAATGAATTGAAGCTCATAGCTCAAAAAGATATAATTCAAATTGCAGCTGATATACTTAAAGTTGCTATAGTAGATATTGACCCTGATGAGGATCTTAGTTCCTATGGGTTTGATTCAATTTTAGCCACCAGATTTATTAATGGATTAAAAGATAAATTTAATCTTAAGCTAACTCCAGCAATATTTTTTGAATACCCTTCAATTAATTTAGTTTTAGATTATATGCTTAATGAACATTTAAACTCATTACAGTTAGCTTATGGTATAGAAAAAGAGACAAATTTAGATAATAAGAAAATTGAAAATAAGGATTCTTCTAAGAGTTCGGAGTTGTCCGTAAGCGGTAGAATCGAAAAAAATCGAGAGATAGCAATTATTGGAATGAGTGGGCAGTTTCCTGGCTCTCCTGATATTGAGACATATTGGGAAAATTTAAAAAATAATAGATGTCTAATAACGGTTGCACCTGAATGGAGAAATTTAAAAAATTATCAAGGTGGATTCGTTGAGGATTTAGATAAATTTGATGCAGCTTTTTTTAATATTTCTCCAAGAGAAGCTGAGTTAATTGACCCGCAGCAAAGACTTTTACTGGAAAATACTTGGAAAGCGTTGGAAGATGCTAATATGTCAAAAAGTCAAATCCAAGGCACTAAAGGTGGAGTCTTTATTGGTTTTTCTACTGCTGACTATCAAGGGTTAATAATTCAAGAGAGTAATTCTATAGCGAGTTACGTTTCAACTGGCAATGCTCATTCGATTTTGGCCAATAGAATATCTTATTATTATGGATTACGAGGGCCAAGTGACTCAATTGATACTGCTTGCTCATCGGCACTGGTGGCTGTCCATAAAGCAGTTAATTCTATTCTTAGTGGTGAATCAGAATTTGCAATTGCAGGCGGTGTTAATGCACTATTGGCTCCAGAGGTTTTTGATTCGCTTAGTAGCGCTGGAATGTTAAGTGTTGATGGACGTTGTAAAACATTTGATGAAAATGCCAATGGTTATGTTCGCGGCGAAGGTGTTGGTATTGTTATTTTAAAGCCGCTAACTAAAGCTATTGCTGACGGAGATAGAGTTTATGCTGTGATAAAAGGAACCTCGGAAAATCATGGTGGTCATGTTACTTCGCTAACAGTTCCCAATCCCAATGCTCAAGCGGATCTTATCATTGAAACAATAAAAAAAGCTGATATTGATCCTAGAACAATTGAGTTTATTGAAACACATGGAACAGGAACTGCTATTGGAGATACTATTGAAACTAATGGTCTTAAAAAAGCGTTTACCCATTTTGAAGTAACTGAAAAAAACTTTTGCTATTTAGGTTCAGTTAAAACCAATATTGGACATTTAGAATCAGCTGCGGGTGTAGCGGGTTTAATAAAAACAATTTTGGCTTTAAAAAATAAAATTATCCCTGGATTAGCAACATTTGAAAAATTGAATCCATATTTGGAATTAGAAAATTCTCCATTTTTATTACCTATGAATAGTACTAACTGGACTTCCAAGTTAAGAAGAGCAGGCGTTAGTTCTTTTGGTTTTGGGGGTAGTAATGCACATGTTATTTTAGAAAGTTTTGAAAATAAAGATCATTATATCGAAGAAGTAGAGCAGAATTATGTTTTTATTTTATCAGCTAAAAAAGTTGAAACTCTTTTTGAACACGTAAAGAATGTGGCAAACTTTATAAGACAATTTAAAGCAGATAAAGATTACAGTTTAGCTCAAGTTGCTTATATTCTTCAGGTTGGTAGAGAGGGACTATCTGAACGATTAGGTTTTGTTGCAAAAAATTCAGAGGAATTAATTGAAAAACTTGAAAATTATTTAAATGGCAATAGATTGAGTATCTATTGTGGGACTGTTAAAAAAGAAGTTAAACGTGAGGTTTCTACTCGAGAATTAACACAACTAGTTCAGTTGTGGATAGAGGGTGTTCAAATAAATTGGAGAAGTTACTGGAAAGATATACCTGTTTTAAAAATAAGTTTACCTAATTATCCATTCGAACGAAAAAGACATTGGATTACTACAACACTTAAGCAAAAATCAGCCAATATTAGTGATGACAAAAAACATGTTCAAATTGGTTCTAAAACGGGAGATATCTTATTACTAGTTAAAGAGGCTATTGCGAAAGTTACCAGTTTACCTATAGAACAATTAGAGAATCATACTGTGTTGACTGATATTGGAATTGATTCAATTATGGGGCAAGAATTAGTAAATGTTCTATCTGAAACAGTAGGTTTTATTGAAGGAAAAGACCTAGTAACTTTTCCTTCAATTGAAGGTATAGCAAACTTTTTGGGTAATACTAAAATTGAAATTCAACCAACTGATTATCGAAAGTTTGAAAAAATTAAGTCAGTTGCTAAAGCAAATTATCGTATTTTTATCTTTCTACCTTTTGGTTTTGGAAATAAGAATATGTCAAAATCATGGGATTATACGCTTAAAGAAGAAACTGAAGTTTGGTTAGTTTCATTAGATAATAATAGTACGTGGAAAAATTTAATTAATAATATTGTTAATGAGATTAGTCCGTACTTAGATTTACCTTTTGTTTTCTATGGCCATTCGATGGGATCACTGGTGGCCTTTGAGGTAATACAGTATATTGAAAAAAAGATGAATAAATCACCTATTCTTTTCATTCCTTCAGCCAGTGGAACACCTGAAATATTTCAAAGATTAAAATATACAAGTCCTTTTCTGGATATTACTAAAGATTTAGATTGGACCAAAACTCGTGAAGTTTTAGAGAGAAATAATTATTTGTTACCAATTAAATCAGGACTGGCTTTTTTAACTGAGAATGAAGTTTTAAATGATATTGAGCTTATTCAAAATTATTCTTACAATGGTTACCAGGTCAAAGCTCCCATTATGGCAATTTTTGCTAATAATGATATTTTAGTAAAAGATCCTTTAGTTGTTTCTAGTTGGAGAAATTTTACTACAGGGGAGTTCTTGTTTGAAGAAATTGATGGAAACCATTTATATTTTATTAGCCCACCAAAATCCTTTTTTCAAAAATTAGATAATGTCCTTAGTGAAAGAAGTAACTCAAAAAAAATTGAGCCAGGGGTTTATGAGTTAGTATCATTAAAACGTGGTACGGATGAAGTTCATACTTATCCTTTTGGAATTAATCCGAAAGGTTTTATCATGTATGATAAATCGGGCGTGATGAGTTCTCATATCTGGAATCCACTAAGAAATAACCAATTTAAAAGTGATTTTTTAGCCAATAGCATGTCCTATTTTAGTTACAGTGCTCTTTATGATCAGTCCAAAGAAGGTGTTGAACATAATGTCAAATCATCAAGTTTTCCTAATATCGAAAATGATAAACTTACTAGATATGTTAAAATCGATAATGATTTAGTAGTGCTTAAAACAGCTCCTTATATTAGAAAAGAGGATAAACCAAATGGTTATGAACCTTTTGGCCAAGTAGTATGGAAAAAAATTGAAGTTGAGCGGCAACTTGATTCTATATTGCTAGGAGCTTGGGATATTAAGTCTATTGCCATCAATGGAATAAATTTAAATTCTAAAGAGATAGCAGGTCACTTAATATTGATGCCTACTGGTCATTTTTCAATCATTCTTTCCGTTTCGAAGATCCCTTTTTTCAAGTATGATAATCCTGTTTTGGCTACAGATGAAGAGTTACTTTTAGTTAGCAGATCGCGTATATCTCTTTGTGGTAATTTTTCTATTACCGAAAAAGAGATTTTATGTGATGCTGTTGAAAGTTTTATTTCTATTCAAAAAAAATCGTTGATAATTGAATATAAAATTAATGGAAATTTTTTAACCTTGCAATGGAGCTTAGTATTGGAAAATGGTGATCGTTATAAAGTTAATAGTGAATGGTTAAAGCATGAAAAATTGACTGTTTACCCTGGTGATCATCAAAAAATAAAATCTTTTGATTTGGAAAATATTAATATTGATAGTGATGATATTTTTAAAGAATAGAAAGGTGTGTAAAATGAAGGTATTTATTACGGGTGGAACAGCGGGAATAGGGTCAGCAATTGCTATAGCTTATCTCGGTGCTGGTTATACAGTTGGAGTTTGCGGTAGAAATAAACAAAATTATTATGAAAATTTTAAAGAGTATGAAGGTAATAAAAATTTATTTTTTTATAATGTAGATGTTACCAATAAAGAACAAGTTCAAACAGCAATTAAAGATTTTACTAATAAAAATAGTAGATTGGATATTCTTATTGCGAATGCCGGTATATCAAATAAAAAAGAAAGTATTCCATCCTTTGAAAAATCATATGAGATGATTAATATTAATATTTTAGGATTAATGTATTCTATTGAAACTGCAACTGAGATTTTTTTGAAACAAAAAAGTGGTCATATTGTATTAATGTCTTCCATTGCAGCATTTTTTGGAACCTCTGGATATGCAACTTACTGTGGTACTAAAGCGTTTATTTTAAAATTTGGTGAAGCATTGGCAATTGATCTCAACCAAAAAAATATTGATGTAACTATTATAGCACCTGGATTTGTTGATACTGCACTAACGAAAATTAACCAATTTAAGATGCCATTCCTTATGAATAGTAATGATGCCGCTAAACGAATAGTTGGTGCAATAAGTTCCAAAAAAATCTTCTATGTTTTTCCCTTCAGAATGCGGTTGCTCTTATTTCCATTTCGCTTCATTTCAACAGCTTTTT
>JAXLVO010000036.1:0-14728 GCA_046328975.1 Bacteriovoracaceae bacterium | reverse complement strand
TAAAAAAATCCAAGCGTCAATTTGTGAGATTACAGATCGAGGCTCTTTCATAGTTCATTTTACGTTGGAAGAAAATCAAAAGCTCATTCAGTTTTTAGAGATTGAAGGAATGATTCCACTGCCACCATATATTCGTAATGGTGAAAGTGATGAGCAAGATAAAAAAGATTATCAAACAGTATTTGCTACCAATCCTGGAAGTGTTGCAGCTCCAACTGCAGGTCTCCATTTTTCAGAAGATATTTTTCGTAATTTAAAAGATAAAAAACATGATTATGATTTTATAGATCTACATGTTGGGGTTGGAACTTTTAAACCCATTGAAACAAAAAATATTTTGGAGCATAAAATGCACCAGGAATTTTTTGAAATTAAACAAGAGTTAATTGATAAAATAAATAAAAAATCAAGAACAGTCATTCCCGTTGGAACAACTAGTTTTCGGGTTTTACAAAGTCACTTTGAACTCCGTAAAAACCAAGGAATGACTCAGTGCTATGTTTACCCAGGAAAGAGTATAAATCCGATTATTTCAGGATTAATCACAAATTTTCATTTACCTAAATCTTCACTCTTGGTATTAGTGGCGGCACTTATTGGAAGAGAGAAAGCATTAGAGCTTTATGAAATAGCAAAATCGCAGAATTATCGTTTCTACTCTTATGGGGATGCGATGCTAATTTTGCTTCGGTAATTTATGACACAAAAATTTTTTGAAATTCTCAAAACTAGTGGCCGAGCTAGAGCGGCTACCATTACCACTAGTCACGGTGTAATTGAGACACCTATTTTTATGCCGGTTGGAACCAAAGGTTCCGTTAAAGCACTATCGCAAGCAGATTTAGAAGAGTTAGATGCTCACATTATTTTGGGTAATACCTATCATCTTTTTTTAAGGCCGGGACATCAGTTGATTGAAAAAATTAGTGGGAGTTTGCATGGATTTATTTCCTGGAAGCGACCGATCCTAACTGATTCAGGTGGCTATCAGGTTTTTTCTTTATCTCATATGAATAAATTGAAAGAAGAGGGTGTACTTTTCCAGTCACCTTACGATGGGGCCAAACATTTTATGAGTCCTGAAACCTCAATGGAAATTCAAAAAAGTTTGGGTAGTGACATTGTGATGTGTTTTGATGAGTGTCCTGAGTTACCGGCTTCCACGGAACGTTTAAAAAAGAGTATGGAGCTAACTATTCGATGGGCCAAGCGGTGTAAGGCAGTTGAACTCAAAGAGCATCAACATCTGTTTGGAATTATTCAAGGTGGTCTTGATATCGAATTACGAAAAGAGTGCATGGAAAAATTAATTGAGATTGGTTTTGATGGGTATGCTTTAGGTGGACTCTCAGTTGGCGAAAAAAATGAGGAGATGAAACTTTTTTTAGAAGAGTTTGTACCAATGATGCCAGAGGATAAACCGCGCTACTTAATGGGGGTGGGGACTCCTCTCGATATTCTGCATGCCGTTAAATGTGGAATTGATATGTTTGACTGTGTTCTACCGACCAGAAACGCTCGGAACGGACAATTTTTTACTAAAAATGGTCCACTCAATATTAAAACGAAACGTTTTATTGAGGACAACACACCACCAGATCCAGAGTGTGAATGTCGCACGTGCTCGCGCTATTCTCGTGCTTATATTAGACACTTGTACAAATCCAATGAGCCTCTGAGTGCGCAATTGATAACGTATCACAATATATATTTTTATTTAAAAATGGTAAAAGCGGCGCGAGCGACAATAATTGAAGGAAAATTTGACGAATTTTACCAGAAATTTTATAACGACTATAATTCCAATATTTGGCTATAACTTTTTATTTTTTTAAGAGGATGTATTTATGAATAATTTCTTTGTTTCTACAGCATATGCTCAAGCGACAGCTCCAGCTGTTCCAGGACAAGCGGCACCATCACCATTAATGTCTTTTTTACCTTTTGTACTTATTTTTGTGGTTTTCTATTTTTTAATTATCCGTCCACAAAAGAAAAAAGTTCAAGAAGAACAAAAAATGATTAATGAATTAAAAAAAGGTGATGAAGTTTATACAAAAACCGGAATCATTGGAACTATTGCAAGCCTTACTGAAAAAATTATCACTTTAGAAGTTTCTGAAGGGGTTAAAATTAAAGTTTTACGTGGACAGGTTGCAGGACTTTTTAAAAATGTTCCTTCATCTGTTAGCAACTAAAGGAGAGAGAGATGTTTGGTTTAGGATTTGGTGAGTTACTGATAATATTTTTTGTTATTTTGATCTTTTTAGGGCCTTCAAAGTTACCTGAGCTGGCAAAAGCTCTTGGTAAAGGTATTCGTGAATTCCAAAAAGCGAAAGAGGGAATTGCTCAAGATATTCATAGAGAAGTAACTGACTCAAAAAATGAGAAGATTACAGCTCAATATAAGCAGTTAGTTGAAGTTGAAGGAAAGGCAAAAGACGAAGCTACTGTCGCGCCTAAAGCTTAATTAAATAGTTCAAAAACAAGCTGGTTTATGGTCATAAATAGTTATGGCCATAAACTTGAGAGTTCATTAGAATAATTTACAGTGTGTAAATTATTGTCCATTTTATAAATTTCTAAAATTATAATTAAGGAATGATTCATGAAGAAAGGCTGGTGGTTTCGTTTTTCTTTTTTATTAGTGTTAGTGGGGATATCTGTTTTTAGTGTAATTCCAACTATTTTTAAGTTTCATGAAGATTCATCATATCCAATAAAATCTAAGATCAATTTAGGTTTAGATTTACAGGGTGGTCTCTACATGATTCTGGGTATTGATTTTAACAAAGTTTACAAAGATGAAGTTAAAGCTCAAATCCGTAAAGTGGAATATGTTTTAAAAGAAGCTGATATTGTTGCAAACATGGGTGATTACGATTTATCTGATATTGCTGACCCTAAAATGAGTGTTGTTATTCAAGATAAGTCAAAGTTAGAGGCAGCTAAAGCCAAAGTTAAAGATTTTTTTGTTAATTCAATACGTCTAACAGGGGAAAGTAGTGAAGCTGGAACTTTACAGTATGGATTAACTACAACTATTAGAACTCAAATAGAAGAGCAGGCTGTTACTAAATCAATTGAAGTTATTCGTAATCGGATTGATGAATTTGGTGTTTCTGAGCCCGAGATTACTTCCCAAGGAAAAGATAGAATAGTAGTACAACTTCCTGGTGTTAAAGACATCGATAGAGCTAAAGAGTTAATTGGGCAAACTGCTAAACTAGAATTTAAACTTGTAAATAAAGATGTGACTTTTCCAACCTTACAAGAGTGGGTGGCTAAAGCTGAAAAAGCTGGAATTGTTTTCGATAAGAAATCAAGTTTCTCGTCATATTCTTCTAAATTAAATGAATTTTTAAAAAATGATCTTCCCGCAGGTTATGAACTTGCTTTTCAAAAAGTTGTTAATAAAGCCACTAATGAACTCTCAGAGAAAATTCCTTATTTGGTTGAAAGTGTGGCAAAAATTTCGGGTGATGATCTTCAAGATGCTGGAGTTCAAATTGATCAACAAAAAAATGAGCCTTATGTTGGTTTAGAATTCAAACCGCAAGGGGCGAAACAATTTGAAAAAATTACGGGAGAAAGTGTTGGTAGACAATTAGCAGTTATTCTCGATGGGAATGTTTATACTGCACCAAATATTATCAGTAAAATTTCTGGTGGTCGTGCTCAAATTACGCTTGGAGCTGGTGACTTTAATAAATTGTTGAAACAGGCAAAAGATATTTCACTTGTGCTTAGAGCAGGTGCACTTCCAGTTCAACTAGAATTTGAAGAGCAGAGAATTGTTGGACCAAGTTTAGGTGATGATTCAATTAAAATGGCTCAAACAGCTTCAATTATTGGAGTTGGAATTGTCTTCCTTTTTATGTGTTTCTATTATCGTATTTCAGGTTTTATTGCTGTTTTAACTTTAGTTGTAAACGTTTTACTAATTCTTGGTTGTCTAGTTGCCATTGGTGCGACGTTAACTTTACCAGGTATAGCAGGAATCGCTTTAACTATTGGTATGGCGGTGGATGGAAATATTATTATTTATGAGCGAATTAGGGAAGAGTTGCGAGCTACGGGAAGCGCTTTTAAAAGTGTTGAAGCTGGTTTTGGAGCCGCATTCTGGACCATTATAGATGCTAACTTAACAACTGCTTTTGCTGGGTTTTGTTTACTTAATTTTGGAACAGGTCCAATTAAAGGTTTTGCTGTAACTTTATTAATCGGAATTGCAGCAACTATTTATTCTTGTTACTTTGTCTCTAAAATTCTGTTTGAACTTTATTTAAACTCTGTGGAAGGGCGTGAACTAAGTATTTAGAAAACAACAAGGAGTCTCTTTGTGATTGAGCTAATTCGTAATGATTTGAATATTAACTTTGTAAAACATTTTAAGCTTGTAGCGGTTTTATCTATTGTGGTAACAATCGGAACAATTGTACTTTTTTTTACGAAAGGGTTCAATTACGGAATTGATTTTAGAGGTGGTGCTGAACTCCAGGTTAAATTTAAAAATTCAACTGAAGTGGAGTTAATAAGAGAGGCACTAGCAGCAGGTAAAATTGATAATGCTTCAGTTCAATCTATTGGTGAAAAGAGTGAAAATGAGTTTCTAGTTCGTACCCAAGGTACTGAAACCGGGCTTAACCAATTAACTATAGATATAACCAATTCACTCAAAGCTAAATTTAGCGCAGAATCGTTTGAAATAAGGAAAACTGATATTGTAGGTCCTAAAGCTGGAGCAGAGCTTAGAAGATCAGCGTTTTTAGCACTAATTTGGGCCTTCTTATCAATTATGATTTATATTGGTTTACGTTTTGATTTTAAGTATGCTCCAGGTGCCGTAGTCTCATTGTTACATGATACTATATTTACCTGTGGAGTTTTTATTGTTTTACAAAAAGAGTTCACATTACAAACAGTAGCTGCTCTTTTAACTATCATTGGATACTCAATTAACGATACCGTGGTGGTTTATGATAGAATTAAAGAAAACGAGCAAAAAGATGCGGGAAAAACGTTAGCTGAACATATTAACAAAGCTACTAATGAAACTATGTCGCGAACTATTCTTACTGTTAGTACGGTTCTTTTTGTATCTTTAGCAATGTATCTTTTTGGTGGTCCATCAATTAAAGATTTTTTCTTTGCAATGTTAGTAGGTTGCTTAGTTGGAACTTACTCATCTGTTTTTATTGCTGCACCTTTAACATTATTAATTAATAAAATTAGAAAATAATGAGGAGTTGAGATTGAATAGAAAAACGCTATTTTATCTAATTCTACTCTCATTATTTCCACTTACCTATATTTACTCTCAAAGTGATGAGAGTACTCCTGTAGCAACTGATGAACAGGTTCAAGTTGAGCAAGAAGAAGCAAAACCTAAACCATTAGATCTTAATCATATTGATAAAGCTGATTTTATGAGTCGCTTAGACAATCCAGCTGTGATTTTTAAGCAGTTTACTGATGAAGAAGTTAAAGAGATGTTTCTGGGTAAAATTAAAGGCGGAAAAATTGAACAGTTTCTTCATGACAATCCTAAAATAATTGAATTTGTGGTCAGATGTTTAAAAGATGATCATGCTATGCAAGGATTTATGCGAATACGAAAAGATAAAGAGCGACTTAAATATTACTTATTATTTATGGTTTTTCTTTTTGTGGTAAGTATGACTTTAAATTATTTTGGAAATAAAGATAAAAATTTTGTTGAGAAGTTTCTTAAGAGACTTCTCATTACTATCTCTATGTTTTGTCTATCCTCAATTGGGATTTTATTAATTTTTAATAAAGAGATTAAACCCTTTATTCGGATTTTTAAATCGGTCTTTCTCTCTTAAGTTATTGATTATCTTGTTTAGGTATGCAGGCTATTCGTTTATCAGAAGCAGAAACAGAAGTTCTATATCCTGATAAATCAGCATTGTTAATTTCAGCTAATGATCTTATGGTGTAAAGTTTTTGTGAACCTGTTTTCATATAGGGACTGTTGGTATCGTTTGGTGGCCAATAGAAGTGGAGGGTTTGCGATTTTACTGTAGCTTGATCTGGTTCAACCGCTTGATTATTTTCAAAATAAAACCAAAGTTTTTTAACTCGACTCTCATTAATTAACATATAGTCTTCACGAACCTGTTTAACTTTGCCAGTAGTGGGGTCCTTAATGGTTTCAGGCTCTTTTGCGGCTACATAGAGGCCTTCGGTATCAACTCCAACATAATCCTTTAATATTTTAAAAAGTGGTGAATCACTATTATAGTGTTGCTGAGTTAGGCAATAAGCATTGTTATTAGCATCAACCCAAGGTTGCATGATATAGCCTAGCCGTGATTTAACAGTATTAGAGCCTGAACTTGAGCTCGAACTACTACTTGTGGAATTACCTGGAAAATTGGACCAAGGTAATTCAAAGAAAATATTAATATCAGAGTCAATGGAATATTTCTTTTTTAAAATTGATTTAATCTCTTCATTAATATCTAGTTTACTATTAGCATTTAAATCAAAAAAGCGAGAGTCATTTACTCCCCACATGTAAAAGAAGTTTTCCGTTAAGCCTAAGCGTGGATAACTTGGACTATCTACTACATTTTTCCAACGTTCAATATCATGACAAAAAATAAAATTATCGGAAGTGGCAGCTAGAGCAGGTGGTTCGTTAGTTGTGGTAAAATAGTAGTGGAGTTTGCTGGCACCATTTGCAATAAGTGTTTTTGCTTCACCTTCAGTAAGTATTCCACCACCTCTTTCTATACAAAAGTACTGACTTATAGCTGCTATAGCTAATGGTCCTTTATTGGTAATGGTATCAGTTCCATCTGTTCTTCGAATTTGAAAACTATTGGAGGTGGCTCCTGAACTTTTTTCAAGAATGTTTGCAATATAGGTAGTATTAAAATTTAGTGAAGTTAAATCAACGGTAAACTGGTTACCTGAAGTGATTTTCATTGGTAGTGAGAAACCAGTGATCCATCAGTTATTTGTAGTTCACAACCAGGATTGGTGTTGCCGTCGCCAATATCTTTAGTACACCAGCCAGATAAATTTTTAAGCTTATTATTGTTTTCAACTTCAGGTCCAACGTAAACTGAAGCATAGAGAGTAGCAGAACCTATTCCTTTACCGACACAAAAGGCAGCACAGTTGTTAATGATATCTGGTTTTCCATCTAAACAGGAGCAAAAATCACGATTAACAAAAATAGCGTCAGTTGGTCTACTTGGAATTGGTTCACAAGTATAAGTTTTAGCAGTGGGAGTTCCACTAACTGTTGGAGTTGGTCCAACTAAAGTAAACTTGTGAGCTGGTGTTCTGGATTCACATTCAACTTGAGGATCTACGGCTGGAGTGGCGGCTTTTTCTTTAGCAGTTAGTTTGGCACTTTTAATAATAGGTCTGCCGCTCTTATCTGTTTGTACGCAAGAGATTAAGCCTAATAGGCTTAAACAGATTATTAATATTAGTTTAGTCGTACTATTCATTAAACTTCCTTCTAATCTCTAATCGACAGAACTCATCTTTTCCTTATTATATTTGGAAATAGTCAGTAGCTGACTATTTTACGTGGTTTTATGAGGTTACAAGCTAATTTTGAAGTGAAAAGTGGTCTATTTTGTGGTCACAGGTAAGAGTTAAACAGTTTTTTTTTAGTATCATTTTTTTGAATCATGATAGAATAAATGAAAATAGTGACTTCGTAAGGAGAGTTTATGACGAAAGCAGATTTAATTGCGGCCATTGAGAAACAGGGAAAAATTCCGCATAAAAATGCTGAAGCGATTGTGAACATAGTTTTTGATAGTATGATCAGGGCCCTCTATGATGGTGACCGAATTGAGATTAGAGGATTTGGTTCTTTTGCCAATAGAAATTATAAAGCTTACGAAGGAAGAAATCCTAAGACGGGAAAGATAGTAAAAGTTGATCCTAAAAAAGTTCCTTTCTTTAAAGTAGGGAAAGAATTAAAGCAAAAAGTGGATGAAGGTCGCGAAAAATACATAATTCGTGAAGCATAATTTGCCGGACTAATTTACTTTTTCCTGTTCTAAATATCGAAATTCACTGCCCCCTCAACAAAATTTGCCTAATATTATAAATTTTTTTTTAACATATAATTTTTAATTAGAAAGAATTTTTATTTGTTTCCGATAAGAATGACAAATAGACATTTTACTATTCTAAATTAAATGGAGGAAGATTATGGGAATGAGATGTTTTGATCACGTTGCAAAGATTATTAAAGCCAAAAGACAAGCACATCCAAAGGGATATTCTCAATCAGAATTATCACACGTGCTAGGTTACAAAAATGGACAATTTATCAGTAACGTAGAGAGAGGTCTCTGTAATATTCCTCTAAAAATGCTTAGAAAAGTTTGTGAAATTTTAGATATCAATCCAGAAGATTTAAAAGAAGCTATGATTAAAGATATTGAGTTCACACTTAACAATTATTTAAGAACTGGTTCAAACCAAGTTAGAAAACATGACCGTAGTAACCATGATGCTCATAACGAAAATCATGAAGGTGATGTTGAATACAAAAAAGTTGTATAGTTTAAACAGCTTTTAATTTTTGGAAATCTTCCATTGTGCCTACACTCTCTTCAGTATCATCTTTGTAGCTCGGTCTATTTTTTTGAGCTAAAGAGATGTGTGGGTCTTCAATCACAACATTGGTCACAGGTTCTGGTGTAGCAGGTAGTTGGTGATTTTCACTGTAAGCTAAATCCATTTTATAGCGTGGAATCTTTTTTCGTAAAATTTCATATTGCCAAGGTTTCAAACTCTTTTCAAAACGTCTTAAATTTTCAATGGCATTATAGAATTGTTGTTCTAATTTCTTTAAGCGGTAATCATCCACTCGGTAATAGTTTTCAAAATATTTTTTTCTAGTTGCAATTCGCTGATCATTGAGGGTGTCATATTTTTTATGCAGCATCTGAATAAATTCATTTTTGCTGTATTGATGTTTGCGATTGTTGTTGTTCGGATTATTATTGGGTCTATTGTTGTTAAAATTGCGATTATTATTGTTGTTGTTATTATTTCGGTTATTGTTGCCTCTAAAATCTCTATTGTCTCGGTTATCTCTGTTGTTGTCGCGCGGATCACGGTTGCCTTGGCCTTGCGGGCGATTGTCGCGATTACCACCTTGGTTGTTTCGGTTATCGCGATTATCATTGCGATTGTTATGGTGATGACGTGGGCGATTATGGTGCTGATTTCGGTTAGGTGAATGGTTACGATTGCCAGCGTTATTTGGATTACCGCTATTATTGTTATTATTTTGATTTCCAGAATTCTCGGTCATGGACTTATCCCTTTTTACAATTTATATTGGCCAGTAAAGAGTAATTAGTAAATGGGAAAGATGTTATGACATTACAGCATCAAGAAAGTAAACGGCCCGACTGGTTAAAAGTGCGAGCGCCAACGAGCGATAAGTATTTTGAAATTAAAGATACGCTTAAAGATTTAAAACTCGTTACCGTTTGTCAGGAAGCGTTGTGCCCCAATATTGAAGAGTGTTGGAAAGGCGGAACTGCCACATTTATGCTTATGGGCGATGTCTGTACGCGTGCCTGTAAGTTTTGCGCTGTAGATACAGGAAACCCTAAACAGGTATTAAACGCTAAAGAACCTGAGGCGGTAGGGACTGCTATTAGCAAAATGAATCTAAAATATGTCGTTATCACAAGTGTGAATCGAGATGATTTACCTGACCAAGGTTCCGGCCACTTTGCTGAGACTGTTGGCTTTATTAAAAATAATAAACCAGAACTCATCGTAGAAGTTTTAGCACCTGATTTTTGTGGCAAAAGAGATTTAATCGAAAAATTAGTTTTAGGTGGCCCAGATGTTTACGCTCATAACGTGGAGACAGTTGAACGTCTTACTCCGCATGTGCGAGATAGACGTGCTACTTATCAACAATCACTCTATGTTTTAAAAACTATTAAAGAGGTAGCGGCTGAACATAAAAGAACTCTGCTAACTAAATCATCAATCATGTTGGGTCTGGGTGAAACCGATGAAGAGGTTATTCAAACTTTAAAAGATTTACGAAGCGTTGATTGTGATGTTGTAACTTTCGGCCAATATTTAAAACCAACTAATCGTAGTTTAAATGTTGAAGAGTTTGTGACTCCTGAAAAATTTAAGTACTGGCACGATTTTAGTATGGAGCTGGGCTTTGCTTATGTAGCTAGTGGACCACTTGTCCGTAGTTCATATAAGGCCGGAGAGTTTTTTATTAAAAATATTTTAGAGAAGCGAAGAAACTTACTTCACTAATTTTTTATGATTATAGAAGATTTAGGCACATTAGATTACCAAACCGTTTTAGATAAACAGTTACTCTATCGTGATGAAGTAGAACAAGAGTTACGTGAAGAGACGGTAATTATCTGCAATCATCCACCTGTAGTCACCATTGGTAGACAAGCCGAAAAAAAAGATTATGAAAATTACGCGGGCAATATTGTCGCCGTTTCTCGTGGTGGATTTGCCACTTATCATGGGCCTAATCAATTAATTATTTATCCTATCGTTAATATTGAAAAACGCAATCTCAACTTAGCTGGCCACTTAGTTAACTTAGAAAATGTTGTGATCAACGTAATGAAAGAGTTCGGCGTAGTAGGCTTTGGTCTAAAAGATGAGCGAGGTGTTTGGGTTAATGTGGGTGGTGTAAAACGAAAGATTGCTTCAATTGGGGTTGCTTGCAAAAAGTGGGTTACTTACCATGGACTCGCTTTCAACGTGCTCTATGATAGTAATGCCTTTAAAGGGATCAATCCTTGCGGTTATCCTAGCGAAACTATGATTTCACTCGAAGAGTTAGTGCCTAATCAAAAAATAGATATGGATCAAGTTAAAGCCATGATCATCGATCAGAGTCGTAAAATTTTCTGCATGTAAGAGTCTTTCATAGCTTTTTCAAACGACTCATTATCTGGATACTCAAATTTAAAAACTGATTCCCAAAAACGACGATGCTCCATACAGAGATAGAAGAAGACTTTGCCATGCCACGCTTTGAACGAATTAAAGGTGTGACCAAAAATCATATTTTTAATTTCATCTGGGTACGATAATTTCCCTTCGGCTTCTACTAAAGGCATTTGCGAAATTTTGGTTTTAAATTCACGACTCTTAATTTCGTTGAGAGTTTTTTTGGTAAAAGTTAAGGTACCAATAGAAATTAAAGCTACCTCTTCTGGTTTAAACATAGTTAAAACTTTCGTAAAAATTTCACCGTAATCTTTTTCCCAATTATTGTAATAAACAATAGGGTGGAAGTGAAATCCTACCAGTCGATTCTTGTCCGCAATTTTACGAGCAGCTGCTAATCGTTGCTCTAAATTAACTGTAAAATGCTCTTCATTACTAATAATCGTGTCGGTATTCAGTGACCAGGTACAGATCATATTTTTAGGAATTTCAACATTCAAAAGATGGTGAATGTTATTCGATTTGGTTTTGAGTTCTAAAATAACATTAGGATTATCATTACAAAAAGTAATCAGATTATCGAGAATGCCATTCTTATTTCCCCACATAAGGGAATCTGAAGCTTGGCCTGTCCCAATATGGTAAGTTTTATTAGAATCAAAAGTTGCTTTAAGATTTTTAAGTTTCTGATCAAAGTTCTCTTCAAAAATAACTTCGTTACCTTTCTCAAAAGTCTGAATACTGCAGTAACTACAATCAAAACCACAATTTCGAGCAGCATCTAACGTTTGCAAATTACAGCAGAGAGTTCGAGGCGAAGCAACTGGGCAACGACCTAAAATCGTGTGGTCAGTAGTATCAAGTTTAAATTTAATTTTCTGATCACGTTTATGTTCAAAATTTTCAATTAGCGTATAATCTTTGGCACTACCTTTAACCGCATCCCAATGCTTTTTCAGCTCATCAAAAAGCATCTTCTTAGTTTTAAAGCTATTATTTTGAACTGAGTCCAGATACTTTGCGATATCACCTTCATTCCACATCTGTAGATCATTACCAAAATCGGTCAACTGGCGAATCTCTTGGTAAGTCAGCAGTAGATCAAAGGCGATCTTTTTAATAAAGGCTTGATTCTTTTCAGATAGTTTTGAAAAGTAGGTGTTCTGAATACTTTTCTCAAACTTCTCTTGGTAATTAAATTTTTCCATTTTTTATTTATTGCGTTAAGTAATGCTAATGTTGTTTGATTTATGCCATTATCATGATAAATTGCAAAGTATAATATGAGGTAAGAAACTATGATTATGGTGACAGGTGGCGCCGGTTTTATTGGAAGCGCACTAGTTAAACTCTTAAATGATCAAAATAAAAAAAATATCATTATCGTGGATCGACTCCATTCCGGTAAAAAATGGATGAATTTACGAGGGTTAAAATATTATCGCTTAGTTAAAGTTGAAGATCTTTTTCTTGATGAAAATAAATATCTTTTTGATGACCTACAAGAGATCTACCATTTAGGTGCTTGCTCATCAACGCTTGAAATGAATGCTGACTATTTATGGAAAAACAACATTGAGTTTTCTCAAAAACTTTTTAAAATCGCCGTGAAAAAAAATGCAAAGTTTCTTTTTGCTTCAAGTGCCGCAACTTATGGTGATGGTGAATTAGGTTACAACGATGATCACGCATCGATTGGAAAACTACGTCCACTTAATCCCTATGGTTACTCAAAACAGGTTTTTGATGAGTGGCTTTTAAGCCATCCAGGTAAACCCACTAATTGGTTTGGTGTTAAATTTTTCAATGTTTACGGACCAAATGAGTATCATAAAGGTGATATGCGTTCTGTAGTAATCAAAGCTTATGAACAGATTCGTGATACCAAAAAAGTAAAACTTTTTAAATCTTATAACTCTAAATATCAAGATGGTGAACAACTACGAGATTTCATCTATGTATTGGATGCAGCTCAATGTCTTATCAAGCTAATGCAATCAAAAAACAACGGTATATATAACTTAGGTACTGGTAAGGCGAGATCCTTCAAAGATCTCGTAAATGCCACTTTCACGGCCTTAAACTTGACTCCTACGATTGAGTATATCGAAATGCCTGAAAGTATTAAAGGTCAATACCAATACTTTACTGAAGCCAATATGAGTAAGTTTAATTCTGTCATAAAACATGAGTTTATGAGCCTAGAAATGGGTGTTGCAAGCTATGTTAATGATTATTTAACTAAAGCTAACCCCTACCTTGAGACGACAAGCCTATAAAAGGCGGTCACTATTAAATTTAACGGCTTTAATGAAGCACTTAAACTAATGAGAGCACTCGATGCTAAACAGCGCGAGAAAGTACTCGATTCGCTTATTAAAAAAGATCCTCAGTTAGCGATAGATCTAAAAAAGCAGCTAATTAATTTTGATGATCTCAAACATTTAACTCCGCAAATGATTCTTGAACTCTCAAAACTGGTGACAACTCAGATGCTTGCGGTATCACTCCGTAGTGCCGATGTGGAACTGGTGAACCATTTTTTAAGTAATTTACCCAAAAGTGTGAAGACAGAAATTGAGGAAATCTTACACGGTAGCAAGGTTTCAGCAAAAGATGTAAGAGATTCTCGAATGAAGATCTTAGAAATCGTCCAAACTGGGGTCGAAACAGGTCAATTTGTTATTAATCGAGACAAAAACGATACGCTTGTCTAATTTTTCACTCTAAAAACAGGTCCCAATTCTGCTCCAAAAAAGTTGGCATGAACTCTGCATTACTAGCCAATCAGAAATTAGGTCGCTCCTAAGAGAAACATTTCAGGATGAAATGGAGATTATAAGGGCGAAACTAAAAAGACTTATATGTTCAAGGATGAGCATAAATTTTTTTGGATGTGACCTATTTTCTCAAAAACAATTTTGACTCTAGAAAGGAGTAAAACATGGACAAATTAACATCAGCTAAAATTCACTTCAAAATTTTCTCACAAATCATTGAAGGCAGCATTGCTGAAGCCAACGAACAAGCTAGTCACGAAGACGGCAAAGTTCTTAACTTAAACGGTGAAGAGTTAGCAAATAATAGTGATATCAAAATAAAAGAGCGAAAAACCAATTTTCTTAAGAAAGCACGAGCAGCTCTTTCACGAATAAAAAATGGATCATACGGAATCTGTAAAGAGTGTGATGGGGTGATTGATGAATCAAGACTTCTCGCTCGTCCAACAGCAGAACTATGTATCTACTGTAAAGAGGCTGAAGAGAAAGAGGAGAAGCTTTCAAAAAATAAATATACTGATTCTAAAACGATTGTGAACAACAATATTCTTTTTCTTAAAGATCAAAACGGAAGTGAAGTCAATTTTGAAAAAGAGGTTGAATCACAAGAAAAATATTTGGCATAACAGGAGGAAAAAATGTCACTTTCACTAAGTCAAAAAAATCTACTGGTACTCGTTGTGTTTATTTTAGTCACAATTTATGAGTATGCTTAATTGGAAAAAAATGCTAGTTTGGGGAGATGATTGGACACGATAAAGGTGAATTAGGAATTTGGGGCGTCATAGACATTGAAACCAGTGGTATGGACGCTCAAAATGACCACATCATCGACATAGGAATTGTAGTTTTTGATAATTTCACCATTAAACATCGCTACAATTCCTTAGTGCATTCTAACAAAAAATTAAATCCACTTATCACAAAACTTACCGGTATTACCGATCACGATTTACAAACTGCACCTAGTTGGGATCAAGTCA
>JAXLVO010000035.1:0-17699 GCA_046328975.1 Bacteriovoracaceae bacterium | reverse complement strand
AACGAAGCTGGTGCTCGTGTAGTTGCACCAATGGTAACGTCATCAAGAGTTCCACCGTTAATATCAGCCGTGGTTAAAACTGCACTGGTAAGAGTTGTTATCCCTAAGTTTGAAATAGAGAGCCCACTCGCTCCAGCAATAACAGAAAAAATTCCGGACGAATTTAATTCAAATAGAAAGTTATTGGTTCCTTGAGTGATGGTGGTTGCTCCAGTTAAACTTCCCCCTAAAATTACATTCGGAGTGGTTCCTTCTCCAGCTGCTGCCGTAGCTTGAAGTCCATTACTTGCTGTAATGTTGGTTACGTAGTTTCCAGTAGTGTCAGTGCCTAAAGCTACTGAGTCTGCGGCAATCGTCAGAGCGCCCGTATTTGAAATAGTCGCGTCTCCACTCATGGTCACACTGGTAGCGACGTTTCCCGCACTTCCCACAATGATATTTCCACTGGTAAGTGTAAAGTTTCCTATAGCATTATCGATCCAGCCTAAAACTCCAGATCCTGTGGCACTTAAAACTTGTCCAGGTGTTCCGGGTGTGGTTGGTAAGGTCATTGTGTAATTTGCTGTTAAACTATCTGGTGATTTTATTCCAACGTAATTACTTCCGTTCGCCGCTAGTTCATAAAATCGTATCTCTCCAGTTTGCCCAGCTCCAGTGTTGTATGGATTTAAACTGACTGCCGCTTGTGAGTCAGTGGTAATTGAGTTTGCGGTTAAATCGGTTGTTGCTGTTATACTTGCTTGCTTACTGTCGATTTGCGTTTGGATGGCACTGGTCACTCCACTTACATATCCAAGTTCGGTTGAAGTTACAGCGGAAACGGCGAGTGTGCCACTTCCATCAGTCACCATCGCTCTACTCGCTGTCCCCGAGAATGCGCCTGATCCAGTATTATCAGTCACACAACTAAAAGTTGTTCCGTTAGATTTTAAAACTTCTCCCGCTCCACACGTTGGAATGGGAGTTTTAGCATAAGTTTGAAAAGCATTAATTTGCGTTTGAATGGCACTAGTGACGCCCGAAACATAACCTAGTTCGGTTGATGTTACCGCAGAAACTGCGAGCGCTCCACTTCCGTCTGTTACTACTGCTCGACTGGCAGTCCCACTAAAACTTGATCCACCAGAACTCACTGTCACACAACTTAAACTGGTTCCATTTCCCTTTAACACCTCTCCACTTCCACAAGTGGGTAAAGTCGTTTTAGCAAAACTCATAACATTAGGATCACTTTCAACGGTCGATAGAGTGGCTCCTACCCAGTTGGTTCCATTAAATTTTAAAACTTGATTAGTGGTTGGAGTAGCTGTGGTAAAATCCACGTCTCCCATTTTACCTAAAATATAATCTGCTTCAGTTGCAGTTACGGCTCCCGTTCTGCCAAACACACTTACAACAGCATTTGAGTTACTGACTTTCTCAAAACTGCTTCCGTTATAAACAATCCAGTCACCAACGGCATAACTTCCACTAGCTACACTAACGATATAATAATCACCTTCGTTAGTTGCCGTCGGAAGTGAAGAACTTGCATCCCAAACACCTTGGTAGGATAATCCATTCACACTCCGCGGTTTCCATTTACCAGAATTAGCGTCGTAAGACAAAACCTCTTTATCATTGGGAGTAGTGGTACAGTCAAACGCCTTTCCACCTAAACTTGAACTACAGAGTGAAAAATCTACAGTAAACGTCGCACTGGCGTTTGCACTGGTTACTACAAATTCAAAAACTTTTCCTGCTGCCAGTGTAACGTTAGCTAACGTATTTGCCACTAAACTACTACTCGTTTGTGATTCAATAGTAAGGGTTGTGGTTGATCCACCGTCACTAATGACAAAACTAGTTGCTGTATTTAAATTAGTTCCCGTTAAGACAATCTGATTATTTAAAACTTTTACACTGGAAATGGTTATCGCTAAACTACTTGATGAGCTTGTTGTTTTTGCGCTTTTTGATTTGATTGCAACAGTGTTCTTGCCAATACATCCGATCAGCGTAAAGAGAAATAGAATTGAGATAAGAATATAGTTCATACCTAATCTATATCTTAGCTTAGCTATAGACTAGGATTGAGAGGGGTATTTACTTCCTAATAGCTGTTGGAAATAGTCTGGTTTATTAATGTTCGCCAGAAAGTTGAAACGCTAGTTCTAAAGCCTGGGAAGCATTTAAGCGTGGGTCGCAAAGCGTTTCATAGAAACCTTCGGCCAAATTCTCTTCGCTAATTGCTTGATCTCCACCTAAACACTCTTGGACATCTTTCCATGTAAGTTCTAGATGAACTCCCCCAAAAACGGTTCCTTGCGCTTTATGAATATCATCAAATTTTTGCACCTCTTTTAAGATATTGGCAAAGGTTCTGGTTTTATAACCATTAGTTGCCGTCATGGTATTTCCGTGCATAGGATCGCAGCACCAAACGACATTGCGTCCTTCATCTTTTACTTTTTTAATGAGTGCTGGTAGATGTTGATCAATTTTATCTTCACCCATACGTCCAATTAAAGTTAAGCGGCCAGGTTCATTTTCAGGATTTAAAATATCAATGAGTCTCATTAGTTCATCTGGTTTAGAGCTTGGCCCACATTTTAAACCTATCGGATTTTTCACTCCTCGTAAAAATTCAATATGGGCACCATCAATTTGGCGAGTACGATCACCTATCCAGAGCATGTGAGCGGAGCAATCATACCAGTCACCTAAGTAACCATCTTGCGCTCTTGCTGTCGTACTATCATTTCTAGTTAAAGCTTGTTCGTAATAGAGGAGAAGCGCTTCGTGAGAAGTGTAAAACTCTACTTCGTGGAGTTGCGGTGTATTTTCGTTGGAAATCCCGCACACTTTCATAAAACTTAGAGTATCATCAATTCTTTTAGCTAGATCATGATAGTGGCGGCTTGCTGATTTATTATTTTCAACAAACTCTAAATTCCATGAGTGTAACTGTTTTAAATCGGCAAATCCCCCCTGTGAGAAAGCACGAATTAAGTTTAGGGTTGCAGCTGACTGAACGTAAGCTCGCTCCATTCTGGTTGGATCAGGAATTCTCGACTCTGCATTAAACTCAAAACCATTAATAAGATCGCCTCGGTAACTTGGTAGAACTACACCGTTTCTCGTTTCTGTGTCACTACTACGAGGTTTAGCAAATTGTCCGGCCACTCGACCAATTTTTACCACATGTTTTTTCTTACTAAAGGAGAGAACGATACTCATTTGGAGTAAAATTTTAAACGAATCACGAATGGAGTTTGCTTTAAATTCACTAAAACTTTCAGCACAATCTCCACCTTGGAGTAGAAATGCTTCACCTTTTGCCACCATACTTAATCGCTCTTTTAGTTTTCTTGCTTCTCCGGCGAATACTAAAGGAGGATAGCTTGCTAAACGATCTTCCACTTCGCGTAGTTTAGTGTGATCTGGATAAGTTGGCATCTGGTATATTTTTTTTTGTCTCCAGCTATCAGGGGTCCAAAGTTTGTTTGACATAGATTAACCTTTGCGTTTAATTTTCTCTTTTTGCTGATCCAGTGACTCTTGATGGATAACATGAAAGAGGTTAGTTATAAATTTTTTACTTAGTTTTAATTTTTTTGCTTTTTTAATCCAGAGTTTTTGCATCTCTTTGATTCGATTATTCTGTTTAAGCGGTAATTTAAGCTTAAACTTAATCAGTCCAATTTTATGGGCGCGTTGAAATCTTTTGGAAAGAAGTTTTAAAATTGTGTCATCAATTTTATCAATCTCTTGACGGATTTTTAAGATCTCTTTCATGCCTGTTTTCCCTGAGGACTATTAATATTTTTCAAAATGCGTTTAATCCCATTAGCATGCTTCATTAATTCTTTAGTCTCATCAAAATTGTGTTGTTCTAACGTTGTTTGAAAATGTTGAAGTTTTTTTATATAGGTGGCCAAAGCTTCAATAATATACTTATGATTCTGTTCAAAAATAGGTGCCCAAGTATCAGGTGAACTTTTAGCCAGTCTCACCGTTGAATCAAATCCGCCACCGGCTAAATCAAAAATGGTTCCAACGTTTTTCTCTTTATCTAAAACAGTATTAGCTAATACAAATGAACTAATATGTGAGAGGTGAGAGATGTAAGCAGTATGAAGATCATGCTCGACTGAACTCATATAGGTTTTGCGTGTTTGTAGTAGTTCAAAAATTTTATCTACCACTCGTAAATGTTCAGGATCTGAGTTCTGTGGATCACAAATTACTGCCGTTCGATTGAAAAAAAGATTTCTTTGTGCAGCGGTAGGACCACTAAACTCTGTTCCGGCCATAGGATGAGTGGGTACAAACTGTTTTCTTTTGGGGTGATCTTTAACGGAATTACAGATCTCATTTTTAGTTGAACCCATATCTAAAACTGTGGTGTGAGAAGCAACTTGATCCAGAATCGTTGGTAATAATTTAATAATATAATTTACTGGAACGGCTAAAATTACTACGTCAGCTTGTTTAAGCGCCGAGGATAAAGGTAAAATATCATCGACTAAACCACGGTAGCGCGCAAGTGTACAGTGTTCTTCACTCTGTTCAACTCCAATAATTTTTTTAGCAAAACCATTTGCTCTTAAATCGATTGCAAGTGAACCACCAATTAAACCAAGACCTACAATTACTACATTCATTAACTATTTCCTATTCTTAAAAGGGCCTCTTTAATAATTTCAACTGGCTGGCATAGCGATGAACGGATATAACGTTCACCATTACTACCAAAAATAAATCCAGGAGCAAAAAAGACATGACTTTTTTCTAAAAGATTATCAATGAAACTTTCAACATTTTCAATTGAATCAGGGACACGGGCCCAAACAAAAAGACCCTCTTGTTCATATTTAGGATAAATGAGATTTAATTTATCAAAAATTTTATAAATCCACTCGCGTCGTTCGGCATAGACTCCATTTCGCTGTTTATGCCATTCATCGGAGTTTTTAGTAGCAGCAATGGCTCCCCACTGTAAAGGTAAAAACATGCCTGAATCAACATTGGATTTAACTTTTAAGACAGTGTTAACTATCTCTTTTTCGGCGACTAGAATACCAATGCGCCATCCGGCCATATTAAAATTTTTACTAAATGAGTTTAATTCTAATGAGTACTCCATTTTGGGATCAAATTGTAAAATACTTAATGGTCTATTTTTATTAAGAATCATTGAATAAGGGTTATCATGACAAATTAAAATTTTATGTTTAGCCCCAAACTCAACTAGATCTTGGAGTAAGTTAGCTGTGGCAACCGCTCCGGTTGGCATATTAGGATAATTAACCCACATAATTTTTACGTTAGTTAAATCCATGTTTGAAAGCGCATTAAAATCTGGATACCAACCATTTTTTTCTACCAAATCATAATATTTTACTTTAGCACCAGCTAATTTAGTTGAGATAGCGTAAGTTGGATAGCCTGGATTGGGAACTAATGCTATATCATTTTCATTGAGAAAAGCATTAGCAATATAGAAAATGCCTTCTTTTGATCCAAGCAGTGGAAGTATTTCATTAATATCATTTATTTTTACTGCATACGTTTTTTCATACCAATTGATGATTGCATTTCTTAGTTCCGGTAGCGCTCTATGCGTGCTGTATCCATGATTAGAACTTGTTTCTAGCGCTTTTTTCATAGCTTCAATGGTACTAAATGAGGGAGTTAAATCTGGGCTACCAATACCAAGATTAATCACTTTTTTCCCTTCACTATTCATAGTTTTTATCTGTTCTAATTTTCTAGAAAAATAGTATTCAGAGATATCATTTAATTTATGGGAAGCAGAAATTAACATTAGACTGGCCTCTCTTGTTTAAAATATTCACCTAATTCGAGTAAGTGAATATTACTATTTTTTAGAACAGTGAGCGCTTTTTTTAAATCATCATAGTCAGTCCATTCTAAATCGACATGAAAGGCATACTGATAAGGTTTTCCGATAATTGGAACTGATTGGAGTTTAGTCATATTGAGATTATATTTTTTAAAAATCTCTAAAATTTCAAGTAACCCACCTGGTCGGTGATTGGTTTCAAAGCGTAATGAGGTTTTATTGGGAATTTCACTGGTGCGCCAGAGCTCCCCTCTGGAAACAACTAAAAATCGCGTATAGTTTTGTTTATCAGTTTCAATATTTTTTTTATAAATTTCTAAGTCATAAACTTCGGCGGCCAATTTTGATGCAATTGCAGCACATCCCAACTTTTTTTCTTGAGCTATAATTTTAGCTGATTCTGCTGTATCAGCAGCTTCAATCACTTGTAAGTTAGGCATAGTTGCTAAAAATTCAGTACACTGAAAAAGTGCCATGGGGTGAGAATGAACTGTTTTTAGCTCTTTGATATTTTGTCCTTTGAGCGCCATAAATTGCATCTCAATTCTTAAATAAACTTCACCAATAATACGCGACTTAAACTGTTCTAATAAAAGATAATTAGGAAGAATACTGCCAGCAATGGAGTTTTCAACGGCCATCAAATTAAAATCAGTGGTTTTATTGTGGAGTGATTCACACAATAATCTAAACGATGAGCATTCCACTAATTCTATATCAGCATCATAAAAATATTTTCGAGCAGCCTCATCATGAAAAGATGCCAGCACACCTTGAATACCAATCTTTAATTTTTTGCGTTTTGGACTACTAATAAAAATTCCTTTTAAATTCTGGCTACGCGCGCTCGTAAAAAGTGGTCAACTAAAACCAGACTACTCATGGCTTCGACAACTGAAACTGCTCTAGGTAAGACGCACGGATCGTGGCGGCCTTTGCCTTCCACTGTAACACTATTACCATTTTTATCTACGCTTGGTTGTGGTTTTAAGATAGTTGCAACTGGTTTAAACATTACACGGAAATAGATATCCATTCCGTTGGAGATTCCACCTTGAATCCCGCCAGAATTATTAGTTTTAGTTTTAATCGTTTGACTGGCTTTATCACTATAGAAAATATCATTATAGTCTGAACCTTTCATGTGAACCGCTTCAAAAGCATTTCCAAGTTCAAAACCTTTAACCGCATTAATTGAGAGCATCGCTTTTCCTAAATCAGCACTCAATTTATCAAAAACGGGTTCACCTAAGCCAATCGGACAACCTGAAATGACTCCAGTAATAATTCCACCAATAGTGTCTCCAGATTTTTTAATCTCTTCGATATAACTAATCATCGCTTTAGCCGATGTTTCATCTGGACAGCGAACAATATTCTCATAGGTTTTATCTAAGTCTAGCTCTTGATAATTTTTAGGACATTTAATATTTCCAACTTGTGAAACAAAAGCATTCACCTTGATTTTCTGTTCATTTAAAATTAATTTAGCAATTGATCCACCAAAAACTCGGCAAGCTGTTTCACGTGCGCTGGTTCTACCACCACCATTATGATCACGAATGCCATATTTTTTTTCATAGGTAAAATCAGCATGGTTAGGACGAAAGCGATCAATCAAATGATTATAATCTTTTGAGCGATTATCACTATTTTCAATAAACGCCGCAATGGGGGCACCTGTACTGACACCTTCAAAAACACCTGAAACAATTTCAGGTGTATCATTTTCTTTCCGATGAGTTGTAATTTTAGATTGGCCAGGTTTACGTTTATCCATTTCACTTTGAATAAAATTGGTATCAATTTTCACACCGGCAGGACACCCATCAATCACTACACCAATTTTTGGACCATGGGATTCACCAAAAGTAGTTATTTTAAAAAGTGTTCCAAACGAATTACCGGCCATAAAGTTATCCTAATGGTTTTTGACTAGCTCTTCTAATGTTGAAAAAAAGTTAGGGTAAGAGATATCCACACATTCAGCATCACAAATGGTGGTTGGACCATTAGCGATTAACCCTGCAATACTAAAACTCATCGCAATTCTATGATCATGAAAACTATTAATTTTAGCGCCATTTAATTTTTGAGGGCCTTCAATAATAAATCCGTCTGGAGTAGTATCGATTTTCACTCCCATATTCCGTAAATTAACAGCAATTGCTTCAATTCGATCAGTCTCTTTTACGCGTAACTCTTCCGCACCAGTAATCACTGTTTTTCCTTGAGCTTGAGACGCTAGTATCGCAAAAATAGGGAGTTCATCGATTAATGAAGGGATCTCATGTTCTGAAATTTGCACAGCTTTTAACTTAGCATAACCAGCTTTAATTGTTCCCGCTGGTTCTGGTTCAGTGATGGTTATTTTAGTATCAATTGTAGCACCCATACGTCTTAAAATTTCTAAAAAACCAATACGAGTTTTATTAAGTGAAATATTGGTTAAGATGATTTCTGAGTTAGGAATGAGTATAGCCGCTCCTAACCAGAATGCTGCAGTTGAGGGATCTCCAGGTACAGTAATATCGTTGGCCTTAAATTTTTGTTCACCTTTTATTCGAATCTCTTTATCACTAGAGTCAACATGGACTCCAAAATGAGCAAGCATCCGTTCTGTATGGTCTCGGCTATGAATTTCTCCCGTTATTATGGTTTCACCTTTTGCCAAAATTCCGGCAAGCATAATGGCCGTTTTAATTTGTGCGCTGGCAATTTTTAAATCGTAATGAATACCTTTTAAGTTTGTACCTTTAATAGTCATTGGTGCAAAATTATCATTTGTCAGCTTAATATTTGCGCCCATTAAATTGAGCGGTTCTGCTACTCGTTTCATTGGCCGTTTAATTAAAGAGAAGTCTCCTGTAAGCGAAGCGGTTAATTGAGGACAAGCCGAAAGAATACCCATAAGGAGCCTCATGGTAGTTCCTGAGTTCCCACAATCTAAAATTGTTTTAGGGGTAACAAAATTCTCAGCACCTTTGCCATAAACCAGTGTTTTTTGCTCCACTTTTTCAATTTTCACACCAAGATTTCTTAAGCAACTTGCAGTTGAATTAACATCGGCACTATTAAGTAAATGGGAAACAGTGGTAATACCACTACTCATGGCGCCAAATAAGAGTGATCGATGCGAGATCGATTTGTCTCCAGGAATGAGTGGCGATCCTCTAATAATTTTGACGTTCGTTATACATTTTTCTACCATTAAAACACCTCTTCTAATAATTTAAGCTGCAGGGTTTATAAGGGCAATGAAAAAATATAAAATATTTTTAACTGGAATGATGGGCTCAGGTAAAAGTAGCTTAGGTCAAAATCTTGCTGATAAATTAAATACCCCATTTATTGATCTTGATAAAAAAATAGAAATCAAATTGAAAAAAAACATTGATCAAATTTTTAGTGAGTTTGGTGAGGATTTTTTTAGAAAAGAGGAGAGCCTGGTACTGACTGATATGATCGCTCAATTTTCTAATGAAAGTGAGTTTGTCTGTGCATTAGGTGGCGGAACTATTATGAATGGTGCGAATTTAGATCTCATTAAAAGAAGTGGAACGCTCATTTTTATCGATGTGAATATTAAAGAATTAGTTGAAAGATTAAAACGTGGAAAATCGAATAGACCTTTACTGAAAAATTTAAATGAACAAGATTTAGAAAGTAAATTAGTAGAAATATATAATAAACGTTCAGACAGCTATAAAAAAGCTCATATAATTATTGAAAACAATAGTAATAATATCGATTTTGTCACAGATGAAATTAAAAAGAGATTAACAACATGTTGACCTATTTAGACCTAGCTAAACTTAATCATTCGGTTGCGCTTGGAAGGAAATTAGAACAGCTTTTTTATTCAGATATGATTAGTAAACATTCTAAAGGTGAATTTACCAAGCTTATTTTTGTCGTTGATAGTAATGTCATGAAAAAGGTTAAGAAATATTTAATTTATTTTAAAACTTCTAAAATTATTCCTTTTGACGTTTTAACTTTAAATGTAAATGAATCGATTAAAAATGTGAAAGAGTTAGAAAGTTATATTTATCTATTGAAAAAAATGGGTACTGATCGTAAATCACTCATGGTGATTTTTGGTGGAGGAATTCTTTCGGATACATTTGGTTTTATTGCCTCCATTTTTATGAGAGGAATTCCATGGATAGTATTTCCAACATCTTTACTTTCAATGGTAGACAGTAGTGTCGGTGGCAAGGTTGCCATGAACGTAGGTCAAATAAAAAATTATATTGGTGTGATTAATTTACCCCAAGCCATCTACTGTGATCTTGATTTTTTAAAGTCACTTAGTAAAAATGATTACACCGCTGGTTTAAGTGAAGTTTATAAATATGCCATGATTAATGATGAAACTTTATTACAGTTTATGCATAAAAATTGGGATAAAATTTTAAAACGTGATCCATTTCTTTTAAAAATAATCGAACGCTCAGTATTTACTAAGTATGATTTTATTAAAGATGATCTCTTAGAAAAAGAGAGTGGTAAGCGACGTTTTTTAAATTTTGGTCACACTTTTGGCCATGCGCTAGAAAGTATTACTCACCATAAGATTTCACATGGCCATGCCATCTGGTGGGGAATACTTTTTATGATCCATATTTTTTATCAAAAGAGCGTTATTTCTGAAAACGAGTTTATGCTGTTCTTAAATTTTTATGAGCGAGTCCCCTTGGCCAATTTTAAGATAAAACTTGATCCTAAAAAGATTTATGAGATTATGCAATCAGATAAAAAGAGTGCTAATGCCAAAATTCGCTTTGTAGCAATAAAAAAAATTGGCCAAATCGATATGAAATGGCAAGAATATTCGGATAAATTAATTTATGACTCAGTAGCTTTTATTAATAAATATCAAAAAGAGCGGTTTTCATGAAAAATCAAAAAAAGATTCTCATTCTCCATGGCCCCAACCTAAATTTTTTAGGCAAAAGAGAGACCCATATTTATGGTGATAAGACTCAAGCCGAACTTTTTGTCAGCGTAATTGATTATATTAAAAAATATGATCCGGAAGCAACGCCTATCTGTTTTCAATCTAACAGTGAAGGGGCAATCATTGATTATCTCTATCAAAATGTGAGAAATTTTGACGCCATTATTTTTAACTTGGCTGGCTACACCCACACTTCAGTAGCGTTAAGAGATTGTCTTCTTGGCATTAAAGAAAATAAAGTCTATGTTGAGGTTCATTTAACTAATCCTGACAAACGTGAGGAGTTTCGTAAAACGAACTATTTTAGAGATATTGTGCAATTCTACGCTTGTGGTGAAGGTATTAACTCTTATTTTAAAGCAGTAGATTTTTTATTTAAAAATTAAAGGAAAATTATGAACGTAAACTTACAATCAATGGGCCTTATCTACAATAACCACAAACTCCAAATTTTGGATCAACGACTTCTTCCTAGCTTGGAAAAATGGGTAACGGTCACGGATATTGATCATATGGTTACCATTATTCAAACCCTTGCCGTTAGAGGAGCACCTTTAATTGGAGTAGCAGCTGCACTTAGTTTTGGCCATTTTGCCCTATATAATAAATCAGATTATAAAGATAAAAATGAATTAGAAGAGATTCGAGTAAAATTACGAAATGCTCGTCCTACTGCTGTTAATTTGCTTTGGGCACTAGATCGTATGAAAAACGAAGTACCTGATCTTAATCCTGAAAAACTCTTCAATCTTGCCGTCAAAATTTTTGAAGAAGATGTAGCTATGTGTGAGCAAATGGGTGTTCATGGAAGTAGTACAATTAAAGATGGTGAAAATATTTTAACTATCTGTAATACAGGAGGACTCGCGACGGTAGGAATAGGAACAGCGCTAGGGGTGATTGCAAAAGCGCATCAACAAGGTAAAAAGATTCATGTCTATTTTTGTGAAACCAGACCTTTATTACAAGGTGGACGTTTAACTGCCTGGGAATTAAAAAAACTAGGAATTCCACATACTCTAATTTGCGATAGTATGGCTGCAACACTTATGAAAGAAAAGAAGATCCAACGCTGTTTTGTTGGATCTGATCGTATCGCTCGCAATGGTGATTTTGCTAATAAAATTGGAACTTACAATTTAGCAGTTCTAGCTAATTATCATAAAATTCCATTTTATACGGTAGCCCCACTTTCAACCGTTGATTACCATTGTGAAAATGGTGCTCAAATTCCCATTGAACAACGAAATCCAAAAGAGGTTAGAGGTGTTGAGGGCTCATTTGGTTCGGTAGAGTGGGCACCCACTAACTGTAACGTTTACAATCCATCCTTTGATGTTACACCTAATGAACTATTAACAGGAATTGTTCTAAATGTTGGCGTGAAAACTATTCCCGAGTTTCATACATTTATGAAAGCAACAAACCAGCATTAAAATTTATAGGTAACGTAAGCACGAACACCGCTAAGCGTGTAGTCTTTATTACTACTAACAATTTCGCTGGCGTTATTTTTGCTGTAAGAGTAAGCCAGTTGAATTTCAAAAGGTTTCATTTCATAGTTGGCAGCCAGTGAGTAGGCATCGAGCTCTCTATTTTTGTAATTATATTTAACCTGGTGTAAATAGACTGCAGTTAAAATTAGATTTTCGTATGCATCTAAATCTAGCCCTAGAATATAATTGTAGATGCGAGTGTCGGTAGCTGCGGTTGTTGCCTTAGCCGCACGATCAGTTGAGATACTTTTTGTATAGGTAATAAAAGGGTTAAATATTCTATATTTTGGTCTTAATACAAAATTATAAATTTTAGCGGTATGTTCCCACTTATTACCACTATTAACTGAGTTGTATTGAGAACCATTAATCACTTTGTCATTTTCGTAAGCTATTGAGCCACTAACTAAACCCCAGCTATCTTGATAAGCTGATTGTAATAAGAGTTCTGTAACTTTTCGGCTAGGACTAGTAGAGGTACTTCCGGTTGTCCCTTTTTCATAAAGACGTGCTTTGGTATCAAGAGTTAATTTATCTAACCCAATATAGTGAAGACGAACTGCTGGTTTTTCATCCCCCATTGTATGCTCTAATGCTCCAATGTTAATTGCATCTTTAGCGACTCCATAATACTCCTTTATTTCATCTTGAAGTATTCCAAAACTCACTTTAATAGTTCCATTATCAATACTTGAAGAAGCCTCTTCAATATCAAAAGTGTTTTTACTTTTTAATTCCAACACAACCACAGAATTGGTATTAAAACCATTACTAAGCTGACCTTTATGTTTCACTTGGAGCTCTAATTCATCAAAGTCGATTTTTCGGTGAGTGTACTGTGTAGTACTACCGGCACCATCTAGAACCGGACTATTGCCGGAAGAGATATCATCGGTTTGACCTTTATAATAATCAAAGTAGGTAGAGAGTTTTCCTGAAAATTTAAGTTCACCGGCTAAAACTGAACTACAAAATAAAATAAAAATAAGTGACAAGTAAAAACGTTGCATAGTAACTCCGGTTAAATTGAAATTGATATTGAGATGGTAGTTAGAATGGAAATGGGATGTCAATAAGCTTTATTTTTTTATAATTTTGAAATATTAAAAATTTTCATAGTCGCATTGTTTCATTTGCATTAAACAGTGAAATCTGAGAAAAATCATTCAAATTTATTAAAGTTTCTATGTGTAAATAATTTACTATGAATGAATTAAAAAAAACCTTTTTTATTCTCACTATATTTTTTAAAATACAATCCTCATTTGCCTTTGAGAGCTGCAAACATGAGTTTGTTTTACCGGCTAAGGAAGAGCATTATGAATCACAACCTAGACATAAAATTAGTGGAAATTATGATGAGCAAGTAAATATTTTTTCTAGAGTAAAAAAATCTAAAAGTTCATTAGCTTCAAATGTTCCTGTCGTTGCAACACCGGAAACGAAATTAAAAAATTATTCAGTAGATTTTAAAATCCTCATTATTAGTGCTGTAGATAACGAGAAGGTTGATCCTGGCTTGCAAGCGGCTAAAGATGCTCTTAATAATATGTGGATACCTTACGATGTTCTTGTATTAACCGAAAACGGTCAACGTAAAACTGATATTAAATTAGATTTAGTTAATCCAGATGGCTCAGGAAAATATATTGGAATTGTTTTAACGGAACGAGATCTCTCCTTTAAAAGTCCGACAGAACCTAATAAATATATAGGTGCTCTTTCTAGCGAAGAGAAGCAATCACTTTATGCTTATACCGCAAAATATAGTGTCCGTTTAGTATCTCTACTAACTTACCCTCAAGAGTCAGTTGGTGTTAAAGAGATTGAAAATGCTAAACACTTTGAACCTAACTCAATTTTTTTTACCGAAGCTTTACGAGATTATGCTCAAGGATATGAATTTGGTAGTGAGGTTCCTATTAAAGACAACTGGCATTATCCAGTAGAAATTGTTCCTTCAACTACATTTAAATCAGAACCAATAGCTTACTATACAAATGTTAAAAACTCTCTGGCTGGAATAATCAATAAATTTCCAAATGGTCGAGAAGAGATGCATTTTTTCTTTTCACAAACTAAATCCATACTTATTACTCGCTATTTTTCTCCTATTTGGATTAAGTGGTTAACGAGAAATGTTTATCTTGGAAAACGGAGAGTATTTTTAACAGCTCAAGTTGATGATTTTTTTATTCCAACTGACCTTTGGGATATTAAAACTAAAAAAGAGCCAGCATGGGGAACTAATCTTTTTAGAATTAAAAAAGGTGATGTGGCAAATCTTATTAGATTTCAAAATAGTGATTTAAGAGATATCACAGGTGATGAAAAATTATAAAATTGAGATGGGCATATAATGGTTTTGGCATTGACTTTGGTGGAACAAAATTAGACGAATTAGGCGCTATATACTTTCTATCGTGCACATGAATTTTCTTGGGTTAGTCATACTTATACTCACTTAGAACTAACTAAGGTTGGTTATAACGAAGCATTTAAAGATATTAATAGCAATATCGATTTTTCGCAAAAGTTTTTAAAAGGCGCGTGGGAAGATATTACTTTTGATGGAATTGTGACTCCTCGAATTTCTGGATTGTTTAATGGAGAAGCGCTTAGAGCTATTTATGATAATGGAATTAAATATGTTATTGGAGATAATACTAAACCCAAATTAGTCTCTCCTATAAGTAAACATTGGCCAAGAATTACTACCAAAGAGCAAAATGGATTTGATGGTATCTATATTATTCCAAGATATCCAAATGATATTTTCTATAACATCAGTACAATAGAAGAGTTAGAGGCAATTTTTAACCACTTTTATAAAATCGAAGATGCCTATCGGTTTAATGCGGCCAAAATTTTAAATAAAAATGCCCGTGAAGCTACTCTTCACTTATTAGACTATGATTATTCACCCTATATGTTTCACCAAGCTAATCTTAGGTCATTTGAATATGAGGGTAAAACTGATAGTTTACTTTCATTATGGTTTAAAAATGTTTTGAATGAATATAGAAAATATTCAAATTTGCCAATAAGAAGCGCAACTTTTAAAAAGCTTTCAGAACTCTACATTGAACGTATGGAATATGATAAATGTGAAGCTAAAGCAAAATTTGTTTATCAAGATAATCGCTTAGATAAAATTGTTGTAGCTGCTAAAAATAAATGTGAAATACCAATTACCGGTATTAAGCCACAACAGTTAATTAAATCAAGAAAATTTAGAGCAGAAACGTATGGACCAGATCATACAATCTATCTAAGTTTTAGCGGAAAAATGGAAGAGCAGACAGTTCAATATAGTCCTCAAATATGATGAACTGCAAAGTTCCCACCTGCATGTTGAGAAAAGATATAAGGATACTGATTTTCAGTGGGTGCACCTAAAGCAGCTAAATTTATTCCATATTTTTTATCTTTGAATTGGACTGGAATCAGTGAAGTAAGATCAAAGCGACATGCTGATAATGCTTTTACGGTTAAACTATGTTCAATCTGAAACTCTAAGTTAAGCGTCTCTTCATTGATCAAACTTAGAAAAATTTTTACATTACAATCTAATAATGTGGCATTTGGAATTGAACACCATATATAATCGAGTTTATATAAAGGAATAAGTCTTGATGAGTAAATTTTGGTTTGACTGGCTTTCAGTTCAAGCTGTGATTTGCCTTTCCACCACCAGGGGCGTCCAATTCTAAATTGTAACCCATCCATTGTGTGAACATATGCATAACTATTTAAACTTTTATTGTGATAAGCAACGAAATAATAAAAATGAATTTGCGGTAGCTCTTTTTGTTGTGATTTAGATAGTTTAAAATTTAAAACAACTAGTCCATTTTTAATTATACCTAAATTTAATGAAGAGACAGGGATATGGATACTGCCTAAAGGTTGTAACTCTTTTTTTATTTCACCGATTTTTTTTCCTTCATTATAAAACTCTAGAAAACAAGTGACTATTTCATTTTTACCTAACAGAATTCCAATAGGATTATTGATTAATAAAATAGTATCAACGTCATCGTGCGATTCTATGTAATGGGTAAGTGTTTTTTTTATAGTCACTGGATAAATTTTATTAGCAAGATTTCTAATATGGCCTAATGTATTCATAAACGATGTCCTTGAAACTGCTTTTCTAAATAGTGAATACTATTTGAACGTCTGTTACCACTCCACAGCATGCTGTATGCAACTGGTGGCATAGAGTGGTCAACGGTAATTGATTTATTGGGATTAATTAAAAAACTAATTGGGATAATCGCTCTGTTGGTACAAATAGCAAAAAGTGTAAACCATCCAGATAATTTTGTTTCATAATTAAAAATTTCATAATGAATACAATTAGGTTTAATTTCTACTTGTCGTTGATAAACTTCGTCACCGTTTTGATTACGAAGAGAGACTGTTAGATGTGCAGATTCAAGTTCATGAGCATTTAATGTATAATAAGTAAAACTTACTACGGTGCTATTTTCAAAATCTATATAAACCTTTGGCGACTGCATGATTAAAGATGACCCTTTGTCACTTAATCCATTTGTTGGAAAAAATTGGTAGTTAATTCCACCCATTACTCCATTTTTAAAGCTATAGTTTAATGAATTACTATGGGCATAAACATGGTTAAAAATTTTTTCATTTTTAAGCTCTATAAGGTAATTTTGTAGTTGTTCATTTTTAGGATAGGCCCAGGCTAAAAAATAGGAGGTACCGTTAGGAATATTTTTAGGTGCTATTTTATTTCCAGCAAAATGAAAATATTGTTCGAAAGTTTCTTGTTTAATTAATTCGCCATTTTCATTTATAAAATCAAAACCACAGCACATCGTTTCATTGGAATTGAATTGGTTGTAGAGGTAAATATATGGAATTAAATTAAAGTTTGGAGGAAGAGGTACAATGAGTGAATTAAAATAGCGAAGATCAATTTTCTGTTGTTTCATCTTTGTAAAACCTGTATATTACGTGAATTAAATATGACTACACTATAAGTTATTTAACGCTTATTTTCAATTACCAAATAGAGGCTCACTGATGCAAGGTTCTATTGTACAAGTTCCCTGTCCACTTTGTGATAATGATAAAATCTTTTTAGCATTAAACACTCCCGATAAAGATGAACATATTGCACTTTATGGTGAGGTCTATTCAGGATATTTAAAGAGTCATTGGAAGGCTTGTGGTGTATGTGGTTTTGTTCATCAAAATCCTAGACCGAGTTTAGCTGCTCTTAATGAATACTATTCTCAGAGTAAATACCATATCCCACGAAGTGATGAATTCAATCTTGATGAATTAAATGAGATTTACAAAAGTTGTTATAATCTAAATCTTCAACATATTTTTAAAAATATGCAAAAACTAAGTGGGA
>JAXLVO010000034.1:0-18958 GCA_046328975.1 Bacteriovoracaceae bacterium | reverse complement strand
TTAGAAGCATCTTTAGCTAAGGCGGGCTCAGCTGGAGATCCCGATGCCAAAAAGAAATTTGATGAAATGAAAGCTGATCGCGATAAATTAAAAGAAAAATTACAAGAGTATGAAGTTATTGAAGATGATATAGCAAATTTAAAACGTCTACAAAAAGAGAATGAAGAACTCAAAAAGGCCATTGAGGGACTCTCTAAAGGTGGAGCGCCAGCTCCCGCAGCGGCAGCTGCACCAACCCCTGCTCCAGCACCAAAACCTGCTCCAGCCGCTCCAGCAGCAGCAGCAGCAGCACCTCCTGCTCCTGAACCAGCAGCAGCACCTGCTAAACCCGTTGATCCACTTAATGTTCAACTTGAAGGTTCAGATAAATCAGCAGAAGATCTTTTAAGTGAATTTGAAAAAATGTTAGGTTAGTAAAATGATTTTTGGAAAATTATTCACGATTTTGTCATTAGTTTTTTATTTTCAAATAGCAATTGCTAGCGATGTGCTTTTGAAAGAATTTAAAGCTGATCCTAACAAAAAAAGCTTAGATAAATTACGTAGCAAAGTTTTAAAAATAGGAGCACCAGCTGTTCCTTCGCTTATTACTATTATGAAATCAGAGGAGTATCCTGAAAATAGCCGGTGGATGGCCACTTTTCTTTTAGGTAGAATTGCTGGTAATAAAGCGTCCCCATTTATCGCTAAATTTTTAAAACATCCTAATTTTTTAATGAGACTCGCTTCCTTAAAAACACTTTTAATTTTAAAAGAGGATAAAAGAGGAGATGAGTTTTCCGCTTTATTAAAAGATCCTTCACTGATTGTTCGTTATCAAGCTTTGGATAATATTAAAACGTTAAAACTTTCTAAAGAGGCACCTCACGTTTGGGCCATGATGTTTGACGAACAAAATTATGCTGGAAAAAAAGGTGCACGCAAACGGACTAACATCATTAAAAAAGTGGTAGAGACCGTTGGTGAGTTAAAATATATACCAGCTAAAGATAAGCTAGTTGCTATGACTAAAAAATCAGAATATGCCGACATCAAAAGTGAATTAAACTACTCACTCGCTAAAATGAACCGCTAACTATTTTTTAATGCGGCGACCACAATTGCGCCATTGTCGCACTTGCTTTTAATGCTTTTTAAAAAATTATACACCTTTAGTTTTTTCAGGCTTAATGCCACCGTCAATTAGAGAAGGAGCTTTATTTGGTTTAGTGAATCGTCGGAAATCATCATAAATATTATTTTTACTGTTTTCTTTATCATCAGGTGCAGCTAAATATGCTGGAATATCACTAGTTAATTGAATTAGTTTTTTAGTTGAATCATTAATACGAGAATCGGCATCGGCATTTTAACAGAAGTTTCCTTGAACTATTCTATTTCTATGTCCTCTTATATATCGGATATATCATCAGAACTTAAAAGTGTAAGTAAAGGGTAATTTTCACCATCAATTTTTATTTTTTTTTATTTCAAATTCTTAATAGTTAAAAAAAACACCGTTTTAAGTCTAATCAGACTACTTGACTAAATTAACTAGAAATTTTTGAGTTCTTCCGCTTCTTTCTTCTTCTCAACTTCTTTAAGCTTTAAATCAATGGTGATGAGCCGTTCAATCCGGTAGAGAATCGTCTTCTCAATAATATTATCGGAAGGAATCTCTTTCCAGCCTTGGAGAATATCATTTTGAATTAACTGTCTTTTGTAAATGGTGACTTTAGAAACTTCGCGCTTATCTTTGAACCCTTTAATTACGTTAACAATAAGTTTAAATTTAGCCGCTTTAACCGCACTACTTTTACTAAAAGAGTCAGCAAAATTAATCTCTTCAGTATTATCCATCCAAGAGGTTTTTAAAATTCCAGCTTCCTGATTTTTTATAGGTAGGTCATATTTTTTCATGACATCGAGAACCGATTGCCAAGCCTCATTGAAGTCGGCATTGAAGACACGTGAAGGCATCTCCAACTCTTCGGTTACATATTTATATTTTTGGTAAGAAGAGCAACCAAGCAGTGAAAATAAACAAATATAAATAAACCATTTACTAATCATTGAAGTAATTATATCAATTTAATATAAAATATGAAAGAAATAGAATTATTCCGCAACGTTTTAAATTTAGAAGCAAATGCCATTCTTGCAGCGACTAAGCGTATTACTGATAGTCACATCGAATTTTTAAAACAACTATTTGAAACACTTATTAATACTGGTGGTTCGTTGGTATTTTGCGGAGTAGGTAAGTCCGGTATTGTGGCCCAAAAACTAGCTTCCACTTTTAATTCACTTGGTCTCTCATCCTATTTTCTCCATCCCGTGGAAGCACTTCATGGTGATTTGGGGCGACTTAGTTCATCTGATGCTTTAGTCATAATTAGTAAATCTGGAACCACAGAAGAGATTATTAAGCTGATGCCTTTTATAAACATACCTACGCATATGATAATTGGTCTATTGGGTGCTCAAACAGATTGCCCTTTGACCAGTAAGTGTGGGGTAGTTTTAGATTGTTCAGTTGAGAAAGAGGCTTGTATAAATAATTTAGCTCCCACCACCTCAACTACTGTTGCTATGGCAATGGGAGACGCAATGGCAGTACTTTTTGAAAAAATTACTAATCTCTCCAAAGAGAAGTTTGCAGCAAATCACCCAGGTGGTCTACTTGGAAAGGCCTTGAGATTAAAAGTTATTGATCTCATGATTAAAAAAGAGCATTGTCCTATTCTTTCAATCGATGCCACATTAAAAGATGTGATTTTAAAAATGACGGAACTTAATGTAGGTCTGCTTGCTATCTGTGAAAAAGATGCAACACTTCTTGGAATTATTGTTGAGGGAGATATTAGAAGAAGTTTTACTAAAAATAGTAAAGGACTGGATGTATCAGTTAGTGAAATTATGAATAGAAATCCGGTTAAAACGGCCGCTGAAAAATTAGCTTATGATGCACTTAAATTAATGGAAAAGCGAAAAAATCCAATCAATGTATTACCTGTAGTTAGTGAAGATAATAAATTCTTAGGCGTTCTACGACTTCATGATCTTTTAAAAGAGGGTCTGCTAATTAGTTAATCATCCATTTCAATGGGTTCAGGCTCATCTGTTTCGGAAGTATCGATGACAGTGCTACTAGCATCTGGACTTGGTGGAGGATCAGTAATTAGTGCAGTATTATCTGGATGCCCACCTTTAACAACCTCGTCGTTAGGATCTTGAGCGGTGACATTAGTTATAAAGAGTATGGCACAAAAGAGACTAAAAATGAGTTTTAACTTTTTCATAGAATTTTTCTCCATACTTAAATGTTAAAATTGAAAAGAGAAAAAGTAACGACCAAAATAGTATAAAACAGAGAATTCCATATTTTTGATAAGGTGTAGCTTTAGGTATTGGGAGCGGAAGAGGAAGGTCTAAAACTTTTTTCTCAAATAGGTTTAGCCTAGTCGACTCAGACCCATCAGGATAAAGAATAGAAGTAATACCTGTATTAGTTGAGCGAATTACTGGTATTTGAAACTCTAGTGATCTCCAGTGGGCCAAATAGAGATGTTGATAGGGTTCAGCTGAATTTCCATACCAAGAGTCATTGGTTATATTCATAATAAAGTGGGCCTGAGTTGAAAAACTATTGAGCTGTTTTCTAATCATTTCTGGAAATAAAATTTCATAACAAATTGCAGAGATAAAATAGATGGGGGTTCCATTTTTTTCTAAGGTAAAAAGAGTAGGGCCTTTCCCTCGAGCAAAAAAAGAGACGCTAGTTAATATTTCAGAGAGCTTTTCATTAAATGGTCCAAAGGGAAGCGTTTCACCAAAATTGAGAAGTTTTTGTTTATTATAAACAGTTAGAAGTGAAGCAGACCGGTCAAACAGAAATCCACTATTGAAATCTTTTTCAAAATAGGGATTTTTAACAAGATTACTATTATCAAAATCATAACCCCCTACATAAAGGTAACTTTTTTTATGTTCGATTACCTCTTTAATAGCCGAAGGAATTAATTGCTTTCCCGTTTTTACCATCTCAGCGTTGATAATTTCAGGATAAGCTGTTTCTGGCCAGACAATTAGGTCAAGGGGATAATCTTTGGCATGGTCTGAGTGTGAAAGTGTTAAATAATCACTAATGACGGTTCTAAATGAAGCCGGGTCACCTAATTCAGCTTGGACTTTTAAGTAGTTTCCTACATTGGCTTGAACTAAGCGTAAGTTTAAATTGAGGGTTGAAGATTTTTTTTCTAATTTTAAAACTATATTGGTCAATATAAAAAAAACAGTGAATACGATAAAAAATTTTGAAAACTTTTTTGTGGATAAATAGGTTAGTGATTCTAATATAAACCAAAAAGAGAAGAAGGAGAAAATGACTGCTCCCAAATAAGGTGTAAGACCTAAATAGGGTGAGAGATTTAAATAGGTGTTTCCAATATGGCTAGGAAACTGTTCAGGGATACTATATTCAATCAAAGAATAGAGTGCGGCCAAAATGAGATTAAATTGGAGTGACGGTATTCTGTTTTTTAATTTAGGATATTTAAACAACAGATGATCAATAGCAAGATAGCACCAGCCTTGAGGAAATATAATAAAAGCATAAATAGAGGTTAGAATGTAGGAAATAGATTTTGGTACACCTCCAAATTCAACCAGCGTGTAGGCAAGCCAATAGTAACAAAAAAAAGTGGATCCTAAAGCAAAGCTTAAAAAAATTAGCCCCTTTTTTCTTAAAATCATAGTTTGTTCAAATTGATTCACTCTTTGCCATAGATAAAAAAGCCCCAAAAAACTCAAGAGTGGAAAGAGGAATAATGGAGGTAAATAAAGATTAGGAAAACCTAACGCAAAAAGTGCACCAAATAAAAAAGCTGTAATTAGTAACAAGAGAAATCTCATTTACTTAAAATCTCCAGATACTCTTGCTTATTTTTTGTCACTAATAATTCGTTATAAATAGTTGATAGTTTTTCAGTATCAATAGTTCCAATAAATTTTTTAACCGACAAAAGATGATTGGGGCCCATACTAAGTTTATCAATTCCTGCACTTAGTAGTGCAATGATAGAGAGTGGATCACGCGCCATTGATCCACACACACTAACTTCTATTTTAGCATGTTTTGCTGCATTTGACACCATACTTATCATACGGAAAACACTAGGATTATAAAAGTGACTTAACTCATTTAAGCCACCATTTTGTCGATCTGCTGCCATTACATATTGAATAAGATCATTTGTACCAATACTAAAAAAATCCACGTAAGCTGCAAATACATCAGCCATAATAGCAGCAGCTGGCGTTTCAACCATAATTCCTAATTTAATAGTAGTATCATAAGCAATATTATTTTGCTGTAAACTTTGTTGGGCCTTAGCTAGATTAGCTTTAACGGCCATGATCTCTTCTAACGTAGTGATCATGGGGATCATAATTTGACATTTTCCAAAAACACTCGCTCTTAAAATGGCCCTTAATTGTGATTGAAAGAGATCATTACACTCTTTTAAACAGAGCCTAATCGCTCTAACTCCTAAAAAAGGATTCTCCTCTTTGGCCATGTTAATATAGGGAATTATTTTATCCCCACCCATATCAAAAGTGCGGATAGTAGTTGAGTGGTGAGGAAAGGTTGTGATCACCTTTTTATAAAAGAGAAACTGCTCTTCTTCAGTTGGAGCAGTTGTTCTATCCATTAGTAAAAATTCAGTTCTTAATAGACCAACTCCGTTTGCCTTATATTTTGTAGCAACCGCTAAATCAATAGCATTTGCAATATTGGCCATAAGTGTAACTGGTTTTAAATTTTTGGTTAGAGATGGACGATCAATACTTTTTAAGAGTTCAGTTTTTCTATTAATAATTGCTCTTGTACTTTTTATACTGATTGATTTTATCGCTAGTTGGATTAATGTGAATGGCGCCCTCTTTACCATCTAAAATAATAGTGTCACCCTCTTTTAGGTTTTGACCAAGGCTTCCCACTCCATACACTGCGGGAATTTCACGAGAGCGCGCAATCATGGCACTATGAGAAGTCTCTCCGCCAATTTCAGAAACAACTCCAAGTACTGACTCACTATCAAAGGCCGCCATTTGAGAAGGAGTTATCTCTTTGGCTACTATAATAACTTTAGAATGGTTAAAACTAGATATATCATTACCTAAAAGTATATTGAGAACTCTTTTGGTTATATCTTTAATATCAGAGGCTCGCTCTTTAAAATAGCTATCTTCCATACTTGAAAATTTTTCTATTTGTGCTTTAGCTACTGTAAAAAAGCCATTCAGCACTAGCTTTCTGTTCTTTAATAAGCTTGTCTGATTTTTTGATAAAACTTGGATCTTTAAGCATTAGTTGGTGGGCCTCAAAAATTGCAGCATCATCTTTGCCTTGTTGCTTAAGTACTTTTAAGCGAAGCTCTTCTAATTGGAAAACAGCGGTGTTGATGGCTGCTTTAAGTCGTTCTAATTCTAAAGGAGCCTCTTCTAAGCGTTCTTTGGGTAGTGATTCTTCATCAAACTCTTTTAAGTTTTTAACTACGCTATTGCAATTCCAGCAAAACCAATTCCCTTAATCATGAGTCTCCTTTAAGGTGAACTTAAAAAATTTTTAAGTGATTCCATTGCAGCTTTTTCATCATTGCCACTAACGGATAATGTGATTTCACTTCCCTTGACTAGTGCAAGTCCCATAATGCCCATTATTGATTTAGCGTCGGCAACATCATCATTACCTTCAATTTCAATTTCAGATTCAAAGCTGGTAGCAAGTTTTACTAGCTCAGCGGCAGGTCTGGCGTGGAGACCTGAATTTTTAATAATAGTTATTTTTGTTTTTATCACAATGAGTCTCCTATAGGTTAAAAAGTAACAAAGCCACTCTCTTTTAAAGCCCCGCTGCCCGTTTTGGTTAGGATGGCTTTTTTACTTGAAGAGAGTTTCGTGAAAATAATAGGTGTTATTATTGAAGGAACTCTATCTTTAATTTTATCTAAATCAACTTTGAGTAAGAGTTGTCCTTGATGAACAGTTTCACCTTTTTTCACATAAGAGCTAAATCCGTCACCTTTTAGTTTAACTGTATCAATGCCAAAATGGATTAAAACCTCATCGCCTTCGCAATTTTTAATTCCAATGGCATGATTAGTTGGAAATAGTGAAGCAACTATACCATCTATTGGCGCAATAACAATTCCGCTGGTTGGCCTAATGGCAAAACCTTCGCCCATAATTTTTTGAGAGAAAACTTTATCTGGCACTTCGGTTAATGGAATAACTTCGCCCTCGAGTGGGAGAGTAAAAAAATGATTTTTGATTGATGAATTTGCAGGTGTTTGAGCTTTGATGGTTAATTCATCATGTTTCATGAATTCATCCATATCAGTTTTTATATTTTCAGAAGCAGTTCCAAAGATAGCTTGAATATTTTCGCCAATTACTAATACATCAGTGGCTCCCAGTTTTTTAATTTCAGCCACATTGCAAAGTGAGGGTGAGTGAAGTGCAATTCGAATTCTGGTTATACAAGCATCTAATGATTTAATATTTTTTTTCCCACCAAGCGCTTGGATTAATTTAATTATCAATTCAGAGCGGTTACTTTGAGTTGTATTGGCAGTGAGTTCAATCTCTTCTCTCCCTGGTGTTTTATAGTTGAGTTTTAGAATTAACGTTTTAAAAACTATATAATAGATAATACCGGTGATTGGACCTAGAATAAGCACTAACCAAGGTTTAGTATCAAGTTTAAAATAGAGAAGATAATCTATAAAACCATGAGAAAAAGTATAACCTAGTTTTGCGTTTAATAGATTAATGATTAAAAAACAGCTCCCGGCTAAAAAGGCGTGAATGACATAAAGTAAAGGTGCCACAAATAAGAATGAGAATTCAATAGGTTCAGTTATACCTGTTAAAAAAGAGGTAAGACTTGCTGAAATCATCACCCCACCAATAATTTTTCTGTTTTCAGGTTTAGCGGTTTGCCAAATGGCCAAAGCTGCCGCTGGTAAGCCAAACATTTTAAAGAGAAATCCTCCACCCATAAATCCTGCAGTCGGGTCCCCCGCAAAAAAACGAGTCATATCTCCATGAAAAACTTTTCCAGCAGCATCTGTAAATGTTCCGATTTCAAAATAGAAAGGAAAATTCCAGATGTGGTGTAGTCCGAACGGAATTAGGAGGCGTTCAACTAATCCATAAAGAAAAACCATTAAACTAGCATTTTCTGTAATAGCATATTGAGAGAAGTGATTAATACCATTTTGAATAGGTGGCCAAGTAAAACTTAGAATAAGTCCAACTGATATTGCTGCAAATGCCGTAACAATAGGTACAAATCTTTTTCCCGCAAAAAAACCCAAATAGGGTGGTAAAGAAATTTTATAATATTTATTAAAAAGCTTTCCGGTGATTAGTCCAATAATAATTCCACCAAAAACTCCAGTGTTGATTGAATCGATTCCCATGAATGATTCAGTTTTTAATCCTAGTAACTTGGCCATAACACCTAAGGTAGCAAGCATCACAGCATATCCAACAGTAGCAGCTAACGACGCAACTCCATCATTCTCAGTTAAACCGAGTGCTACACCAATGGCAAAGATTAGAGGAAGAAGTCCGAAGATAGCTCCACCCGAATTGGCCATGGTGGCAGAGATAATTTCTGGTATAAAGGTAAACTTAGCACTACCGACACCTAACAAAATTCCTGCCACAGGTAGGACCGCTACCGGTAACATAAGCGATTTTCCAATCTTTTGTAAAACACCAAAGATCACTTTGCTCATTGAATCATCCTTATTTGAGTATTTGATACCCTAAATGGTAGAGAGTCCTACCTCTTTTTGTAAAGATTTTTTTGCCTCTTTTAAACCCTTTTAATGGTGATATTCTATTTTTAAATACCAATAGGAGATTTAAGCATTATGAAAGTTAAAAAAGATGGATGGGTTAATAAACTAGCTGATAAAATGGTTAACCTATTAATTGAAGCCAGTGTCAATTTCAGCTGTGATATTCAAAGTTTAAGAAAAAAATTGGTTTATGCTAAATGTAAGATGAATAATCGACGTTTATAGTATTTTTTATCGGTTAATTTTTTTTCATACCATTATTTAAAATAAAATAACCATAAGAGGTATTGCCTTTATAAAAAAACTTTAATGAATTTCTTTCCGTGGTAATTTTATGTTCAGGGTAGAGACACTCAAGTCCAATTAAAAGATTAGCTATTTTGATTTTAACAAGTGCATTTTGCTCATTCCAAGAGGTTCTATACTCACCCTTTTTTTTAGTAATAATATCTTTATCCATTTTGTTTACAGAGTTAAAGTAATAAAAAGTTCCATTGATTTGCTCTTCTGGATTAGCTTGGGTTGTGGCCACATTAAAATATTTTAAAAAAAGTGATTCTGACTTTTTTTCAAAGTATGTATTTAAGAGTTCATCGGCTGAATCTATGGATAGCTCTGGCGGTAAATTATCCCAATTAATCTCTTTTTCACCAGCCGATGCTACATAGGCAGAAACCATGAAATCCTCGTTGATTCCAATTTCTTTTAAAATTTTATTAAGTTCAATTTCTTTTTCTGATCGATTTTTCATACTGCCCATACATTTTTTCATTTCATCAAAAAAATTTTTAACTTCAAACTTACCTTTTAAGTTTTTTCCTAAAGAAGATGCTACAAAGTAGGGGTTAATTAAATCAGTATTTTTTTTTTCAGAATTAGCTGAAGCCATTAGTGCGGCTTTTAAACAGTTTTTGTCTTGAATTGGTTCGCTAGCGATCAGATTATTACTGATAACTAAAACCTGATATAAAAAAACGACTATTATTATTCTCATAGGTAACTTATCGCAGATTAAACATTATAATTGATTTTTTTTAAACAACTAAAATGGTCTAGTAATTTTTGTTTATTATTTAGTTATTTTTATAAGATAAAAATCCGAAAAAAAGGAGTCTCAATTTATATAAAAGGACATTATGGATTCAGCATCATTCATGGGTTTTTACCTCTTATTAACGGGTGTATTTGGGGCCATATTTTTTGGCCAAGGTAAACTTTCAACTTTTTTTGAACCGTTAAGCTTACTTTTTATTGGATGCACTGTGATTTCTTCAATTCTTTTGCGTTATAGATTTAGCGAACTCTCTGCTGTTTTTAAGACATTTTCTAAAGTTTTTTTTCATAAAAAACTAGATTACTCCATGCTCATTTCTGAAATTACTAAAACGGCTGAAGTTGGTAGACGTGATTCAGTTTATGTTTTAGATAAGGCCAAAATTGATGATAAATTTTTTGGAAGAGGTATCCTCTTTGCAGCTCAAAATCGACCGGTGGAAGTGATTTCAGCTATGATGCAAATTGAGATTGATACAACTAGAGAAAAATTAGAAAAGGGAATTCAAATTATAGAACAGTTAGCCAGTGATGCTAAAATGTTAGGGCTACTTGGATCAATTTTACGTTGGATACAGTTGTTTCAATCAAACGTTGATTTTAATGTTTTAGGCGGTGCCAATTTTGCTTCAGGCGCACTTCCTTGGTTTTACGGTGCACTTTTAGCAGGGGTGCTTATGCCAATGGCCTCTAAATTAAAAGCACAAATGCAAGAAGAGATTACACATAAAAATATTGCTCTGGCCGGAACCTTAGGGATAATAGCAGGCGAGAATCCTGAATTTCTAGGAGATAAACTTAAATCTTTTTTACCTCCAGGTGTTAAAAGTTAGATGAGTACTAAAAATATTTCTTGTTGTTCCTTAGTTGAAGATGAAAGTATAGAATCTTTTCTAATAAAAAATTTCAATATTTCTCCTTCTAAAATTAAAAAGAGTAGTGAAAAAAAACGATTACAAAAAAAAGTTTTTTTTAAAAGTGAATTAGACATCCCAATCGACCTTATTAATGTGGGAAAAATTAATCCTATTTATCAAGGTGAATTGATGGATATTCTTTTTGAGGATGATAATTTTCTAGTTATCAATAAATTACCAGGAGTCCATTCTGTTCCCCTTGAGTATTCAGATACATTAAACTCCCTAAGTTTTTTAATTCAGCAACAAAAATGGAGTGTTATAAATACCAATCAAAATCAATTGGAGCGCGGATTACTTCATCGCTTAGATTTAGGAACCTCTGGAGTTTTAATTTTTGCTCAAAATGATTTAGTTTATAATGATGTTCGTAAAAATTTTCAAAATTTTTCAAAAGAAAAAATTTATTTTGCTGTAGTAAATAATAAATTTTCAAAGAATGGAACTCATATTCATTATTTGCAACCTCATTTGGCACGTGGAAAAAAAATGCGTGTTATCCAAAGCGGTGAACTGAGAGCTGAGATGGAGGCAAATTTTAGTAGAGTATAATCAAACTAAAAATCTATCTTTAGTTAAGCTTAAACTCGTAACTGGAGTTAGACATCAATTAAGGGCCCAATTAAGTACGCTTGGGTATCCTATTTTAGGTGATGAGCTTTACGGTGGAAGTGTTGAGAATCGGCTCTATTTGCATGCCTATGAATATAGTTTAACCTATCAACAAAAACCCTTTACCTGGGTAGCCCCATTACCACTTAGTTTTAAAAATCTTTTCAATAAAAACTTGTAAAATTAATAACTTAAATTAATACTAGATAGTTTTGCTCAACTTATTTAACCTTTCATCCGATCAGTTAGTGGTAGAAACTTGAGACTTTTTATGCAAAAGAAGTTTGGATTGAATATGAAGATAAAAGAGCTGGTTGGCTCTTATATCAATCAGATTCAGCATAAAATTCTAGAACACGCCGATGATAAGCTCTCTTTATCACAGATGCTAAGTGAGGCTCAAAGAGTCCTAAGAGCTGCGACATCACACAAACGAACTGATACTTATGAAGAACGATTGGTAAAAATTTTCAAATTTGAAAGTGCTATAAAAAATAAAAATATGGTTCAAATTAAAACGCAAAAAGGGGAGAAGCTTATTATCTATCCCCATAAAATTGTCTATTTGGATGGTGTTTTAAGTATCATTGGTGAGAGTCACAAAAAAAAGTTGCTTAATTATTTTGGATTACAAAAAATTGTAGATATTGAAGGCTGTACTGATCCCATTGATTATAAACCCATTTATTCTCAAATGGAGATAAATGAATTTGTACAGCAATTACGAAAAATTAACGGAAATGAAGTACGTCTTGTCTTAAAAATTTATGGCAAAGATAAAGTAGAACTAAGTCCCCCTTTCCACTATTTAGGAAATCCATTTGTTACGCTCAATCCAGAAGGTGATATGATCTGGGCGGCCTCAGTTGAACCATGCGATGAGCTCTTTATTTGGCTTTCAACGCTTGGAGGCAATGTCGAAATTTTAGATCCTGAAAGTTTTAAAAAAGATTTTTTGCAATTTTGCGTAAATAAATATAAAAAAGCCGCATAATTTCCTTTGGAACATGTAGCTATTTTTTATGCAGAAGAACCGACTTTTCTTTCTCTCTTCATTTTTACCTGCAATAGGTTACTGGTATTTAGAGGCTTATTACCCTCTCAAAGTTGCAGTAATCGGAGGGGTGATTCTTGCCGTTATTGAAATTATTCTAGAAAAAATCTTCACTAAACATGTTCACTCACTCTCTAAAATGAATTTCTTATTAATGATGGCCCTGGGCGCCATTTCGCTCTTAGAAGATCAAGGTAAATGGTTTAAGTTAACACCAATGTTTACTGGAATTCTTATTGGCGCAATTTTTCTTTTTAAAAAGCTAAAGGGGGTAGGATTTTTAGAAGAGATGATAGTTGAGATGCGTGATGTAAAAATTCCTAAAGAGATTTGGGGTAATTTTGAGATCCATTTTTCACTTTTTATGATAGGGTACGGCTCTTTTATGGGACTTGTTGCCCTAAAATTTAATACCAATCTCTGGCTCTTTTTTAAAACGGCCGGATTTTATATTGCAACCGCTCTTTTTATGGCCATTGAAATGATTTATATGCGTATAAAAATAAAACGGTGGCAAAAATACCAGTTAACTAAAGATATAATATCGAAATTTTAAAGAGGCAAAAAAATGGAACTCGAAACGAAATTAGTAGGTGATATAGAATTTCCAGCACGAAAAGTTTGGTTAAAAACTTTTGGTTGTCAAATGAATGAGCATGACTCCCAAAGGATTCTAGCACACTTAAAAGATCTCAATTTTTCGAGTACTGATAATCAAGATGATGCCGATCTAATTCTATTTAATACCTGTGCTATTCGCGATCTTGCCAATTCAAAGTTCTATTCTCAATTAGGCGAAGTTAAAAATATTAAAAAAGTTAAAAAACAAGATTTAAAAGTGGGAATCGGTGGGTGTGTGGCCCAGACTGAAGGAAAGTCACTGATTAAAAAATATGAGCATCTTGATTTCTCATTTGGAACAGATGTAATCGATCAAATCAATGATATGGTTTATCGACTCTATGCTGGTGAAAACAAGTTCAACGTAAATACATGGGATAAAACTTCTGACTACTCAATTGAAACCAAAATTGTTCATGGAGATCCGCGAGCCTTTGTAAATATTATTAAAGGGTGTGATAAATTCTGTTCGTACTGTATTGTTCCTTTCACTCGCGGTAGAGAAAAATCTCGTAAGCTTGCTGAAGTAGTAGCGGACGTAAAACGGTTAGTAGAATATCAAGGTATTCAAGAGGTGACTCTGCTAGGGCAAAATGTGAATAGTTTTGGTCGTGATAACAACGAAAACCTTGCCCAACTTATTACGGAGCTGGATAAAATTAATGGACTTCAACTAATTCGATATACAACAAGTCACCCATACGATGTGTCCGATGAGTTAATTAGTGTGCATGGTTCATCTAAAAAATTATCAAACCATCTTCATTTACCGGTACAATCTGGATCGAACTCAGTACTGGTTCGTATGCTTCGTGAATATACCGTAGAACACTTTAAAGGTTTGGTCGATAAACTACGTGCGGCCAATCCAAATATTGTTTTAAGCACTGACATCATTGCGGGATTTCCAAATGAAACGGAAGAAGAGCATAGAGCTACTCTAAAACTTTTAGAGGATATAAAATTTGATTCTATTTTCTCCTTTTGTTTCTCTCCGAGAGCTGGAACCAAGGCTGCACGTATGAAAGATAGTTTAACTGAGGAAATTAGAAGTCAAAGACTACAAGAGATTCAAGCGCTTCAACTCAAAATTCAAGAGGAAACTAGACAAGTAATGGTAGGCAAAACTTTCAGAGTACTGGTGGACGGAGTAGGCTCTAAAAATGGTATTGTCAAACTTAAAGGGCGTTCAAACTGTAATAGAATCATTCACTTCGAACCAGTTGATCCAAATTACGATTACAAATGGCATTGGATGGATGTAGAAGTCACGAGCGTTACCTCACTGTCGGCTCAGGCAAAATTGATCCAAGATTTAGGCAAAACTCTCCACTAACTATAAGCGACTCCCTTTTTCCTATATACTCACTAATAGGAACTTTGGGAGAACTATGTTCTATCAAAAAAAATTATTACTCATTCTTTTTTTACTTTTAATTTCTACTGCAAGTTATGCGGTAGAAGTGGGTGGAAGCTTTTCCTACTTTAGGCGAATTTATGGGGATAATTTAGAGAGCTCTTATGTCTCACGAACCTACTCTGGTTCGGTTGGCTTTTATCTTTTTATGGGTACTGGTTTAGAGTTTAATTATAGTCGAAGCCAAGATTATATTACTGAAAATCAAGATGTTCCGGTTGCCACTAATCTTACAATTACTAGTACACAACAGAGAACTATAACTGACATTTATGGAATAGGAGTTAAGCAGGCACTATTACCGAGAGGATCCTTTATAATGCCCGTTATATCGCTTGGGTACGCAAAGCAATTTAAGCGCGGTGAAATCGATTATACACTGGATAATAATGGAACTCCTGTAACCTTGCACTATTTAACAGAACACTCTAGAATCGATTCTATGTTTGCAAGTTTTAGATTGCAAATTAACCTATTCAAACGATTGAGTATTAATGGATCTGTGGATACAGTTTTTAAAGCATCAGAATATAAAGAAGCTAAAAACTATCTTAAATATTCCGCTGGGTTCTCTGTTTACTTTTAGTCTTCTTTTTTGTTCATGTGCCAAACTCAGTTATCTTTGGGAGCAAGGCCCAACACAACTTAAAATACATTTCAATGCTATTCCTAATGATAAAGTCTTAAAGGATCCCCTCGTCACTGAAGAGCAGAAACGTAAAATTCGCAAAATTGGTGAGTATAAAGAGTTTTTTTTAAACTATTTTGATGAGAATAAAAGAGACATCTATACCAAAACCTATTTTCTAAAAAACGAAGCCGCATCGTACCTTGTTATCAGTTCACCATTAAATGAAGTGAAAGCAGAAACTGAATGTTTTATTATTATGGGCTGTTTTCCTTATTTAGGTTTTTTTGAAAAAGAGTCAGCACTAAAATATAAAGAGCAAAAAGAGAAAGAGCATCTATCTACATACATGCGACCCGTTTATGCTTATTCTACATTGAACTATTTTAATGATCCAATTTTATCCTCCTTTTTTAATTATGATGATTTAAATTTAGCTGAAGTTATTTTTCATGAACTTTTCCATACGCTTTTCTTTGTTAAAAGTGACGTCGATTTTAATGAAAATCTTGCCAATTTTTTTAGTAAAGAGTTAATGGTGATCTATTTTCAAGATAAAAACAGTGAAGCCATGAAAAATTATCTTAAGCAAAACAGCGACTATGATTTACTTAATTTAGAAATTAAAAAATTTATTAAAATATTAAATGAGCAATACGCTAAAAAAGCAGCGCAAGTTCAATATGAAGAGGTTTTAACTACTTTTCTAAGTACAACATTTATTCCCTATTTTAAACAATTTTGTAAAGAGCATGAGATTAGTGATTCCCAATGTTTTCCTTTAAATCGTAAGTGGAATAATGCAGTCTTTGCGGCCTATGCAACTTATGAGAGTGAACAAGCTGCAGTAAAATTAAAATTTACTAAAATGAACAAGCCACTTAAGGAATTTTTTGTTACATTAAAAAACGAATATAGAACATATTATGAAAATGAAGAGAATAAACAAAAATTTTCAGAATATTTTTTAAGGAAAAATGAATGAAATATATTTTTTTTATAGACTATTTAGAAAAAATAAATACCAAGAAAGATACCTCCATTTTTATGGCCCACACGTATAAAGCACAAGGGCATGAAGTCTATCTTCTATTTGAAAATGATTTTTACTATTTTAATAAGCAAAAACTTGAACTTCCACTTTATGAATTTGAATCAACTTTAAATAGGGATGATTTTTATTTGAAAGCGTTCAAGCTTAAAACAAAGGTAGTTAGACCCATTAAGAAAGGGGACGTTCTATTTTATCGACTCGACCCACCTTTTGATCAACGTTATCTTCGTTATCTTTGGCTTTTGGATAATTTACAAGATAGTGGTTTAATTGTGAGTAATAACCCTCGTGGAATTCTAACTTACAATGAAAAGCTTTTTGCCTACAAACAGCCAGAATCGATTGATACCTACGTGGGAGGCAGTTTTAATTACTTTTTAAAATTCATTCAAGTTTACCAGAAGAAAAAAGTAACAGAATTTATTCTTAAACCCATTGATCTCTATCAGGGAATTGGAGTAGAAAAAATCAGAATTTTACCTTCTACCGCTGAGGCTCAAATTAAAAAAATCTTTGATCGAAAACTTAAAGAGCTTGGTGGCCTTCTCATTCTTCAACCTTTTGTAAAGAGTGTAAGTAACGGTGAAATTAGATCCATTTTTTATAAAGGAAAAGAGTTAGGTTCAATTTTAAAAATCCCTAAAAAAGGGGAATATTTAGCTAATATTGCTCAAGGCGCTCAATATGAAGTAATAAAGTTGACACCTAAACTTAAAAGCTTATGCACTAACGTAGCAAAGCATTTAGGACGGGTAGGAGTGGATTTAATAGCTTACGATTTACTAGATGAAAAATTTTCAGAAATTAATATAACCTGTCCAGGATTACTAGTGGAAGTTTCCAATGCCTTAAATAAAAATTTGGCGCAAACAATGGTAGAGATGGATTAACTATTTTTGGAAATCTTTGGTGTAGTCTGTTGAAACTTGTAGTATGGCCTCAAAACAGCTTGATTTCCAAACATAATTGAAAGGACAGTCAGCTGAGTTCCAACCAATTTTACAAGCGTAATCCCACTTAACGTTTGAAACTTCAAGTATAACGGGTTCATTGCTAAGTTTAAGTGTAGGGGTAATCTTAAATGAGCGAACTTGCGAACACTCATTAACCTTAATATTTTTAAAAGTAATTTTTTCTAACGGAGCTGAATCATATTTAGTTCTAATTCCAACCGCCATCTCCACGGCACTATAGCTAAAACTATTTTTACAAGTGGTAGTATTAGCGTAAGGAGCAGCTCTTACCAGTACACGAATATTAAGCTTAGTATCAGTCATGAGTACATTAGGATCAGGGAGTTTAGTTGATGACCAAACCGGAGTTGCATCCCAAACACCAGGAGATTGAAACGGAAAGGAGTAGTAGTCACTTAATTTTGAGTCACCTACACCTGGAGTTAAACAGCCTGTACCAGTACTTCCTTCTGTATCACCATAAACGGCCGAATAAGCTGTTGGTGTAGAGGCAGCGGCAGTTGCTGATACTACAGTCGCTACTGCTGTGGCCACGGCATTTGCAGTACTAGTAGAGTCAGAGCTACTAGAACTACTTTTAGAAGTACTCTTCTCTTTACTACATGCAAATCCCAGGAGGAGTGCAGTAGCTATGGTTAAAATTTGAACTCTTTTAAATCGCATATTCATAATAAAATTATCGGTTAAGGTGAAATTTTTCTTAAAATTTTTTCTAATCTGTGTAACTAATTGAAATCATTATATATACTTGATTTAAATATTCGTATATGCCTGATGTTTTGCACTCTGTTTTATCTTTTTGGAACTTTAGGGTATAATAAATTAAGTTCTCTAGTTATTAGACTAGAGATTTTATTATAAGCTTAGGAGTCGCTTAAAATTAATATATGATAGATAGTAAAGTTCGTAGTTTCCTTTCTAAGGCTTTTGGATTTAGCTTTTCCCTTATTCCCGAAGAGTTGATGGCCCAACAGATAGTCGTAGATGCTTTAACTGCCTTTTTTTTAAAAAAACAAAAAAGTGTTTTAGATACTAATCAAGATACAGAAGAGTTTGTCTTAAATGAGCATAAAGATGATATCTATAAGCAAATCTTTGTGATTGCGCGCAAGCGATTTGTGCAACAGAATCAGTTTTGGAAAGAAGAGATTAAAAAAATTAATGAATTTCATGCATTAAGCTTTGAACAGAAAGCGGTTTTAACTCTCTATTACCGATTAAATTATAAAGTCGATGATATAGTCTATATTTTACAAATTAAGAAAGTTGAAGTGTTAGAGAGTCTCAACTTTGGCCGTTCGAAACTAGCTAATTTTGAAGCGAGTGCACTCAATGGTTAATATTTTTGATAATAGATTAGGTAAGAGTAAAAGTGGGTATTGTGCTTACACCTCTAAAATTTATCTAGTAAAAGATGGATTAGTAGGTGTTGATGCTCAAGCAAAACTAAAAAAACATTTTGATTCTTGTGAGATATGTATGAAAGCAATGATAGAAATTGATCAATTTGAATTAACCGCTAAAGCTAAAATTCCTTGGGAAAAACCCGATTCAATGATTATAGAACAATTGGAACTTGAAACAAATGATCTGCTTAAAAAATATGAAGCAGGTCTTAGTAAGAAAGAGAAGGTAGATACTTTTACTAAAATCAAGAATTTTATTATTCGTAAACCATTAGATGAAAATAGATATTAAAAAATTTCTGTTTTTTAAAAAATTCTACGGGTGGATTCTGTAATATATTCACGCCCTCCAAAGTATTGTAAAAGA
>JAXLVO010000033.1:0-22011 GCA_046328975.1 Bacteriovoracaceae bacterium | reverse complement strand
GTCTGAGGGAAATTGGACAGAGGTTAGATTTGGCTGGCATTCAAACTAAAGAGGGTTGTAAAAAATGGTATCCAGAGATGATAAGGCGAATTACTAGGAAGTAGTGAAAATTAATTTCTAGTAAACATTCATTCCTTTATGAAATTTTTTTAAGTCTGCTAACTCCGTCGGCTATTAAAAGACGCATAAGCACTTGGTACGGCATGCCTCGCTTTCCTGCAAGTGACTTTACCTCATCTAATAATTCTTGTTCAAGTGCTATACTAGTAGCTTTTCTCCGTGAACCTTTAAGGCGACTCATCCCTTGAATTATTTCTTTGGGATCAAAATCAATTTTGTCATATTCCTTTAAGCGTTTTACCTGTTTTTTCATATAATAACCTCTCTTTTTTACTCGCAACTCGTGCGCTAATAGGCCGAACACGACCATCTCTTAATGTGAAAACTATTGAAATTAGTCTACCTTCAGATGAAGGTCCAACGATACAAAGCCTCTCTTCATCAACTTCAGGGGATACTTGTCTACCAATGGGAACTGCTAATCTATAAACGAAGACTGTTTCAACCTCGTCCATGTTTACCCCATGTTTGACTTCATTTTTAGCAATATTTCCAGTATCCCACTCAAATTCAAAAAATTCGTTTTGTTCGTACCAGTAAGCTAACCATAGAATAAATTGAAATTGTCCCATGTAATACAATATAGTACACTATACTAATAATTGCAAGTAAATATATCTCTAGTTGAAATATGTATAAAATATTAAGATTTCAGGAATAAGAAATAATTTTTTGGAGCTTATAAAAATAAAATTGACGAAGACCACTTTTAAATGAGGGATATATTATCACATGTCTGACTATTTTTTTATTAAATACCAATCAATTAAAAATAATTTTCAAGTTTTGATTTTCTCCTTGTGTCTAGCGTAACACAGTGAAAGCCTCCGCCTAAAGTTCTAGCGTGTCTAATAATTAGGGGTAATACTTCTATTTTGTTTTGTTCAAGTTTTTTAATTAATTCCTTCTGTTTAGAATCAACGATTGCAAGATGTGGATTTAGCATAAAAATATTCATGCCAACCCATGTTGATGATAATGGTCTTTTTCCTACAAACCCAGTGTCGACAATTTCAGGACACCAAATTTTATCCCATTTTTTAAGCTTTTCTGGAATATTTTGATCATTAACTCGCTCAGGATTTAATAAAACTAATCCTGGTCTTAAAAAAGAAATAGTGGAATCAATATGAATTCCATTATATATATTTTTACAGATATTAATATTGAATTTTTCACCTAGAATATTTTGTAGCCAAAAAGCTCCAAGTTCATTTCCCGTATTTGAAATTAGGTAAAACAGATCCTTTCCCGCACGGATAATATTAGCTGCATCAAATATAGGTTCAAGATTATTTAATCCTAAAGTATTTGGATTTGTATTATAAATTTCATCTAGAAGTCTTGGTTTAGGTGCAGAAAACCATTTTGCACCATTTTTTAGATATTCAATTAGAATGGTTTTATATGAAAATTGTTCAAGAAAACGACTTCTCATTGTCATAGGAGCTTCAATAATATTATCACCAATAACAAGAATTGAATCTCTTGGACAGTAATTATAAAAGCCATTTGTTTTCCAATCATGTGTACTAATTTCTGATTGGTGATCAATATAACTTGGCCTTTTTACCTTAATCTTAAGTTTTACAAGCTCTTCGATAAGTTTTTCAAGGTCTTCTTCAGTTTCTTCAATAACTTTTTGAGGAAAAGGTCCAGTTTCATAAATATCAATACTTGAAGGATTATTATACTCAATAACCAATTGATCAATCCCAATTTTAGATCGTTGAGCACCTAACGCCGAACCAATAATAACTTCTTCCAAATCATCCCATTCATTATATGATCCATTGAATTTAGACATAATCTATTCCACTATTTTTAATTGAGTATATTTTCTTAAATGAATATTTTTTAACCAACTTTGAATATAAATTAATCTATATATGATATCAAAATTATCCCCATTTTTAATATCATATTGCATATTTTTGATTTTTTTCTTATTCCAAATTTCATGTGGGTTATTAATTAAATCGGTATATAAGAGTTGAAACCATTCATTTTCAAGAACTGATGATGGAGTACTAAGACTAGGTATTTTTTCTCTTTCTATAATTTCTTTTGGAAGATGTAATTTCATGGCATTTTTTAATGGTTGTTTCTTTATTTTATTTTCTGAGGCTATACTTAGACAATAATCTAAAAAATCATTTTCCAAAAATGAAGGCCTTAGTTCAATTGAGAAATGCATAAATAATTTATCAGCTTGATCTAATTCCCAAAAAGGTAATGCAAAACCCAGTTCAAATATGAGTAACTGATTTAAAACTTCATTTGGATAGGTATTTATATCTAAAGGTAGCATTATATTTTCAAGATATTCTGTAAGGTAACTTGAGTCAATCCAATCATCATTAAGATATTCAGTAACATTTATAAAACCAGAATCAAAATTTATAAATGCTTTCAATATTTCATTGATATCCTTACTTTTGAGGCTTTGATCATCTTTGAAGTATAAATTTTGATAGCCACCAAGCAATTCATCGGCTCCTGTTCCACATAATGATAGTTTTAAATCCGAATATTTTGAAATATTTTTACCTAATAGATAAAGTCCAATTGCGTTTGGAGAAGTCATAGGTTCACCTAGCGCTATTTGGAGATCATAAAATGAATCTATTTTTAAATTAGAATCAATTTCAAAGTGTGTATGTTTTGATTTAAATTTACTTGAAGCCATAAGGGAAAAATCGCTTTCATCAATATTATCATTTGTTAAATTAAAAACAGTATTTTGATTGAGTTTTTGTTTTGTTGAGTTTTTAAAAGAACAAGAAAATGTTTGAATTGGAGTAATTGATTCGTCGCTTAGTATCGCCAATACGGTAGATGAATCTAATCCTCCACTAAGTAAAATACCATATTCAACATCTGCTTTCGAAGTTTTTAAAATAGTATTTTTTAATTTATTATTAAATTCAGATTGGTCAAAGTTTCTAATATTTAATTTAGGTGTCCAGAACTGTTTTCGATTGATGACTAGGGATTGAGTATCAATGATAATTATTTCTGCAGGTTTTATTTTGTTGATTTCTTCGTAGATTGTCATTTCGCCAGGAACAAAACGAAGATGAAGTAATGCGGTTAATGCTTTTTTATTAATTGTTAAAGAGCTAAAAGTTGAGGCAATTTCGCTATTTGTTGAAAAATCAGAGCTAATTGAAATTAAATTATGTTTTTTAAAAAGATAGAGTGGTTTTGCACCAAACCGATCTCTTGCACTTATAATTTTATTTTTAGATGAATCATAAATAACAAAAGAAAAAATACCGTTTAATTTTATAACGAAATCCTCACCCCAAAATAGATATGAATTTAAAATAACCTCAGAATCCGTATTAGTTTTAAAACGAACTCCGTTAATCTCTAGTTCTTTTTTTAGGTCTTGATAGTTATATATTTCTCCGTTAAAAGAAATCCAACAATCTGCTTCAGCGCTTTTTAATGGCATTCTTCCAGCTACTTTATCACCAATGATTTGTAGACGATTATTGCCAATAAATATTCTATTATTTAATAATACTGAATAAGTATCGTCAGGACCTCGTTTTTTACTTTTAAAAATCATTTCGTTGCTAAATTTTTTAAAATCTTCAGTGAAATGCGAATTTGTAATCATTAATAAAATGGAACACATATTTAGATTTCACTTTTAGATAATGTATTGAATAGTTTTTTACCAAATATAACAATAAATAAAATAACTAAAAGCATGCCAATTCCTGCAATTTGAATTGAGTAATTTGGAGTTATGGACCCTATATACCCAAAAATAAGATTTCCAAAGGGAACAAGTCCTGAACCAATAGTAAAAATTAAGCCAAATGTCCTTCCTATTATTCGGTCAGGAGTTATGGATTGTACTAATGTAAAAAAATTTATATTGAAAATGGATAAAGAGAGTCCATAAATGAAGATAAAAAAATAGTGCAGATAAAAAGAAAATTGAGGGTGAAGTCCTAAAAGAGTGATTCCGCAAACAATAAGCAACCATTTTGATTTTGACCATGGAAGATTATCATTAAGTTTACCAGAAATAAATCCCCCAGCAACAGCCCCTAGTGCTTGGGCCAAAAGTAAATTTGGATAATGTGTAATGCTGACTGCTTTTCCTAAAAAGGGAAATAAGATTGCTGTTCCTCCGGAGAAAAAATTAATCAAACAAATGGGAATTAATATTGTTTTTATTGGTCCTAGATCTTTCCAAACTTCGACATATGAAGTCCAAATTTTTGAAATATGAAATTTTTCTAATATTTTTTTTTCTGATGTACTAAGAAAAGAATTAACTATAGATGAAGTGAAAAAACCTATAGTATTGATTAGTATTAGTTTTTTTTCTGAAATAAAAGAAAGAGAAAGTAGAATGCTACTTATGGCCGGTACAATTATTTTAATAGTTTCACTAGAAATTGAAAGATAAGAGTTTAATGTTCTGAGTTTATGTCCTTCAACTAGAAACGGGGCAATTGAACGAGAAGTAGGAGAGTATAAAGCGAATGCCAGTGAAAGTATTATTTGGCTAAAAATTAAAGGAATAATATTGATTTGGTTCTCGGTGTAACTAAGAAAGGTAATTAGCGTTCCGAGTCCACACATGAAATCTGCAATAATAAGCAATTTTTTTTTATTGTAAACATCGGCAATCATTCCACCAAATGGGTTCCCTATAAACATTGCAAAGGATCCCACGGTTGTAATCCAACCTAAAAGTTCTGGTCCATTTGAGTTTCTTGCGATCCAAATATTTAAAACCATTAAATAAATTAGATCGCAAAAGTATGATATTGAATTACCAGTTAAGTGCAATATTAGATTTTTATTTTCGATAGAATTGTTATTTTTCAATTATGAACCTACTTGGTTTGTGTTGGGATAGGTTAAAAAATAAGCATGTGTTTTTTCATTTTCGTCTTCAAAAACAGTTACATAAATTCTTTTGCCTGGAAACGACATTAAAGATTTTTTAGATTTTTTTAGCATTATTTCTATTTCGTTTACATCTTCAGAATTTAAAAAACCCAAATAGTTAATACCTGCAATTGGAATAGTGTCATATACCTCTTCTAGTGTTTTCTCTTGCTCACTCATCACTGGGAAATTATTAAATGCTGAAAAATATGGCGAATTACCTTTCTTGTAGTGTTGAAAAACTATATCAAAACGTTGTAAAAAATCGGTTTGAGTCTCATTTTTATAAAATGGTATTACTAAAGTGGTATGACAGTCTCCAATTATTTCTTTTGCATTAAAACTTTCGAATTCTCTTATGTTTAAAATTGTTGATATCGCAAAAGACTCAATTCCTAAATCATTTGCTAGAATTTCTCCTATTTGAAAACAAATTTCACCTATTTTGCTATTGATATTTTTAGATTTAGTTAATTTGATTTCTATATGTTTAATTTCTTCAGATTGACTCATTTCGTATTTTTTGACAACTTTTAATTTTTGAATTTCAATTGTTAGTGGAAAGGTTAGATAGTTAAATGCGAGTGATTTTTCCTTTTGAAACTTAATAAAATCAGTATATGTTAAATTATTATTACAATAAATTTCTTCCAGTTCATTTGTAATTGCTTTCTTTAAAATAAAGATAGAAGATTGATCACAAATTAGATGTGAGAGCGTCCAAATTAATTCAATTGAATCATTTAGTATTAGGATAAGGGGTGTATGGAGAATTTCATTGGTAACAATTTTTTTATCACATTCAATTAGGGCTTCACTGATTATATCAATGGTTTTTAAGGAATTTTTTTGGGTTTGATTAAGTTTAACTTGAGGAATTCTATTTAAGGGAAAAGTTAATGATTCAATTAATTCAAGTTTGTTTTCACTGGGTTCTATAAAATATGAGTGGAGAAGTTGATTGGCTTTTATTAAAGATAATATAGAACTTTCTAGTTTTTGAGTTGATATTGATGTTGAAAAACTCATTCGAAATGAAAGGCAACTTTCAAATTTGTCATAATAATATAACCGTTGAAGAGGATGTGGTAAGAATTGTAAGTCTTCATTTTTTTTAAATATAACTTTAGATGATTGTTTCCAAAGGCTTTGAATACTTTTTGCGAGGTGATCAATATCAATCTTAGTTATATTTTCACTGATGATATCTGGTTCTTTAACATTTTGGATAACGGATTCAATATAATTCGATAATTTATAAGGGGTATTTGATCCTAATATCATTGATTCTGGAACAGAAATACCAAACTTTTTTTCAAGTTTACTTATGCCAATTAATATTTCAAGTGAATCAATTGATAAATTTTTAAACTGATCGTGAATGTTGTCATGACTGAGTTGAAAAACTTCTAGGATTTCTAACTCGATCGGTTTCGTGTTCGTGAATTGTGTTTTCGATTTATCTTTCGAAACGATCAGCTTTCTGAGTTTAGTTTCATCTAACTTTCCGCTAGATGTTATTGGAAACTCTCTAAGCATTATATAGCTTGAAGGAATTGAATATGTTGGAAAGTAAGATTCCAAATAACTTTGAATTTCTTTTTTTTTATCATTCTCGCTTATATAAAACAAGTGCAGCAACGGATCGTCGTAGATAACTCTTACCTGCCCTGGAGCATTAAATAATGTTATTAATTTTGATTCTATCTCTGATAATTCAACTCTAATTCCATGAATTTGAACTTGTCGATCTCTTCTTCCTAAAAATTCAATTTCACCTTTATTATTAATTCTTCCATAATCACCTGTAGAATAGTATCGAACATTGTTTAGCTCGAAAAATTTTTTTGATGTTAGATTTACATTTTTTGCATATCCAATTGCCACACCTTTTCCGCCAATAAGTATTTCTCCGATTTCACCATCCTTTACCTGTAAAAAATCCATTGGATTAATTATCTTAATGCTTGAACCTTTTAGTGGAACTCCAATTGGAATATTATTTTTCTCATCACCTGTAATCTCATGTTTAGTAGCAAAAACGGTTGTCTCTGTTGGTCCATATAGATTCATCACTTTTGTTGATTTAAAATTTCTTTTAGCGAAAATTGCCAGGTCAAATTTAAATTCTTCTCCTGCAATTAGAAGATATTTTAATTTTTGTGCAACTTTTGTTATTTCTTCGTTTGTCCAAATTTTTAAGGCACTTGCTAATACAGTGGGAGATAAATCAAGATGTGTTATTGAAAAATCATTAATTAAATTTGGCAAATTAATTAAAACTTTTTTGTTGCTAGTGCTTGGTATTATTAGACTTCCACCGTGTAGCAAAAACCCGTAAAGCTGTGCAACTGAAACATCAAAAGTCCAAGAGGTTGTCCAAATTAATACATCTTGCCTAAAGCAAGGAAAATCTAAATCCATAGCTTCTATAAAATACTCTAAATTATCTTTAGATACAACAACTCCCTTGGGACTTCCAGTTGTTCCAGATGTAAAGAGTTGATATGCAATTTTTCCATCTTCATTGTGTTGTGTTTTTTCGAATGATTCAATGTATTCTAAGTTAAATTCTAAAGAGTTTTGAAAATGTTTTATATCATTTTTTAAACATATAATTTTTTTAAATTCAAATTCTTCGATTAATTGTTTTATCAACGAAATGGGTTGTAAAGAATTAAAAGGAACATAATAAGCTCCTATTTGAGATATAGCATATATTAAGACTAATGATTCGATACATGGATCAAAATATAAAGGTATACCTTGATCTTTTTTGAATCCATTTTTTAATAAAAAAAACGCAGTTTTATTAACTAATTCAGAAAGATCACTATAGGTATACCACCGCTTATAATAGATTGCATTTTTGTCTTTAAGGCTTACAGCATTTTTTTTTATTAGATAAGTTGGGGTTAAAAAAGTCATTTTATTGTTAATAATATTCCATTAGTTTAGAATAATAAATTTTAGAACTGACTGGATGAATTGGAATATTGTCAATTTTAATTATTTCTATATTATCACATAAATTCATTAAAATACTTTTTGAATGACTAATTTTAAAATTGTTCTTACTAACATAAAACAATTTTACTATTTCATCGCCTGCTTGGTTACTGGTTTTTATAGCTGCACATTCTTTTATATTATAAGTTTCTTTAAATTTATTTTCAATATCTTTTAAAAAAACTTTACTTTGACTAAGGATGAAGTTTTTCCTTGCTAAAACAACCATTCGGTTATCATTTAAAATTTTGACATAATCACCAGTTGAGTAAAAAAGACAGTTATTTATTGTGATAAATTTTTCTCTAGTTAATATCTCATTATTAACATATCCGTTGTCAATTGCAGGGCCGGAAACATATAAAAATCCTTCGTTCTGTTCTGTTACATCTCGTAGGTTTTCATCTAGAAGTATATATTTTATCTCTGGTAAAATATGACCAGCCGGAATACCCTCAACAATTTCTAAGTCATTAACCGTAAGTATCCCTTGTGAAACAACAAAAAATTCAGTTGGTCCATAATTATTTAATAAAAGGATTTTTGGAAAAAGAGTATGAATTCGAATAATAATCTCTTTATTAACAATTTCACCTCCAAGCCATATCACTCTTAAGTTTTTTAATGAATCTTCAAGAATTTTAAATGGTATTGCATTTATTATTTTCAATAAAAGCGAAGGCGTGAAAAAGGCGTGATTGATATTATATCTTTTTAAGTAGTCGACTATATTTTCTAAGTCAGTGTTAGTTTCATCAGGAATAATAATACCTGTTGAATTAAAAAGTAGCGGACTCAAAGCGTCCCATGCAAGATATGTAACATAGCCAAAACGATCAGTTTCCTTTATATCTTTTACCTCGTTCCAAAATTTACAAAATGCATATAAACATGCTCTGTGTGATACAGCAACGCCTTTTGGTTTTCCTGTCGTTCCAGATGTGTAACCAATTATTGCAGTATCAGAAGAATTGATTTTAGCGTTTATAAAATTTTCTTGAGGTTCATCTTGCCATAAATTATTTTGATCAACTAAAAAAGTCTTAGTTTTAAATTTAGACAGACCCGTATTAGCCATGGAAGTTGTTGTTAGAATTATATCAGGATCATTCTCCGATATAATTGTTTCGATGATATCCATTGAATAATCTGCATCAATATGAATATAAGCATGGCCTGACTTTAGAATAGCAAGACTACCTAATATATATTGGTAACTTTTATTGATATAAATTGCTATCGGCTTATTGGATTTATTTATTTTTCTAAGTACAGAGGCAATTTGATTAACAATTATGTTGGTTGTTTTAAAATCTATCTGGAAATCACCATCAATGATTGCTGTTTTATGAGGAGTTTTTAGAACTGCACTCTCAAAAATAGTAGTGATTGAAGAATTTTGATCATCCCAGACGTCATATATTGAAAGATTCTCTTTTTTCATATGTCATATTCCTTAATTTTTGTTAAATATATCACGCAATGGCTCATTGCGTTAATTTGTCTTAAGAACTGTGAAATGATTTCATTTTTTCGGGATTTATTTTATTTGATTCTCTTTGAATAAAGACCTTTATTCAATAATTTTTATAGAGTAAAAAGTGGCGGGAGCGACGGGACTCGAACCCGCGGCCTTCTGCGTGACAGGCAGACGTTATAACCAACTTAACTACACCCCCGAACAGAAACTAAAAAAAGTAAAAACGAATATAATTTGAGATAATGGCAGAGTCAAGTAAACTTTTGGATAATGCATTGTGTGTTTAAGGAGAATTGAGTGAATATTTTTATAACAGGTGGGACAACGGGCATTGGTGCGGCACTTGCTAAGCTCTATCTGGATGAGGGGCATAACGTTGGAGTCTGTGGGCGTAGTAAAGAAAAGTTCGAGGAGACCTTTGTCCAAGTGGAAAATAGAGAGCAGCGGCTCATTTTTTATCCGGTGGATGTGACTGATAAAACAAAAATTCAAGCCACACTTTTAGAATTTGTTAACCGTTTTAAAACGCTCGATATTATTATCGCTAATGCTGGGGTCGGTATTGGGGATAAAAGTAGTGTTCCTGCATTTGAAAAAGCTTACGAAGTGATTAACATCAATGTTCTAGGACTAATGTATACGTTAGAAACTGCAATTGAAGTTTTTAAAAAACAGAATTATGGCCACATTGTAACATTAGGATCTGTGGCAGGTTATCGTGGATTACCAGGAGCTGCTGCTTATTGTGGCTCTAAGGCATTTGTTTTAAAATTAAGTGAGACCTTAGCAATTGATCTGCTTCCACTCAATATTTATGTAACAGCTATTGCTCCTGGTTTTGTAGACACTCCATTGACTAAAGTAAATAAACATCCAATGCCTTTTCTTATGGAGAGTAGTAAAGCAGCACTACTTATTGCTAATGCAATTAGAAAGCGAAAATCATTTCTGGCTTTTCCTTTTAGAATGAGACTCTTACTAGCACCTTTTCTCTTGCTTCCAACTACAAGTTATGTAAAATTATTTCAATTAAAACATTCATCACTATTAAAAAAATTTATGGATAAAATGAATTTTTAGGTTTTTTTAAATGGTTAAAATTTTAATATTATTACTTTTACTTATTAGTTGCAAACAAGAAGAGGTTTCACCAAAAGTTGAACTTCCAGTAACTAAAAATGCAGAACATATCCAGTTATCTAACGGAAACAGTCAGGAATTTAAGCTGGATCCAACACCAGATTGTGATAAAAAAGCAGAACCGCTACCTGAAAATAAGCCAGTTGACCTGACCAAAAAACCTGATGAGGGTTGTAGTTTAAAATAACCGCTAGAATCACTCCAGTATCCTTAGAAAAAATTAATATTTTTCCTCAACTATGACGAAAAATCATCAGAGCGATCGAGCTCAAAATAGAGGAGTAATATTCTTTGAAGTTTTTATATAAACTAGAAGATGCCATAACTAACGGTAGTGCCAAATTTTTTGGTACTATTGTTAAAATTTTGGGAAAGCTCACACCTAAAAAAATTGCTGATATTGTATTAAGAATCCAAGAAAAATTTAAAAAGAAAGAGAATTTAAGTCTTAACCCGGCTAAACCAAAATTCAATTTTAAAATTCTTTTGGTTAAGTTTAAAGAGAAGTTAGCAGCACTCCATTTAAAAGATAAACTGCTCGCATTTAAAACATCCAGTGTAGAAAAATTAAGTGTGTTGAAAAAGTCCCCTCCTAAAGAGCTAGCTCAAATGTTATCTACTGGTGTAAAAAATAAAGCCGCTGAACTTCAAAAAAGATTATTACTAGTTAACCCTCAAAGTATTGTAATTTTTATTGCTGTCTCACTTTCTACTGCAATAGTAGCTATTAAATTGGTTGGAGTATTATTTAAAACACAACAGGATGTTAAAGCTTATCGTGAAATTGCTGGTCAAAAAGATGCTCTTAATCCTGATCAAGAAGATTATAATTCAGATGAGAATGTAGCTCGTCGAAAGTACCGTAAATTAACTACTAAATTTTATAAACTAACAATGATTAAGTTTCCGGTGGTACGTAAAGATACTTATGATATGAGTTATCTCTATTTCAATTTAAATCTAGTAACTTCTAATCGTAATACAATTCTCTATTTGACTAATCACATGCTAGAGGTTCAAGACCATTTTATCAATAACATCGAACCAATTCCTGGCGATTTTGTTATGGATGACGAGGGTAAGCGAGTTATTAAAGATAAAATTCGCGATGAACTTAATAATTTTATGAAAAAAAACGGGTTCAACGGTGGTGTCGATGATGTTCAAGTTGAAGGTTTCACAGGGTTTTAAACCGAAACATACCGCTTAAGTGTATTATAAGATATATCAAGAATTTTTAAACAATCATGGTGGTTGCCATCACAATCGTAGAAAACTTTTTGGATATAATCTTTTTTAAATTCCTCTAGCGATTTTAAATGGTGAAAAAGATTTTGATTTTTTACAATATTAGAGTTTAGTTCAAGATCATGCGAATCTAAATCAATTTTGCTGCTATGATGAGCAAGTAACTTTTTCTTTTTAAGATGTGCAATTAATTGACGAATGTTCCCCGGCCATTTTTGTTGTTTGTAAAATTCAATGAGTTTATGTGAAATCATAATATTTTCTTTTAAACAGAAGTTTTGGCAGATCTCTTCAATTTGCTCAGGAGATTCTCTTAACGGTTTAAGTTTGATTTGGAAGCCAGAAGTAATTCTAAAGTAAAAATCTTGTCGAATTCTCTTCTCTTCAAGTAATCGCTCTAGTGGCGTACCAGATGCAATGATGACAGAGGTTCGAATCTTTTTTTCACAATTACTTCCAACTGGCCTGATTGTGAAATTATCAAAAAATAATAGCAGCTTAACTTGAATTTCTAAGGGAAGGGAATCTATTTCATCTAGAAAGAGGGTACCCTCGTTCGCATCTAAAAATGCACCACGCTTATCGTTAGTAGCTCCAGTAAATGCCCCCTTAACATGTCCAAAAAGTTCTGATTCTATCAGTGATGGCGCGAAGCTAGATAGATTGACATGAATAAATGGTCCAATTTTTTTATGCATTTCATGAATCTTACGGGCCTTGGTCGATTTTCCAGTACCCGTCTCACCAACAAGTAAAATTGTAATCTCTGAGTTTGAAAAATCTATATTACTCATACTGTTATCTTGCTCTAAGCTAGTTGAATGATCTGTATGCGTTTTTTCAGTAATAAACGAAAGTAGGTTATATTCAATTTTAATCTTATCAAAGCTAGAAATTGTCGAACGATAGGAGTAACTGCCATTAATATTAAAATGGGTCGCATCTTTAGCGTAAAAAATGTAGTTTTGATCGCTATTACACTCTAAAATATAGTGAAAAGGGCGAGTGATGTTGGGTAGAACTATTGTATAGGAAGTTGCCTCCACTTTTTGTTCATTAATCAAGTTTTGTGAAACAATCTCATAATAGGTACGATTAAGTTTAATATGTTTAGTTCTCCCCATAACGGTATTAATCTGTAAATAGTCGCCATATTTTATAAAATTACTCATAAACCCTCCGAAATTGCTTGAATCTCTTCAATAATTAGGCCATAAAAAAAATCGCATTATTAATAGGTTAGAGGAGACTAGTGGTTCAGAATTTGAACCAACTGGTTCAAAAATATGGCTGAAAAAATTTTCTTAGGTGAACCTGAATTTCTGTTTGCGTTTAGTGATATAAATCAATTACAAGATTGGTTTGCCCAAAATAAAGGAAAAGAGATGAAAGGGATGGCCTTTGTGGGTAGATCCAATGTGGGTAAATCCTCTTTTATAAACGCACTCTTTGATACTAAAATTGCAAAAACTTCTAAAACTCCTGGAAGAACTCAAGCCGTTAATATTTTTAGATTTTTTTGTGGAAGTCGTTCCAGCACCAAAGAAAAAGATCGTGGAGCTGAAGTCCTTTTTTTTGATCTACCTGGATATGGTTTTGCTGAAGTCAGTAAAGAGATGAGTAAAAATTGGGGTCATTTAATGACCAATTTTTTTTCATTACTTACTCCTGAAGTACTAATTTTGAATATTCAAGATGCAAGACGGCCTAATCAAGAAGCTGACAAAATGTTCTACTCATTTATTAGTCAAGTTGAAAATGAAATTATATTAGTTCTTAATAAATCGGATAAATTAAAATCACAAAAAGAGAAGCATGAATTAAATAAAGAGATTGAAAAATTAAAAACAAAATTAACTTTTTTTTCAGAAGTGATAACAGTCTCTTCCATGAATCATACTAATATCGATCCTGTAAAAAAAATACTTTTCAATCGGTTTAAATAGAGAATTGTTCTAATCTATTAATTAATTCATTAAATTGATTTAAGGCCAACAAAATTGAATCTGGATCAGAACTTGATTGAGCAAATGCCAGAAATTCCGAGTGAGTTCCTGATTTAACCTGCTCCCAAGCCGGATGCTTTGGAGTAAAACCACGATTAATTAGATCTTTTAAAATTGAGACAGGATGTGGCCCATATTTATGGGTACAACCTTGATTGGCTAAAATTAAGATTTTAAGTGCTTCTTGTTTTACTAAATCTTTTTCTTCAGAAATAAGTCCACATTTAAAAATATCTTTACTGGTCTCTTTTAAAAAAGAGCAGGCTCCAACTGGATTATTTCAAAGATAAATGGCAACTGGACAGGGTGCTCTTTGACAACACCAACCACAATTATTACAGGCTACTTCAGTAAATGATTTTTCCATACTTCCATTATGAAGGACTTTGGAGAGTTTACAATAAAAATTGGTGGGATAGACTATGTTCTAGTGAAAATTATATTTTATACGCTAATTCTCAACCTTTTTCTTAGCCATCATTTATCGTCAAAAACTGGAGATTATTAAAGATATTAAAGAGATTCCTATTAAAGAGATCAAGTCAATTTTGGTCTCATTTCTGCCACTATCTGTCAAAGTAAGAGTACTTATGGAGGATTTAATGTGTAAAAAGAGTGTCCAATCAATGAAGCAGAGTGGTTGAGCTTTTATTTCCAAAAGAGTTTAACCCCAAGAGTATAAGTATTCTCAAATTGTGACATTATATTTTTGGAGGTGTTTGGAACCTAAAACTTTGCGGGAAACTAATTTAAAAATTCGAATATTCAATTTTTTGATAGTTTTAAAGTAAAAGTTAAAATTACCGCTTACAATTGATCAGAATTTATTATGATTAAATCATGAGCACAAAGATTGTACCTTGTCTGGAGGAAATAATTCAGTGTGGTGTTTACTTGAAATTACTCTGTAACAATTAATCCACTTCAGAAGCATCTTATTCAAGAGAATAGAGGTGGAAAAATTATCATTAGAAAAATTAATAATAAAGTTTTCAATAAAACTATTGAATTAAAAGTTGAAAAGTAGTTTTTAGATTTTTACATGTGGAGTATATTTTCCAAATACACTCTTGAGTGCATTAGATACTTCTCCAACGGTACAATTGTTTTTTACACAATCGATTATAGCTGGCATTAAATTCTCATTGGTTTTAGCTAAATCGCTAAGCATTTTGAGTTTCTTTTCAATCAGGTTAGAATCTCGTTTACTTTTAAAAGCCTTCAACCTTTTCACCTGATTAGTCTCAATTGTTTTTGCAATCTTATTGGAAGGAATTTTCCGTTTAGCAGATTCAGTGTAACAGTTAACTCCAACCACAAACTCTTTTTTAGTTTCTATATCAATTTGAGCTTTATAAGCTGCATCTAAAATTTCTGATTGGATAAAGCCACTCTCGATACACTCAACTACACCACCTTTTGCTTTAATAATATCTAAATATTCATTGGCCTCTTTCTCGATATCATCAGTTAGCTTTTCTACTAAATAAGAGCCACCTAGTGGGTCTACAAAATCTGTAACATGTGATTCATGGGCAATTATTTGTTGAGTTCTAAGAGCAATTTCAGCTGATTCAGATGTTGGTAATTGGAGTGCCTCATCGTAAGCATTAGTATGCAGGGATTGAGTTCCACCTAGAACAGCAGCTAAAGCTTGCAACGTCACTCGCATAACATTATTCATTGGTTGTTGTGCTGTTAATGTTGAACCTGCCACTTGTGAGTGAAAACGAAGTAACAGTGATTTTTCATCTTTTGCATTAAATTGTTCTTTCATAATTTGGGCCCACATTCTTCTGGCCGCTCTAAATTTTGCTGTCTCTTCAAAAAAATTATTATGAACGTTAAAAAAGAAACTAAGTCGAGGTGCAAACTCATCAATTTTGAGTCCAACTTTCAATGCCGATTCTACGTAAGTGATGGCATTGGCCAAGGTAAAAGCTACCTCTTGCACGGCCGTAGATCCAGCCTCACGAATATGGTAACCAGAAATAGAAATAGTATTCCATTTAGGAACTGATTTAGCACAATATTCAAAAATATCAGTTATAATACGTAGAGAGGGACGAGGTGGGAAAACATATGTTCCACGTGCAATATACTCTTTCAAAATATCATTTTGAATTGTTCCATTAATAACAGCGCTACTATGTCCTTGCTCTTCTGCCACACAAATATAGAGTGCCAGTAGAATTGAGGCGGTTGCATTTATAGTCATCGATGTTGATATTTTAGAAAGATCAATTCCATCAAAAAGTACTCGCATATCCTCTATTGAATCAATTGCCACTCCCACTTTCCCTACTTCACCTTTGGCCAAAGGATCGTCCGAATCAAATCCCATCTGTGTTGGTAGATCAAAGGCAACTGAGAGACCTTTAGCACCTTTGGCAAGTAACTCTTTATAACGAATGTTAGATTCAGCCGCAGTTGAAAAACCTGCATATTGTCTCATGGTCCAAGGTTTCCCTCGGTACATATTTTCGTGAATTCCTCGAGTATAGGGATAGAGACCTGGTTTTTCACCATGGGATTTTCCTTGATACTCAGTTAAATATCCTAAAGTTTTTTTATCAAATTCGCTCATTATTCAATCTCGATCATGAGTTTACCCTGTTCGATATTCTCACCTTCTTTTACGTGAATAGCTTTAATTTTTCCATCCAGGTTAGACTTTATCTCATTTTCCATTTTCATGGCTTCTAAGATAAGAAGAGTGGCACCTTTTTGAACGGTGTCTCCCTCTTTGAAGTTCACCTTAATCACTTTTCCTGGCATACTGGTTTTAAGCGCTCCTAGTTCGGTCGATCCAACACCCACAGGTTTGTACCCTCGAAAAAGCTCATAAAAGTGGTTCACATTTAAAAAATCTTTAATCAGATTAAGTGAAGCTAATTTTTTCCATTTAACTCCATCAAATGATACAAAGAATTTATGCGCAAGTTTTCGAATGTAAACTTTTCCTGATTGGTTATTGTAGGGTGTTTCAAAATCACATACATAACTATATTCATTTATTTTTTTAAATGAGTAGAGATCAATATGGATTTCCTTTTTGTATTCTGTATCTTGGTTTACAACATAATATCTCATATGTTTTCCATTAAATTTTTAATTTCAATTTGTGCTATTTTTTGAATAATATTTTCTATATTAATTTCAGTATTAACTAGTTTTTGCGGAGTTTGCTTCTCTATGAAGTTAGTCGAGTAGTCTCCTTCAATAAAAATTTTGTTATCCAAAATAACTTTGAGTAGGGGAATATTATTTTTGAGTCCTTCAATTAGAAGTCCATTTAGTGCCGCTCGCATTTTTCGTAAAGCAATTTCGCGATTGGCACCTGTGGTGATTAGTTTTCCCACCATCGGATCAAAGTCTGCAGTAATATTGAGTCCATTAAAGAGACAGTGGTCAAAGCGTACGCCTTGAGGAAACGTGGTCTCTACTGCTGTAACCAAACCAGGAGCTGGAATCATTGTAATTGGATCTTCGGCACAAATGCGGCATTCAATCGAGTGTCCTCGCTGTTTTAAATCGCTCTGAGCTTTAATATCCATCGGTAAATCAAGAGCCGATTGAATCATACATGCTAATAAATCATATCCTATAACTTCTTCAGTAATAGGATGCTCTACTTGGATACGTGTATTCATTTCGAGGAAGTAGAAATTTTTGTCGGCACCCATAATAAATTCAACAGTTCCTGCTGAATCATAGTTAACTGCTTTTGCCAGCTTTACTGCCGTTTCACAAAGATTTTGTCTTAATTTTTCATCATGACCAATAAAAGGTGAAGGAGACTCTTCAATAATCTTTTGATGACGTCTTTGAATGGAACACTCACGTTCAAAACAATGAAAAATATTACCTCGTTTATCAGCTATAATCTGCACTTCTATATGATGAGGATTCACGATATATTTTTCAATCAACACTCCATCATACTTAAAGGCTGAGAGTGCTTCTCTTTTTACTACATCAAAAAATTTATCGACTTCACTTTCATTTTGGCAGATACGCATTCCACGTCCTCCACCACCTGCGGTTGCTTTTAATAAAACGGGATAGCCAATAGTGTTTGCAATTTTTTTAGCATCATCTTTATTTGCCACTTCTCCATCTGATCCTGGAACAACTGGTACTCCGGCTGCTTTTGCTAGTTTTTTAGAAATAGCTTTATCACCCATTTTAAAAACCGCATCAGCATTTGGTCCAATAAAAATAATCTTTTTTTCTTTTAAAACTTTTGAAAACTCTATGTTCTCAGACAAAAATCCATAGCCAGGATGAACCGCATCGATTTTATGGTCATTAATTATTTTTAAAATTTGAGGAATATTTAAATATGTTTCACTGTTTGAGTTACCTTCTAATTTTACCCATTCATCGCAATATTCAAGATGAGGTGCATTTACTTCATTACTGGTCCAAACTCCAACAGCAATATGACCAAGCTCTCGAATGGCTTTAGCAATTCTAATTGCAATCTCTCCACGATTAATAATTAATATTTTTTTCATAGTGGAATATTTCCATGTTTTTTCTTAATTCTATTAGCTTTTTTATTTTTTAAAATTTGGAAATATTCACAAATAACTTCCCGAGTATTTTCCGGTAATATAATCTCATCAATATAACCAAGTTCAGCTGCTTTATAGGGACTAGCAAACTCATGTTCATATTTTTTAACAAGTTCATTTTTCTTGTTAATAAATGCGTCGCCTTTTAAACCCGCCAACTCTTTTCTGAAAATAATATTAACTGCACCATCAGCTCCCATTACGGCAATTTCAGCAGTAGGGTAGGCAAGGTTAATGTCAGCTCTAATATGTTTTGAGGCCATAACGTCATAGGCACCACCATAGGCTTTTCTGGTAATTAAGGTTACAAGTGGTACCGTAGCTTCTGAGTATGCATATAGTAACTTAGAACCATGTTTAATAATTCCACCAAACTCTTGATTGGTACCTGGAAGAAATCCCGGTACATCTACTAAAGTTAAAATTGGAATATTAAAGGAATCACAAAATCTGATAAAGCGAGCAGCTTTAATTGAAGAGTTGATATCTAAAACTCCAGCTAGAACTGAGGGTTGATTTGCAACTATCCCAATTTTAATTCCACCCATAGAAGCAAAGCCACATACAATATTTTGAGCATACTCTTTTTGAATCTCTAAAAAGCTTCCATCATCGACAATTTCAACGATTAACTCTTTCATGTCATAGGGTTTTTTTGAATTCTCTGGAATAAAATTTTTAAGTTTACTGTTGGATCGTGTAGGGGAGTCTGAACTCATTTTAGGTGACTGTAGTGAGAAATAGGAAGCTGGTAGGTAACTTAATAGCTCTCGTACTCGTTCCAAAACAGGCATCTTCATTAGGTGATCTAAAATGGGCAACACCTGAAATCTCATTATGAGTAGCAGAACCACCTAATGTCTCTTTAGTAACTTCTTCATGAGTAACTGTTTTAATAACATCAGGCTTCAGTAACAAACATATAGGATGTTTTATCCACCATAAAAATAAAATCTGTAATGGCTGGAGAATAGACCGCCTTTCAACTTTGCTTCATAATAAGTGAAATTTGTGGAATCACACCAGAGGCATGAACATTTCGATAAAATATTTCAGCATATCCACCTAAGGATGCCACACCTTCTTGGATTCGAGCACCACCAGAATCATTAACTCCGATAACCGGAATTCTATTCTCCATTGCAAAATCCATAATTTTGCAAATTTTCTTAGCATAAGCTTCACCGAGAGCTCCACCCCAACAGGTAAAATCTTGTGAAAAAATAGCTACTCTTTGGCCATTAATAGAAGCAATACCCGTGATAACACCATCACCTAAAAACTTTTGGTTTTCAATCCCAAACTGATTACATCTATGGGTTGCAAATTTATCAAACTCTTTAAACGAGTTTGGATCAACTAGGCGATCTATACGTTCTCTCGCCGTATATTTACCTTCTTGATGTTGTTTCTTGATCTTATCTTGACCACCACCAAGTTCGGCTTCACTATTTAATGATTGCAAAAATTCGCGCTTATCTTTTCCGGCAGGGTTAATTTCTTGCATGCTTTCTCCTTAAAACGAGTATTAATAATACATCGTCGCTTTAAAGAGATCAAATTGTTGTAGCTATTATTCGCCGGCAGCTTTTTTTCGTTTATCAAGGTCATATTTCTCGACCTTCATAATAAGTCCAGCTCGACTGATACCTAGCTCTTTGGCCAGTTTTGATTTATTGAAGTTACACCGTTTTAAACCTTCACCGATCATTAAAGCTTCTAATTGCTCTAATGCATCTTTTAAATTCCCTTCAGGCTTAAAATTAGTCACATTATCGGTATTATGCTCTGGTGCTAACATTCTATCTGAATGTTCTTTTATTCGAGCACTAAGCATATCCGGACTTATGATTTTATCCTCACCAGCTAAAATTACGAGTCGTTCAATTTCATTCTCTAATTCACGAACATTACCAGGCCAAGGGTAATCTAGCATTTTTTCTAAACACTTTTTTGAAACCTGTTTAGTGGGAATTCCCATTTCAGCACATCGCTCTTCAAGAAAGTGGTCAGTTAAAATTTGAATATCTTCTTGGCGTTCACGTAGTGGAGGGAGAACAACATTAATGACATTTATTCTATAATATAAATCTTCTCTGAACTCATTTTTTGAAATCATCTCTTTCAAATTCTTATTAGTCGCTGCAATTATCCTAACATTCACTTTTCTAGAAGAAGTAGCACCTACTGGTAGAAAAGTTCCTTCCTGAAGTACGCGAAGAAGTTTTACCTGCATGGTTGGACTAGTATCCCCAATCTCATCCATAAACAGCGTTCCACCGTTAGCTGCTTCAAAAAGCCCTTTTTTATCTTTAATTGCTCCTGTAAAGGCTCCTTTTACGTGACCAAAAAGTTCCGAGTCGAGTAAGTTATCGTTAAAGGCTGAACAGTTAAGTGTTAAAAAGACATTATCTTTGCGAGGAGAATTATAGTGAACAGCTTTAGCCACTAGCTCTTTCCCGGTCCCATTTTCCCCTTGAATTAAAACCGTTGATTCTGATTTGGAAATTTTTTCGAGTAAGCGATAAATCAGCTGCATCTTTTTTGATTTACCAATCATCGAATGAAATTTATACTTCGAACCAAGTTCCGAATTTAAATCCGAAATTCTATCTTCACGACGTGAGATCTCTTCATGAAACGTAATAATCTCTTCAGCTACTAGATCTACTAGATCTTTAAGGTTATCTAAATTAGCTTTACTAAATCGAGACATTTTCTCAATAGCAAGATTGGCGTCAGCTTCATTAGCTCCACTTTCGATTAATTTATGTTTAATATTAGCCACTTCGTCTTTAGTGATAGTGTCGTGTAAAACTGGAAAAATAAAAACAGCACCTTCAAAGACTCCTTGAATACTCACACGTGATACTATTCCTTTAACTGGAGCAAAATAGGTATCAAACATAAAAGATGATTCAGAACTTTCAGTTAAGTTTTCACAAACCTGCTCAATATCTTGTTCTAAAAATTGATGGCCGTGAGACATGCTCATTTGAACTTTCATAAAATGATTTTTAAACTGATAATTCTTATCGAAGATATTATTCTGAATCTTACAGTACTGATTCACATAAATAACTTCGACTCCATACCATTTTTGAATGATATGCTCGAGTTTCTTAATCACATGTAAATCAGAAATATCCTTCCAGTTAATCATTTTAAAAACCTCAGTCATTATATAAACGTTAAAAAAGCTGATCAGAAATTGATCAACAACATTTAATAAGCTGTTCGGTTTTTTTTCAGACCTTCTTTAATGTGGAGGAGAATAGGAAAAATTTTGCTAAAAAAATAGACACAATTGATTTAAAATAAATCAAAATCTAGTAATATCCAATAGAATCTATTGAACTTTTAAACGTCTACTAATGAAATGAATGCCGTTTTAGCACCATCACCAACGCGAGGATCAGCAACTTTCACAATGCGAGTATACCCGCCTAGTCTAGTCGTGAATTTAGGAGCAACCTCTTCAAAGAGTCTCTTAACTGCTGTTTTGTTA
>JAXLVO010000032.1:0-23487 GCA_046328975.1 Bacteriovoracaceae bacterium | reverse complement strand
TCAAAAACGAGTAGGTCGCGAAGATCCGGTTCATCATCAGCAACAAGAACAATTAAATTTTTTAATTTAGAATAATCTGAATCCATTTAATAAATGTAACAAAGAGATGTAGTTTATTAAAGAAAAATAATGTCATTGCTTACGACTCTGGTACTCTTTGTCTTTACGAAGTGTCCCTTCGCCAAGGCCATATTTTTCTAGCAGATTTAGATTTTTTATAACTGATTCAGGGTCTTCTTTTTTAAGTAAAAGGTTTAAGTAGCCCTGAATTTTTGAAATAAGATCTATGCCTGTTTCATTTAGAGCTTCATATCTAATAAAACCTAAATTTAACTTACTTAATTCAGGAATAAATCTTGCTGCAGAATAAGCTATGGAATTATACATTGTATTCCGACACTCTTGGTCTGCTTTAATGAAATGGTAATTTCCGAATTGATCTTTAAGTTCGAGTTTGTGTTTTTCACAAGGAAATCCACAATCTTTAAAGGAACTACCCGAACTCAAATTAGAGGCAAATACACAATGCTCCATATGAAATGATGGCATATATTGGTGAACTGTCACTTCCATTTTTTGAGCATCACAGTTTTTAATCAGTTCGCAAACTTGATTATAATTTAAATCATACGAAACACATTGGGTAGAAAGGCCTTTATTAAATAGGTAATTTGAGGTTTTGTGATTAGAGATATTTAAGCTGAAATCTCCAATTAGTTCACCTTTGTATTTTGAAATCTTGGTGAAGTAGTTTAATGCTCCAAGATTTCTAATTAAGACTAAATCTGGATTAATGGTTTCAATAATTTTTAAACTTTTTAATTCAGTTGGCTTTAATATTCTTAAGGTTGCTATTCCACATTTAATAGTATGTTCTTTCAATTTTTTAATACTGGGTAAATAGTCCCTTCCAAATTCAAAATCTAAAATTACAGAGTTAATGTTTACTTTTACCTCTTCTAATGATTTGTAAAAATCAACAAAATCATCAACTTGTTTTTTCTCTCGGAGCAAAATATTTAGTTTGGGAAGCTTAGATGACTTTGATTCAAACAATGTTTGAGCCGAAGAGACGTTTACAATTACTTCAGATTTAAATTGATCGATTGTATTTTGAGAACGGGTTTGAGTAAGTTTTTTGGTAAGATCTCTTCGCAAAAGTTTTAATTCCTTATGATTTATAAAAACATCAGAATTATTATTTCTTTTGACATAAAACTCATTTAAAAAAAATACAGTTCCACCCAATGACGAAAATTCATTTAAAATAAAATCATCTGATACAGCTTTATTGTTTGCCAACGCTATTTTAGAGATAGTCTCACTGGTGTGAGTATATTTACCATCGCTTATTCTAGCAATTAAGGGTTGTCCCAACTCAATTTCAACCTCAATCTTAATAGGAATTTTCTTAAATTGATTTTTATCAGTATAAGTTTTCTGAAGATTTTTTTCCAGTTCATTATTTTTATTTAAATATATTTTGGCATTGATCAGATCTTTAGATATTTTGATTCTATTATCAAATTTTAATCTATAATTATTTTCATTAATATGATTACATTCATAGATTAATCCACCACTTTCTAAAACCCTATTTTGAGAAACATAGACCCAAAGCAATCCATCACCGGCTTTTAAATTAAACTTAGTATTAACTATTAAATTGTCTGAGCCAACTTCAACAATGGTTCCAATTAGAACACCTCGGTGCGAACTATAACTTCCATCAACTAGTTTCTGATGGTTAACACCATGAAACCAGCCACTATAAAATCCGCGAGAGTAAATGCTTTCCATATTAAATGGATTTGGAATTTTATTAGTATCAATTGTTTTTCGGTACTCTTGAGCTGTAATTGCAACATATTCTGGTGATTTAAGACGACCTTCAACTTTAAAGGCATCTATATTAATATCCATTAAACTTTTAATATCATTAATTCCACATAAGTCTTTAGGAGAAAGTAAAAACTTTTTATCAACGTTAACATTTATTAATTTATCATCAACAATTAAATCATAACCAAAGCGGCAACTTTGAGCACATTGACCACGATTTGCCGATCTTCCTCCAATTGAGTCAGAGGTAAAACATTGTCCTGAATATGCTACACAAAGCGCTCCATGAACAAAAACTTCTAATTCTTTGTTTGTGCTCTCTTTGATTAGTTTGATTTCATTTAGTGAATTTTCACGTGCTAGAACAAAGCGTTTAATATTAAGATCTCTCCAAAAGTTCAACGGCCAGATTATTTGTAATTGTCATTTGTGTCGAAGCGTGAATAACTTGATTCGGCGAGACTTCTTATTAAATTTACAAGTCCTAAATCTTGGACGATAAAAACCATCGACGTTTAAGGGGATCAATTTAAGCAATAATTCGCGTGTGGTATTCGGCCTATTTTCGAAAATTAAAACATTAAATGCAAGGTAAGATTTGAACACCAAAAGGTGACATAACTCAATAATCTCTTTTGTTTCATTTTCATTGAAATCCTTGGCTCTTCCTCTAGCATTAAAACCCTTTTAACACCAAAGTAGATTGAACAGCACCATTATGAATAGCTGCCGACAACTCTCATAAGAACCAACGGGCATAAGTAATTCAGCTTTATGTTTCATAGCAGAACTCATTAGTTCATAATGAAGCTAATAACAAGGAAAATTATATAGCTTAGTTTGCTTCTATAGAGGCTGATGATATTGAATTTGAATCGGGTAGACTCATGTAATAATCTTTAAGCATTTTAGCGTCCACTTCCAGGTTTGGACTGTTACAAATGACATATCCAACGCAATTATAATCTTTAAGTGCACGGATAAGATCTTTCCAATTGAAATTAGAGTCAGATAAGTTTAAATGTTTTAAATCACCTTTAGCGTTAGAGCTAATTCCTGAAATGTGAATATGCATGTTTTTAAGAACTTGGTCACCCAGCTCTTGTTTTAAACGATCTAAAATTAGACAGAACTCTTCGTATGAATTGTATGTATTGGTTCTAGCATATAAGTGTGAGAAATCTAGACATGGGCGGCACGATGAAACTGATTTAGTTAATTCAATTAACTCATCCAAGGAGCCAAATTGACTGGTTTTTCCAGTTAGCTCTGGACGTAATTCAATTTCAATATCTAGTCTTGATAGTCTCTCTTCAATTTCAGATAAACTTTTTTCTACTAATTCAAAAACGTCATAAGGTGAATCTTTCATGTAGAAAGCAGCATGAAAAGTCATTGATTCAGCTCCGCAAAGATCAGAAATTTTAGCTGTCTGAATAATTCTTTCCATTGAAGAGTCAATTTTATCTTGTTCTCTAGCATTTAAGTTGATGTAGTAGGGACCATGTGAGGTTAAGGGAATATTGTATTCGTAGGATGCTCTGCGTAAACCGGAAGAGACCTCCTCTTTCATCCTAACGCCATGTGCAAATTCAAGCTGCATACAGTCAAGATTGAGCTCGTGGATCTGTTTTACACCTGCAATAGGGTTATTTTTCTTTGGAGTACTGTGTGGGACACCTGCTGTACCAAACAAAAGACGGTTTAATTTATTTGCCATAAAAAATTAACTCCAAAATAGATATTAAAAACAGTTTAAATAGTTAAAAAATTATCTGAAAATATTAACAAAGCGCTTTATACTCGTAAAATAAAAATTTGTCTATCCTTGAGATTTTAGTATGTAATATTTTGTTTGACGCGTGGAGTTTTTTTGGGAAATATTTTAACTTTAATTTTTGGACTATGTGTTGCTTATACTTACTCAGGTACAATTTCGTTTGTACTAAGTATTGAAGACTTTAAAATTGAATCGTTAGTTTTTATTTTAATTATAGCTGTTTTTCTTTTTTTAAGAATTAATTACGCCAAAGTTATTCTTTGGTATTTAAATGCTAAAAAAGCCGATAGACAGACTAATTATTCATTTATTCAGGAAGTAAAACATCTAGCAATAATTAAAGAAGTTAGGAATCCAGAACTCTATTGTTTTGAGCAACCTTTTTTGAACCTTTTTTATCTTAGAAGTAAGAAGAAAGATTTTCTTATTGTATCTGAAGATTTGATCAAACTATTAAATATAGAGGAACTAAAAGTTCTAGCTGAATTTTATTTTAATTTACAAAGTTCTTTTCGTACGCAGCGAAGAATGAATCTCTCTTTTCTGGTTTTTATAATTGTACTTCCGGTATTTATTTTTAAAAGAGTATTTAATGTGAGAAAAATTTTTATGTTTGAGAAGTATGTTTTATCGGGAGTGGGAATTTTTATTTACAAAAAATTTATCAATAAAAATGATATTTATAATATCGATAAAAAAATGGTTAATAAAAAAGTTACAATTGCTTTGCTAAGGAAGTTATATATGCTTTCTAAAAGTAGTGTTGAAGATATAGATTTGATATCGATACCATTTTCACTTTTTGATTATTTAGAGGATAAAGTAATAATCCCCAACGCGAATTGTTTTCCTACAAATTTTGAGCGTTACAAGCGACTTGAAGGAAATTTGATTGAGCACAAATGATAAGAAAACGTTTGATTTTGGAAAATATTATCCAATAATTTTCACGTTGATTTTTATTTTTCTTATGCTTCAATATTCTTTTTATACACTTGAATCAATATTTTACGATTTAAGAATAAAATTAAATTGGGGCACAAGTGTTAAAAATGATTATATTTTAGTTACGCTTGATGAAGAGAGTGATCAGTTTTTGGGTGAAAGTTACCCATATGCCTATGCAACCCACAATAGACTTATTGAGAAAATCACCAAAGAGAAGCCACTTGGAATTGGTTATTTAGTTAATTTACAAGAGCCTAGCAGTGAAAATGAAAAAAATGATCAATTAAAGTATAAAAGCATCATTCAAAATTATATGAAAGAAGATGGTGTTTTTCGATTTGGAACAGAGATGGATATTTGGGGAGAGCAGATACCACCTGCTGATTTAGAAGAAATCGGATTTTCATTATCATTACTTAATCGTGATACAAATTCTTTTGCTAAAGATGGAGTTGTTCGAAGAGCAATTTTAAATACTTCTGGAGAAGACTCATTTCATTTATGGATGTGCAATATTATTAGAAAAAAATGGTCTACCTGTTTTCAACGCACTTGATTACAATGGAGCATATTACAACAAAGAAGCTGATGCTGTTTTTGCACTTTTTAAATATTTTTCAGATCCTACACAAAAAAATAAACACATAATAACTATTCCTTTTCATAGAATTGTTGTTGGTAATTATAGTAAAGGAGTTTTTAAAGATAAAATTGTGCTAGTTGGACCTCAATATTTGTCTAATAGTGATGACTTTTTAAATACCCCATTTAATAAAGAGAGTGCCGACGTAAGTAAACTTGGTATTCATGCTCAAATTATTCAAGCACTAATTTCAGAAAATACCATTTATCAAATTCCAAAATCAATTACTAATGTTCTAGCAATTATAATTTCTATTATACTTTCACTTTTAATATCTCGGATAAGACCAACCAGTGGTTTAATAATTACGGTAGGATCACTTGTAATGGTTATTTTAGCATCTTATTTATTGTTTGTTTTTGGTGGACTTTGGCTCTATTTTTCCCAACTCATACTAAGTATTTTTATAGTTTACTATATTTGGGTTCCATTTCGGGCAATTGCTGAATATCAGTCAAGATATGCCATTGAAGAGGAAGCAAAAATTTTAAAAGAGGTCGACCATTTAAAGCATAACTTTATTTCATTTATGAGTCATGATTTAAAAACTCCTGTTGCGAAAATTGCAGGGATTGTCGATATTTTATTAACTCAATATGATACAAAGGGAGAACAGAAAATTCATTTAGAAAGGATCTTGGCGTCTACTCAAGAACTAGATAAATTTATAACCTCAATTCTCGATCTAACAAAAATTGAATCTAAAAATATTAAATTAAGTAAAAGCTCTAAAGATATTAATAAAATTATTAAAGATGTAGTTAAAACATTGCAATTTGAACTCAATGTAAAGAAAATGAGTATGGATTTACAACTTGCGCCAATTTATCCAATACAACTTGATTTAGATTTAACCAAGAGGGTTATTTCCAACTTGGTGGAAAATGCGATAAAATATTCCGGTGAGGGTAAATCTATTTCCATTAAAACGTGGGATGATGCTGATTGGGTCTATGTAGAAATTAGTGATAATGGAATTGGAGTAAAGGAGTCGGATCTGGTACATATTTTTGAAAAATTTTACAGAGTCAAAAATGATGATAGTCATAAAATAAAAGGTTCTGGACTTGGTCTCTATTTAGTTAAATACTTTGTCGAACTTCATGAGGGTAAAATTACCGCTAAATCTGAAGTTGGAAAGGGTACAACGTTTGAAATTAAATTTAAAAATCAGGGGTAATATATGCAAAAAGTTTTAGTGGTAGATGACGATTTAGTATTGCAACAAAATGTAAAACAAGCCTTAGAGTTTCACCACTTTAAAGTCAATGTTGCCAGCAATGGGCGTGAAGCGGTTAATGCCATCTACAGAGACAAATATGATCTGGTCGTGATGGATGTTAACATGCCAGAAATGGATGGTCTTGAAGCATTAGTTGAGATGAAAAAATATGATCCCACACTAATTGTAATTATTTTAACAGCATTTTCTAATGTAAGTGATGCCGTTAAAGCAGTTAAAGAGGGCGCTTACAATTATTTAGAAAAACCAATAACAGGCGAAAACTTAGTTGCACTTATAAAAAGAGCCTTAAAGGCAAGATCGCTTGTTGAAACATCATTATTTTCGGCACCATCGCTTTCACTTGGGCAGAAAAATGCTTCAGATAAATTTGTAGGTGAATCAGATGTAATGCGAAAGGTTTTCGATGTTATATTAAAATTAGCAAAGGTTAATACGCCTGTATTAATTCGTGGTGAATCAGGTACCGGTAAAGAATTAGTTGCAAAAGCTATTCATTACAATGGACCAAGAAAGGATAGTCCGTTTGTTACAATAAACTGCGCGGCTATACCTGAATCATTAATAGAATCAGAACTATTTGGACATGAGAAAGGTGCATTCACTGGTGCCAATGAAAGAAAGCTTGGAAAATTTCAATTTGCTGATGGTGGAACTTTTTTCTTAGATGAAATTGGGGATGTTTCTCCGGCGGTACAAGTAAAACTCCTAAGAGTATTACAAGAGAAAACATTTACTCCTGTCGGATCAAATCGTGAAGTAAGTGTTGATGTAAGAGTTATTGCAGCTTCTCATAAACCTTTTGAAAAAATGATCAAAGATGGTTCGTTTAGAGAGGATCTATTTTACCGTTTAAACGTTCTTCCGGTTTATTTACCGCCACTAAGAGATCGTGTTTCAGATATCCCACATTTAATTGGTTATTATATAAAATATTTCAATAATCATCATAATTTGAATATTAAAAGCGTTACTCCTGAAGCTTTAAAAATTCTTATGGAGTATAGTTGGCCAGGAAATATTAGAGAGCTTCGAAATGTTATAGAGCACTCATTTATTATTGAATCAACAGATTATATTACAGCTGGAGTTTTACCGGAGAATGTAAAAACTAATAAAGTTGTAAGCAAAGTAAAAGATGATAAACCAGCTATTGATAACAGTAAAAGTGTTACTAGTAGTGTAATTGAAGAAGAAGATGATGACGACTTAACTGATGATGATAACTTTATTGACTTTGAAGGAATTGAACAATCAGTTTTTGAAAAAGATTATACCGGTGAACCTCGTAATGAAGGGCCGGGGATCTTTATGTTTAAATATGGAAGTAAGGATGAAAATAATGTTGTAAGATTGGATTTCCAATATTCAAAAGATATGTTTGAAAAAGAGTTTATCATTCAGGCGCTTAAATCAAATCGAGGAAAAATCAATCAAACGGCACTTAAGGCGAATATTCCTAAAAAAACTTTGCTTAGAAAAATTGAAAAGTATGGAATTGTGGCTAAGGATTTTGCATGAAAAACCGTGTGACAAGACTTGGTTTAATGATGGCGGGCTTGATTATCTTAGATCAAGTTACCAAATATTTAGTTAGAGCAAATTTTGAATGGGGTGAAAGTATTCCAATAATAAAAGGGTTTTTTAACTTAACCTACGTAAGAAATCCAGGTGCGGCTTTTGGGTTTTTAGCTGAAGCACACTCATCTATTAGAAGACCCCTATTTTTGTTTTTACCGGTGTTGGCTTGCTTGTGGTTATTATGGTTAATTTGGACATCAAGGAGTAAACCCTTAATCCTTCCTCTTTCATATACACTTATTCTCACCGGTGCAATTGGAAATTTGATTGATAGATTTTCTTTTGGTTATGTTGTGGATTTTTTAGATTTTCACATTAAAAGCAGCCATTTTCCGGCATTTAATGTAGCTGATAGTTGTATTTCAATTGCAGCAGGACTTCTTGTGTTAGATTTTCTTCTAACCTTGAAAAAAAATAATGCTTCCCATCCTGCTTAATAATTCCTATTTTACAGTTTACTCCTATCCGCTATTTATGGGGCTGGCTTGGGGATTTAGCTATCATTACACTCTACAGTTGTTTAAAGCAAACGGTTTAATATTTAAAAAATTTCAATGGTTTTTTCTGGGAGTTTTTTTAAGTGCGTGGGCTGGTTCAAAACTTTTTTTTCTTATAAATATAAGTAATGAAATGACTCAAACTTATTTGATTAACTCAAACTTTTGGCTAGGTGGTGGATTTGTTTTTTATGGTGGAGTAATTTTTGCGGTCATTTTCACCTATTTTTACTATCGCTTTATTGAAAAAATAGAAATAAAAGCAATAGCTATAATTGTTATTTCAATCTGTTTTGGACATGCTATTGGCCGGGTGGGATGTTTTTTAGCAGGGTGTTGTTATGGTACAAATACCAACTCTATTCTTGGTGTTCATTTACACGGTCAAACCGTGCATGCTGTGCAGTTATATGAGGCATTTTCGCTCATATTAATTGGATTTTTTTTAAAAAAACTACTGGTTAAAAAGGTAGAAGCAAAAAAAGTAATTTTAAGCTATTTCTTGATTTATGGTGTAGATAGATTTGTCTTAGAATTTTTTCGTGGAGATAGTGTTCGAGGTGTCTATAATAGTCTGTCAACTTCACAATATGTTTCTGTAATAATGATAGTTGTTAGTGCTATACTGTTTATCAAGAATAGATCAAAGGTAAGGATTTAATTATGCATATTCGATTTGTAACAGCGGCAGCACTTTTTGACGGCCATGATGTTTCTATTAATATCATAAGAAGACTTTTACAACGTAAAGGTGTTGAAGTGATCCATTTAGGTCACAATCGTTCAGTTCGAGAGGTGGTTACAGCTGCGATTTCAGAAGATGTTCAAGGGATTGCAATTAGTTCATATCAGGGTGGACATAAAGAGTATTTTTTGTATTTAAGAAAACTTTTGGATGAGCAAGGTGGAAATAATATTAAAATTTTTGGTGGTGGGGGTGGGGTTATTACCCATAAAGAGATCAAGGAGCTAGAAGCTTGTGGGATTGAAAAGATCTATTCTCCTGAAGATGGAATGAGTTTGGGAATTTTAGGTATTATTGATGACATGATTAAAAGAACTGCTTCAGAAATAAAATGGGATCTAAAAAAAGATACAGCTAAAACAGCTAAAGTCATATCTTATATTGAAGAGTTTAACAAAATTCCGTTTGAAATTGTTGAAAAAAAGACTCCTGTTTTGGGTGTAACGGGTACTGGTGGTGCTGGAAAATCCTCTTTGATTGATGAGATTTTACTTAGATTCAATTTATATTATCCAAATAAGAAAATAGCATTAATCAGTATTGATCCAACAAAAAGTAAAACCAAAGGTGCTCTTTTGGGTGATAGAATTAGATTAGGAAGCGCAACTAATGACAATTTTTTCATTAGATCATTTGCCACTCGTGAATCAGGAAATGAATTAAGTGTTTGTACAAAAGAGGTTGTAAGGTACTTAAGGTCACTTGAGTATGATTTGATAATTGTGGAGTCTTCAGGAATAGGTCAGGCTAGCCATGAAATTACCAAAATAGCCGATAAATGTTTATATGTTATGACACCAGAGTATGGTGCTCCGACTCAGCTGGAAAAAATTGATATGCTTGAGTTTGCTGATATTGTAGCTTTAAATAAATTTGAAAAACCTAAAGCACTAGATGCCATTATTGAGATTAGAAAACAGTATCAGAGAAATTTTAATCTGTTTGATAAGAAAGGAATAGAATTACCAATTTTTGGGACAATTGCTTCTCAGTTTAATGATCAAGGGGTTAATGCGCTTTTTGTTGAGATCAATAAAATTCTCAATTTTGATATTACACCTTTAAAAAATCTTCCAGTTAATAAAGAAACTAAAACACTTAATTCGATTATTCCTAAAGGTAGAGAAAATTATTTAAGAGAAATTGCAAATCTTATTAGAAGTTATGAAGAGAAGACAAAATTAATTTCAGAAAAAATTCACAAGATTGAAACACTGGAAAAGGCTGGACAATATTTAGAGAGTTCTGAGTTGAAAAATGGAATTGAATCAGCCGTTAAGAGTTTAAGAAAAGAGATCCCTTTAAATGTATTTGATGAAATAGTTGAATTTGATAAAACAGTTAAACAGTACAATGACGGAGAATATGTTTACCAAGTTAGAAATAAAGATGTTAAGGTTAAAACAAAATATACCTCACTAAGTGGTTTAAATATTAATAAAGTAGGAGTTCCTGATTTTAAAAGTAAAAGTGAAAAATACTCATTTATAAAATTACAAAATCTTCCAGGCTTCTTTCCTTACGCAGCTGGAGTTTTTCCTTTTAGAAGGGCTGATGAAGATCCCAAACGTCAATTTGCAGGTGAAGGTGGCCCCAAAAGAACCAATGCTCGCTTTCACTACTTATCAAAAAATGATTCAGCCAAGAGATTATCAACGGCTTTTGATTCAGTAACACTCTATGGTGAAGATCCTAATGTTCGACCAGATATTTTTGGAAAGATTGGTGAAGCAGGAGTTAGCATTTGTACTTTAGATGATATGCTCGATTTATATAAAGGCTTTGATTTAACCGACGCAAATACCTCTGTTTCAATGACCATCAATGGGCCAGCTTCGATTATTCTAGCTATGTTTATGAACACAGCAATTAAGCAAAAATTGGGGTCTAATGAAAAGGATCTATGGGACCAACAAAAGAGAATAGATATTATGCGAGCAGTTCGAGGTACGGTTCAAGCCGATATTTTAAAAGAGGACCAAGCTCAAAACACCTGTATTTTTTCATTGGAATTCGCTTTAAAACTAATGGGTGACGTACAAGAGTATTTTTCGAAAAACAAAATTTATAATTACTATACCGTTTCTATTAGTGGTTATCATATTGCTGAAGCTGGAGCTAATCCGATTACACAACTAGCGTTTACTCTTGCTAATGGTTTTACTTATGTTGAGTATTATTTAAATAGAGGAATTCATATTGATGATTTTTGCCCTAATCTCTCATTCTTCTTTAGCAACGGTTTAGATCCAGAGTATTCGGTTATCGGTAGAGTGGCGAGAAAGGTTTGGGCCATTGCAATGAAAGAGCGCTATGGTGCCAATGAAAAATCACAAAAATTAAAATACCATATTCAAACATCTGGTAGATCTTTGCACGCTCAGGAAATTGATTTTAATGATATTAGAACAACATTACAGGCACTGCTGGCTTTAAACGATAACTGTAATTCATTACATACTAACGCTTATGACGAAGCCGTGACCACTCCTACTGAAGAGAGTGTTCGTCGTGCAATGGCAATTCAGATGATTATTACCAAAGAGTTCGGTCTAAATAAGTCAGATAACTCTTGGCAGGGATCATATGTTTTAAACGAATTAGAGGATCTAGTAGAGAAGGCACTTTTAGTTGAGTTTGAAAGAATTTCTGATAGGGGTGGTGTACTTGGCGCTATGGAGAATATGTATCAGAGGGGAAAAATTCAAGAAGAGTCACTGCTTTATGAAACATTAAAGGATAATGGCGAACTGCCAATTATTGGAGTTAATACTTTTCTCAATGATAAAGTAAAAGAACAAATGCAACAAGAGATTAAAATCACCCGTGCAAGTAATGAGGAGAAGCAGGATCAGATTGACAGACTTAATGCCTTTAAGAAAAAAAATAGTATTAATGACCAAGGGAAAAAGGCGTTGACAAAACTTAAACAAAAAATTCTAAATGGTGAAAACTCATTTGAAGAACTCTTAAATACTGTAAATTATTGTAGCTTAGGCGAGATTACTGAGTGTTTATTTGAACTCGGTGGACGTTATAGAAGGAATATGTGATGAGTAAGGTATATACAAAAACTGGCGATAAGGGCGAAACAAGTCTGGTTAATGGTAAACGTGTAAATAAATTTGATCCTAGAATTGATCTTTATGGTGATGTGGATGAACTTAACTCATATCTTGGCTTGTTAATAGCAAATTTAAAAAACATTGAAAATGGCAAAATGTTCACATCTGAAATTGACTACCTAATTAAAATGCAATCAAGCATGTTTAACATCGGATCGTTTATTGCTTGCGAATCAGAGGCACGTGAAAAATTTAAAATTAAAAACGTAACGCCAGATCTTATAGCTGAAATGGAAAAAAAAATTGACTTAATGGATGTACAGTTAAAGCCACTCAGCAACTTTGTTTTACCAGGTGGAAATATATCAAGTGCAATGGCACATATTCTTAGAACAACAACTCGTAAAATTGAAAGAAAGCTACTTGCTTTTAAAACTGAACACAGGCAAGAGATTAGTGATGAATTGGTGATTTATTTTAATAGATTGTCAGACTTCTTTTTTATTTTATCGCGATTTATTAATTTTAAATCTAATATTCAAGAAATACTTTGGAAAAATGAGTAGGGTTATTTTTTAGGATTTCTTTTTAAGTTTCTAAATTTTTTAGTTTGTGTACCTTCAAGTTTTATTTTTAAAGTTTCGTTTTTCTTTTTAGTTTTTAAAATACTAGTTATTTCTGGATTTAGATGTGTTCTTTTCAACACATAGGTAACAGTTCATACCGGAGACATAGGTTACACTTCTAAACAAAAAACTCAAGTATAATCTCCTTATAACAGGAGGTTGTATGGGCTGGAAGGAGTGTTCTCTTATGGATGAAAAGTTAAAATTTATTGCTCGTCTCTTAGAAGGTGAAAAGATGGCGCCTCTTTGTCGAGAATTTGGAATTTCTAGAAAAACTGGCCATAAACTTTGGTCGCGATATCGAGAAATGGGTAATGAGGCCCTTATCGTACAGAAGCGAACACCTTATCGTTACGCCAACAAGCTTCCGCTGCAAATTGAAGCTCTCATTTTAGATACAAAAAAAGAGTTCCCTAATTGGGGCGCTCCTAAAATTAGAGAAAAAATTAAAAGAAGATTTAGTGGTGTAAAACTTCCTGCAATAAGTACCATTCACGCTGTTTTGGATCGCAATGGACTAGTTGAAAGTAAATTAAGAAGAAAAAATCATACTTCCATTCAACCAATGCATTTATCCAATCCTATTCTTCCTAATGAACTTTGGTGTGCTGATTATAAAGGTGAATTTATGATGGGAAATCGCCAGTACTGTTATCCTCTAACCATAACGGATCATGCTTCAAGATATTTGCTTGCTTGTGAAGCACTCACAAGTACTAGTACAGAATTTGCAATAGAGTCCTTTACCAAAACCTTTAAAGAGTTTGGTCTTCCCAAAATTATTAAAACTGATAATGGATCACCTTTTGCTAATGGAAACTCCCTCTATGGACTAACCAAGTTATCGGTGTGGTGGCTTCGTTTAGGTATTGAATTAGAAAGAACTGAACCCGGTCATCCTCAACAAAATGGAAGACATGAAAGAATGCACTTAACGTTAAAACAAGAGACAACTAAACCAGCGGGAGCCAACCTCTTTCAACAGCAAGAAAAGTTTGATTCTTTCTCTGAAATTTTTAATAACGAAAGACCTCATCAGGCAATTGGTATGAAATATCCTTCAGAAATTTATAAACCATCCGAAAGGATTTACAAAGGAATTCAGCCTCTGTTTTATCCTTTTCATGATAAAACAGTCCAAGTTACTCGCTGTGGGAGAATTTGTGAGAGGGGATTAAAGGTAAGTATTAGTTATGCATTTATAGGCCAAGAAGTAGGAATAAAAGAAGTGGAAGATGGTATTTGGGTAGTAACTTTTTTAGATTATGATCTTGGATACTTTGACGAAAACAATTCAAGAATTGAACCAGTTGAAGATCCATTTAACAAAAAAGTGTTACCTATGTCTCCGGAATAAAGTGTTACCTATGTGTCGAGAATGGACCGAGATGTGAGAAAATGGTTACTGATCCAGCAGGGCGATAATTACCAGAGTTTTTTATACCACCAAATGGTAATTTGGCACTGGCGCCAATGGATGCTTTATTAAAATTAAGAAGGCCAGAATCAATTTCTTGAATGCATTTATTGAAAATGTCTTTTGATCTAGTGAAGACCGAAGTAGCTAAACCATATTCTCCAAAGTTTGCAATTTCAATTGCTTCTTCAATTTCATTGTAAGGTAAAATTAAACAATTGGGTCCAAATATTTCAGTAGTTAAAAATAAACTTTTTGGATTTAATTTATCAGTGAAATGAATTGAAGGAGAAACATAATTAATCACGAAACTTTTTAGTTAATGCTTTTCCTCTCATGATTTCTTCGTGACCTTCTCTTTTGGCCATTCCCATAAACGTTAAATAGTTTTCTAGAGCTCGTTCGTCAATAAGGGGCCCCATAAAAGGTTCTTTTTCGTGTTCAATAGGATGGTCAACAATGAGTTTTTTGGCAATATCATGAAATTTTTTCAATAAATTTATCTTTAATTTTATGATGGATGCGATTTTAAATTGGAAGTACATCGTTGTCAGCAGAAAGAAAGCTGGCAATTATTAAGGTTCGCGAACCAAATCAAAATGGGCATCATCGTGAACAATGGATGTGTTTTTACCATTTCGAGGCAACAACCAATTTGTAAAGTCTTTATGATAATCTTTAATTCTTTCAGCTGTTTCTTTTGAGCCAGTGAAATAGACACCTTTTATTTCTGAAATTTCTAATAATCTTTGAGCAACTAATCTCTCTGAATTCCATTTATTAAATTTACTACACCCATTGGAAATTTTGCTTCATGAAAACACTCAATTAAAATTTGAGCACTATAAATAGTTTTCTCTGAAGGTTTAAAAATGATGCTGTTTCCAGCAATTAAGCAACTTGTAATTTGTCCATTGGCGGGTGACAAGGGAAGTTAAAGGGCTAAATTATTAAACAAGGTCCAATGGAAACATAGTAGACATGTGCATTGGTGTTATGAGAAAATATTCTCATAAGTTTCAGTTTTGATTTTGGGTAATGAATCATTTATTGTTACATCTATTTTATTAATGACCGAATCGGCTTCAGTATAAGATTCCCAAAGTGGCTTTCCGGTTTCATATGCAATAGCTTTTGCAATGTCATCACGACGCTTAATTAATTGTTTTTGATACTCTTTTAAATAATTATTTCTTTCTGTTTGTGTTAGTTTTTTCCAAACTTTAAAACCGGAACTTACTTTGTTGATTCTTCACTCTATCTACATGTTTTGGTTCAATTGGACAGATCCAGAGTTTTTGATCTAAATTTGCTGGACAAGTTTTAGTTAGGATTTGTTCAACCGCACTTGTGCCACTCATTTTAGCTAAATGAAAATTGTTATTGAAGTAGTCACCTTTAATTTCCATCATATGAATATCCTTTACAATAAAATGAAATCTGTTTCTAGATTATCATTAATTTTAAAAATTTCATAAGTTTCTGGAGGTAAAATTACTTTTGTTTCACCATTAACTTTTTTAATATTTGCAAGTGTTTGAATGGCGCTAAAGTCATATTTATCTATTTTAAGAGTAAGAAGTATCTCCTCTGCTTCGGTTGCAATATATGGACTCTTTTTATCAAGTAACCCGGAAAGTTTATTTTTAACTAGCGTAATATTTTTTAGTTTACAGCGATAATGAGGTCCGCCATCAAATGGATCTACTTCGTTATTATGAGTAAAGCCAATTTTTTCAAGCATTTTTTTTACTGGCTTAGAACTCTCTCCAACCTTGCTGATGGCATCTCTTGCTTCAATTGGAAGTAGAGTAGTGTAAATGGTATCTGAGGGATATAGACTTAGAATAAATTCTTTATTGCTTCGACTTAGAAAATCAGCTTCATGATAATTCATATTAAGAAATCGTCTTCCAATTGCTTCCCATAAAGGTGAATTTCCTTCTTTATCTAGGGGAGGCATTAATTCTGAATGGATCTCTTCTTTAAAAAACTCAGGATAAATTGCCATGTACAAAAAACGAACAAAAGATAATTGTCTACCTAGCTTGTTTGGGTTGTTTCTAAATTCCGGTAATAAAACAAGTCCACCTATTTCTGTTGGTCCATTTTGATCGTATCCTAACTTTAGTGTTCCGTGAATGAAACCAGTATTGAGCGATTTACTAAATTTATGCTCTTGGCCTACTTTTAAAAAGAAGTGTGGTTCTGTTTCTGTTCCATGCTGAGCATGGATCATTGAAACTCCTATAACTTTTTTGGTTTTAAGATCCTCTAAGACAAAAATATAGTAATTATCTTCAAATTTTCCTCCATGTTTTTTAAAACTACGAACTGAGTGTTTTATCTTTTTTTTAATGATCTCTTCATCTGGAGGAAGATTGATAAAAAGCATTGTTTTGCTTAATTCAAATAAATCCTTAGCATCTCCAGCTGTTACGGATCTTAATAGAAACATGTTAGCCTCTTTTAAATTAATTGAAGAATAGATTTTTCAAAAATTTTGAAAATCTCATCTATATGTTCTTCGGTTAATGTTGTGGGTAGTAGCAACCGAATTCTATGTCTTGTGTGACCTGCTGTCCAAACGATCACTCCATTTTCAAATAATAATTTCATTAATTTGTTGGTAAGATCTTTGCTGGCGTCACCAACTTCAAAAGCAATCATAGTTCCAATTCCACCATAATATGGAATTTTTCCCTTACAGGTAGTTTCTGAAATTTTTTTAAAACGTTGCATGAAGGAACTGTTTAATTGTTCCATTCTTCCATTTTTACCATAAAAGTTACCACTTAACAGAAAATCTAAAATTTTATTTCCAGCAATGAATGAGGCAAGAGCTCCAGCAAATGTTCCAGCGATTAATGATGGTTTGGGATTAAGCTCTTCTGTATAAAATGTACCACAACATTGTAATGCTTTTCCAACAGTAACTATATCTACATATTCATCTAGACCAAAAGCCTGAAAAGCAAAGAGCTCAGTAGTTCTAGTGAACGTTTGAATTTCATCTATCATCAAAAAGATTTTTTTCTGTTTTGCCCATTTAGCAATTTCTAAATAAAAATCTTTATCGCCAAAAATAAAGCCACCTTCGCCTTGAATCATTTCGAGTATCATACATGAAAATGAATCAGGGTTTTCGTTCCAAATTTTATCTAATGCTTCAATAGTATTTTTCTTAGAGGTAGTAGGATTTTGTTGGTCAAAATGTGGGGCATAAAATACATTGATCAGTTTAGGCATACCCACTCTGTAATCTGCATTATAAGTAATATCTTGCATACCAATACTTCTACCAGCGAAGGAATTTTTAAAAGCAATAACGTTATATTTGGGTGCTGTTTTTTGCCATAAAATCTTTAAAGCATTATCATTAGCTTGCGTACCACTAGTTCCGAACCAAAAATGTTTTAACCTGGTTTTTGGAACCGTGCTGATTAGTTTTTTTGAAAGCGTTAATGCATCTTCATAAACTTGAAGGTTACCCACCATGAGAGAATCACGTGTACAAGCTTCTAGATTGCTTTTAATTACAATTGGGTGTGAGTGGCCTAAAATATTTACACCAATACCATTTACTAAATCATATTTTACAGATCCATCAACTAGCTCTGTAAAGGGACCATGCCCTTTTCCATTAGATAAATAATTTAAAGGAAATTCACGACCTCGAATTTTGGAAAATTCTTTCATTTTTTCAGCCATGATATTTTTTTTATCAGGATCAGCCGGAACAATTTTATCGATTTTTTTTTGTTCAATTAGAATTGCAGAAAAGAGCTCATCACTTATTTCATTTGTAGATTTCATAGAATACTCTCATTGATTTAAGGCAGTATACCCGAAAGTCTACTTGAAAAGCAAACGGGAAGAGGTATAATGGAGATTATGGATGAACTTCTAAAAACAGTTACAGATCATTACACAAAAGCTGAATATGATAAAGGGATTGATCTTCTTTTAAAAAATAAAGAGAAGTTTGATAGTGGACTATTTCATTATAATCTTGGGACTTTTTTTTTAAAAAAAGAGAATTATGCAGTTGCTAGATTTCATCTAGAAAAGGCGGCTAAGCTTGGTTTTTTAAATAAAAGTCTTTACAACAATTTAAGCTATGCGCAAGACAAACTTAATGTAACCATGCTTGAAAAATCGGATAAGCTTCTTGAAAACGTTCTATATAGTTTCTTAGATTATGGAAGTACCCTATATTTAAATGTAGCTCTATTTTTAGGAGTAGTAATTTTAGTCTGTCAAAGGTTAAAAATTATTAACTCTAAGTTGAAGGTTATGGTTCTAATTTTTCTATTCTTTATTCCTTTTTTATTTTCCATTTATTCGCAAAAAAATTACAAATATGCCATAATTTTAAAAGCAAGTGATATTCGTGAAGGTCCATCTGGTATATTTCCCAAGACAAGGGAAGTTGCAGCGGGGTTAAAAGTAATTGTTGATAGAACGGTCGATGGTTGGTCGTTTATAAAATATCCAGACTCAGCTGTAGGATGGATCGATAAAAATGAGATAGGAATTTATTAATGAGTGAAAAAAGTTACGAAGCAGATAGTAAAGATAAAATAGATAAAAATATTCCTCTTCCGGGCAAACTTAATATTTCAGTTTTAAAATATTTTTGGCAAGCAAGTCCTTTTTTTGGAAATAAAAAAAATACTATTCCTGGTTTTTTAAGAAATGTAAAAGTTTTTAAAAATTTTACTGATAATGAACTGAGAGTTCTGGCAAATTTTTTTCATATAAGAAATTTTTCAGCAGATGAAATGATTTTTGAGCAAAACGATGTTGGTGTTGGTTGCTTTTTGATCTATTCTGGAAATGTTCATGTCTATTCTGGAAATCAATTTGTGGCAGGTCTTGAAAAGTATGACCTTTTTGGGGAACTAGCTTTAGTGCAAGAGGGGGGCATAAGATCGGCTACTGCTCTTGCAAAAAATGAAACAGTTCTTCTTGGATTATTTAAGCCCGATTTGGAGCTACTAATGGAAGATAGTCCACTCATTGCTACTAAGTTTTTTCAATCCATATCACTTACCATTGCTAATCGATTTACCCAAGTTACTCAAGATATCCAAGCATTAAAAAACAAGTACTCAAATAATGAAAAAGCATAAAGAACTTTTAAGATATATTTTTTTAATTCTCATTGTTTTTGCAACTTGTTATTGTGTTTTCTCACAGCCACGATTAAGTTTTCCATTGGCTTTTGCTTATTTAAGTTATTTGGTGGTAAAACCTGCTTTGGACTATTTAACTAAGTTACGTTTAAAAAAATCGATGGGACTTCTTATTATATTTTTAGTTATCATAGGAAGTGTTACGATTCCTGTTTTAAAAGTTATGCCCATTATAAAAGAGGAAGGAGATCATCTTGAAGAGTACATACCACAATTAGAAACTTTTGTGCGTGTTAAATATGCTTTAATTCAAACTTATGCCAAAGATACACTCAAAATAAAACTGGATAACAAATTTGTTGATAAATCCCTGGTTTCATTGCAGGAAGAGTTAAAAAAAATTTTAGTTAATTTACCAAATATTTTAGGAACAGTATTAGAATGGCTATTCCTTGTTCCACTTTTTCTTCTTTTTATTTTGACTGATGGTGAGAATTTTAAAAAGAAATTTTTGAAATTGGTTCCAAATTCAATTTTTGAGAGAACATATTACCTTGTTTATCAATTCAATAAACAACTTGGGGATTATGTTTTTGCAAAATTTATGGAAGCAGCGATAGTTGGAACTATTGTAATAATTGGACTCTTTTTTATTGATGCTAGGTTTATTTTTTTACTGGGAATAGTCGCGGCACTAACGAATATAATTCCCTATTTGGGCCCAATAATTGGCGTGATTCCTGCACTAGCTGTAGTCTACATGGATTTTGGAATAGGCTCCAATTTTTGGGCTACAGTTATTCTTTATCTGGTGGCTAATTTAATTGATATCGTTTTTGTATTCCCTCTATTGGTTTCTAAAATTGTAGCTATTCATCCCATTGTAGTCGTTGTTAGCGTAGTGTTAGGTTCCCAGTATTTTGGAGTAGTTGGAATGATTATCTGTGTTCCCGTAGCAGCAATTATAAAGCTGGTTATTTCTGAAGTTTATCGCGAATTATATCCATCAAATAATTGGCAGGAACCTTAAAAAAGTGTAGATTGAAAAGTCTATGAAATACCTACTTTTTTTAATGACAATCCTATTACTTTTCATTTCTTGTGGCTCAGAAACTCCTCAAGGTAAAACGGCGGCAGAGGTTTTATATAAAGAAGCGAATGAGTTAATGGCTGATAAGCACTATAATTTGGCCATGGAAAAATTGAATACATTAAAATCTCAATATCCTTATAGCTTTTACGCAAAGCATGCTCAGTTAAAACAAGCCGATATCTCTTTTTTACAAGAAAACTATGTAGAGGCAGCTGCTGGCTATATTCTTTTTAAAGATCTTCATCCTAAAGATGAACAGATACCTTATGTTTTGTGGAGAACAGCAGAGTCTTATTTTAATCAACTTCCTTCGACTTTTGATCGAGATTTAGATCCTGCCAATGAAGCTATAAAATATTATACTGAACTTACCTCACGCTTTCCAAATTATGAAAAAAATTTTGAAGCATTAAAAAGAATTCAAGAGTGTAACGACATGATTGAAAATAAAGAGAAATATATTGCGGATTATTATTATAAAACGGATGCTTATGAGTCGGCTAAGTTTCGATATTTAGGAATCATCAATAATTTTAAAGAGAAAGATTTGGTTAACCATGCCCGTGTTCGAGTGGTTTTAAGCGCACTAAATTCAGAAAACTTTGACGAATGCATTAAATATGCAGGAGAATATAGTGATAAGGTTGATGAAAAGGGCCAAAAAGAGATCAATGAGGCTAAAAACGAATGTTTAAAAAATAGGAAAAAAGAATAGTATGCTTGAGACCCAAAACCCAAAAGAGATTGAGTTACTTCAAAAAGCAAAAGTGTGTTTGAGTAAGGGTGAACTAACAAACGCACAAATGATTTATGATGAAGTGGTAAATCAAAATGAAAATTGCGCCGAAGCTTATTTTAATTTAGCTAATATTTTTCATATTCAAGGTAATCTTGGTAAGGCGATTAAATCATTTAAAAAGACTCTGGATTTAGATCCAAATCATACCGATGCAGCGATAAGTTTATCAGTTATCTATAACGATATTGGCAAATACGATGAAGCCAAAGTTATCTTTGAAAGAGCCAATGATAGAATAAAAAAAAGAAGTCAGGGTGGTGCCACTACGTCTGGTGATGTTCATATTAATAAAAAGTTTAGTTTAAAACATTTAGAACTAGGTGAACTATACTTTAGTTACAATCGTTACGATGAAGCGCTATTTGAATACAATAAGGTGGTAAGCCTGGATCCAGAAAATATAGAGGTTAGAATTAAAATAGCAAAAACGCTAGCAAAGAAAGGTTTTACCTCTCGAGCGTTTGATGAGCTTAGAAAAATTAAAAATGAGTATCCATCATATATTCCGGCTAGAGTTGCTATGGGTGTTCTTTATTATGCTAATGGAAATATTGTTGAGGCGCAAACTGAGTGGCAAAGAGTTTTATCGAAAGATCCATACAATAAAGAAGCATCGATGTATTTAAATCTCTCTAAAAATGCAACTGAAACTCATCTGGGATAAAATCAAAGATAAATTAGATGTTTTTTGAAACTTCTCTACGAGCAGTAGTGATATTTTCTAAATTCTCATCAGTAGCGGGAGTAGCAGCCTCTTCAGCACCAGTTAAAATAGTAGTTTTTACACTTGTTCTAATAGAATCATCTGAGCTGTATTTTACAATGTAAGTTTTTAACTCTTTGTACATCGTTAAACGAACAGATAATTTACTATCTTGAAGAACAACCTGTCTTGCTAGCTGTTTTTTACTGTTAATAACTAGCGGAGCCTTCATGTTGGCCGTCATCTGTGTTACATCGCTTGGAATGGTAAGTACCGTATAAACCTTTGCATCGTTAACTGAATCTAATTCAAGATTTTTTAAGTCAGCAGGTAAAAGTTTAACAATATAATTAGGGTCAAAGATTTTTGGTTCAATTAAAGGGAAAGCAACTGTAGGGTTTTCAGTTGATTGTAACCAAAGGATAAGCGTATTATCACCCGGGTCAACAATAAAGAATTTTTTAAGGCTTTCAAAGCCTAGTAAGCCTTCGTTTAAAAGTAGTATATCACTTTTATCAACTTCTAATTCGCCAAATCTTGATGTCTTAATTTTCACGCAATTCCTCCAAGCTAGTCATTAGCAGGAAACTTTAAACAATGTTAGCAGTCAATTGTTCAAAAGAGCAAGCGGGAAATTATTTCTTTTTCAATTCTTCTGAAAGCTGATGAATTGGACCTAAATCTGACTTAGCAGCCTCTTCATTTTGCTCTTGTATGGCTTGATAAACTTCTTCTCTGTGGATTTTTGTCTCTTTAGGGGCTTTAATGCCTAATCGGACCTGTTTGCCTTTAATTTGCACTACGACAATTTTGATATTGTCATCAATGGCAATCGATTCTCCAAGCTTCCTTGTTAGAACTAACATAGTTAATCCTCAACTAAATTAACGCATCATTTTATAAAAATTTTTCTACTAGACTTCATATATTCTTGCTTCTACGAAAAAGCAATAGAAAAACTGGGCAGATACTAGATTGATCGACTAGGTTTGTAAAGAGATCAATTAACTTATCTTATAAAATCTAACAAGGACTTGTTTGACACGTTGGCGCTAATTTTATACGTAGCTTCTAGAATCTGTTGTTGGCGTTTAAGATCCGAAAAGAGTTCAGCGACATCGGCATCTTCAATTTTACTTTTATATTCAGCTAAATTTAAATTCATCTGATCTAGAGCAGTGTCAGCGTTTTGAATTGAGTTAGTTAACGAGCCAATTCTAGTTCTAATCTCAATAACTTGAGAAATACTTTGGTCCAGTCTTGGAAGTAAATCTTGAATTGAGTCAGTGTCACCAGTGATTAAAGCACGTTCTAAAGTTTTAAGTTGATCAAAAACACTCTCTTTATCGCTGGCTTTTTGTGAATCA
>JAXLVO010000031.1:0-25926 GCA_046328975.1 Bacteriovoracaceae bacterium | reverse complement strand
CATCTAATGGATGATGGTTTAAACAGGTAGGTGGAACAGATAGGTAAATCCGTTTGTTCGTTAACACCGAGATGTGAATACGAGCCGCAGGGCGAAGTTCGTGATCCTAAACTTCCAAGAAAAGCTTCTAAGGAGATTTATATTAACCCGTACCGTAAACCGACACAGGTAGATGAGGAGAGAATCCTCAGGCGATTGGAAAAACTACAGTTAAGGAACTCTGCAAAATGGAACCGTAACTTCGGGATAAGGTTCGCCCTTTGCCGTAAAGTCACTTGCTGACTAAGCGATGAAGGGCCGCAGTGAAGAGGGGGTAGCGACTGTTTATCAAAAACACAGGTCTCTGCAAACACGAAAGTGGAAGTATAGGGGCTGACGCCTGCCCGGTGCTGGAAGGTTAAAAGGAGAGGTCAGAGCAATCGAAGCTTCGAATTGAAGCCCCAGTAAACGGCGGCCGTAACTATAACGGTCCTAAGGTAGCGAAATTCCTAGTCGGGTAAGTTCCGACCTGCACGAATGGCGTAACGACTTCCCCGCTGTCTCAACTGTAGATCCAGCGAAATTGGGGTGCGCGTGAGGACATGCGCTACCCGCGGAAGGACGAAAAGACCCCGTGAACCTTTACTGTAGCTTGGCATTGGATTTCGACAAACATTGCGTAGGATAGGTGGGAGCTAATGATCCGTGCATTCTGGTGTACGGGGAAGCGACCTTGAAATACCACCCTATGTTTTTTGGAATTCTAACCTATGATCATAAGCTGGTCAGGGGACAATGTCTGGTGGGCAGTTTGACTGGGGCGGTCGCCTCCTAAAGAGTAACGGAGGCGCACGAAGGTTCCCTCAGGCCGAATGGAAACCGGCCGAAGAGTGTATACGCATAAGGGAGCTTGACTGCGAGACAGACAAGTCGAGCAGGTTCGAAAGAAGGTGTAAGTGATCCGGTGGTTCCGAGTGGAAGGGCCATCGCTCAACGGATAAAAGGTACTCCGGGGATAACAGGCTGATCTCCTCCAAGAGTTCACATCGACGAGGAGGTTTGGCACCTCGATGTCGGCTCATCGCATCCTGGGGCTGGAGCAGGTCCCAAGGGTTTGACTGTTCGTCAATTAAAGCGGTACGCGAGCTGGGTTCAGAACGTCGTGAGACAGTTCGGTCTCTATCCTCCGTGGGCGTAAGTAATTTGAGGGTAAGCTGACCTTAGTACGAGAGGACCGGGTTGGACAGACCTATGGTGTACCGGTTGTGACGCCAGTTGCATCGCCGGGTAGCTACGTCTGGAAGGGATAACCACTGAAAGCATCTAAGTGGGAAGCCCCTCCCAAGATAAGATTACTTTTAAGAACGCTTGAAGACGACAAGCTTGATAGGTTGGAGGTGTAAGCGTGGCAACATGTTGAGCTGACCAATACTAATCGTTCGTTTGCTTTATTGTTAAGAGAAGTTAAGTTTGATTCTTTTTGAAAGATTAAAGTACCTATGAAATGTTTAATTGCAAAAGTGACATTTTAGAAAGTAATAGTTGAAAGCTGGTTCCGTTTTGTGATAGTCAAAGACGAGAAGAAGAATAAAGATACGTACTGGGTGTGTCAATAGCGGCGGGGAAATACCCGATCCCATCCCGAACTCGATAAGTCAAGCCCGCCAGCGGCGAAATTAGTGCCAGGGAGACTTGGTGTGAAAATAGCTCGATGCACCCTTCTAATATTTTAAAAGCTCTTACGGTGGTATTATAATCCTGTGAGAGCTTTTTTTTGCCTATAACTCTATTTTATAAACTGGATAATTCTTAAGATAATTAATCGTACCTTGCTTGAGGTCGATGATCACTTCTGGAATTTCAACGATACCTAAGTAGTTTGTGTAAATTGAGAGTCCTGATAATTTTAAAATCATTCGATGGCTTGAATCAAAAGAGATTTTTATTTCTAAATCTTTTGAAAGTTTAATTTGTGAAATTTTCACAGGCAGTTTTTCAAGAATCTTTTGAATTACCGGTATTGATACTGATTCGATACTAAGGGACTGTGACATGAATAGAGCAACAGTTAATTTATTAGTATCTTCAAAATATTTTAGGCTCAGATTCTCTAAGTTACCAAATAGAGTTGCAATGATATTAGAGATACTATCTTTTACTTGGTCTACTTTATATTGGTTTAAAATAATAAGTTTTAAATTTTCTAAAAGTTCAGATGAAAAACTGTATTCAAAAGAGTGGTCAACTAAAGTGTTATGTTTTTTGGTTTCGATAAATTGAGACGCTGTTAGCGAAAAAGAGCGGAAGACTAATTTAAAAAAGTCAGGAAAACTGATTCCGTTAAGTGAAGTTATGACAAACTTATAGGGTAGAAAGTTTTTTCCAACCGTTGAAAGAAAAGCGTTAGCTAAAAGCAATTCCAAAGCAGAGAGTTCAACTGGACTCTTTTGAACATAGCTAGTATCAGTATCAAAATTCTCTCTTTGAAACTCTTTATGACTAAGACTTAAGAATTCTGGGAATATATAATCACTGTTTTTGTGATCTTCTAGTAGTGAAAAACCGTTATTACCATAGCTTTCAAACCATGAAGTATATAAGTAGACGGTATTTTTAATACCAAGATAGACTGCTTTATTGGAAGCTAAAGGGTTAAAAAAATTATTGTAAAAATTTAAATGCATGAGTTTGGCCATTGATTCACTAAGAGCAATTGGTAAACCTTTACTTAAAAGGTTGGCTAAAAAAAATTGGTAAGGAAAAGGATTGTTTTTACCAATACTTCCTGTGTTGTAACGAAGCTGTTTCATTTCGGGATACCAGTTAGTAATATTATGATCACCATCACACCATGAATTGTTGAGATAGCGTATTTTAGTCACAGCTCCCGATTTAATCGGATTATCAAATTGAGCAAATGGGGCATGACCATCATGCGCCAGCCATAACATATCAATGTTTTTAATATCTTTAGCTTCTTCCAGTTTTAATAAGGTTTTTTGAAAGATTTTTTTAGCGTTATCATCTTTTTGTATGTTGGTTACAATCGATTTAGGAATTTCACTCAGCATATTAGGTGTCCAATAGCCATTTTTATCGTAGGAACCTTCTCCAATGAAAAAGAAGATTTTTTTATACATGTGAGAAAAGCGTTTTTTTATCCAATCTTTAGCAATGGAGTAGATTACATCATCTGTAAAAGTGAATCCTTCATTATTAAAATAGACCATTAAAACCTGCGAGTTTTTCACTTGGGGTTTTATGCTTATTTGTAAGTTGTTTCAAAAGCTTTTTGTACGTTTAGTTGATCATTGGATAAAAGATCTGAATTAGTTAACGTCGTGTACATTTTATTTCTGAAGTTAAAACTTCAAGGATATTATGTTCATTTAAGTCATTAATCGTTTTTTTGTAAATGAAATCTAATGTTAATATGTTTTTGTGATTAGCTAAGTCGTTATAATTTTTTAGAGGACGACTTTTTAAATCATTTACTGTGAAAAGTGTATCTATCCAGATAATTTCTGAAAAAAGTGTTTTGAATTCAGCAAAGGTAATAGTTTTAGATTGAAGATCTGATATGGCACTAGCTAAAGGTTGGTTTAGTTGATGGTTGAGTAGTAAACCTTTAATTTTCTCAGTTAAGTCGCTATCGCTATTACTATTAAGTTTTTCGATAGTTGATTCGCTTAGCTCTTTATAATAGCTTGCAAAAGCTTCACTATTCATAGCGAAGGCTGCTTTTAGTGTTATTTGATTTGCTTTGGCACTAAAAGTGATAGTAAAAAAAAGAGTTACGAAAAATAGTTTAAGATTTTTCATAATTAGTTACCTTTTTTCTTTTTATTTTCAGGCAAATATTCTAAATTTGCTTTCACTCCAATATTTATATAGGCTTCACTGTTCATAGGTGAGGATCTATACCCACCTTCAGTAAAGACATTTACCTTACTTCCACCTAAATCAACTCCCATTTCACCTCGTAAATAGTATTTTTGTTCTAGACCTAATTGATAGCGATTACTACTGTTTTCATAGCTAGAAAATTGAACGTTTGCACCTAAGATTAAGTTTAGATTATCGAAAAAATTTACTCCTAATTGCAAGTCGATTCCACCATAACCAAATTGATTGTAGTTGGAACTTCCTTCGGTTCTGGTTTGGAAAGATTGGTATTTTACAAATTCAAAACACTCTTTCAGAAAAACGGTGACAGGACCTAAATCGATCTCTTGTTTTGAATTTAGTTTTACTAGGGAAATTGTGAGAAACTGATCTTTTCCCATACCTGAATCGCGACCATAGCTAAAATTTAATGTATCGATTTCAACGTATTCAAGTTTATCGGTTAGATCTTTAAATTCGATACCAATAGGTGAAATTTCAAAACGGTAATTACTGGTTGAACTAACACCTTGGTTACTACTGAAATCGGGATCACTCTCTAATGTAACTACAGCATAGCGAATAGCGGTGTCACTTCCAATCTCTTTTTTGTTAGTAACTTTTAATTGAACAATAAATCTGGCGGTTGAACCAATACTGGTAGCACCTGTTCCTAAGCTCAGATTTAATGAATGAATAGATTGAGTATACTCTTCGAGTTTTGCTAATTCATTTCTGTTTTTGCGACTTAATTCATTAAGTTCGTAAGGAATATTGACATTTGAAGTGAGCTCTTCGTCAGTGATGTCATCACCATAAGCTTTACTAATGAGTAAGAAGCAAATAAGGAGTTTAGTTATTTTTAACATAAAGTAATCCAGTTGAGTCAAAACCTGTACAAACTTTAGACACTTTGTCTAAGTTGTATGCGCTTTTTGACGCTTTTATCGTTTAATTTAGTAACCTGTAGTGGTTAATGCAAGTTTAGTGACGAACTTATAAAGTGAATCTATTGAGACTTATATTTTATCTAGTTCTTCCGATATGATCTAGTATGAATTTTAAAATTGTATATCTCATTTTGCTTAGTTGTTTTAGTTTTGAATTAATAGCAACTGAAGTTAATAAAAAAGAACAATGTAGTGCTGATCCTAACTTTGATCAAAAAGCAATTGTGGATAATTTTTTGAAAAATACTTATGCAAAAAAATATCAAGAGATTGTACCACCTCTTGTAGAAAAATTAGTTGAATCAACCAGAGATAATCTTGAAAGTGTAAAGAAAAATTTTTCTAAAACCTATGAAAGATATAAAAAAATCTATCCGCCGCTGCTTTTAGCAGCTTACGAGAGTAGAACTCTTCCAAATACCAATGGAGTTAATCAAACAACCCAAGCGGTAGTACCTGAAGAAGAGCGCAAAAGAAAAATTGAGGAGATTAGCTATATTGAGCAAGCGATAAGTAATATTGAAAAATATGAATATGATGATTATTTAAATGGAGTTGAAATAGAAAATAGTATTGGTAGTTATCGAGATTTACCCAAAATTTTCTCTATGAAGTATCTGCCTAAAGGTTACAAAATGTTAGAAAACGAGATAATGAGAATTAAGAAAGGGTTTGCTGCTTGTGCTGAAGCTAAAAAGAATGCTGCTTTTTGTAAAGATGCTACTAATGATGAGTGGAAAATGGAGATGCTTATTCAAGCTGCTAATGAAATGAACAAAAATATGTATATCCCTTTAAATAAAATTCCTGACAATATTTTACCAGAAGTTGAAAAAAGTTATTTTGCTCAAATTCATGGCATCAAATATAAATATGATTGTGGATTAAGTGCAATTGATAATGTTAAAAAACTTGAAGAAGAATTAGTGAAAACTATCTATCTTATTCCTCAAGAGCTAAAACAGTATTTACAAAAGCAAGCCAGTGAAAAAATTGCAGTTTTAAGAAGTAATTATCAAGAAAAAGAACGATTGTTAGAAGTTTATAAAGATATCTATTTTCAAAGTTTTGACTCTGTTGCTTGTAATGAAAAGTATAACGAATATCGTGAAGTTAATGAGAAGTTAAAATTACTAAAAAGGGTTTCGACCGCACTTATTCAGGCCGCTCAAGGTCAGTTACAACCTAAAAAAGGTCAGACTCATGCTGAACTTTTTAAAACTATTGTGCAAGATTATAAAGAGCTTAGTCAGTTTGAACATTTAAACCCTTATGCTACAACATTTGAAAATGTGGATGATGTTATGGAGCAATTAAATGGCGATGTGAGCCCACTCTACTATCTAGTCCAAAATGAAAAGATGGATAATCAAAATATTAAGTTGGTTTTAGATAATATGGTAGATAATGGATTTAATATCAATTGGGGAAGTGGAGCCAACGGTAGTACACCGTTAATGGGTGCAGTTATTGGTTGTGTGAAAAATTTTAATGAGTCTTCCTGTGATATTATTAACCATATGGTTGAAAAAGGTGCTGATCCTAGTCGACTAAATAATATGGGAGATAATCTCTTAAATATGGTTTTTGTGGTGGATCCAAACCATAGCCGTTTTAAAGAGAAAACCACACAAGTATATAGTAACCAAGTTTTGGCGCTAAACTCGATGAGTGAAAATCCTAAAATTGATATGAAAAAGATGATCAATACGCCTAATAGCAGTGGAAATACTACTATTATGTTTTCAGTGCTGGCAGGTAATTTGGAAGCCACCAAATTCCTGATTGAAAAAGGTGCGGACTTATCAGTTAAGATTGAGGGTCGAACGATGATAGATATCTTAAAAGCTAAAGGTGGCGAGTGGGCCAAACTGGTTCCGTAAACGGCATTGTTTTCGATGCATCAAAGATGACTCCTTAAAAAATATTCAGTATCATTTTCTTAATCTTTTGTACATTAGATTAGGAATACTTTTTTATGGAAACTCTCTCTACGCATATTGAAAATAATAGTGATGATTTTAAAAAAAATTATGAAGTCTATCAGAAGCTTTTAAAAGATTTTGGTGACAAGATTAAGTGGGCTTCTAATTCCCAAGATCAGAAGAGTATTGAGAAACATCGTGAGCGTGGTAAGTTGTTAGCGCGTGAGCGGATCGAAAAAATCTTAGATGAAAATTCTCCTTTTTTAGAATTGAGTTCGCTCGCGGGATATGATCTCTATGAAGAGAATGTTCCAAGTGCGGGAATTGTCACTGGTATTGGAAAAGTTCATGGTGTTGAGTGTATGTTTGTGGCGAACGATGCGACCGTTAAAGGTGGAACATACTTTCCGATGACAGTGAAGAAACATTTACGGGCGCAAGAGATCGCAAAAGAGAACTGTCTTCCTTGTATTTATTTAGTGGATTCAGGTGGCGCATTTTTACCTAAGCAAGATGAAGTGTTTCCAGATAAAGAGCACTTTGGAAGAATTTTTTATAATCAAGCCACTATGTCTTCAATGGATATTCCGCAAATTGCTTTAGTTTGTGGCTCGTGTACCGCGGGTGGCGCTTATGTGCCAGCGATGAGTGATGAGTCGATTATTGTGAAATGCAATGGAACTATTTTTCTGGCAGGCCCTCCGTTAGTTAAAGCGGCAACTGGGGAAGAGGTTAGTAGTGAAGATTTAGGGGGAGCGGTTGTCCATACGCATATTAGTGGAGTGGTTGACCATCTGGCTGAAAATGAGTTGGAAGGTTTAAATATTGCTCGTAATGTGATTGAGAGTTTGAATTTTGTTTCACCTGGAAAAAAATTAAATCAGAAAAATAGTGTGAGTGAAGTGGAAGCTCCACTTTATAGTCAAGATGAGCTTTATGGAATTATTCCTAGAGACACCAAAATTCCCTATGATGTTCGGGAAGTGATTGCGCGGATTGTGGATGGTTCTAAGTTTCAAGAATTTAAAGAAAATTATGGAAACACTTTAGTTTGTGGGTTTGCTAAAATTCATGGCTTTATGGTGGGAATTGTGGCGAACAATGGTGTGCTCTTTAGCGAGAGTGCCGTTAAGGGCGCGCAGTTTGTTGAACTCTGTGCTTATCGCAAAATTCCGTTAGTCTTTTTACAAAATATTACTGGCTTTATGGTTGGTAAAAAATATGAAAATGAAGGGATAGCAAAACATGGAGCGAAGATGGTGACAGCGGTAAGTTGTGCCCAAGTTCCAAAATTTACGGTGATTATTGGTGGTTCGTTTGGAGCTGGTAATTATGGGATGTGTGGACGCGCTTATTCGCCACGCTTTTTATGGATGTGGCCGAATGCTCGGATTTCAGTGATGGGTGGAGAGCAAGCTGCGGGTGTTTTAACTACGATTAAGCAAGCGGGACTTAAGAGTTCTGGAAAAAAAGAGATGAGTGAGAGTGAAGTTAAAGAGTTTAAAAAACCAACTTTAGAAAAATATGAGAAAGAGGGTTCACCTTATTATAGTTCGGCTAGGTTATGGGATGATGGAATTATTGATCCAGCTAAAACGCGTGATGTTTTAGGGCTCGCTATTTCAGCTTCGTTAAATGCGCCGATTAAGGATACCAAGTTTGGTATCTTTAGAATGTAGATTGGAAAAAATATGTTAGACGTAAATAAAAATGAAAATGGAATTGTGACTATTACTTTAAATCGACCCGATTTACATAATGCTTTTAATGAAGAGATGATTTTGGGGTTGATAAGTGAATTTGAGAAAGTGAGTTTTGATTCGACAGCTCGAGTAGTTGTTTTAAAAGGCAATGGACCAAGCTTTTGCGCGGGAGCGGATCTTAACTGGATGAAGAAGACTAAGAGTTTTACGGAAGAAGAGAATTTAGCTGACTCCTTAAAGTTAGCTAAACTTTTTCAAGTCATTAATGATTGTGAACTAGCCGTTGTAGCGGTTGTTCATGGTGCAGCTTTAGGTGGCGGCGTAGGTCTCGTAGCTGCTTGTGACCATGTTATAGCGTTAGATAGTGTGAAGTTTGGATTAACGGAAGTTAGGCTAGGCTTAGTTCCGGCGGTAATTTCTCCCTATGTAATTCGTAAAATTGGTGAGAGTAATGCTAGGTCACTCTTTTTAAGTGGCAGAAGATTTTCGGCTGAGGAAGCCTTGAAATTTAATTTGATTCATGAAGTTTGTGCAAGTGCTGAAGATTTAAATGCGCGCGCTCAAGAATCTATTACCGATTTTTTAAGTGCGGCCCCTCAAGCACAGAAGCAGGCGAAAAAATTAATTAGGATTGTGACCAACACTAAACATGCTCGAGAAGAGATTAATGTGAAGGTTTGTGAAATTATAGCAAAAGTTAGAACTAGTAGCGAAGGGCAGGAAGGAATGGAAGCCCTCTTAAATAAAAGAACACCCAAATGGCAAAAAAAATAAAAAAGATTCTGATCGCTAATCGCGCTGAGATTGCAGTGAGAGTGATTAAGACCTGTAAAGAGTTAGGGATCAAGAGTGTCACTATTTATAGTGAAGAGGATGCAAATTTACTGCATGTCATGGAAAGTGATGAAAGCTATTGCTTGGGTACAGGCGCTTTAAAAGAGACCTATTTAAATCAGGCCAAAATTGTTGAGATAGCGAAAAAAGCTGGAGCGGATGCGATTCATCCAGGTTATGGTTTTTTATCTGAGAATGCTTCGTTTTGTAATTTAGTGGAAAGTAGTGGGCTAATTTTTATAGGCCCTACTATTAGTGCCATTAAATTAATGGGCGATAAGAAGAGTTCTAAAGAGGTTGTGGCGGAAATTAATGGACGCTCATTCCTGGTTACCATGGTGGAAATCCTGATGCGGCTTTCTTGAAAAAGAGGCAGTGAAGATTGGGTTTCCGGTGCTAATTAAAGCTAGTGCTGGTGGTGGCGGAAAAGGGATGAGAATTGTTAATCAGGAAAGTGAATTTGAAGCGGAATTAAATGGGGCAAAAAGAGAAGCTAAGAATGCGTTTGGTGATGATACTGTTTTATTAGAAAAATATTTTACCAATCCCCGCCATATTGAAGTGCAGGTGATGTCAGATCAGTTTGATAACCACTTTCACTTTTTTGAACGAGAGTGTTCGATTCAGCGACGCCATCAGAAAATTGTAGAAGAGGCACCGGCGTTTAATTTACCGCCTGAGATTAAGAGTCGAATGTTCGCTGAAGCGATTAAGATCTGTAAGAAGATTAAGTATCGTGGAGCTGGGACCTTAGAGTTTATTTACGATAATGAGTTAAATGATTTTTACTTTTTAGAGATGAATACTAGGCTGCAAGTGGAACATCCGATTACGGAGCTTACGACGGGCTTTGATTTAGTTAAACTTCAAATCATGGTGGCGGAAGGGTTAGATCTCTCTAAGGTTTTAAATCAGAAAGATATTACGCAGAAAGGGCACGCCATTGAAGTGCGGCTTTACGCTGAAGACCCGGATAATGAGTTTCTTCCTACCATTGGGGAAATTCGTCATATTGGAACGCCTTCGTTAAACGGGGTGAGACTTGATTGTGGGTTTGTGGTTGGAAACGTTATTGGGCTTAATTACGATCCAATGCTAGCGAAACTTATTACTTATGGGACGACTCGTACTGACGCCATCAGTAAGCTTAAAATTAGCTTAAATGAGGTGGTTTTTGCTGGCGTTAAGAATAATCGGGACTATTTACAGCGTATTTTAGGTTTAGATGAATATGTGCAAGGGAAGATTACGACTCAGTTTGTGAATAGATATAAAGAGAAGCTCGCGAAGAAAAAATTAAGTGAAACGGATATTGCAAACTTAGTGGGGGGATTTCTTTTCCTTAGTATGCAGAAAAATCAGAGTGAAAAAGCGGGTAGTGAGAGTCGAGTGGTTGATCCTTGGAATAATTTAGGCAATTTTAGGAATAATTAATAGTATGGAAAAAAAATTAGTTATTAATGATCAAGAGTTAAAAATCAGTCTCATTAGTCGCAATGATAAAGAGGTGGTTTTTGATTATAATGGGAAGCCTTTTAAGTTTCAGGTGATGAAGAGCTCAGCTAATTCCGTGATTCTAAAAAGTGAGTCAGGTGAGCAGTTTAAGTTTAATGGATTTGCAAATTCTAAAGATAAGTCACTGGATATTTTTTATAATGGCTTTGAAGCCAATTTAAAATTTCTTGATGGTGCTCAAAAAAATAAGGCAAAAAGTGTTGGTTCACTCTTATCACCTATGCCTGGAAAAATTATTAAGGTGTTAGTGAGTGATGGGCAGACTGTAAAGAAAGGGGACCCGCTCATTATTCTAGAGGCCATGAAGATGGAACACACTATTAAAGCGGGCATTGATGGTGTGGTGGAAAAAGTGTTCTTTAAAGAGGGCGACCAAGTTCAAGGTCAAACTGAGTTGATTAAACTAGGGGAAACGCGTGTTTAAAAATCTACCTAAGCAAGTTAAAATGGTGGAAGTGGGACCGCGCGACGGTTTACAGAATGAAAAAAGCTTTATTGAAACTCAAGATAAATTTACTTATATAGAAAAATTAATTCAAGCTGGACTTACTCACATTGAAGTGGGGAGTTTTGTTAATCCTGATAAAATTTTACAAATGAAAGATACGGTGGAGCTCTATAAACTACTGGATGCTAAATTTGGAAAGTCAGGCCTCAATCTCATTTGCCTTGTTCCTAATCTAACTGGCCTAAAATCGGCCTTAAGTGTGAATGTAAAATCGATTGCGGTTTTTACGTCGACTAGTAATGAATTTAATAAGAAAAACATTAATGCCACTATTGATGAATCACTCGTTCGTATCACTGAAGTGATGAAGATCGCTAAAACGGAAAATTTGCAGGTACGCGGGTATGTTTCAACGGTGTTTGGTTGCCCGTATGAAGGAAAAACAAGTGTAGAAGAGTTAAAGCGAGTGCTAGATAAACTTTTCAATTTAGGCGTTTATGAAGTTTCACTAGGGGATACTATTGGTGTAGCTACTCCAGCACAAGTTGAAACGATTATATTAGAGTTAAAAAAGAGTTTTGATGTAAATAAACTTGCGCTCCATTTTCACGATACTTTAGGTATGGCAGTTTCTAATATTTTAGTGGGGCTAGAAAATGGTGTGACGATTTTTGATTCTTCTAGTGGTGGGTTAGGTGGGTGTCCTTATGCTAAAGGGGCAACTGGTAACGTTACGACTGAAGATGTTTGGTATCTTTTAAATTCATTTAACATTGATACGAAGATTAATCTCGATAAGTTAATGGAAGCTTCAAATTTTATTTTAAGTAAGGTGAATAAAGAGACACCATCGAAGTTCCTTCAATATAAAAATAAAAGTGGAAAAAAATCATGAGTTTTTATGAACAGAAGTTTACTGATCTTTTAGTTAGTTTAAAAAATAGCGTTCTGACCTTAACCTTAAATCGACCAACACTGAAAAATGCTTTTAGTATTGAGATGATTGAGAGTCTGGTGACCGTTTTAAATCATGCAAATTTTGATTCTACTGTTCGAGTGGTTATAGTCACAGGCGCAGGGGATGGCTTTTGTAGCGGCGGAGATCTCAAAGAAATGAATGAACGTTCAGGGATGTTCCATGGTTCAAGTAGCGATCTAAGAGAACATTACATGAAAGGGATTCAGCAGTTACCACTCACTTTTAGTAGTCTGCAAGTTCCCACTATTGCTATGGTTAATGGAGCTGCAGTTGGGGCTGGATGTGACTTAGCTTTAATGTGTGATTTTAGAATTGCCGCGACTAATGCTCGTTTTGGTGAAACCTTTTCTTATTTAAATTTAGCACCAGGAACTGGTGGTGCTTATAACCTCGTTAAGCTAGTCGGGCTTAGTAAGGCCATGGAAATTGTTCTTTTGGGGAAAATCTATTCAGCCGAAGAGTTTAAGGCCTTCAATTTAGTTAATGAGGTAGTACCATTAAATGAATTAAAAACTAAGACTGATGAACTGGTTCAGCTTATACTGTCGCGTCCGCCTTTAAGTATTAAGATGACTAAACGGGCACTACAGCTCGCTAGTGAAATGACCTTGAAATCCCATTTAGAGTTAATTAGTAGCTATCAGGCCATTTTACAAAGATCTAACGATCACTTTGAAGCTCTTGATTCTATGAAAGAAAAACGAGCACCAAAATTTACTGCTACATAATTTGACAGACTCTTGCTGAGACGATTTAATTTATTTAATTAAAATGAAATTTTTTAAATTTTTAAAAAATTATAGACCTATTTTTAAGGCCACCTGCCAAGGTTTACTGACCATTTGTACTCTTTTTTTTCTGACTAATTGTGCACGAATCGAATATCGCAGTAAAAACTCAATACCCATTTATTTTTCGACGAATATGAATAGCACTGAAGTATTTGAGATTGAAAAAAAGCTACAGTTTTTTGTTTGGGGGCTCTCTCCTGGCCACCACTATGTTGACGTTGATTCCATTTTAATGGCCAATGGAGTGAAAGAGGCATCCAAACTTCACATCCACGAATTTATGAACTGGACGGATAAACTAGTTTCTGTAATCACTTTAGGCCTTTTTGTTCCTTACCGGATTAAACTTTCAGGTCTTATGCTAAAAAAAGGAGAAGGGTGAAACATTTTACTCTACTTCTATCCCTGTTAGTATTTGTAAGTTGTTCTGGTTTTACGGGACTCAATAATCGCGGATATACTAAAACTATAGCATTTAAGAGTGTGAAAGAGTTTAGCGGGGAAGAGATTTTTATTAAAAAGAGATTAATAAACTTTTTTCCCTATGATGAGAGTGAAGAGGTGGAACTAAAGGAACATCTTTTGAAATTTAATGTTCCAGCTAATAAAGAGATTAGTATTTATAAAATCGAGACTGAGATGGATGCAACAGATGTTTTATTTAGTTTGATTCCATTTGTGACCTCAAGAACCTATAAAATTGTTGGTATGGTAGCAGATAAGAAATAGGCGTTCGAATCATGGACGATGATACAATCCCACGGATGGGATTTTTTTAATCGAGTTTGTCCATGAGGCTGCTAAAGAAGTTCTTTTTTAACTCTTTGACTTCAACTGCACTTAAATGGTTAAACTTAGTTCGGTCTATCTCTTGGTAAAATGGTGCAACATCGTCGGATAGAAAACGAGATTTAAAGCGAGGGGCTTCTTTACCGTAGAGTTCACGTTTTTGACAGAAGCTCATAATAAGTTTTTCTCGTGCTCTCGTTATACCTACGTAAAATAGTCTACGCTCTTCACTGATATCTTCGTCACCCGCTATAGTTCTTTTATGTGGAAGTAAATCCTCTTCAACACCAATTAAGAAAACATATTTAAATTCAAGTCCTTTAGAGGAATGAAGTGTAAATAGACCCATCTCTTCTTCAGGCGTTAGATTATTCTCATCTTGAGTAGAGTTTTCAACAAGAAGGAGTTTTTCAAGAAAATTTTTAAGGCCGCCTTTTTGACCGCGTGCTATTTGGTATTTTTCAAAACGGATACTTGATTCAATAAAACTTGATACATCTTTTTTACGTTTTAAAATTTGGCTATTTAATTCATAACTTTTTTCAATGAATTCATCGTAGTTCACTTCATCAAAAGTGACTTGATTGAGTCGGGTAGAGGAGTAGTGTTAAAGATAGACTTATATCGAAAAATGAGTCCAGTGAATTGTGCAATCTTATCACTTTTGTGAGGGTCTAAATTAGGATTTTTTATCATAGCATTCAAGATTGAGCATTTATGACTTTTTCCAAATTCTATATATTTTTCTAATGTTGTTTTTCCAATACCACGATGGGGAGTATTTATAACTCGTCTTAGGGCAATATCATTATTAAAGTTTTGAATAAGCGAGAGGTAACTAATAATATCTTTGATCTCTTTTTTGTCGTAAAACTTTTGTCCTCCGACAATATAGTGAGGAATATTATTTAAACGGAGCTGATCTTCTACGATTTGCATTTGACTATTACTGCGAAAAAGAATTGCCACATCACTTAAAACGACTCCATTTTTCTGCATTTTTTGAATCTCTTCAACAATGAGACTCACTTCATGATCAGGATCAAGACAGGACCAGAGCATGGGCTTTTCGCCTTCTGGTAGATCGGTCCAGAGTTTCTTATCACTCCGCTTTACATTATTTTTAATCACGTTGTTAGCCAGATGTAAAATGGACTGATGAGAGCGATAATTCTGTTCGAGTTTAATTATGGTACAAGGTTTAAAATAGTCTGGAAAATTTAGAATATTAGTAACGTTTGCACCTCTAAAGGCATAAATGGACTGATCATCATCTCCCACCACACATATATTATTATGAGTAGCGGTTAGGTGGCGAATCAGTTCAAACTGGAGATCATTTGTATCTTGGTACTCGTCCACCATGATATATTTAAACTTAGCAGAATACCTATTTTTTACGTCAGGAAAATTTCTAAAAAGTTTAATCGTTAAAAAAAGTATATCATCAAAATCAATGGCATTATAGAATTTGAGTTTTTCTTGATAGTAGTGGTAGACATGCTCGCAAGCTTCATCATAAGGGTCAGCAGCATCATACTGATTTGAATCTTTAAAATCCTCTTCACTGATTCCCATGTTTTTTAATAGTCCAATTTTTTGGAGGATCACTTTACGGTCAAAATTTTTCTCGGCTTTAAGATGGTAGAGAGCTTCGCGAACTACACTGAGTTGATCCGAAGTATCAAAAATATCAAAGTTTTTTTGGTATCCAAGTTTTTCAATCTCTTGCTTTAAAATTTTTACACCGAGGGAATGGAAGGTGCTCAGTTGTGTTTTATCCGCTTTACTGCCACCAATTAGTTTTCTTAATCGATGTTCCATTTCTAACGCTGCTTTATTGGTAAAACTTACTGCGAGAATATTTTCGGGATTTATTTTCATCACTTCAATCATGTAATACATACGATAAGTGATGGTTTTGGTTTTACCGGATCCCGCACCAGCAAGAATTAAAATAGGTCCATCGATGGTGGTAACCGCTTTTAACTGTTCTTTATTTAGCTCTTTTTCTATATTTAAATACATCGAAGGGTCAGAATATTTTATCCTTGGGATAAATGTCAAAGAGAAACCATTTGTTGTGCAGTGTGAATTTTATAATTCAATGCGATCAAAATCCCAAGTACTAAGCACTTTACTAGATGATGAGTCAATTAGTGCATGGTATGAACTATTTTTCTGCGAAGGTAGTTGCATTTTTATTAAAACTACTTCGGCATATTGTGCACTTTTTTCACCAAAAAAACGAATAACCTCTTTTTCATGAGTGATACTAACTTTGGTTTCAATAGGAAGAAAATGGACTAAATTTTTAGCTAAGTTAACTTTCCAATTGGGATTGACTTGATTGATAAACTCTAAATTCTCTAAATTTTTAGGCATATTCCCTTCAACAAATCGATCTTTAAATTTAAGCGGCTCTTTTTTTTCAATTTGATTAGATTCAATATGATTTGTGACTTCTGCCTTTGGTTCAATGCTAATTTTAGTTAAGCTTGCTTTGTTTTTTTTATCAATCTCTTTTTGAATAGTTCTAACCGTTTCACGAATAGGTGTAAGTGGATTTTTTGCAAAAAAGATTAAAACAAGGGCAATTGAAAATGTAAAAAGTAAAAGAAAGGCTAAAATCTTTTTCATATTTAATCATCCACCGTAAACTGGTAGTGAACAATTTTAAAAGGGGCGCCACCAGCGTATTCATAATTTAAATAGTCATCATCACTATTATTTTTATCATGATAGCAGTCATCACAATTAGTAAATCGGACACGAAAGCGGCAATCAAAAGTAGTTCCAGCTGGAACCCATGGACTAACTTGAACTAAAAGTAGGTTATTAAGTCCTTCAATATTTCCATTGGGAAATAGTGTTTCAAGATAAGTTTTTTTAGGTTCAATTGATCCATAAACAACTGAATCAGCACCAGGAATAAAATTTAAAAAACAACTCATATCATTAGATGAATCTAAACAGTAATTCTTATCTAATGACATATTTTTTCTAAACTGATCTTGTGTTACCCATTTTGTGTCGGTGGTTCCTCGTGATAACATAAAACAGACTGGGGCTACGATCTCTTTAGAGGTACCACTACCATCCCCACCATTAGTTCTGGTTATATATTCACAATCACCAACAGTTGGTGTGCCTGTTACCGTAGGGGCAGCACCAGCAGTACTAATTGGAAATTTATCTTCAAAAGTATTACAAGCCTTGTAGGTTTTAGAAGAAGTATCATATTTAACGTGGTCCCAATCGTTGGCGAGTACTTGGACTCCACCCATTTGTGCATTAGAATCATTGTAGAAATTGAGCAATAAGCCAGCTATCTCGCCTGGACTAATTTTACCATTGTTATTATTGTAGGGAAGTGTACTTGGAATAATTGTAGATAAATTAGAAATTTTTCCCATACTTGCTAGACTGGAAACTAAATCTAAAATCCTTTTTGAGAATCTAATACATAGGATTTTGAATTAGAGCTGGGGGATAGTTTAATCATATCTTTACTAATAAGAACACTATTTAATCGATTCGCAGGTGAGACTTTCGTCAGAGTACCGGTATGACCAGCAGAAGTACTTGAACCATTATCATTGTAGGTTTTAAATAGAAGCAACCCATACTTATCTAGTAATTTTTCAGCCTTATCTTGAGTGTAGACAGCTCCATTACAGTATTTAGTTTGAGAGAAAATTTTTATTAAATATTTTGAGAATGTTTGATAAAAAGTACGGTAGTTAATTGATTTACAATAGTATTCCAAATATAAGATACATTAGCACCATTACTATTAGTTCGGGTTAAATTAACATTTTCAACAGAGGAGGAATCTGCACCATAAGCAGTTAAATCACCCATTTCACTTAAGGTTTCAGTCAGTAAGTAAAAGATAGATGAGGTAGCTTGATCTTGCGTAAAAGAGCAAGTCGATTTTAACTCTTCGGTTAATGCTACTAAAAAATGTGAAGTAATCATGCCGGCTTTATGTATATCTTCACTCGGAACAGTCGGTGCATAAACATTATAGTTTAAGTATTCTGGATAAGATAATCTAGCATCATCAGTTCTTGCCACTCTTCCTTGGTGAAGAGGGTGGGTCTCAATTATAGGACGATCGGCTTCTAGAAACTTACAGGCCCAGTCACAAAAATGGGTTCTTCCCGTTAAAGCATAAGAATAGTAGTCGGCAATACCCTCATTAATGGCTCCACTTTCATCATACATCATGTGACCTAGATCGGTTCTTAATTCAACGTTACTTCCACTTACCATATTACGAGCATTACTCATAGTTTTAACTAAAACGTGGCCCAATTCATGGTAGATAACTGAATCATCCTGAGAAAAATAGAGTCCTGGAAATGAGGGAGATGCTCCAAAACAGAGTTGAAACTGTGAAGGAATAAAAGATGCGTTGTCTGGTCTATCTGGACAATTAGCAAAAATATTTAAGGTATAATTACTATCAGATTTATACCAGTAGGCTAAATCATTAAAGAGCGTTGATGGTATGGCTGAAGTATAAGTACCTTGATTATTAGTTGATGAATTTTTATGAGCAGCTTTTAAGGCACTTAAATAGTAAGCAATCTCTCGATTAATATGGTAAAAGGTATTCACTTGTAAAAATTCAGTTGTATCAGGATCATAAATCCAAATGGCATTAGTTGGAGTTAAGGGAGCTGTGTGGTTATCAGCATAAACCATAAAACAGTCACTCACATCTAAACAGGGACCACTTAAAGTTGAATTTTTAGTAATGAAAATAGCACTTGAAATATACGAGATAAGATTATCACCAGGGGAAACACTATTTCCGTATTGAGCGGCAGCTACAGCTGGATTGGTGGAAAAAACTCGACCATACCCAGGAGCACCATTAGAAGGATCTACTGATAATTTATTTCCTATGACTCGCGTTTTGGTACCTGTCTGGTTGAGACAGCCTAAGAATAAAATTAATAGTAGTGTATATTTCATTTTAACTATTGTCCTTTAGTTCCCATCGCCCCTTGCATGATTGAGTTTACTTGTGAGTTAAAATCCATCGGTTGAGGGTTTCTTGGTGTATTACCTTGGATGGCTTCACATCCTGGAATATGGAGAGCTTGACCATCAGATGGATTATTTTCACCCATATTACCTGGTTTTCTTTTGGTGTTTTTAATAATAAAATCTAGAGTATTTGCAATATCACTATAGCGTTGATCCATTTTCTTTTTCTCATCATCTTTTTTAAAATTACAATATTTATTTTTATAATCTTCAACAAAAGCCTTTACACTGTTTTGTGAAAGATTTTGGAGTTTCGACTTAACAACTTCAGGGATAATATCTCCCACTGAGCCTTCTTGAACAGCCGTAGTAACCTCATTAACTTTTTTACCAGTGACGTAAGTTAGCTGTTTAATCCGGCTACCTAACGCACTCATAGTTTTTTGTAATAATACTTCTTCAGAGCATTTAGAAGAGGCTACAAATTTATAAAATTCGTGATTTGTTTTAGCGGGTTCATCAGTATTAGTTGTAGTTTCGTCATCAGTAGAAATTTTGGAAGAACCATGCAGATTAGAATCAAAACTATCAATTTTCCCACCACAAGTTTGTTGAATTTTATTTACTAGGTTAGTTTGACCTAATCCTCTAATAAACTCTCTATCCGTTGCAATCATGGCATCATTGAGAGCTGCAATGTTTGGACAACTTGGAATAGATTTATAAACATCATAACGTTTACAAAATTCATCTCTCTTTTTAAATTGATCACTCATTATTTTCTTTTGATCGTCAGCGGCTTTTTCATTAGCTTTAGCTAACTTATTTCGATAAGCTTTATCAGCATTTCCACAATCCGTTTTTACTTGTTCCCAATATTTTTGCTCTTTTTCTAAATTAAGTTTAATTTGATTTTTCTCTTCCTCTAAATAGGCATTTAAATTATTGTAAGTACTTTCAAGTGCATTATTAAGTTTGTCGGTTTTGGTTTTAATGTCATTTTGAATATTAGAAGTAGATCCAGCTTTTATTAATTGCAGATGATTTCCATTATTTTCAGGTGCGCCAAATGAAATAAATAAGTCATCAGGTACACCACTGGTAAATTGGATAGCACCTTTAAAAGTAGCATTAATTAATTCTTGTTGAAATTTAAGAGCATCTCCCATTAAGCCAAGCTGTTGGTTTGTTTTGACTTCTAGATCATTATAAGAGGCATTGAAAGCATCTACTTCAACTTTAAGTTTAGCTGAAACTTCATTTTGTTTATTTTCAATTTGTTTATAACAGCCTTGAATTTTATCAGCACATTGACGAGATTGAGCTAAACAAAAGGATGGACTTTTAGGATCTAATTTATCTTTAGTACATGTCATAGTTGAAGAGTAATCAACTCCAGTACAGTTAGCCACTCGATCAATTAAGGTATTTTCTAAATCATTATAAAAATTTTTATCATCATTTTTAATTTCATTAAGATCGGCCACTATTTCATTTACAATTTCGTTTTGTGTTTTACTACCAACTACTACTGGGGCTTTATTAAAAGTGTTCTCACAGTTTTGGTAAATTGTATTTAACAGTTCAGATGGTCTCCAATCTTTTTTAGCTGAATTTTTTTCTAAAACTTCGTTAATAGATAAAACAAACTCTTGGTTTCCTTCTAGGTTTTTTACCATAGCGGATTTTTGTGGCCAACTTAAATCAGTTCTTTCATAAATTTTTTGAAACTCTTTTTTAAATATATCAATATTAGTGGTCGTGTTTTTTGAGTTTCTAATATTTTTAGAAACAGATCTATCAGTTATTTGATCCCAAATATTGACATTATTCTTTTTTCCACTCTGATTATTAATACACATTGTGTAATAATCGTTTTTTAATTTACTCTCAAATACTTGCACATTGAGATTTCGCTGAAAATCTGCATCTTGAGCAGGAAGCTCAATTTTTAGTTGTGCTTTACTTAATCTGTCATTGACTCTTTTAACTTTATTTTGAAAAGCTTCGGTTTTTTCTTTTATAATTTCTTTAAATAAACCAAATTTTAAAGGAGCTGCTTGACCATCACTAAAACTTGAGTTCTGAATCGATTTTGCGACACTTTCAACATCACTCTCTTTCATTTTTTTAATAATCTCTTTAGCTTGGTTTTTAGCTGAATAGAGTAGCGAGTTGTCATTAGCTCCTTCGATCACTTTCTGTGCTGGTGATAAGATTCCAGCAAACTCTTTTTTTATCCCATATAGACCTTTAGCTGCACCAGAATCGATATCATTAGAACTTAAAGCTTCTTTACAATCTGGAAACATCATATAGATTTTAGAGTGGTTCCACGCCGGAGGAGCGGAACCAAAATCTTCACCTTCCAGTTCATTTTGCAGATCTTTCATTTTTTTCTTTCTGGCCTCAAGCGATTTTATATACTCGTTTACAGTAGCTTGCATGCGATTTCTGATTGTGTTAAATTCATTTTTTTTCGAAAGTAAACTATTTTTTAATTTTTTAATTTCATCATCGATACAGGACAAACCGTAAGGCCCCGATGTAACAGCAGAATGTGAAACCACTAAATTATTTTCATACGTATTCCAAATATCTCGAGCATGTTTTTCCATCTGAATGGCTTGTTGATGCATAGTGGGGTCATTAACTTCGCCTTTACATAAACCATTTTCAGAAAAACGATTTACTCTTGTTTGTGGAAGAATACAGTTGGGAAAAAGTTTTGAATTAACTTGTTGAAGGCTAACGGGTTTATTTTGTAACCCTTGCATATACATCATGGCTTCTTTTTCAATTTGCCATTTTCCCATCATCCCTTGTTGAACGGCCGTAGATGCAGCTTGGGTAATCTGTTGAACAGTCGCATTGAAGGAGTCTGGTCCTTGTTGCACATTTACAGGTGGATTAGGATTAGTCGCCGGTTGCTGATTTTGAGCAAAGAGTGAATAATTACCCACTAAGGACCAAATCAAAATCCATATTTTGATCTTTTTAATAATCTGTAAATCCATGAACTTTCTCCAAATAAAAAATCGCGAGTTCACTAATCATTTCGGTAACTTTATCTATAATATTAGAACAATACCTGAGTAAAAGAATTGAATTTTTACTTCCTTGGCATCTTGTCCTTTTCAGGTAAAAATAGAGATGTAATCTTAAGTACTTACTTAGGCTAAGTGAAATTTATTTAATAAAATAGGTGACAGATTTTATGGCCAATATGGATGATGATGGCAATGAAAATGAGAATTCCGGAGCGACTTTAATCACAAAAGTTGATGATCTGCTCATTGAAAAAACTAGTAAAACTAACGAAAACAGTAATCCAAATGAACTTGATTTTCGTCCATATTTCATTCAAATTGTTTCCAATTTAGGAAAAGGAACTATCTATAAATTAGTTAATAAGCTTGAAATTGGAAGTGGAAAAGGACAAGTGTTAATTACTCATCCAAGTGTTTCGCATTTACATTGTACAATTACTAATACAGATGGAGAAATAACAATTACTGATCATGGAAGTACTAATGGAACCTATGTAGGTGGAAAAAAAATCCCGCCAGCTAAAAAAATTAAAATTAATACCAATGATCATTTCTTAGTAGGTCAAGTTGAATTTGTATTATTACAAAACGATGAAACTGCTATTAAAAATTTAAATGAGAACACTCCAAAATCTGTTAAAGCTAAACCTGCTTCAAAAACCACTAAAGTTAGAGAAAAAAGTTAAAGGCCAAAATTTAAATGTGGCCAATAAAGACAATAGAATTATTCCCAATGCGGAAGAGTTAAAAAATTTAAATACCAATGAAGTTAATGTATTAAATATTAATACAGGATTTAGCTATGAAGTAGCTGGAGCATTCACTAGGATTTTTGCTTATATTTGCGATCTTTGTATTTTAATTATTCTTTATCCTTTTATTTCACAAAATGACCATTTTAACGAACTTAATAATCTCGTTTGGAATATTGTTTCTACTCAACTTATTCCCTTAATAAAGATTGAAGTAATAGCAAAAATTTTATTAGATATGGATTTTATTTTGCCTTATGTTTTAACTTACGGACTATTACAAGTTATTGGTAATATTTTATTTGGTGTAAGTATTTCTCAGTTTTTATTAGGTTTAAGTGGCGGAAGAAATTTTTTGTGGGATCGTATCGGTGGAGTATTAAGGGCTCTTTTAGATATGATACTTTCTCCACTTTTTATTTTGGATTTTCCAACAATCATAAACGTTAGATCCGTTAAAGAGTGGCTTACATTTACTAAAATAGTAGTAGTTAGAAAATGGCAACGAAATATTGGGTGTATTATTTTAACACCACTTTTAATTTTTGCTACACTTCTTTCCCCTGTTTTACAAGATGAGTTTTTTCTAACCGGAATAAACTTTACTAAAATAGAAGGTACTAAAGGTCGTGTGGTTTCAGATAATAATTCCATCTATTCTAACCATTTTAAGTTGAGTATTAATTTAAGTCGGTTAGATAAATTTTTTCTACTTCCTGCTTTTGAAATCACTCAGAGCAAAGAGAATAAAAAAATTACACCGTACTTTGAAATTTATAATAAAGAAGAAGATCTGATTGGTTCTTTTAAAGTTATAAATGAAGTAAATATTTTAGGACTCATGAAGCAATTTAAACGGGATAATTTTTTAACTTTCAAGTTTTATCCTAAACTAGATGAGTTTTTAAATGCTAAAAAGCAGACTCCTTCAAAAGAGATTAATCTGCTTTTTGAACAAATTTTTACCACAGCTTTTGAGTTAAAAGCTGCCAATATGGTTGAACATGTAGAACAGTGGGGCCCTTTTGTTAAAAGTTATCTAAATTTACGAAAAGGTTTCTTAAATATATTTCCGGTTGAAAATATTAAAGAGTTAAAAATTATTCGATTAGGAAATTCAGATTTTTATTGGACTGAAGAGGGTAAATCAAAGTATTTTTTCCCTAAAAATACTTTTGCACCTTTATTGTTTCAATTATCATGGGAAAAAGGAGCAAAAGTTAAAGCCGTTGAACAAGAATTTATTAAAAGCTTCTTTGGAAATAGCGAATGGTTTTTTGATAAAAATAAAATTAGCCAGTTACCAGAGTCAATTGAAACCGGTAATGATAGAAATGTTAATATCATGAAAGATCTTAATATTGTCTACCTTGTCGATTTTTATGCTAAAAAAAATATCAGTAATAACCAAAGAATGATGCTGGAACAATACCTCTATCTTTATCTTTATGATTTTAGTAAAGAGGCAGTACTTTACAAAAAAGAGAATCTCAAAAAAGCACTTCTAAAAATTTTAGATAAAGTTATTGTTGTAACTGAAATTATTCATGGTGATGAAAAAATAAGTGAGTCACAAACTTTTCTACCAAATATGAAAACGATGAAATCAGCACTTGAAAACTTCGATATGAAATATTTCGGATTTAATTAGACTATTGATTGGTTGAACCACTTCCACTACCAGTTGACGGAGAAGTTGAACTACTTGTTCCTGGTGGAACACAATAAATATCATTACTCCAGTGTCTACCTCGTTTAAATTCTGTTGCACTATCTTCTCCATCATAAAGTGCTCTAAGGCTTTTTTCTTTGTTGGTAACAGCTCTTGGAATTTTTTGTGCCACAATCAATGCACCAATGGCCGCTTCACCGGAACAACAGATCTGTTTGTTTTTAGCGATTTGAATAGCATAAGTAACATCTTTAAGTGCTCCCGTATACTCGTCAAATAGACTCTTATCTAAATTATTAGCTTCACTTGAAACATATCTATTAAGATAAACACTAACGTTGGCAAAATCTGGTAAACAACAGTATCCAGTGTCCTCTCTTTTGGTCCCAGTACAACACATATCACTAGTTACACGTGAATCATAGACTTCACCTGTTGGCATACAGCTTGTAAACTCATTTTCTGAGAAGATAAATTTAATGGATGGGTCAAAATTATTCGGATCAATGGCCGAGAGATATTTTTGGTTAGTCGTTGTATTTCTAAATTCTGCTGTAGCAGTTTGTAAAATGGTCCCTGGTACAGGTGCACCTGGAGCTGGGGTACAAGCAATTCCTGCTACAGTAGGATGAGAGTCGCAGGTAAAATCACAAGAGACTCTATCTGGTCCAGGTGTAGCAAAATCAGTTGATTTAATTAAAACTTGAGGAATCCCAATTAATTCTAAACTACTAAAGAAATTTCCAATTCGTTTTTGGTCAACTGAATCTAGGCCAATGAATGCACAGTTGGCTTTGTTATCAGCATCACACTGCTCTTCGCATGATACAGTATCAGTTCCACATCCAGATTTAGCATAATAGATATTTAGACAAGCAAAATTTGAAATGTCGTCAAATGCTTGCATTTTAGATGGATGCCACTTATGTCCACCACCGTTATCCTTATGAAAATTTCTAACCCAACTTTTTGAACAGCTATTATTTTTAGCGATGTAATCAAGTGACAAAAATTGACTTAACTGATGACTACCAATAGCACTTGTAGCACATGTTCCAGAACTACACTGATCAATATTAGACTCTTTTAAAGGTACATAACCACTAGTGATTTGATTAACAATATTATAATAGTTGGTTGAGTTTCGAGAGTATCCTAACCTGTTATTTAAAGCGATATCTTTACCAGGAATAGGTGAGGCTAGATAGTTTGGAGAGCTAGCTGCAGCTGGAGTTGCTGAATACTGTGAAAAGATTGTAAATTTTTTCCCAACTTCACGACAGCATCGATTTAATTTTAAATCATATTTTTCATTGAGCGATAGATTATTATTGAATTGAAACTCTTTTTGACTACAGACCAATCCCTCTTTCCAGAAATTATATTCAGCTTCATTAACGTTATCACTGATTTCATCATAGCTAATTTTATTTAAAAAAGTACTAATATATTCATTAGGTCCACAATCCCAATCGCTATGGCAGACTGAACCTGGGGCTCGAAAACAGCCATTTTGTTGGAACATTGGTTTATCTACAATTTCACTATTTACATTAAAACTTGAAAAGATTTCTTTGTAATCAGCACTACTACTGTTAATTTCAAATTTTTTCAAAGAGTTAGTACTAAGTGCTTGAGTAGCCGCTAAAATAT
>JAXLVO010000030.1:0-27456 GCA_046328975.1 Bacteriovoracaceae bacterium | reverse complement strand
AAAGTAATAATATCCAAAAAAACCTAAAGGCCGATACTGCAGAGAAAATCCATTGGAATGAGTTAGAATATGCCAAAAATATGACCAACTATTAACTTCTGGTAAATTTTTAACAGTATTGAAAATAACAGAATCACCTATTTTACCATATTGAAAAATCCAGTAAAAATTCATCAAACAGCATAGAAACAAAATGTAAAATTGAAAAAGTGACTTTTTTAACATCTCAACTCCATTTTTTCGGCAAGGTTTGACCAATTAATACTTCTAAATTCTTAAAGTTTTTATGGTAATGAATTTTTAATATTTCCCATTCATCTTTTGTAAGTTGCGGATACTGCAAATTGTAGCTATTTTTAAAAATAAGCTTATTAAGCAAAAAATTGTATTTTAATTTTCCGCTTAAATTTAGCAACTTATACTTCTTTAAGATAAGATAAATCGTATAACACAACTTCAAGAATACCATAAAGCGAGGCTCACGTAATGGATTTACTACTTCACTTGCAATTTTTGCTTCGATACTATTTTCAATATTTAAAAAATTTAAAACTTTAGATAAATATAACTGTGGTGAAGAAATTAATTCATCAAAGAATATGACTAAGATTTGTTCTTTAGGAAAAAGTTCAAAATAGGGTTTCAGTAAATTATAATAATCAGCTTGATTAACTGTCTTCTCCTTTAATGCATAATCCATAAATGGCAGATTGGGATCAATTTTAGTTCCACGCCAAAAATGAAACTGTGAATAGGTTTTAGCAATAGGTTCTCGTAAAGAACAGATAATTTTAATCTCAGGAAACATTGATTTAATTCTCATAGCTGACTGATGGTTTAAAAAATAGTCATGATCAATTTCACCAATAACTTTTTTATCTGTTAAAAAAAACTGTAAATACCAATTAAGACCTTTTTTAAAGTTTTCATCATTAGAGAAAAAATTTATCTCTTTTGCTGTTGGTATAAAAACATCTTTATGCGTTCGAAGTATTTTGTATAAATAGGTAGAGCCTGAGCGTGCAGCTCCGATATAGAGAAAATTAGGCTTTAACGGCATAAAATTCCATTAAATACAACCACGATGACGCGGTATAAAAAAAGCTTATTGAAGAAACAAAGTTTCTTGTAAAATGATATTAAGTTTGAGCTTTTTTGGCAAATAGGGTATAATTATAAAATGGACCGATTGCAAGAACTTCTATTGGGTATAGTGATTATCGCGCTAGTATCAGTTGTGGCGTACACAGCTACATCATATCAAGTTAATGTCGGTACAAATATTGTTGTTAACTCGCTATTTGGGGAGCCCACTAAACAGATTTTTAATGATACATGCCCCTCACCTATTTTTGTTCCAGCCAATACTTCAGCAGAGTATAGTTCATTTTATGTAAGTGCCAATCCAAATCTTCATGCCGCAGGTGTTGCCTGTGCTTCCGTTTGCGACTATGGAAACTACGTTAGATCCTCTTACACTTGTAATTGCGATGCCAAAGGTAATAATTGCCAAACCTGCTATAATTACTCATGGGGTTGTCCTTAGAATTTTTCCTTTAATATTTTCTTAGCTATTTTTACACCATAGATAAAAGTATTAGAAAAACCAGACATAAATGGCCAACTGGAAGCAAAGTCTAAATTTTTAATAGAGAGATTTAGAAAATCGATTTGCAATTTTTTATTTACATTTTCTACATCATAAGCAAAGCCATACACACTGCCTGATCCAGCCAAGGAATAAGTGTTAATTGTTTTAGGAGTGGCCACATTTATAAACTCTATCTCTTTTTTAACTCCAGGAATATATTTATCAACCAGATCAATATAGTAGTCACCATAAGCTTTTTTCTTAGTCTCATACTCATCTCGTGCGAGGTTAGTCCAATCACTGATTTTATCGTAAACAATAATGCAACCAGTACTATTACCTTGAGGATGGAGCTCAGAGTTTATCCCGCCATAATCAATAAAACTAACTCCTTTAAATTTTATTTTTTGTTTATCAATATCCTTATCCTTATCTTCAAAAATAAAAAAGGCATTAAAATCAGTATGCCCAATTTCAGATAGTTTTCGCTTAAAAGAGAGATAAACATTCATAGCAGAAATTGACTCTTTTAAATTAAAAACACTCTTTTTAAATTTCTTACTAAGTTCTGGTACTAAATTTTTCACAGCATAAGGTAGTGGGGCATTAATGATAATATTAGTAGCAAAGATATCTTTACCATTGACAGTAACACCAATAGCTTGGCCATTTTTAACGATAACTTTAGTAACAGTTTGCTTACATAAAACCGAGCCTCTATTCTCCTCGATTACGTTTTTAAGATGGTTTAAAACCGTAGTAGCACCCCCTTTAACTTTATAGGCACCAAACTCAAAATACTTATGAATCATATAAGCTACAAAAATAAAACTAACGTTGTATGTGTCTTCTGAAAAAAGTCCCCCCATCGTTCTAAAAATCCCTTTAACTTCGCCAGAATAAAACATTTTATCGCAAACTTGCCCCAGTGAGGCATCACGATATTGATAGAGTGTAGGATATCGAATTGCAAAAGCTGGATCATTAATGGTTAGATCATTTGATCTGACAAAAGCTGAAAACTCTTGGTAGATTTTACTCATTTCAAGATTAAATTGTTCAAAGTTAAGTCTATCTTTTGTAACTAGTGGTCCATACTCTTGAAAAAGTTTGGCCTTATCGGAATAGAGTTTTACTTTATGGATAAGTTTACCATCTTTAGCTATATAAAAACTCATTAAATTATCAACTCGTTCATAAAAATCAGGATTATCCACACCCAAAAACGTTGAGACTGATCTAAGATCAGGTTGATTAAAAATACCATCAAAATGGTGAATAGAAGCATCAAATTTAATTTTTTTTCTAACAAAAGTAGTGGCCAGTCCTCCAATTTGAGGTCCCTGTTCAAGAAATTTTGTCCAGATTTAGCTAAGTAAGCGCCTGAGGTTAGACCACTTACCCCTGAACCTATTACAATTGAATCAAACGTTGTATTCATAGGAAAAAAACTAAAAGTTAGCGGAACTTCGGTGAAAGATCGTACGATACTAAATTCAATATCTTTAAATTCTAAGAATTTTTTTCCTCGCTGTCTGTCATGACAGACTTGCTTTCACTATGTTACTACTAATCTTCTACATAGTAAGGATAACAGAAGAGTTTTTCAGCAATCACATGGATTGTGAGTAATAATTTCTCCAATTTTAGTTGGCACACCTAAAACTTTTAACTTAATAATGGATTCCATAGCTATAGTTTGAAAAAGTGTCTCACTTAAAGTAACTAATAGATCAAAAAAATTAGAATCTGAAAGAGAACTGCGTAAACTATTATTGATAACAACCTCGACTCTATTATCTTTATCAAGATAAACCTCTTTTAAAACTTGAAAACAGAAACCATACTCAATACACTTAGCTGAATAGATTGAATCCAGATTGATTTTCTTTAAGCGAACGAAATTATATTTAGCTGTACTTTCACTCAGTGGATGAAATTCAATATCCGCGGTAGCATGTTTTAGCTTAGTATCCAGAAAGCATTTATATTCTTTTTTCAAAGTTAATTTTATACTGAATTTTAACCTTAGTAGATTCACGTGAAAACCAATACCATATTAAAAATTTGAAAGTTTTTAATAATTGGCGCCTGTTTTTCATGCAAATAGGCGGCAAAATAAAGTGGGCAATAAAATTAGCTGCCGGAAGAATCACAACGATTATTAATTTTATGATCCTGCAGATAAGGATCTGCATCAATGAGTAGTCTCGTTCAAAAAATCCGACTAGCAGAATCGACAATTTTACCAAAGGGATAGAGTGCCTCTACTGATTGTAAGCTAGACAATCCAGAATAAAGAAATCATTTTCGTTAATTAAATAGCAGCTCTCACTTCGATTATTAAATAGCATTGTATTAAAGAACTTTTGCCACGTCCGCCGTTAAAAGTGAAACTAAAATCTCTTTAAATTTCTGCATTAGCCCTGGATTTTTTGTCATACCAATACCATTCCGTTGCCAATGGATAATCTTTATTACCGTGTCTCGATTTTTTTCAAAATCTCATGAGAATAGAGGTCTAAAACCTATTGGAAAAAGTATACAGTTTGTCCACCATTTCCAAAGCGTGGCAACAATCGAAGAGAATATGACACCAGCTTTTTAATTTTAGAAAGATCGATAGAGTGGAAATTCATCACAGGTTCAATTTTACTTTTAAGCTCCTGACTAATTTCTAAACGATTTTTTTCAGCAAACGATTTACTAAACTCGATACCGGCTGAGTTAATAAGCAAATCCACAGCTCCATGTTTAGCTATAATTGTGTTTAGAATTAATAAAAGTGAGAATTCATTTATGTTTAATTGAGTATATGACTTCAGCTTTAACCTTTTTTAAGGCTTTAATATTTTTACTGACTTCAGCATCATCAGGACTACTTCGCCCCACAATATAGACTTCAACTTTTTTTAATTCAGCTAAGAGTCCTTTTGAGCAGCTCAAACTGAATCCCTTTCGCCCCACCAATAGAAAGAATAACCTGCTTTTCTGTAGGAAGTTTTATCTTTTCCTGCAAATCATTTTCTACTAAAGAAGTGACACTTCTAGTTAAGTTGTTTGAATAGTAGGCATCCTGATTAAAAACATCATTAACCTCTTTTCTGAATAATTTTTAAGCAAATTGGTTTCAAAAAATTTTCTACTATAATGAGTTTTGCGTTAAACGTGTTTAGCTCTTTTTTTAACGATTTTAGAAAAAGTGAAAGTGATGAAGTCAAAATATGATTATTATTATCACCTAACAAAATTAAATGGTTATTTTTAGTAATTTTCTCTAGAAAATGGTATGCATCGACAAATCCAGTGAATTCGAAATAGATATTTTCAAGTGCTTCATAACTCATTTTATTAAGATCAAGATTAGCGTTTACCACAAAACAGACAGCTGTCGAGTTAATAGTGTAATTTTGCTCATACTTTTCAATACTTTTTTTAGTTTTTACCAGAGTAGCATCGAAATCTTTGATAATGTTGAGATTTACAAAACAGACTTCCGGTTTTAAAAACGGATAATAGAGTAACTCTTGTTGTTTTAATATTTCAGTATAATTTTTAAAATTAGCTTGAACTTTGATCTGCTTGCTCTTTTTTACACCACCTTTGTTGGCAACAAAATTCCACCATAGACATCACCAATATTTTTAAAATCGCTAAACTAAATGAGTCATCTACTTGAACTTGAGAGGTTTCAAGAAAGCTTAAAATAATCTCAGCTTTTTTAAGTGAATCAATACCTAAGTCATCTGAAATTTTTGAGTAAAAGCAATAGTGTCAATCATAACCGGTAAAGCCGCCGATGGTTTTAGATAAAGCGCTTAAATAGTTCTAATTTGTCTGGCATTTAAATTTACAATAACATTAATACCTTTAATGTCATCAACAAGATAGTAACTTACATTATTAGCTTTATAGGTTGAAGTTGTGACTATCTGTTTAATAAATTGTTCGGCGGTGCTTCTAGTTGGTCCAATCTCTAAAAAATTATAAACTTTTTATCTAAAATTTTATTAATCTGTTTCGGAAATCAATTGATTTTATGAGTTGTCCTGATATATTTACCGGCAAATTATATAATAGATAATTATCCTTAGTATAATAACAGAATCATTTGAAGAGAGAAAAGTATTTTTAGAGCGTGTAATTTAACATTCAATTTTACTAAATAATCAAAAAAGAGTTTTTGAGCATTAATAAGTAATGGTGAATGGAAAGGTTGAACAATGTGAGAAAGAACTTGTCCGGGAATTCTTCTTTTAATGTTTTTTTAACTAAATCTAACTAGCATTAGGCAGAGAAACAACCGTCTGCACTTTTGAATTAGCGTTAGCAATATAGACTTCTTGATCTTTAAATACAGTTTTTAAATTCCTCCACACTCTCTCTAATAGCTATCATATTAAACTTGTTGTATTTGGCGTCGGTAAAAAAGTTTCACGCATAAATACAATATCAAAAATTGTTTCAAAACTAACCATTCCCTGAATGGACTAAGCTGCATACTCACCAAAACTCAGGAGCAATGCTAATTGAAGCATTAATACCCATTTTCTAAAAACTCAGCTAATATTACTTGAGATGAACAGTGTTAACGTATTCATAACCTGTAAGGTCTGAACATCCTTACTATCAATCTTACTTCTACCCATTAAGTGGTCAGAAATTTTATGTAATTTATATTTGGCTGCTAACTCATCAATACTTTTAAAACGGCCCTTACAATAAGAGCTATTATCGATAATTTTGGCCAAAACTGTAAAATCAAATGAACCTTGACCAGAGAAAACAAAACAGCGCTTTGAAAAATCTACGTCATTATAAGGCTTAAATTTTAAACTATACTGATTAGAATAGAATCCTTTGTAGGTTTTATTTAATTCATTCATAGATAACTTCCGTAAGTTCACTAATAATAGGAAGTTCATGCTCTAAAGCAAAATCCATTGAAGTTAAAACTAACCCACGCATACCAAGTGATTCTACCTTAAACTGTTCTTTATTAACTTTTTCTTGATTACTCACTAAGATAAAAAGTTGTTTTGGGTCCATAGCTAAATAACGTTTAATTAAATTTACCGCACATGGAAGTGACGTTAAATCAGAATCAATGTTAAAATTTCTTCCTTTAAAATCAAATCCATTACAAATTCTTCCGGCGATAACATTATTTAAAATACCATGACCTGAATCCTCTTTAATCGCTGGGATCGAGTATTTTAATTTTTTAAAGAGTTCGAACAGATAGCTAATATCAGAAGAGTGAGAATTTTTACGACTTAGATAGGTGTAGCTAACATCATAGAGTAAACGTCCGCTCATATCAATTAAGCGATTGAGGCCAGTCGTACTAGTAGAAATAACCGACACATCATTTTTATTAATTTTCTTACTATTAAAATTGATCTTATCTAACATTAATTTAGTACAAACTAAACCCATTAACTGCGTTTTATCTATTTGATCAATAACCTTTGGAGGAATTCTAAATTTTTTAAGATCCAAAAGAAATTTTTCACTCATGCACTCTTTTTGATCTAAAAAATGTTCGGCCGTTAAAACGACTTTGCACTTCCCACTAGTAAACTTTCTATAATTGGTGAATTGTGGTTTATATTCATCTACTACTAAATGGTAATTAATTCCACCAAAACCTAGCGATGATATGCCCATTCTTAAAGGTGTAGTTCGGTTTTCAATCTTGACTGGTTTAGCGTTAATAAAAAGATCACTTGTTGTTGCCAATGCTTTATCGTGTACATAGCTTGAAGCTGGAATAGTATGGTTATCCATAGCTAGTAGGCATTTTAAAAGTCCAGCACCGCCAGCAGCGCCTTTGGTATGCCCAATCAACGCTTTAACTGACCCGATAGGAATTTTTAAATCTTTAAAAAAAGTGGCCAGTGAGTGGAGTTCAACGATATCACCAATAGGCGTACCGGTTCCATGGCCCTCAATATAATCGACTCGGTTATTTTCTAAATCTTTATACGCACGCTGATAAGCTAGCAGCTGTCCTTCAACGGTTGGTTGAAATAGACTGGCAGTCTTACCATCACTGGAATTACCAACTCCTGCTATAACTCCATAAATAGGATTATTATCACGTAGAGCATCCTCTAATCTTTGAAGAGCAAAAACCACAGCACCTTCACCTTGGACTAACCCTTCTGACTTTTTATCGAAAGGCAATGAATGGTTAGTCGCAAGCGCTTTTACTTTGGAAAAGATAACAAAGGCGCCACAGGTAAGATTATCTTCGATTCCCCCAGTAAAGACTAAATCAGCCTCCCTAGCAACCAGCTTTTGCACTGAAAGCTCAATCGCAGCTAAAGTCGAGGCACAAGCAGCATCACAGTAAAAACTTTCACCATTGATAAAAAATCGTTTTTTAAGTTCTGCTAAGATTTCTGTTCGAATAAGTTCATTAATAGCAAAAGCTGACTCTTTACTTTTTCTTTTTATTATCTCATTTTTTTTAATATTTTTTCGTCTAGCAGTTTCATCTTTGATAACTTCATAAGATAACTCAAAGAGAATCTTATTTAGCTCCTCTTCTCTTTGAGGATTATTTTTTTTAATCTCTTCTCTCGTTCTATCATCGCTCAGAGAAGTATTTAAATCCATAAAAGGTTTATCTGGATTCATAAAACCTAAAATGAGTGCCTTTTGGTCGTTGGTTATTTTAGATTTAATTCCCACACTAGCTTGAGTCATAGCTTCGATAGCTAGAACATGCAAATCAGATAGTGTATCTTCAGCAATGTTATGTTTTTTTTTGAGTAACTTAATAACATCTTTGGAAACTTCAGCTGCTATTTTGGAATAACTCTTATCAGGCTCATTGACATTGGGATGATAGGATAACGATTTATCCCATCTGACATCTGAAATCTCTTTAATGGCAGATTGTTCATTAAGAATATTATTCCAAAACTCCTCTTTATTGTTAGCATTAGGCAAAACTGCCCCAATACCCACAATACAGACTGAAGTTGGATCAAGTGTCGTCATGATTTTTTAAATTCAACCTTAATTTTTGAGAATTCAACAATATATGCATAAATGAGAATAAAAAGATAGGAGAGAATTGTCAACACAAGGGGAAAAAGCATCAGAAGAAAAGTTGAGTCAGGAATAAGCGCTACAACTAAGCGAGTAAGATGTATTCCAATAACAAAATGAAAAACATATACCTCTAAAATGTAACGACTAAAAATATAGATTGGACTACTCCAATGGAGTGATTTGACTCTGACTGCCAATCGTTCAGCTATAAGATTTATGAGAGAAAAATAGCCTAAAAGTCCAATCATAGCTGGAACATCAAACAGCGTATCCTCTTTATTATAGAGCGCACGTGATCTATGTTCCATTCGAAAAAGAACATCGTGATATGAGAATTTATAAAAAATAAAAACAAGAGCGATTGATATAACTGAAACAACAAAATAGATTTTCTTATTATGCTTAATTTGAACCCAAAAATGTGAAAAAACAAAACCGAAAGCTACCAATAAAAATCCTGGAAAAAAGGCCCAATAGTGACCAGTTTTAGGATTTGATATCCAAATATCGAAGACCGTATTTACTACTGAATAGGCAAAAAATTTATCCATCGCTAACTGTAAAGCTAATCTTTGATAAAAGAAAAAAAATAGCACCGTACTACTAACTAAAAAAAAAGCCTGTAGTTTGAATTTAGGCTTAAAGATGATTTTTAAAACTAAATTAAGTAAAATACCTAATACTATTGAGATTATACTAGCTAAAAGAGCAAAATTAAATTTTAGATTATTTAGGTAGTAGTTATTTAACTTAATTAAATAGAAATTTACAAGTGGTGTAAAAACAACTACAGAGATCGTAGTTAGTATTAAGAAATTTAAAGAGATTCTCATTAAAAATATTATAACCAAAAATGAGAGTGCAATAAAATGGAGTACATTCCAGTAAAAAAAGACTGAGAAGTCTATCGCCAAAGCCCCTTTAATCGATTCTAGCACAAACAAAAATAGCGTAAGCTTAAATATGTTTTTCAAAGAAAAGTTGATAAGCCTATCATCTACGATATATTTATCGAGTCGTAAGCGTAAAAGAAAACCTGCCGCAATCGGTAGACAAAGTGAATTAAAACCCATTGCTACCTGAACAAACTCGGATATATGAGGAACTGCCTGCAAATAGGTCTCAAGACTAACCTTATTGAGTACCCATGTGGAAACATGTAAAAATATCATAGCCGATACGCCTAGAAATTTTACAAAATCTATACCTGAAATTTCTCGTTTGAATCGAAAGTTATTCACAATTTAGGGCGAGAATTAAATTTCTTATCTAAATCGATCAGCTTATCTCTAACTTCTCGATTGGTTAGATCCACAAAAGCCTCATGTCTATCTTTAAAATCAGTAAGCATAGTTGCAATCTGCTTTTCTTCCAAATTGAGCGCTTTAGCTAAAAATTTAATTTTAAATTCATAGTTAAATTTTTTCCGATCACTCTCCTCCAAAAAAGAGTACTCAGTCAAGAATGCCTCCACAAACTTATCATAAAATCCACTAATATTAGCAATAGCTAATAATGAAACTTGAGGATAGTATTCAATTTTTGTCTGTGCTAACAAATCATTATCAATTCTCTCTTTGACGACAACCGAGGGTAGATTTTTACTAGTATCAACAACAGCAAAAAGCTGCCAACCAGTTAAATAAAGAATAGAGAGAAAAATTATTTTAAACATTATGTTTAAATAGTACCTATAATAGCAGGATAAAATCAACTAAAAATATCTCTTTAACTTCTTCTTAAATATATTTATAATCTAAAAGTTATAAAAACTAACGAGTATAATAATGCGTAAGAAAATTCTTTTAACTCTAGTCATCTTAATAGCAACCTTTCAAGTTGGAACTAAACTTTACAACTCACATATGCGTAAAAATGAGAATGCCAGACTCCTAAAACTAACTCAAAATAATGCACCATGCGTTAAGCTTTTTAGTTACGAATGTAGAGCTCTTCTCTATCTGGGAATATCTTCCGCTGACTTTTATTATGCTCGAATCATGAGAACTTCACTACAAAAAACACCTGAGGCTACCTCCAAGTTAATTAACAACCCTCAAACAGGCTATTTAAAGCCTCATTTAATGGCCACCATTTTGAAAATCCCCAAAGAGCAGGTAGAAACATTTTTACAAAATGAAAAAGGCAATATCGATCTTTTAGAAGATGCCGGAATTGCTCTTATGCAATTTGAAATTACTAAACTTTTGGAGTTAAAAGGTAAAAATAGTAAAAAATATGATAAAATTATAGATGATTTTGATAAAAACCTATGGAAAAAACTTAAGCCAGAGTTACATAAGGACTTAACCATTTAAACTTTTTTATGTTTGTAGCCTCTTAATCCAGCCCCTTTATCATAAGGCAATAATAAAAATAGGTTCTTTACTAAGCTGTTACTAGCTTCCTCATCGGTTCTTGTTCCATATTGGTAGATTCGACCCTTTTCTGGCCTATGATAAGTTTTATTTATACGATCCCAAAGATTAAAGATAAGACCAAAATTTTCATTGGCCTCTTTGGTATTATTTGAGTGGTGATGCATATGATAACCACTAGTGACAAAAATTTTATCTAAAATCATCTCAATTTTATAAGGCAACCTAAAATCGGCATGAGTATATGCTGAAAACACCTGTGAAATAACAATTATTATTATCCTCTCATTTGTTGTTGCAGCAAACGTATAAAACAAAATAATTGCCGCCACACTAAATGCAATATATTCAAAAAAATGGAGTCTAATAGCTGTCATTGCGTCCATAGAATTTTCTACATGATGAACATTATGTACTTTTCTTGTAAAATTAAACGCATGAAATAAGTAATGGCACCAATACATAATGCAATCATATAAAAATAATAAGATAAGCAATCTTACAACTGAATTGAATTTATCAAAATAGGGAACACTACCATGAATATTTATTTTAGATAAAAAATGGTCCAGAATCAAATAGAGTACAAGATATAGTGCCTGATTAAGAAACCCCAACATAAAACTCACGTAGTAACTTTTTAATCTAATCCAAGAATATTGTTTACTTTTAAAGGGAAAAAAATATTGAACAATAACAAAAAATAAAACGATATGTATAAACTTCTGTGTATCAACAAATTGACTAACATTAAAGTTATGTAAATTCATTTTTTTCCTCTTTTATAAGCCCGAAGACCTGCTCCATTAGTGTAGGGAAGCTGTAAAAAAAAATTTTTAACTAGGCTATTGCTTGCTTCTAAGTCAGTTCTCGTCCCATATTCATATCGGCGATCCTTTTCAGGTTTATGGTAAGTTTTATTAATCCTATCCCAAATATTAAAAATCAACCCAAAATTCTCATTGGCCTCTTTTGTATTACTGGAATGGTGGTGCATATGAAATCCACTAGTACAAAAAATTTTATCTAAAATCATCTCTAGTTTGTAAGGTAATCTTAGATCAGCATGCGATGTCACCTCTATGATTTGATCAATAGAGTATACGAGAATAAATTCATTAACGGTAGCGCCCAAGGGATAAAAGATTACTATTACAATAATAAATGAACAAATAATTTCTAAAAAATGGACACGAAATGAAGTCATAGCGTCCATATAGTGGTCTGAATGGTGGACATTATGAATTTTTCTTAGAATTTTTACAGTATGAAAAACATAGTGACGCCAGTAGACACTAGTATCATAAATAAACAGAAGAATACAAAAACGAATTAGGGGATGCAAATCTTTAAAATAGGGAACTATGCCGTAGAGGTTCCATTGACCAAGTAGTGGAAAAATAATCATTGCAGTAACAAGACAACCGGCCAATGCAGCAAAACTCAACATAAAACTAACATACCAACCCTTAAATATTTGCAAAGGATAATTTCTCTGTTTATAAGGAAAAAAAAGCTGAAGCAGGCTATAGACAATCACTAATTGCAAATATTTTTGAGTCGAAAAAATTTGATGAACACTAGCGGCCGTAATTTTCATTTATTCCTTTTTTCTTTTGTAGGCCCTCAATCCTGCTCCGTTAGAATAGGGCAGCCTTAAAAAAAGATTTTTAACTAAACTATTACTCGCCTCCAGGTCAGTTTGAGTTCCAAACTCATATTTACGACCCTTTTCAGGTTTATGGTAAGTCTTATTAAGCCTATCCCAAATATTCAAAAGCATACTAAAGTTCTCATTGGCTTCTTTAGTATTAACAGAATGGTGGTGCATATGAAAACCACTGGTGCAAAAAACTTTATCTAAAAGTATCTCAAGCCGGTAGGGTAGTCTCAAATCAGCGTGAGATGTCGCTCCGATAATTTGAGTAATAATAATCATGATAATAAACTCATCGACTGTAACGCCTAAGGGATAATAGACTCCCACTAGCAGGGTCACAAAAGAGAGAATTTCTATAAAATGGACCCGAAAAGCACTCATAGCATCCACATAGTGCTCTACGTGATGCACGTTATGAACTTTTCTTAAAAATTTTACGTTATGGAAAACATAATGGTTCCAATAAATAATTGCATCAATAATAAATAATAAAACACAAAAACGAATAACCGGGTGAAAATCTTTAAAATAGGGAACTATGCCGTAAAGATTCCAGCGGTCTAGTAGCGGAAAAATAGTCATAGTAACGACTACGTAGCAAGCCCAAGTAGTAAAGCCTAACATAAAGCTAATATACCAACTTTTAAATCTTTGAGCTGGATAACTCTTCTGCTTATAGGGGAAAAGCAACTGAAGCATAATGCAAACAATAACAATATACAGATATTTTGAATCAACAAAAATTCGATAAGCACCATCTACTGGAAATTTCATTTATTCCACCTATCTTTTGTACGCTCTAAGCCCTGCTCCGTTTGTATAAGGTAGTCTTAAAAAAAGATTTTTAACCAAACTATTACTCGACGTTAGATCTGTTCGAGTTCCATATACATATTTACGCCCTTTCTCAGGAGCATGGTAAGTTTTATTAATTCTATCCCAAAAAGTAAAAACCATTCCAAAATTCTCATTAGCTTCTTTGGTATTAATAGAATGGTGATGCATATGAAAGCCGCTAGTACAAAAAACCTTATCTAAAAGTATCTCAAGCTGGTAAGGTAGTCTCAAATCCGCATGAAGTAATATGCCGGCCATCTGGTTGACAGCGGCGATGATTATGAACTCTTCGACGGTTACACCTAAAGGAAAGTAGACGCCTATTAAAATAATAGCATAAGTTAGAACTTCTATGAAGTGTACACGAAAGGCACTCATAACATCAATATAGTGTACCACGTGGTGAACATTATGAATTCTTCTTAAAAATTTTATAGAGTGGTAAAAGTAGTGTCCCCAATAAACAACAAAATCTAAAATTAAAACTAAAATTGCATATTTAATAATAGGATGGAAATCTTTAAAATAGGGAATGCAACCATAAATTTTAAATTTAGTTGCTATAGGAAAAAATAACATTACAATAAAAAAATAGAGACTCTCATTAATAATCTTCACAATGAAATTTACATACCAACCCTTAAATCTTGCCCAAGGATACTCTTTATGAGTAGAAGCAAAAAAAAGTTGTAAAAGCATAAAGATTAAAACAATCCGAATTGGAAAGTTTTCTAAAATTTTGGTAAATCCATTTAGAAGAAAAATCAAAGCTATTCTCCTCTTTTTGATTGAAAAAGTTCAAGGAGCTCATCTGTTTGAGTTATGTGTGTTGCAGCTCCAACACCACTAAGCACTGCACCTGAAATACCGGGACTTAATGCATCTACACCAGTTAAATAGAAGTTGTCAATTGGTGTTTTAAAACTAAACCAAGGAGTTTTAGTCTCATCAAACCGCTCCGCTAAAATAGGTAATCCATAAATACTACCTTGATAATGGTCACTATAGTGCTCAATTGAAAGTGGTGTTGCAAGCTCTTTAAACTCAATTAAATCGCAAAAACCGGGATAGTGCCGCTCCACCATTAATAGTATTTTTTCTGTTAAATCATCTTTTAATTTTTCATACGCTTCACCTCTATTTCCATGCGGTAACTTGCTCCATTTTTCAAATGGTCCATAACTACAAAAAACAATAACAATAACTGTTGGAGGTTCTGATTTGATATTTTTCAAAGAGGGAACCGATAGATAAAGATAAATATCATCACTCTTAAGATCCCATTCTAAGTTGGCCCGACCTGAAGTAAAAATCCAACTATTTTCACCTTGAATTCCTAAATGGGTAGGATCATGTTTTAACCCTAAAAAAAGAGTTAAATTGGTACAGCTAGGATACTTTGATAGATAATTGAGAATTCCATTACGATACGCAAGTATTGATTCAAGTTCCGGCAATAATTTCACATACGTATTATAGGCTCCAGCATCACTTACAATTATATCCGCAAAAAATTCAGATCGCTCTTGGTTGTTCACTCTTACGCCGATTGCTTTATTATTTTGAACTATGATTTGAGACACTTCATGCCTAAGTAATATTTTTCCGCCAGATTTTTCAAGGTATGGAATAATAAAATCAGTAATACTTTTTGAAGTTCCTCTAGGATACCAGCCTCCGTAAAGAAAGTGGTAAATCTTAACGGCATGAAGAATAAATGGTGATTTTTCTGGAACTACTCCATATATACCAACTTGTGAAACAAGTATGGCCTTTAATTTATCATTCGAAAAATTTTTATCAATATACTCCGCAGTTGTAAGTTTAGATAAACTTAGAAATTCCATTTTCTTTTCATCTGACATTTTACTTTTATCACTAACACTCATTTTAGAAAAAAAATAGAGTGTGTGCCATTTTGCCATAAACCGGAGATCAATAAAATATTTCCTAATAGCGTCACTCTCTTCCGGAAACATAGCAACTAAATCATTTTTGTATTTTATGGGGTCACTATTAACTTCAAATTTAAAATCTGGATATAGAAACCTTTCAAAGATTTCTGGCATTTTTTGCCACTTTAATTTTTTGTGAGTTATATAATCAAAAACATTTTTAACATAAGAGCCATCTTGCAATTCTCCCACATAATGGAGTCCAGTATCCCAGGTAAATTTACCTTTTCTTTTAAAAGTATGAGTGAATCCACCAGGTTTAGTATGTTTTTCTAAAATCAGAATACGCGATTTTTTATAACGGGCCATGATTCCTGCCAGAGAGAGCGCCCCCATACCACTACCAATGATAATAATATCATACTTTTTTGACATAATTATTTTTCCAGAAACCCTGTAATGTTTGGCCCGTTATAATGTTAAAAATTATACTCAATTATTTAGCAAAATACAAAAATCTGTTCTCAAAACGTTTTATTAAAGAACGTTCTCCACAGCCTAATCTAACTCAACTAGTTAATTTTACGATTTTCTCATTGGCAATTGAACTGCATAAGGGATTTTCACCATAAACAACACATAGGAGATTCTCTATGCATCCATTTAACACAACCCCTGTCGCTTTTTTTAGTAACCAAGCTCAATCTAAAATCGTTTTAGATAAAAACGGTAATGAACTTAAATCGACCAAACAAAACCTCAGTTTTATTTTAATTATTGCGACTCTACTGACTATCACTACACTATCTTACGCTGGCTCCAGCGAACCACGACTAGCTGGTGGCAACGGTGGGGCGACTGGTCGCTCAGGCGGTAAGTAAGAAATTTTTGGTTTACAGAAAAGTTTAACCATTACACAATTTACCCTTAAATAATCTTATTTAAGGGTAAATCCTATGATCAAAATCAATATTTTTTGGACATTAATTGCTATATTCTATTTAGTTCAAGCTCAAGCTAAAACTGTAACATTTTGTAATTTATCTAAAAATCAGATAGCCAATTATGAATTAAATGGATTTAAACTTCTTTCAGTCTATTTTAATCAAAATGATAAAAGATGTGCTGATTTTATAGCAAATTCAGAATCAGCAAAACATGACGATCAAAGTACTAGCATCACCATGCCCAACAAAGCCTATAAAGTTTTTAGGGATTATGATTCACCTTACACTCAAACCAGTACAAGTATCAAAGATGCTGGTATTCGCGCTCAACTCTACCGCATCAACCGTGAGTATTCTAATCTAACTGAACTCAAAGTCATTGGAACCACTCTTTTTAAACGTGAGATCCTTGCCCTTAAATTAACTGATAAAACCTCTAAAAAAACTAAAAGCAAAATGCTCTACATTGGTGCTCACCATGCTTCGGAATGGGCATCTGTCGAAGTAACCATGCGCCTACTCTATTATTTTATTAATTCAGTTAGTACTAATCCTAGATTAAAAGAGCTGCTATCCAACTGCGAGATTTGGTTTGTACCAGTACTTAATCCTGATGGATACCAATATACATTTACCACTGACAGAAATTGGCGCAAAAATCTCAGCGACAATGACAACGATGGAAAATTTAATCCCAATCAAGATGGTGTTGATATTAATCGCAATTATGATTATATGTGGGGGTATGATAGTGTTGGTTCAACTAATATTCCTTCTGGCTACACTTATCGTGGCAAGGCTCCTTTTAGCGAACCAGAAACGCAAGCCATACGAGACTTAATTGTAACTCAAGATATTCCTTATGCTATCACTTACCATAGTGCAGGTAACCTCATTCTCTATCCTCATGGTTATATTGATAATTTAGAAGCTCCCGATTTTCCCATCTTTAAACAACTAGCGGGAACTCGCGAGAGACCTGCTATTACCGACTCGTATCGTAATGTTGGTTATAAACCGATGATGGCCTCTGAGCTCTATACTGTTAACGGGGAATTTATTGACTGGGCTTATAGCCGTTTAGGTGTTATTGCTTTCACCGTTGAATTAACTACGGGCTTTGGAGATATGCTTCCCGATAACGAAACCTATTTAGATCAACTCTTTCGAGATAATCTCCCTTTTGCACTTGATATGGCATACTCTTCACTTACACCCAGTGAACCTGTCTCACATATTAATTCAGAACTCCAAGTTCTAGAACATAAACCGATCACTAAATCATATGGTTCAATTCAAGAGGTAGAACTTTTTGCAAAGAAAGGAACTATCGTTGATCTAAACTATTCGATCAATAATAAGAGTGAACCAATTTTCGTAAAAGCTAACGTAATTGATCGTGGAAAATATTTTGATAAATATGTAGCACGGATTCGTCATGCGGTTAATGAAGTATCCTATTTTTTTAATACCAGAATTTTTAATAGTATCAAACGCTTTCCGTTTAAAGGAACTTATAACTATACCGTTGTGACTAATAAAAATAATCCTATCCTGATAGTTTCAGCTGAACTTAACGAGACCACGAATTCACCTAAATATTTAAACAGCTATGTTGAAGCTCTGAACGCAACTAGATTTAATGATAAGTTTGATATTTATATAAAAACTCCAGATGAAATAATCGACTATTTTGAAGTACTCTCTCACTACTCAACAATTATTTGGTATGGTGGGGACAACACTCTCCCCATTGACAAACTTCAAGATCTACAGATTTCTAAGGCGCTACGAGATTCATCTCGAACTATGTTTTTTAGTGGACAATTCTCACCTTCAAGAAATTATGGTTATTTAAAAAATCTGCTCTTCTATCAATTTGGAATTGCAGGTCTTGCTTTAAGTCCAATTGACTCCTCAGCTAATACACTTACACTTACTAAAAATAATAATGATAGAATTTTTACAACTGACTCACTTTCATTAATTAATGAAACAGGAAGAACTAATTTAAAAACATTAACTAACTTAAAAACCATCAATGATTTTGGTAGCTCATTAGTTAATTTCACTAAAAGCGATGCTGCAAATTTAAGTCTTTCTGTATCAACTGATAATACAATTTTTTGGGGATTTGGATTTGAAACCATTTCTGATTCAAAGACCAGAAATCAGGTTATGAATAATATTGTAGACTACTTAGTTAAGTAGTCTACACCATTTAAATTAGTAGGCTAGCTCCCACAAGAGATACAATCTTCTGGATTATCTAATGAACAGACCATTGCTGCGGCAGTTGTTTCTGCCACTGGAGCCACTTCAACTTTTTCAGTTTTTTGATCAACAGTAAATTTGATAGCGTCACTAGCGGCCTTAGTTCTAAGATAATACATTCCAGTTTTTAAACCTAACTTCCAAGCTGAGAAATGGAGTGAAGTAAGTTTAGCGGCATTGGCCCCTTCCATATGGATATTAAGACTTTGCGATTGATCGATAAATGGAGAGCGGCGAGCGGCCATCTCCACAATTCGCTTCTGTTTAATTTCCCAAACCGTTTTATAGACTTCACGGATTTTTTCTGGAATCTCTTTAATATCTTGAATCGAACCATTTTTAAGAATGATTTTATCTTTAAGCGCTTTATTCCAGATACCTAGATCAATTAGATCTTGGACGAGAGCTTTGTTGATTACGGTGAACTCACCCGAAAGCACACGTCTTGTATATAAGTTCGAAGTAATCGGTTCAATACACTCGTTATTACCTAAAATTTGTGAAGTACTAGCTGTTGGCATAGGCGCAATCAAAAGACTGTTTCTCACACCAGTTTTTTTAATTTTTGCTCTTAGCTTATCCCAATCCCACAGATTCGATGGTGTAAATCCCCACAGATCAAACTGGAGTTTGCCTTCAGACATAGGAGATCCTTCATAGGAATCGTAAGCCCCATGTTTTTCAGCGAGATCCGCACTGGCCGCAAGGGCCGCATGATAAATGGTTTCAAAAATCTGTTGGTTAAGAAAATTAGCTTCATCTGATTCAAACGGTAAACGGAGTTTAAAAAAGGTATCAGCTAGTCCCTGCACTCCAATTCCAATCGGACGATTTTTGCGATTTGAATATTCTGCTTCTGGTACAGGATAGTAGTTAACATCAATCACTTTATTTAAATTGATAGTCACTTGGTAAGTTACATCGAATAGTCGTTCAAAATCATAAACTCCATCACGCACAAATTTGGGAAGTGCGATCGAAGCCAAATTACAAACCGCTACCTCTTTTTCAGAAGTATACTGAATAATTTCAGTACAAAGGTTTGACGACTTAATCGTTCCTAAATTTTTCTGATTTGATTTTTCATTGGCGCTATCTTTAAACAACATGAAAGGTGAACCCGTTTCAATTTGTGATTCAACTATAGTGGCCAAGGTCACGCGCTTTAATCTGTTTTTTATAACGTTTTTCTGATTCATATTGTAGGTAGATCGCTTTAAATTTTTCGCCATAAGTTTCAGCCAGCTCTGGTGCCTCATGTGGACAAAAAAGTGACCAATCTTCATTTTTCTCAACTCGTTCCATGAATAGGTCATTTACCCAAAGAGCGTAAAAAAGATCACGCGCTCGCAGCTCTTCTTTACCAAAGTTCTTCTTAAGTTCTAAGAAATCAAAAATATCGGCGTGCCATGGTTCAAGATAGATGGCAAACGAACCTTTTCTCTTACCACCACCTTGGTCAACATATCTAGCTGTATCATTAAACACGCGTAACATCGGAACAATTCCATTACTAATTCCATTAGTACCGCGGATAAAGGTTCCTTTGGCGCGAATATTGTGAATAGATAGACCAATACCACCAGCACTCTGAGAAATAAGCGCACACTGTTTTAAGGTATCGTAAATCCCTTCAATCGAGTCATCTTTCATCGAAAGAAGAAAACATGAAGACATCTGTGGCTTGGTGGTTCCCGCATTAAACAACGTAGGAGAAGCATGAGTAAATTGGCCAGTACTCATCAGTTCATAGGTTTTGAACGCATTATCAAAATCCTCCATATGAATACCAAGTGCCACACGCATAATCATGTATTGAGGCCGCTCTATAATCACACCATCAATTTTTAATAGATAGGATTTTTCTAAAGTCTTATATCCAAAATAGTCATACTCAAAATCACGCACATTTTTAATCATCTGATTAATAGTATGAGCATGCTTTTGTGAAAGTTCATACAATTCACGGCTAATTAAAGGCGCATGTTCACCCGTAAACCCTCGCTTATTTAGGTATAGTTTTTCCATACACTCGCTAAAAGTGTTTGGCGTATTTCTATGTAAATTAGAGAGGAGAATTCTTGCTCCTAATACCGAGTAGTCTGGATGCGTACTAGATAAGTAAGCACAAGTTTCAGCCGAAAGCACATCTAGCTCTTGGGTAGAAATTCCATCATAGATCCCTTCAATAGTTTTTTGAGCAACCACAATCGGATCAATATATTTTTCATTTAAACCAATAACGAGATTCTGAATTCTATTGGTAATTTTATCAAAGCTTACGGGTTCAAGTTTGCCTGATCGTGTCTTTACCTTCATTTTTCCTCCTTAAAAATCTTCTGATACACTAAATTCAAAGTTAGTGGCGTTATTACCAGAGTCGTTCATAACTCCAGCTTTCTGATATTCGGAAACTTTCTTTTCAAAAAAATTAGTTTTCCCTTGCAGACTGATGAGCTCCATCCAGTCAAACGGGTTAGTCGAATTGTAGTGGTTTGGTAGCCCAAGACTACGTAAGAGTCTATCGGCCACAAACTCTATATATTGAGTCATCATCTTAGCGTTCATCCCAATTAGTGATACTGGTAATGATTCACTTACAAACTCTCTTTCAATTGTAACAGATTCTGTAACAATTTCCAAAATTCTTTCTTTAGAAAGAGCGTTATTTAACATGCCATAAAGGTGACAAGCGAAGTCGGTGTGTAGTCCTTCATCCCGGCTAATAAGTTCATTCGAGAAAGTCAGACCTGGCATTAAGCCACGTTTTTTAAGCCAGAAAATGGAACAAAAACTACCGGAAAAGAAGATACCTTCCACGCAAGCAAAAGCAATCAATCTTTCAGCAAAACTCTCAGTCGAATAGATCCATCTCATCGCCCAATCAGCCTTCTTCTTAACTGAAGGAATATGTTTAATCGCTTTAAATAGATAATCTTTCTCTTTAGGATTTTTGATATAAGTATCGATGAGTAACCCATAAGTTTCAGAATGGATGTTCTCCATTGCAATCTGAAAGCCATAAAAACAGCGAGCTTCAGGAATTGGAACATCTTTATAAAAACGAAGGGCTAAATTTTCGTTTACAATACCGTCACTGGCAGAAAAGAAAGCCAAAACTTGCGAGATATAATGTTTTTCATCTGCCGTTAATTTTTCCCAGTCAGCTAGATCTTGATAAAGATCAATCTCTTCCGCCGTCCAAAACGATGCCACACCCTTTTTATAAAAATTCCAAATTTCAGGATGCTTAATGGGCATCAAAATGAATCTCTCTTCATCATGAAAAGACGAAAAATCCTTAGACATAAAATTACATCTCCTTCTGTTACTTACAGTTTCTAAAAAATGTTACTAAATTTTTGAAGTAAAAATATCCATCACTCGACCTTCCTGGTGGCTGTGAAATTCTTTGAGGGATCTGACTTTACAGTTGCCGGACAGTGCTGGAATCATCACTTTAAAAAGTAAACTCACCAGACTTCACCTTCAAAAAATATTTATTGAAAAGATTGTATCGAACCGATTTTGGAAAGACAATAAACTATGTTGGAGTTTTTTTTAATTTATTTTTTGACGAGGTAGAACATTTCTCGACTCCTCATCTGATTTTAATGAGTTAATCTCACAAAATAATATGAGAACTCATGAAGCTCCAAGTTGAAAGCAGACTCGTCATGCAATTTATTTTTTTAAAATTTCTCTTTACTGAACGATACTTGCAATTTCTTTTAAAACGGTCTGAATTTTTATGAGTTTAATTTTTAAATCAACCCAATTTCCAGGCTTAACAGCGCCGTCGTAAGAGTCAGTTACACCTAAATTAATTTTACAAAAAGCATTAGCATTGTAGGCTCTTAAATTCTCTTCATAAACTTTACCGACTAAAGTAGCAATGGTTGGAACATCTAAGTGTGCTGGTAAGCCTGGAATCGGTTTAGAATTGCTATCAATGAAAGCCATAGCTGAACTCACGCCATATTTTCCACCTTCCGCCAGTGACCCAATTTGAGCACAGGTAACCGCTACATCTTTTTTCTGAACGGCATTTAAAGCACTCTGAACCGCATTTTCAGAAGACGTAAAGTAAGCCGCGAAGACACCTAGTTGAAAAGGCTCTGCAAAACATGAAAGTGTTGAAAATAACGAAAACATAAGAACTATTTTTTTCATAAGTACCCCTTAGATTTAGACTATTAACCATGCTCAATGTCACGCAAAGCCCCATTAGTCAAGATTCTGTTTTAAACTAGGAAAAGTTTATTTACAAACCGGCCTCTTTTTTCATATACGCAGATAAAAATATCAACAACCATTTGGGAGTTTCCATGAAAGCACTATTAGTTTCCCTATTTCTTACTCTTTTCCTAGAAAACGCAATGGCCTGCATGGGGCCAGTGGTTAAAGGTCACTGTATCTACGTTAAGTCCGACCTAACTGAAGCAGATCTAAGTAATACCAATTTAAAAAGTGCTCGTCTGTTACGTTCAAAACTGATTAGAGCCAACCTAAGTAAAGCTAATTTAGCTAATGCTGATTTAGTGGAAGTTATTGCAACTAATGCTGATTTTCGTTATGCCAATCTAAGCAACCTGACGGGTTATGATGCTCAATTAGATTTTGCTAATCTGGTAGGTGCCAATTTACTACGAGCTGATCTAACTGGAGCTTCACTCAGAAATGCTGACTTAAGAGGCGCTAATCTTAGTTTTACAACACTAGCTAGAACCGATCTAAGAGGAGCCAACCTATCTAGTGCAAATATCGCCAGAGCCAACTTTTTAAAAGCGACTTACGACGATACAACCGTACTTCCTTTCTCAGAAAAAGTAGCTGCTGAAAAATTTTTTATGCAAAAAGTTCGTTAATTCGTTCAGTTAAAAGTTTTGCAGTCTCATTCATCATAAGCGTCGCAATCTCATCAACATGGCGATTCTTCCAATGTTCAAGCTCGGTGCCTTTGACCCATTGATTAAAGGCACCAATAGCCGGACCAGTATGAATTTGAAAATCGACTTTACGTGAGAGATCTCCAGCAAACGCCATTCTAGTCGATAAACCAAAATACCATCTAAAAACTAACGACATTTTAAATTTAGGATTCTTTTCAGCCTTTTCAATTTGCGATGGATCTTTAACTTTAAAATACTCGATCGTCTCTTTCCAAATCTCATCAAATGATTTTTTAAAATATTTTTCTTGAATCTGCTGACTTGTTTTTTCATCTATTTGTTCTAAAGAATCAAAATTTTTATAAACTTCATAAAGTTTATTGGCTATAGCTGCAAAAAAAAAGTCCCTTTTTAAGCACTTGGACCCGAGCTCCTACTTCAAACATATCTCCGGCTGGTGCATAAGTTGTATCTTGAACATTAGCTTGATTTAATAGATCTTTTACGACATCACTGGTTCCGGCTTCTACAGTACACTGATTGATAGATCCAGTTACAATAAAATCTGCACCTAGTATAAATGCCGCCGCTGCCGCTTCGGGAGTTCCAATACCACCGCCAGTACCGACTCGTATTTTTTTAGAATAATTAAATTTTTTGCAAGCCTCATCTCGTAGTCTAATAATAGCTGGTAGTAAAATAGCGGTATGGCCAGCATCAGTATGCCCTCCAGAATCGGCTTCGACACAAATATCATCAATCATAGAAATTTTTTCAGCTAGTTCACCAACTCTTTTACTAATTTTTCCACTGGCCACAAGTCCTGCCACAATTTTAGGCGAAGGGGGAGTTAAAAAGAACTCCGCCACTTCCGGTCTTGATAATTTGACTATAATTTTATTGTGAAGTTCAATTTTTCCATTACTATCCTCTTTTAGTCCTTGCAAGCGATACCAAACCAGTGCCGGAGTTACATCCATAAAAGCTGAAGCCTCAAGACACTTAATTTTATATTTTATAAAAAGGGCAACACTATTTTCTTCAACTACTGGATCTTGCAAGTTACAGAGGAGATTAGCTCCAAAAACTTGATGAGGAGCTAGTTGCTCTTGAATAAACTTAATATCTTTTTCCATCCAAGCCAGATCCATGCCACCAGTACCTAAAAATGCCAAATGGCCAGCTTTTGCCATACGAACTACCAGCTCTTTTGAGGCTGTTCCGCGGTACATTGCTCCTGCATAATAGGCAAATTTAATACCATAATCAGTTTTAAATGCCTTAGAGCCGAGATCTTCTGGTGCAAGCAGCTTTTTTACCTCTGGATCTTTTTTAGCGACTGAATCTACCACATAAATAGGTTCAGCCTCTTTTTGAATTTTGGTAACTAAGCCGGAAAGAACATTACCATTACCAAGCTCTTCGTAAATCGAAACATCTTTACCCATGAGATAACGAATTGAATCAGTCCATAGAACGGAATGGTTAATTTGTAAGGAGAGATTTTCTATGACTTCACCTTTTTCATAAGGACGAGCATTGCGATTACTAATGACCGGTTTAAGAGGATCATTAAATTTAAATTCTTTTAAAAAAAGTGCAAAACTATCAGCACTAGGTTTCATATATCTAGAGTGGAAAGCGCCACTCACATTCAAAGGTGCACAGAGTTTGGCTCCAGCTTTATTGAGAATCTCAATGGCCTTAGCTATATCATTTTTAGGGCCAGAGATTACGATTTGCGAAGGCGTATTATAGTTTGCCAAATCAATGGTGGTTACTCCACCATTTTTCAAAGAGTTGATAATAGTGTCACTATCCAATCCAACTATGGCTGCCATTCCACCATCTTTGGCTTCGGCAATGAGTTCACCTCTTTTCTTAACCAATTTTAAGCCTGTTTCAAAGTCAAAACAGCCTGCGGCTAAAAGGGCATTATATTCACCTAAACTATGTCCGGCAAAATAGTCTGCCGTTTCACCTTTGTCTCGCTTATCAAAAAAAGCAAGTGCATTAACCACAAAGAGTGCTGGTTGCGTATACTGAGTTTGACCTAAAAGATTTTGTGGATCATTTACGCACAGATCCACAATATCATATCCTAAAATTCGATTAGCGATCTCTACTTCTTTTTTAAATTTTACAAAAAGATCTTCATACCTTTTCGTTGGGAACCTGTCCGGAAAAATATATGCTTTTTGTCAATCTCCCTAATAAAAATTGGTTTATAACCCATTAATTAACATAATTAAAATTGGCTATTAATTTTAAGGTGTTTTCATAAAAAAAAATATATATAATCTCACAAATTAACTCTTTTAAACCAAGGTCGAGTTTTTTGGGAATTTTACTGTTTTCCGGACAAGGGTCCCAATACTATCAAATGGGCCATGAACTTATTAAATCCAGCACCATTTTCTCACACTGGATTAAGGAAGGATGCAGCATTGCTTCTGAAATTTTGAAACTTGATCTCTATAATGAAATTTATCAAGAGAGAACCAATAGATTTAATCCACCCTTCACTAAGACACTTTTAACACATCCCTCAATTTTTATTTTTGAATATGCACTATTTAAGCATATAACAGAAGAGATTTTAAACGAACCACCTAAGGCTATGCTTGGTTATAGTTTAGGTGAATTTGTTATGTATGCCGCATCTGGACTAATGAAATATGAAGAGTCACTAAAATTAATTCTCCAACAAGCATCACTTATGGAAAATCTATGTGAACCAGGCTCAATGTTGGCAATCTTAAATTCACCACAATTAATAGATAACCACCCTACAATTTTTAAAAATGTTGAAATTGCGGCCATAAATCTACCTAACCATTTTGTAGTTACAGGTAAAAAAATAGACATCACCTTAGTCGAAAAACAATTAAAAGCGATTGATGTTATTGCACTTGAATTGCCAGTTCAACGAGCTTTTCATTCAAAATATATGGATCCCATAAAAAATTCACTTGAAGATTATTGTAAAAATATCTCGCTTAATCCTGCAAACTTAATTCAACCTAAACTCGCTCTCTATATTTGTTCACAAGTAAGTAATATACAATCACTTATTGACAAAAATAAATGTGATATTCTTAATTTAACTTGGTCAGCCATTAGAAAACCTGTTTTCTTTGAAGAAACCATGCAACTATTAGAACAAGAGATTTCTGAGAGTAACCATCTATATATTGATATAGGTGCTGCTGGAACACTTGCCACTTTTTGTAACAATTATTTTAAATCAAGAAATTCATCTATAAAAGCTCATATGACTATTACACCAATGGGTAACGACTTGAAGCGACTTAAGCAACTAAAAGAGAGAGTAGCTGAAAATGGTAAATAATTTATTTAACTTAGATTTAGTAAGAGAAAAAAAAAATATCGAATCCTATATTGGTGTTGCTAACTTTCAAAAAGTGGAAAATCATTTTAATAATAAAGCATCTTTAAAAAGTATTTTTCATAGTAACGAAATCAATCAATTTAATTCGTTTCCTTCAGAGGCAAGAAAAAAAAGTTTTTTTCTGGGACGTTATGCAGCTAAAATAGGGTTAAGAAAATTTTTAAGCAATTATGAACTTAATCAATTTGAAATTAAAACCGGAGTTTTCAATAGACCAATTCCCTTTTACCATTTTCCTACAACGATTTTTCCAGAAGTTACAATTACTCATAGTCATGATTTAGCCTTAGCTATAGCTTATGACCACGAGCATGTGATTGGAATTGATCTTGAACATATACCACAAATTAAAGCAGAATATATTCTAAAAGTTATAAATCCAAGTGAAAAAGTTATTATTAATCAAGTTGAACATATTGCTGTTTTGTGGACTATTAAAGAAGCTCTTTCAAAAGCCTTGCGGTGTGGACTGACAGTTCCATTTGAGTTATTTGAAATTAAGAAA
>JAXLVO010000003.1:0-141181 GCA_046328975.1 Bacteriovoracaceae bacterium | reverse complement strand
AACTGCTAAAACTACCAATTTTCTTGTCGTATCAAGACTCTTGAAAAACTCTGACAAATTACCAAACATTCCTGTAAACAACTCTTGCAAGGTATCCTCCTTAAATCGCTAAATTAAACCTGCATCTTCATAAATTCTTTATATGCGTCTAATACTTTCATTCTAATTTGATTCATAGTTCTAAATGCCATATCTGCCTGTTCTACCTGTAACATTGTTTCATGTAGATTTCTGGTTTCGCCTGTCGCTAATTTACTTATAGCTACGTTGGCATTTTGTTGAAGCTCATTTACTTTACTAACCGAATCCGTTAGAAATTCACTAAAGCTCTTTTGAACTTCACCTTTTTCAAAAGGCAAGGTTGGAACATCTTTAAAGGATAATGTTTCACCTTGTTTGATTTCTGCACTTTTTACCCAAGAACTTGCATCGTAATTCTGCAATGCTGTTTGCATTTGACCTACATTTAAAACACCCATGATTCGTTCCTCCCATTCAAACTATTATTTGTTTCCAATTTCTAAAGCCTTCATTGCCATACTTTTGGCAGTATTCATTGCTGTGATATTAGCTTCATAACTTCTTGATGCTGAAATCATATTAGCCATCTCTTCCATCATGTTTATATCTGGATAAGCCACATAACCTTTTTCATCAGCGTCTGGATGGTTGGGTTCATATTTGAGTATTGGTGGCTTATTACTGTTTATTACTTCAGTTGCGTGGACCATTTGCGGGTTACTATCAAGTTCGCCTTCTAATATTTCTGAAAAAGATTGTTTGGCTGGTTCAGATCCATAAACAACCTCTTTTTTCCGATAAGGCCCACCTTCGGCAGTTCTGGTGGTTTGAGCGTTGGCAATATTTGATGATATTGCGTCCATTCTTTTTTTATTAGCAGCCAGTCCGCTGGCACTAATTCTTAAACTTGATAAATAGTCCATAATTATCTCTCCGAGTTTATCGCATACTTCATTAAGGAAATTTTTTTACTCAAAACCTCTATGGCAGCATCATGCATGATTTTATTTTCTGCCATAGCTGCCATTTCAGCATCGCGATCAACAGTATTGCCATCTTCACTCACAACTCCATTAGAGTCTTCATAAATTTCAGGCTGAACATTAGCAAATCCACCATTACCAACATTAAAATGTTTAGGATCATTTACATCCATGCTGCCAGAACCATCGTTGTTTAAGGCTGTACTCAAAGCCTCTTCAAAATCTAATCGTTTAGCTTTATATCCAGGTGTATCAGCATTAGCTATATTTGAGTTAATTAGCTCTTGCCTCATCTGTCTAAAGTTCAGTGAAGTTGCGAGTGCTTGCATGCTTTTATCGATCATTTCCATAAAACTACCTTAAGTTTACAAAGTAATTTGTTCCTTCGTTTCTATACTCATTAATTTTATTTCTAAGCGTTCTAATCGATACACCTAAAATTTTAGCGGCTTGAGTTCTATTTTCAGAAGTATAGATTAGAGCTTTCTTAATTAGTAATCTTTCAGCTTCACGAAGTGACATTAAATGTAACTCTTCTTCTGAACCATCTTCAGTCTTTTGGAATGTTTTTCTTTCCCCAATAGCTAAATCTAGAGGTTCAATTTCAGATTTGTCCATTTTCATAATGGTATCTTCTAAAACATTTTTTAGTTCGGTTAAATTGTAATTCCAATTATTTTGGGTAAGTTTTGCAATGGATTCATTATTTAGAAATAAGCCATCTTTACCCATCTGCTTAGATAGTGTTTCGCAAAAATATTTTGCGATAAAATCAATATCTTCTCGACGTTCTTTTAGAGTATGCAATGAAATAGTTGCGGCAGCAAACATTGTATATAAACCACGTTGAAATCTGCCAGCAGCTACTAATTTCGATAAGTTTTTCGTAGTAGTTGCAATTAAACGAACATCTAAATCATAATCTTTTAATTCGATTAAAATATTGTGTAATCTTTTTTGAAAGTTTTCTTCAACAAGGTCAATATTAGAAAAGACGACAGTCCCACCATTAGCTGTTTCAAGAGCTCCTCGAATAAATTTTCCTTGAGTCTCATCTCGGTAGCCAAGCACCGCATTTTCAACAAGTTTACACTCTTGTGAACAATCTACGACAACGATGTTGAAGTTTTTACGTGATGATTGCTCATGAATGTAACGAGCCAGTGATTTTTTTCCGACTCCTGGTTCACCGATAATTAGCACAGGTGATTTTGTTAATCCCAGGTTTTGTGCATGACTAATAATCTTCAAAGACTTTGGACCATGTCCAAAGATTTCCACTTTCACCGTATCCATTAGACCTCCTGTCTTACAAAAATCACCTCATGTGATTCTAGATACTTTGCTTATTTAGTTCCATCGTTGTTAATTCTGCTTTTACAAGCTCCTTTAAATATGTTGGAGTAGAGGCATTATTTAAAATTTCATCAAATATTTTTCTTGCCTCTTCTTTTTTAGTATTTACTAGTGTTTTTCCTAATAAGTACTTAACACGCATTAAGTACATAGACTTCTCGTAGGTTTTGATGAAACTAGTTGCTACCGTTTCACCCTTGGCGTTGTTCTCTCCATGCAAGACCTCTACCAATAGGTAATTTATTCTTTCACTTAAGTCCTTGAAAACTTGTAGGTCTTTGTTTTTGCTCTCAATACCCTTGATGTCACTTAGAACCGCTTCTGCTGTTTTTTTGAATTTTTCTGTATCCGCCTGGTTGTAAATTGACTCCACATAAGCGTTATACATATCTCTTACTTCAGAGACATTGAGCTTATCTTCAGTACTATTGGAAGCGATATAGCTTTCAATGTGTTTAATAGCTTCTTTATAGTCACCTAAGTTAAAACTTAGAATTCCAAGAAAATATTCTTTTTTGTAAAACTTATCATTAATTTTTGCATATTCAATAACACTTTCTTGAGCTTTGGCCCAGTCTTTTTGAACAAGGAACTTTTGTATATTAAGATTTGGAACAATTTCATCACTTTTAATAAATCCATCTCTTGCTATCCAAATGGGATAAGTTCTAATTTGTGATTCCATGGATTTTCTAGATTAGCTAATAGATTTTCAAATGTTTTTACAAGTCCAAGTCTTAAATATGAGTTACATACAACATAATTAATAAACGGGTCCAAGGCTACTTTATCAATGTAAACAGTCTTATAATTTTCCCAATTTCTAATAACATCACTATATTTTGCATTTTCGTACTCTTGTTTCATTAATCCATAAACAATTTCAGCACCATCTAATTCAAAGATTTTTCTATCATTCATAGGAAGCGTATTAAGCGGAATTACACTTAAGTAATTAAGTGCGTTTTCATATTCTCCTAAATTGATCATGCTTCTAAGGCGAACAATCCAAAGTAACTTTTTTAGATCTTTTTCGATGGCTAGTTTTTCACGTTCGTCGAAATCTAAAAAGACTAAAGTCTCTTTATCTTCTTCTGTTATAGCAATTTTTCGGTTCATTCGCATTGAAACATATCTTATTCTTGCTTCTAGGGATGAAACAAGATCTGTAGATTTATCTATGGCATCTTTGTAAAGTGCTATAGCAACTCGTTCATCATCATTTTGAATTTCATTAATTAAACCAAGTCGCACTCTAACCTGAGCCACCACATTCATATAAGAGTAATCACGTTCAAATTGATAAAATAGTTTTAATGCCTTTTCATAGTTGGCAGTTCTAAAATAGGCTTCAGCTACGTTGAAAATGATTTCAGGTTGAATGGGTTTTTTTAATCCTTTTTCATTTGTTTCATACATTTTTATGAGATTATCATAGCTTCCCACTTCAAGTAGGGTATAGCTCAAGTAAGCAAAATGAAGCTGCCGTGAAAGTAGTGAATCTACTCCTGGATCCTTTATAAATTGCTCGAGTTTTGATGCCTGTTTTAGTTCAGATAAGCTATAGATAATAAACTTAGCTGCAGTTGTTGCAGTTTCATGATCGATGTTTTCTCTAGCAATAACGAATAAGTTTTTAGCGACTTCTAAAGATTTAATGTACTCTTTGTTTGAGTAGTAATACTGCAAAGTGTATTTAAGTAAACCCATTTTAAAATCTGGATTTGAATTTCTTTCGATAAGATTTTCTAATAGATTGATAGCAGTTTTAAATATATTTTTATTATCTTTATCTTCACCGATATTGGACTTAAGTAGTGCATTTACTTTGAGATATTCAAACATAACTTCAACTTCATCATCATTAGCACCATATTTTTGATGATAAATTTCTATAGATTTGTTCATTAATCCAAATTTTTCTTTTCTAAAAAGATTAATGGTTAACTGTTGATGCGCCTCTTTTTCACCTTTTTTATATTCTCTATCTTTTATCGGATAAAAGAAAATTGGTGTTTTGTCTTTTAAGCTTACTAGTTCTTCGATTTTGGGAAGAAGTCCGGAATAATTCCAAAAGAAAACTCCACCATATCTAAAATCTCTAAAATCCTTTTTGACATCTACAACTTTAATTTCGCTTTTGGGTTCAACTGGTTTTGGTGTGACTTTTTTGGGAGGTTCTTTTTCTTCAACTTTTACAACCGGAGTCTCTTTTTTAGGAGTTTCAGCTAGATTGAGGGCATCATCAGTCCAAAAATCAAGCACTAACTTAGCATCCCCATCTTTATAAAAGGAAAACATTTCAATATTCTGATTAACAAGTTTAATTTTAATTTGAGCTGGGACTTGAGGAAAACCATTTTGATCAAATTCGAAACTACTGATGTACTTATTAGGTAGTTTATATAGCTTTAATTGGTCTACTAACTTATTAAATAAATCAATATTTAGTGTTTCAAGATTAATCTCACCCGGATTTTTTTTACTAATTACTACTTGATTTTTTTCAATACTTAGATTCCAGCGAAGATAAGTATTAAACTCTTTTTCCGACATTACCTGTGCAGCTACATTAGTACTAATGAGAACAGCACATGTCAAAATTTTGAAATTTTTAAAGTTCAGGCCACATCTTTGCATTAGGTTCCTTCCTGGTACCCATTGTTCTTATATTAAGTGTACATTTTTTTGTGAGGATCAAAAGGAAAATTTTGACGGGAGGTTAAATTTTCCTACCAAAATTTTGACACTAAAAATATTGCTTATATTTACAACTACTTAGAGTTAATGCTTAACTGTATATACATTTTAGTCCATTGTTATAGTTGGAGTTTTTATGTCAGAAATTGTCCGAAAATGGTCAATTTATTGGGTTATATTTGTAACACTCGTAAGTTGTTCGTCAGCTCCAGTAGATCCTAAGAGTACTAATTATAAGTTAAATTTTGAAAGTCATGATTGGGAAAAAATTAGTGCCGAAAAATCTGATTATGCTTTTTCTAAGTCAAAAACTAACTCTATAATGATGATCAATTCAAGTTGTCTTAAGTATAAAGATGTACCACTGGTCAATCTTCAGGATTCATTGTTGACCGGTATAGATGATTTAACTATTATTGAACAAGAAAAAATTAACTGGGCAGGTAGAGACGCAATTAGTTTACGTGCTAAAGGTAAAATTGATGGTGTGACTGTAAATTTAATGGTACGAATTTTAAAACGTGATACATGCAATTATGACTTTATTTTAATACAACCCAAAGAAGAATTATTAAGAAAAGATTCTGAAGATTTTTTAAAAATGTTAGAAAGTGTAAAGTTTAATAACAATGACTAGTATTAATTTAATCTTTAACAATTTTTATATTCGTCTAGTTAACTTTTTGATTTTCATTGGGGAGACTTTTTTTCTTTCCATGAGAGCTTTCCACGCTAGCCTAACTAGACCATTTTACTTTCAGCGAATGGTCGAACAGATTGTGATTTTAGGAGTAGGTTCGATATCAATTACAATTGTTATTGGTCTTACTATGGGGCTGGTTATGACGCTTCAATTTGGTTGGGGACTAGCAAAGTTTGGTGGTACGCTTTATATTCCCGGAATTGTATCACTTTCACTTACTCGAGAAATGGCACCAATATTCACTTCACTGTTAGTGGCCGGCAGAATTGGATCAGGTATGGCTGCTGAGATAGGTTCAATGAATGTTACTAGTCAAATTGATGCTATTAGAGCGCTAGGCACTTCTCCTGTTAGAGTTCTTATTGTTCCAAGATTAATTGCTTCAATGATTTCATTACCTTTATTAACCTTAATTGCCGATTTTATGGGACTTTTAGGTGGACTAATTATTTCAGTTTATGAGCTTGGAATACCCGCAAGCTTTTATTTTTCAAGAGTGCTAACAACTATTAAAATTGCAGATGTTACCACTGGACTAGCTAAAACAGTTTTCTTTGCCATTATTATTACAATACTTGCTTGTTATAAAGGCTTAAATACTAAAGATGGTACTCGTGGTGTAGGAAAGTCCACTACATGGGTTGTAGTTATGAGTTCAATTAATATTTTAATTTTTGATTTTTTTATTGGCAAAATATTTTTATTGTTGTTTATGAAGTAGTAATTATGGAATCAAATACAAATTCACCCATAATTTTAAAAATTAATAATGTACATAAAAGTTTTGGTACTAATCATGTTCACACTGGCGTAACTTTCAATTTAAAACGTGGAGAAACACTGGGACTACTTGGTGGTTCTGGAACTGGAAAATCAGTTTTACTTAGAAGTATTATTGGTTTAGAGCATATTGATAAAGGTGAGATCTATTTTAATGATCAACGAATTGATCAACTAAAAGAGAATGAATATTTAAAAACTAGAACAAAAATTTCTTACTCCTTTCAGAGTGGTGCATTGTTTGACTCAAAAAGTGTTTTTGAAAATTTGGCTTATCCGCTTTATGAACATACTAAACTTTCTTTTGATGAAATCAGTGTAAAGGTAAATGAAATGCTAAATATTATTGGACTTCCCAATAAAGGCGATTTAATGCCCTCAGATCTCTCTGGGGGCATGCAGAAAAGAGTTGGGATGGGAAGAGCCATCATTTTAAATCCGGATATTGTTTTGTATGATGAACCAACAGCTGGATTAGACCCGATTAACACAGTTAACATTTTAAATCTTATGCAGAAATTAAAGAGTACAGGGATATCTTCTATTTTTGTTACTCATGATATTCCCGCGGCTATAAAAATCTGTAATAAAATTGTCATTTTAGATAAGGGCAAAATTGCTATTGAGGGAACACCTGATGAATTAGTAAAATCAAATAATCCTATTGTTAAAAATTTCTTTTTAAGTGAAAGTCACAATAATAAAGAGGTTCCAGAAATATGAAATCGAATGAATTAAAAAACACTTTGATAGCCGGGATTTTTGTTTCAGTGTCGGCTTTTATTGGAATGTTTATTATTTTTGCTCTTGGAAAAGAGAGCAATATGTTTGAAAAAAAGGTTCATGTTTATACTGAAGTAACAAACGCTAAAAACTTAAAACTGGGTGCAGCGGTACAACTTAAAGGCATAACTATTGGTAAGGTTGAGGAGATGAACTTTATCAAGGTAGACCGGATTAGAATTAAAATGCTAATTGTGAATGATTATTTGAACTGGATTAAAAAAGATAGCTATGTGGACTTAAAAACCCAGGGAATGCTAGGTGATAAATTTATTGAAATTTTGGGGGGAAAAGATGAGTCGCCTAATATTAGTGAAGGGGATACTATAAATTTTGAAAATTCATTTGAAGTTGCCGAATTCATTAATAAAAGCGACGCACTTTTAGTTAAAACTACAGAGGTGTTAACTAGAATAGATAACTTCTTAACAGATATTAATAAAAATCATCAGATTTATGATACTTTATCCAATATTAATAAAGCTAGTAAATCCATGCAAACTTTCAGTAGTGATTTAGAGAAATCTAAGATGTTTGCTAAATTTGATCAAGCAGCCAATCAACTTTTACAAGTTAGTAGCAGGATTCAGAGTGGCCCAGGCACACTTCATTCTTTGATCTATGATAATTCAATTCATGAAGATTTACGTGCTTTGGTTGGTGGTGCTCAAAGAAGTTCAGTACTTAAATATTTTATTCGTGAAACTATTAAAAAGTCTGAGAAGTAGATTTATTAAATTTTTTTAGTTTTTCAATTAAAGTTGTACGGTTCAGACCCAATAATTTTGCAGCTTGATTCTTGTTTTGGTTGGTGATTTCAAGCGCTTGATTGATAATTTTAATTTCAATATTTTCAATATAAGATTTTAAATTTATTTTTTCATTCAATAAATTTACCTTAAACATTTCTGGAGCTGTATTGTCAACTAATGAGTGCAAATAATCTAAATCATCCACAAGAGCTATCCTCCAGATACTAGTTTGATGTCATTTTAAATTTGAGTAAATCCAAATTTGATTTTGGAAAAATTTGCTTATTTACTGGAGTATTTCAAGCGCATATGTTCTTAAGCATGAACGTGCATTTGTGGTTTTGGTTTTTTCTGCTAAATCAAGAAGTACTAAGCTGATTTTTTCTTTAACAAAGCCATTTCCATTTTTTGCCCACTCTCTTAGAAATTCAACGGATTTTTCACTTGGATACTTTGCCAATGTCTCAATAAGTCTAGCTTCAACTGCCTCATTCATTACTCTTACATTCATGAAGTTCTTTAAAATCTCATTCATAAATGGGTGATCAATTTGAAAAACAAATCTTTCGATATGTTGTTGGCCAGGAGTTAGCTTATTTAAAGCAAGTTCACCTCTAGGAAGTAAGGTAACACCTAATCCTTCAGTGATTATTGTTTCCATGCTTAATTTTATTTTATCAGCAATTGCTTTAATCTCAGGTAGTGTACTTCGGTAATTTTTCTTGTAAATTTTTGAAAATCTGTCAACTAGATCCTTATGTCCACTTCCTACTAAAATATCAATTGTTTGCATACGTTCTTTCATCTCAATTAATTCAGCTAATCGTGAGGCAAGTGAACTTGCCATTCTATGACCTTTGACTTTAGGAAATTCATAAAATTCTTCAATTACAGTAATTGCTTGATCTAAAGATGTTGTTTTATTTAAATCAACAATATGTTTAAAACTGCTTTTAGCCTGTTTTAATAACTCATTTTCTCTTCCTCCAGTGCTTGCCATTAATCTCATTTCAACCGCTCTTTTTTGCTCAGGACTACTTTCGACAATTTTAAATGCGTGTTCACTTACTCGATCTGAATGTATGCCATTTATAAGATCAGATGCGTTTGTTGGAAGTCTTTTACTTTTCATTAACTTTTGTGCTTCAATTTGAATTTCGTTATCAAATCCGTGAGCTCGGCCTGTATTATTGGCAATATTTTGAATATAATCAGCTACTATTTCATTTTTTAATAACTCTTTTTGAAGTAAATCAGTTATTCCTTTACGAAATTCTTCAGCTTGATAGGCAGGCACTGTTCTACGACGTCTTATTTCAAATAGACTTTCAATAGTGCTTTGGCTCATTTTATTTTGCGTAATTCGTTCTTTAAGAAAATTTATCCAATCTTTACTTAATCCATTAGGATTTAGATTTCTACTCTCAGCGAAAGAGATCATCTCTTCTGCAATTTTAGCTGTTCTTTCATTGGATAAACTATTTATTAGAAATGAATCAAGATTTTTTGCAACTTCATTGTACTTAGGATTTTCTTTAATTAAGTAGAGTAATCTGAAAGCATAGTGTGAATCATCAATTTTAGTTTTTAAAAATTCAATAAATTTTTCATTGATAACTAAATTTTTATTACTTTTAGAATTTGAAATAATGGCTAATTCATTTTCATAATATGATTGAATGAGTAATTTCTCTTTAGGACTAATTTCAGCCACTGCTTTACTGAAATTAAGTGATAAAGCTAGATAAAAAAGCAATACTGATACATATCGTAAACTCATGTAATTTTATCGGTTTTTTATTGGTTATCTTTAATGAGATTAATGAAAATAAATTTAGTTGAAATATTTTAACAAATACCCAACAGATCGTTCTGGTCCACCAGCCACAAAATAGTAAACTAGAGCAGAAAAAGCAAAAAAAGCTACTCCCCAAAAGAGCTTAGCTGCATTTCTTCTATTTTTGACATAAAAAACTAAACCAAATTCCAGAGATATAACAAGAACAGGCACGGCCCAAAAGGGCGTGTGCCTGATTATAAAATAAAAGTGATCTATCATGCGAAATTACTAGAAAAGAGATTTTAATTTATCAAGGTAATCTAATTTTTCCCAAGTAAAACCATCATGAGAAGTTCTACCAAAGTGTCCGTAAGCTGCTGTTTGAGAATAGATTGGACGAAGTAGGTTTAATCTTTTCACGATTGATTTTGGTTTCATATCGAAAAGTTCTTTAATAGCGTCGTTGATTTTTTTAGTTGGAACTTTTTCAGTGTTGAAAGTGTTAACTAATAAAGACATTGGTTCAGCAACACCAATGGCGTAAGCTACTTGAACTAATGCTCTGTCAGCGAGTCCTGCTGCAACTACGTGTTTAGCAATCTGTCTAGCAGCGTATGCAGCTGATCTATCTACTTTAGATGGATCTTTACCAGAGAAAGCTCCACCACCGTGTGCTCCGTGACCACCATAAGTATCCACGATGATTTTTCTACCAGTTAAACCACAATCTCCCATTGGTCCACCAACCACAAAGCGGCCAGTTGGGTTAATGAAGATTTTAGTTTTGTTATCGATTAATTCTTTAGCAATTACTTTATTGATAACTTCTTCACGGATAGCTTCTTGAACTTGTTTTAAAGTCATCTCTTCAGCATGTTGAGTAGAAACTACGATCGCTTCAAGTCTTGCTACTTTTCCATCTCTGTACTCAGCTGAAACTTGTGTTTTACCGTCAGCGCGAATTAGAGGAACTTTTCCATTTTTTCTTACTTCAGACATTTTCAGAGCAAGTTTATGAGAAAGATCGATTGTAAGTGGCATATAGTTGCTTGATTCATTAGTTGCGTAACCAAACATTAAACCTTGGTCACCAGCACCTTGCTCATGATCAGCAGCTTCGTTTACACCAACTGCGATATCTGGCGACTGTTTCCCTAGAGAAATCATAACGCCGCAGGTATTTCCGTCAAACCCTTTATCAGAATGGTCATAACCAATGTCCAACACTTTTTGACGAACTATTTTTGTAATATCAACGTTAGCCTTTGTTGTAACTTCCCCAGCAACAACAACTAGTCCTGTTGTTAATAAAGTTTCACAAGCCACTCTTGATGTTGGATCTTGAGCAAGCATTGCATCTAGCACTGCATCTGAAATTTGATCGGCCATCTTATCCGGGTGACCTTCAGTTACTGACTCAGATGTAAAAACATAATCTTTTAACATACAATATTCTCCGTTAAATAATTGAGGAATAATACAAACTAACTAAAAGAAGTTTATACAGATAATTTCACCTATTTACAATTTTTTTTCGAAATATTTGAAGAGATGAGGGTTTCTATACGCATAAAATTGGTTTTTTTCATCTTTTAAAAGGGAATGAACGTATGTTTTCTTGTCAATTTCAACAACTTCAAAGGGGTTATTGCCCCGATCTTTAAAGGTATAAAAATATTGATAGACGTTTTCTTGATATCTCTTTTTCAGGTTTGGTAACAAATTCTCATCAATTTTATTACCCGGCATTTCAGGCACCGTTGTGTAATCGTACCAAACTGAGCTCATATCAATTCTTCCTGTCATTGAAATGCGTGAAAAATATCGCAATGCTTTAAATGAAGGATCAGGAGATCTTAGTGTTTCCAGAGCAATGGTTAAATTCAGTTTCCGACTATTTTCTCCTTGAAGATTAACATCTGGACAATACATTTTTATATTAGCTGGGATGTAAAAATAGGTAAAAGAGAATTCACCCTGTTTAAAGAAAAGATTTAACCAAGGAAAACTTTTTTGCTGAGATTTATTAATTTCTTGAACAAATGTGTACATAGGGTCATTAGAGAGAATTTCGGTAAAGCTTTTTTCGTGATAGCGATTGAGAATAATTTGTGCTACCGATCTACGCTCAAGGGCACTACTTCCATCTAAATCTCCCACTTCATTATAGAGAATGTTTTCCATTACATAGAGAATTTGATTGAGTTCAGATTGTTTGGTCCAAAAATTATAAATACCCTTTTTCTTTTCTTGAACAAAATTTTTTAATTCACCGTTGGCTTGGATAATTTTATTGGTAGTCTCTTTAATTTCATCTAAATGAGATTGTTCTTTTAAAGCAATTATTTTTTTATAATAGTTGAGCTGCAACTCTGTTTTTGATAGCCAGTTTTGAAGTTTTTCTAGCTCTTTTTCTTTTTTGCTTTTTGTTTCAAGTTTTTTAATTAAAAAATTCAAGTCAAAGCGAAGATCTTCAGGCAGCGTTTCATATCTTTTTTGAATAGAGATAGCGATTGTGTTAAGTGTAGTTCTAAAGTAAACATCCGTTGGAGAAAAGTAGTTTTTAGGTGATTCAGTTGGAGCACCATCTTCTATGATTTTTCGTAAAATATAGATCTTTTGAGCCATTCTTGGTAACTTTGCCTTCTTGCCATTTTTATAAGTTTCATACTCTTTACGTAGATCTAAATAATCAATAGGAAATTTATAATGGAGTAAATATGGAATTTTCAAAATAAGTTTATCAAAAATGGTTCTTAAATTATTAAGTTCAATCCGATTGGCTTTAGTAATTTTCTTTTTTTCTACCCATTTTTTGTCAAATTGTTCTTTAAGTTTGAGTAGTTTTTCAATTTGGTTATTTAATTCTTTAAGTTCTAATGAATAGTCTGGTAAATTTTTACTGTTTTCCAAGGTTTTAATGGTAGCTCTAAGCCAATCTATTTTTAATTTTAGTTCAGGTAGGGCTTCATTAATCGCAGCAAAATTAATTTTATCATCTTCAGTTAAAGGTAAAAAGAAGCCTTCTCCGGAGTAGTTTTTAAAAAGCTCATTAAATTTATCCGGGTCATTTTTTTGGCATAATTCAGTTACAAACTCTTTGTGAATTTTTAAGTAGTCATTAATATAAACGTGGTCTGGTTTATCAAAAGAAAATGCGTACAAGTTAAATGTGAGAAAACTAAAAAAAGAGAATAAAAAATAAAAATTAAGCTTGAAGTTCATTGATAAAGCTTGAACTCCAAAGTCCTAAGCATGTGCCATTGCTTAAAATTAAAAAGACTCTATTTTTGCCAGCCAGTTTTTCTAAAACTGCTCTTAATTCACTTAATTCTGTAACTAACTCCACATTTATCTTTTTAGCATTTTCAATATCAGTTTTTAACATTTCGCAATTTAGATCAGCCCATGCTTTTGCAGTTGTTTTTTTAGTTGGTTTTACGATAACTACCTTATCGCTGAGTAAAACTGATTCAGCAAACTCTTTTTGGAAAACATTCGATCTTGATGTAGCTGACATTGGATCAAGCACTACTATGATCTCAGAATCTTTATACTGAGCTTTGACGGCTTTAATAGTAACTTCGACGGCACGTGGGTGATGAGCAAAGTCATCAATCACCACTGTTTCACGATATTTACCACGAATTTCTTGCCGGCGTTTTACCATTTTTAAATTAGCTATTGCTTTTTGGATTTTTTCAATGGCAAAACCTTCTTGATGTGCAAAAAGAATCGAAGTGGTTAAATTTAAAATATTATGCTCACCAATAATATTGGTTCTAAATGTAACATTTTTATTATCAAGGCAAATATCAAACTCTGAACCTAGTGCGCTAGTTCTTACATTGCTTGGTCCTGCTTTATTAATTGCACTTGTTTTATTTCCGTAAGCAGTCCATTTTTTATCACTATAGATTTTACTAAATTTTTTAAAAAGTTTTTCACCGGAAGGATAATCAGTATTAAAAATAAACGATTTACCAACTTTTGGAATTACAGTTTCAAACTCTTTTTCAATATCAGAAATTGAATTAAAAATATCAGCATGATCAAATTCTAATGAAGTAAGAATTAAATGATCGATACAGTAATTTTGAAATTTAGAAAATTTTTCAAAATAACAGCTATCATATTCATCTGATTCAATAAAAAAATAGTCACTTTTACCTAAAAACGATGATGATTTATTTTCAATAATTCCACCAATAAGGTAACCAGGACTCATGCCCAAGTTTTCAAAAATTTGTGATAGAAAGTGGGTCGTAGTAGTTTTCCCATGAGTTCCGCTAATTCCAATTACATTACGTTCTTTTAAAACAAATACACCAATAGTGGTTGGAAAAGATGCAAACGGAACACCTAAGTTCTCAATCATTTTGGCTTCATCGCCATTACCAGGAACAACGTTACCGACAACAATCAAATCAAATTTTTTCAAATAATCAGCATTAATTTCATTTAACTTATGACATGGAATATCTGTAGATGAAAGATAAGTGCTCATAGGTGGATAAAAGACGCTATCTCCACCTTCTACAGCATAACCTTTCTGTTTGAGCAGAATTGCAGCAGCACCCATCCCTGTACCACAAATACGGTAGAAAAAAATTTTTTTAATTTTTTCTTTGTTGAGTTCTAATTCGTTAAAGCCATATTTATAAGTTAAATTCATAGACCTATTGTTTCATAGTTTCTCAAAAAATAAAATGACAACTTAGGGTAATCTTAGTATAAATTTGACGCACACATTAACTTACAGGTAAATTAGAATCAATGAAACAGCTTCGCGAAGTTATAAAATTTCTTTTCCCATTTATCCGTCAATATAAAATGCAAGTTTTAGGTTCCCTTTTATTAATGGTTCCACTGGCTGCGATCAAATGGTATGAGGCGGCCATCGTAAAAGAGGTTTTTGATAAAGGCTTGGGTGCAAATGCGGATTTTCAGACTAGTCTACGAATTGCAGGGATACTTTTTGTACTAGCCTTAATTAATTATCCTGCAAGATTTTTTCATTTCTACTTAATACGTTTTGTAGTGGATAAATCAGCTTGTCTGCTCAGAGATAAGATTTACCTCAAACTTCAAACACTACCTATGAGTTTTTTTATCAAGAAAAAACAGGGTGATCTATTGTCACAAATCACCAATGATACTCAGCTACTCGCTCAAGGTTTGCGCAATGTTGTTGATTTAATTCGCGAACCATTAACAGCAATTTTTCTTTTAGGATTAGCTGTTTATCGTGATTGGCAATTAACACTAGTCATTTTTGCTGTTGCACCTTTTTTTATCTTAATTTTTCAAAAAAGTGGAAAAAAAGTGCGTAAATACCAAGAGAATGTCCAGCACGAGCTAGGGGCCATGACACATTCAGCCGGCGAAGGCATTTCGGGTCAAAAAATTATTAAGGCATTTAATCTTCAAAATTATATGGCCCAAAGATTTGAACATCTACAAGAGCGTTATTTTAGTTCACTCATGCGAACCACTTTTGTTGAAGAGAACGCCCATCCATTAGTTGAATTAGTCGGTTCGGTTGCCTTCTGTTTTGTTATCTTATTTGCTCATCATAGAATTAGTTCTGGTGCAATTACGACAGGTGACTTTATTAGTTTCGTAACAGCTTTGGCACTTTTTATGGATCCTATTCGAAAATTTAGTCAAGCTAACGTTAAATTAAATCAATCATTAGCAGCTCAAAACAGAATTGCAGAACTCCTTGATACGTCTTCAGAAGTAGATTTAGGATCAACTGAAATTAAATCATTTGAACATGAAATTACTTTTGAAAATGTCTCTTTTAATTTTCAAGAAGTTCCCATTTTACAGAATGTAAATTTAACTATTAAAAAAGGTGAAAAAGTTGCTTTAATTGGTTTATCCGGTGCTGGAAAATCAACACTCATTCATCTCTTATTAAGACTCTATCCAGTGAAATCGGGACGCATTTTAGTTGATGGAGTAAATATCGAAGATATTCAATTAACTAATTTGAGAAATCTTTTTGGTTACGTTGGACAAGAGATTTTTCTTTTCAACGATTCAATTTACGAAAATCTAACTGTTGGTAGAAAATATACTGAAGCTGAAATTAAAGAGGCTTTACGTGTGAGTGAATGCGAAGAGTTTGTAAGTAAAATGCAGGATAAACTTGAGACCAAAATTGGAGATAGAGGGACTAGACTTTCAGGTGGTCAAGGTCAAAGAATTACTCTTGCACGAGCTTTTTTAAGAGCTCCACCAATATTATTATTTGATGAAGCGACATCTGCCCTTGATAACGAATCGGAAAAAAAAGTTCAGGTTGCAATTGAAAATATCGGTCAAAATAAAACTATTGTTGCCGTTGCGCACCGGTTAACAACTATTCAAAATTATGACAAAATTGTTGTTATGCATTCAGGGAAAATCATTGAAATAGGTAAACATGCTCAACTTATGCAGTCAGGCGGAGAGTATGCTAAGCTCTACCAAATTGGCCAAATTGAACACTGAACTTGTCTATTCGAGATCGCTGTGTTAAACAACCTTTCTGTAACGTTTATTATCAACAGTCACTCTTAACCATGGTCTACAACTTTTGTAGCAAGAGTGATCAGACAAACCTTGGAGGAAACAATGGTATCTGAATCAAAAGCAGCAAACGCTGCGAACGCGACACTCATTCCGGAATTAACAATCCCACAACTACTTGAAGCTGGATCACATTTTGGTCACCAGACTCACAAATGGAATCCTAGAATGAAAAAGTATGTTTATGGTGAGAGAAACGGAATCTACATCATCGACTTATCTAAAACTGTTCCATTAGCAAAAAAAGCCTATAACTTCTTAAGAGATACAGCAGCCAGTGGTAAAGGTGTTCTTTTCGTAGGAACAAAAAGACAAGCTTCTGAAATTTTAAGAAAAACAGCTGAAGAATCTGGTTCATCACACGTAACTTATAGATGGTTAGGTGGAATGTTAACTAACTTTAAAACCATTGCACTTTCAGTTGATAAACTACGTAAAGTAGAAAAAATGAAAGAGAACGGTGATTTCTTCTTATTAACTAAGAAAGAGCAGTCAAAAATTGAAAAAGATATGGCTAAGCTTGAAAAAAACCTTGGTGGTATCAAAAATATGAGAAAATTACCGGGAGCTATGATTGTAGTAGACCCAAGTAATGAACACACTGCTGTTAAAGAGGCACAAGTTCTTGGTATTCCAGTTGTAGCTTTAATTGATACAAACTGTGATCCAACTGGAATCGATTATGTTGTTCCAGCTAACGACGATGCTATCAAATCAATTAAACTTTTCGGTGATTATTTCTCTAAAGCTATTTTAGAAGGTAACGCTAAAGCTGGTAACAAAGGTAAAGATAGAGATGGCGGATCTCGTGATTATACTCTAGAAAAAGAGATCATTGAGAAATATGAACACGATATCGATCTATTATTACCTGAAGGTGAAGAAGAAGAAGTTTAATAATTAATTTAATAAATGGAAGGTATATATGAGTTTTACAGCTGAAAATGTAAGAGAATTAAGAGAAAAAACTGGCGCTGGGATGATGGACTGTAAAAAAGCCCTGACTGAAGCTGCTGGAAATATGGATAAAGCAATTGATTGGTTAAGAAAAAAAGGTCTATCAGCAGCCGAGAAAAAATCAAGCAGAATTGCGGCTGAAGGTACAATTGCAACTTATATCCACAATGGAAAAATTGGTGTTATGGTTGAAGTTAACTGTGAAACCGATTTCGTTGCAAGAAACGAAGATTTCCAAACGTTTGCTAAAGATGTTGCAATTCACATTGCAGCAGCTGACCCGAAATTTTTAAGTGCTGATCAAATTGATGAAGCTTTCAAAAAAAGAGAAGCGGAAATTTATGCTGCTCAATTAAAAGAGCAAGGTAAACCTGAAAATATGATTGGAAAAATCGTAGAAGGTAAGATCAATAAACTTGCTACTGAAGTTTGTCTTCTTGAGCAGAAATTTGTGAAGAACCCAGATGTTTCGATTAAAGATTTAGTGAACGAACTAACTTTAAAAATCGGAGAAAAAATTGCGATTAGACGTTTTGTAAAATTCAATCTTGGAGAAGGGATTGAAAAGAAAACTGATAATTTAGCAGAAGAGGTTCAAAAGTTAACAGGTCAAAAATAGTTAAAACAAAAAAAAGGGACTCAAGTGAGTCCCTTTTTTATATAAAAATTAAGGAAGATACCCTATGAAATATAAACGAGTTCTACTTAAACTTTCCGGAGAGTCGCTTGCTGGTAACGAAAAGTATGGCGTATCTCAAGAGGTTTTAAACCAATTAGCTTCAGAAATCTCTTCAATCTATAAACAAGGTGTACAGCTAGCAATTGTTATTGGTGGAGGAAATATCCACCGTGGGGTTGCAGGGTCAACTAAAGGAATGGATCGTACCACATCTGACCATATGGGGATGTTAGCCACCATTATCAACTCTTTAGCATTACAAGATACTTTGGAGCGAATTGGAATTTATACACGAGTTATGACTGCAATTGAAATGAAAGAGATTGCAGAACCCTATATTAGAAGAAGAGCTGTACGTCACTTAGAGAAGGGGCGACTCATTATCTTTGCTGCTGGAACAGGAAATCCCTATTTTACAACTGATACCACAGCTGCTTTAAGAGCCAGTGAAATTAACGCTGATATTATTTTAAAAGCGACTAAAGTTGATGGTGTTTATGATAAAGATCCAATGAAATTTAAAGATGCAACCAAATTTGATCAGCTTTCATATATTGAAGTTCTAAACAAAGAGATTAAAGTTATGGACTCAACCGCTATCACTCTTTGTATGGATAACGATGTAGATATTATTGTGTTTAATGTATTTGAGCATGGAAATATTGAGAAAGTTATTAAAGGTGAGAAAATCGGAACATTAATTACTAAAAATATATAAGAGGATAAAATATGCCTTTAAGTTTAAATGATTTAAAAAAACAGATGGATGATGAAATGAATAAGACGTTAAAGTCTTTTCAAGTTAACTTAGCCAAAATTAGAACAGGCAGAGCAACTGCTGCAATTTTAGATGGAATTATGGCGGACTACTATGGAACACCAACTCCAATTAAACAGTTGGGACAAATCAGTACTCCGGAAGCTCGTCTACTTCAAATTCAACCTTTTGATAAAACAGCTATTGGTGCCATTGAAAAAGCGCTTTTTGCGGCTAACTTAGGTGTTACTCCTGGTAATGACGGAAACGTTATTCGTTTAACCTTTCCAGCTTTAACTGAACAAAAAAGAAAAGATTTAGTTAAAGAGGTAAAAAAACTAGGTGAAGATGCTAAAGTTATTTTACGAAACGTTCGTCGTGACAAAAATGAATTAATTAAGAAAAGTGAAAAAGGTAAGGAGATTTCAGAAGACGATTCAAAAAAATGGCAAACTGAAGTTCAAACTATTACTGATAACTTCACTAAAAAAATTGATACCTTTTTAAATGATAAAGAAAAAGAGTTAATGACTGTATAATTATGAAGAATAGTATCAAACACGTAGCAATTATTATGGATGGGAATGGTCGTTGGGCCACCGATAAAAAGCATACACGTGTTTGGGGCCATGTTCGAGGTTCAGCTAAAGTTTCTGAAATTGTGGAAGAGGCTGATAACTTAGGAATTAAAGCTTTAACACTTTATGCGTTTTCTACAGAGAACTGGAGCCGACCACAATTAGAAGTTAAAACACTTTTTTTATTACTTAAAAAATTTTTAAAAAAAGAGTCAGCTCGTATTATTAAAAATAATATTAATTTTAAAGTAGTAGGTGACTACTCGGGACTGCCGCAAGATACCCAAGAGTTAATTGTTAATTTAGAGAAGACAACTCAAGAGTTCACAGGTCTCAAACTTCGTTTTGCTTTTAATTATGGTGGCAGACGTGAGATTGTCGATGCTGTAAATAAAATTATTAATGAAAAAAAAGTAAATGTTACTGAAGCTGATTTTGATAAATATCTTTATGCTCCTGAGTGCGGGGACGTCGATCTGATGATTAGAACGGGTGGTGACTCTAGAATATCCAATTTTCTGCTTTGGCAAAATGCGTATGCAGAACTCTTCTTTACTAAAACAAAATGGCCAGATTTTACCCCAGCTGATTTTCGTAAAATTATAGAGGTTTTTGAAGGCACCAATAGAAGATTTGGCAATGTTCAAAGTGAAATAGATCTCAAAACCTCTCAAATTAAAGCTCAAGTCAATCAAGAGAGCTTAAGTGAGTCTATTCATGTCTAATAACTTAGTTAGAGTACTTTCAGCTATTGTTCTAATTATTATGGTAATTATTTTTATCTTGTCAGGTAAAGTTCCGGCACTATTGCTGGTTTCACTTTTGGGAATAATTTTAGTAGATGAACTCTGTGTGAATTTCTTAAATCGCAAAAGAACCAATATCTCTTATATTCTTTCTCAATTAATCTTTGCTAGTTGTTATGGTTCATTCTTTATTTCCTATTTTCAAGGATTAATTCCAGTTAAATGTATTGATGATATTGTATATGTCAGTTTAGCTTTAAGTTTAGTCTCACTGCTATATCTATTTTGTATTCCGCTCGAAAAAAAAATGTTCTCAACCTATTTCGAGAAAGTACCTTGGATGAGTGGAGTTCTTGCATTTATATTAATTTTTCCAGTTGGAAGACTCTTTTTAATGGAAGAGTGGAAATTCTATTTAGGTTTAATTTTAATTGTAAACTATGGAATGGATGCCGGAGCGTGGTTATCAGGTACCCTGTTTGGAAAAACCAAATTATGGGTGGCGATCAGTCCTAAAAAGACGGTTGAAGGCTTAATCGGTGGGATGATAATATCAGCACTTTTAGGTGGAATCTATTGGTTGGTTGTTCAAGGTAAACCTACAATATTATTAGTAGTCTCCTTTTTGGCTATAGCATTACTTTCGCAACTTGGTGACTTAGTCCAGTCCAAAATAAAGCGACAGGTTGGAATAAAAGATAGTTCCTCTTTGATTCCAGGCCATGGCGGGGTGTATGATAGAATAGATAGTTTAGTATTTGTAACACCATTCTATCTCTTGCTAATATTAAAAGTGCTACCAACAATAATATAAGGTAGTTGTTTTTAAAATAAGGAACACTCAATGTTAGAAAAAGTCGCAATTTTTATTCTATTTTTATTTCCCTTAATATTTTTTCATGAGTTAGGTCACTATCTTTTTGCAAAACTTTTTGGTGTTAAGGTAGAAGTCTTTTCTCTTGGTTTTGGTCCAAAACTAATAAAGTTTAATAAATTTGGTACCGAATTTACGCTCTCATTAATCCCGTTAGGTGGTTATGTAAAAATGTTTGGTGACGATCCAATGGGGGAGAGAAAATTTACGGAAGAAGAAAAGAAACTTGCTTTTGTTGAAAAGGGAAAGTGGGCAAGGTTTTGGATTATCTTTGGTGGGCCGCTGGCCAATCTAGTACTAGCTTATCTAGTTTTTTTAGGGGTATTAATTTCAGGTGAAAAGGTTCCTGAGCCACGATTGGGAGTTATTCCTGAAAACACAATTTTTTATGATCTAGGTTTTAGAACTGGAGATCTTCTTACAAAAGTAAATGGTAAAGAGTTACTAAGTATTACTGATCTTTCGGTAGACTCAAATTCTGATCCAGTTAAAACAGTAACAATTCAAAGAGGTGTTAATGGAGACTCTTTTGATTTAGTTTTAAATAAACCATTAAGAAATTTCATTGAAGAGCTGATAAAATATCCTCCACATTTTAGAAAGCCTATTATTGTGGATGCTAATGCTAAAAAATTTGCATTAACACTAACTCCTAAAAAAGTGGATTGGACTCAATCTATTGAAGGATTAGTAGCAATGGGAGAAATTAAAACACTTTATATGTATGAATTAAATGCTGGAAGCTTGAGTACATTTCAGCAAGAGACTAATCAGGAAGAATTACTTGAGAAACTAGTTCAATATGACAAAGAAAAAATATTATCAATTGAAGCTTCAAATGGACCTAATAATAATTTTTACTATCAAATGCAAAAGCAAGGGTATTATCCACATGATCTTTTAGTAAGTAGTATTGTCATGAAGTCGCCGGCAGAGTCTGCTGGAATAAAAAGTAATGATATTATTGTTGCTATCAATGATCTAAATGTTTTCAGCTTTGAAGGATTAAAATCTAAGGTTCAAAGTATTAAAGAGAATGATAAAATTAAAGTAACATTTCTTAGAGAATCTAAATCCCAAGATATGATGATTACACCAGTATTTAGCAAAATAGGAGGAGAAAGAGTACCTACTATTGGAATTTATAGTGGCATTATTCTCAATTTTCCTAAGCAGATCGAAGGAAAGTCTAAAGGAGTTTTTGAAAGTTTAGGTTTAGCTTTTAGTCGAACATACGAAACAGTATTTAGTGTTTTCGCCGGATTTAAAAACTTGTGACTAATCAAGTCTCATTTACAGAGTGTAGGCGTGCCACTTGCTATAGGAAAAGTTGCCAGTGATTCTTTTAGTATTAGCCTTTCATATTTTTTTAAATGGATGGCACTATTCTCGGTGAATTTAGGTGTTATTAATCTATTTCCGATTCCTGTACTAGATGGAGGACATATTTTATTTATTATCCTAGAAATGATAAATCGTGGGCCACTTTCACGAAGAAAATGGAACTAGCACAACAATTTGGACTTTCCATACTTTTGTTCTAATTTTTGCGGCAATTTACAATGATATTGCAAGGATTGTGGCTTCTTAAGCATGAATGTTTTATTTTTAGATACATCATTAAATATTAATTTTGGTTTTTTAGATGATAAATTTAATTGGATTAGTCCGGTTGAAGAAATTCAGGGGCAGAATGCTTCACAACTTCATTACAAAATTTATGAAAGTTTAGAAAAAAAAAATTTAGCTATTGATAGTTTTAATACTGTTATTACCTCCGCTGGCCCAGGATCCTATACAGGTATGAGAGTCTCTGAAATTTTTAATAAGGTTTTTTCGTTTTCAAAATTAAAATCATATACTTTTTATGAGTATGAGATTCCTGCAATTATTAATGTGAAAAAAGGATTATTTTTATCAAAAGCCTATAAACAGCAAATCTTTGTTCACTACTGGAATTTAGAAGAGAAAAATCAGGAACAAGCATTGATTGATATTCAAAACAGTGAACGTTTAATTAAGATTATAAGTCAGTTTGACCATTTTTATTCAAATTCTAATGACCAGAAAATTATTAGTGAATTTAATTTAACTAATCATATTTCTAAAATTATTTCAACAATTGATCTTATAAAAGAGAATACCAAAACTATTTTTGAACATCTTACGAGTCGTAATTTAAATCAAGAGCTCTTTTATTATAGACCGCTCGATATAGAGTTTACTCCAAGTAAAACATGATAAGAACTTATCTTTCTAATAACTTTCTTCGCTTTTTTTGGTTAACACTTATTTTTACTTTTTCATTCCACTTTTGGTGGTGTTATTTAATACTCATTTTTACTGGGTATCTGGTTTTTTGGGTTTTTAGAAAATATCCCAATAAAAAAATTTCAATGAGTTCTGATAAATTTTTAGCCCCAGTTTCGGGTAAAATTCTTAATATTTTGAATATGAAAGATCAACCGAGAGTCTGTATTCAAATGGTACTTTCTGTTAAAAAAGAGTATGGACTCTATCTTCCTATGCATGGCGAAGTAGTTAATCTAGAACATAATAGATCGCAAAGACGATGGCGTTTCAGAAAAAATTTGAAAAATGTGCTTAAAAAAGGGACACTGTTTAAGTTTAAAAGTGAAAATAATCTCAAGTGGGAGTTACAACTTATTCCCTGTTGGCTTGGCTTACGTCCTAAACTCTATTTACAAAATGGAGATGGAGGTAAAACCGGAGCTAATTTTGGATTTTTTCCTTTTGGTGGCTCGGTTTTAATTTATTTACCTACTGAATGCGTAGTTAAAGTTAAAAAAGGGGATTTAGTGGCTGCCCATGAAACAATATTGGCCACAGTTTAATGAAAGAGGTACGATTTATGGATAAGAGTATGAACGAGAATAATAAAAGATTTATCTATTTTTTACCTAATACCTTTACGGCGCTCAATATGGCATGCGGTTTTGCTTGCATCATGCTCTCTTTTAAAGGTAGCTATTATCAAGCCTGCATGGCTCTAATGCTTGGTGTTGTTTTTGACTCTGTTGATGGAAGAATTGCAAGAATCACAGGAACCCAGTCAGCTTTTGGTGAGCAATTTGATTCACTCAGTGATTTGATCACTTTTGGAATGGCTCCCGCCATTATGTATTACCTAAAATTTTTAACTAGTTTTAATCGAATAGGAATGGTTGCGGCTTTTCTCTATCTTCTTTGTGGTGCTCTTCGACTTGCTCGTTTTAATGCTAGTATTGATAAAGTAAAAGTAGACTATTTTCAAGGAATTCCAATTCCTGGAGCTGCTTCAGCTGTTGTGGGATTTGTTTTAAGTTCAATGGCATTTGATATTTTTAATTCAATTAGTTTAGTCGCTTTAATCTATTTAGTTTTTTATTCAGTACTTATGATTTCAAATATTCCATTTCCTTCATTTAAAAATTCTCCTTGGGTTAAAGCACATAAAAAACAGGTATTGGTAATAATTTTTTTATCAATCAGTTCAATCTTAATCTATGAAGAAGTAATGGTGATTGCATTAGTTACAATGTATGTTTTAGCCTCCATCTTTTATTATTTAACTCATAAGGGTGAGTTGGCTGGAATTTTTGAATGGAAAAATGATAGCGATAGTGAAAATGAATAGACTTGCTTTTATTTTATTATTTTTAGTTTCTGGCAATTATGCTGATAAGCTAGACGATGTTTCGCACCACTTGCCAGGAATGGTTCCAGCCGATAGTACAATAACAGCTAGTCCAGCGGGAACAGCCGAAAGAATTATCCCACTTAATAGTGATCCAAGTTCTTATGAGGATAAGTCAACTTTAGATGAAAAAAATCCGGTTGGAAGTTCGGGATATATTCCTAGCTACAATAAAACATCTACGGATGAGCCTAAAAAAATAACGGACAGAGAAGCTGCTCTCTCATCCGGCAATGAGATCCCATTTAAATATGAATCAGAAAAAGAGGTTATTACTTTTCGTAATGAACAGCTTATTAAAAATTTTGGCACCAAAGGAAATAATCAATTTTCCATATCTTTTATTCCAGATAATTTTAAATATGATAATCCAGCTCATAGTTTTAAAAAAACATATCGCGAAGGTGATAAGGCTGACTTTGCGGCTATGTTAAAAATTGATGGCCACTCCTATTTTGTAAAAGAGTTTTTTGATTTTGGAATTGGATTAGGCTTAAGTGTTGGTTACAATGGTGGACTTGCCCATTTTGTATCAAGTGAAGGCGGAAAAACTCAAAGTGAATCACGTTTTCGTTTATGGACTGTTCCGGCTGATCTTTCGTTCTTAGTTGATTTAAATCTAAGCCGGTTTTATAATGTTGGTGGAAAAGCTGGTCCAAGTGTAATGGCAATTTGGCAACATAGATCTGATCTTCCTCAAGGTAATAGTGATAAAGATATCCAACAATATAGTTTCGGCTATTTCGTTGAAGGTAATTTTAAAATAAGTTTGATGGATATATTTCCGCAAACTACTTATGAAGTTTTTTCTCAGTATGATGTTACTAAAATGTATTTTTCAATTTTTGCTAGACATCAAAGTTATGAAAATTTTCGAGAAAAAATTTCAATTAGTGGAACCTCGATTGGCGTAGGTTTTTCATATAATTATTTATGAAATTTCATTACATTGCCACACTATCGTACGATGGAACAAATTATCAAGGCTGGCAGATTCAAGATGGTGAACTAAAAACCATTCAAGGCATTTTAAACAATGTTCTTACGGAAATTTGCAAAGGTAACAATAACTTAAAAACAATTGGTGCAAGTAGGACTGATAAAGGTGTACATGCGCTTGATCAGAAAGTTAAAATTTCAATTCCACTTTACATTGACCCAGAAGGGTTGAGACGTGGCTTAAATGCGCTACTGCCAAAAGATATTAGGGCTTTAAATATAATTGAATCAACTGAAGATTTCCATCCACTTAGAAAAGTTTATCAAAAAGAGTACATTTATCTTTTTTCTAATCGAGCTCATTTTGGAAATCACACACCTTTTCAATTAAAAAAAATTGCAAATTTTCCTTATAAATTCAATATAGATGCTATGCGCAGTGTGTGTGATCTTTATGTTGGAGAGTATGATTTTAAAAATTTCTACTGTCTTGGGAGCGGTGTGAAAACTACTCGCAGAACAATAATTTCTTGCAGTTTAACAGAAGAGTCTCCATCCGGGGTACTTAAAGAATTACTGCCAAGTTATTATATCTTTAAAATTCGAGGAAATGGTTTTCTAAAACAGATGGTTCGAATTATGGTTGGCACTATGTGGAATGTTGGAAGGGGAAAAATTTCTTTAGACACTGTGAGAGATGCTTTAGAGTGTAAAACCACAGGCAAACTTTCACCAGTTGCCCCAGCCAGTGGCCTCTACTTGAGTCGAGTTGACCCAGTAAGTAATTGACATCTTGGTTGGATATGTTAGATTCCCGTGCGCGAATAAAACCCATTAGATTTTAATTTAAAAAAGGCTTAAATTTATGTCTTACCAAGTGGAACAAGTTAACGGATGTACTAAAAAATTCTTATTCAAATATGAGCAAGTTGACCTAACAAAACAGGTTGAAAGTGCTTTAGTTGAACAACAAAAAAAATCTAATTTAAAAGGTTTCAGACCAGGAAAGGCTCCACTTGATTTAGTAAAAAAATTCTACGGTGGTGAAGTTGAAGGTAAAGCCATTGAAAAATTTATCTCTCAAGAATATTACAATGCGATTGAAAAAGAGGGGATTCACCCAGTAGGATATCCTAACTTTTTAAATTCAAAAATAGAAAATAGCGAAGGCTCTGCTAACAATAAAAAAATTAGTTTCGAAGTAGTTGTTGAAATTTTCCCTAATATTACAATTAAAGATTTTTCAAAACTCTCTTTTAAAAAAGAGGATGAGACTATTTCAGCAGCTGACATAGAAAAAACTAAAAAAATGATGTTTAAATCAAAAGCACAAATGGTTGAAGTAAACGATGTAGCTTTAAAAGATGGATTATTTGCGGTTCTTAATTTCCAAGGTGAAAAAGAGAATGGAGAGAAACCAGAAGAGATGAAAGGTGAAGAATTCTTACTTGAAATTGGATCGAAAACATTTATTCCAGGATTTGAAGATCAACTTATTGGAATGAAAGCAAAAGAGAAAAAAGATATTACTGTTACTTTCCCTAGTGACTACCACATGGCTGAACTTAAAAATGCAAAAGTTAAATTTCATGTAGAACTACTCGAAGTTAAAGAGCAAAAATATCCTGAAATTAATGATGAATTGGTTAAAGAATTTGGATATGAGTCAGTCAGCGATTTCAATGAAAAAACAGAGAAAAATCTAAGCTATCAAAAAAAGAGAACTGTGGCAGAAAACTTAAATCGAGAGATTTTAGATAAATTAGTTACTGAAAATAGTTTTGATATTCCATCAGCCATGGTTGCTAATCAAGAAAAGCATGTGAAAGAGGATTTAAAAAATAATCTTTTAAGACAGGGTTTTAAAGAAGAGCATTTGGCTGAATATTACGAAAAATGGAAAGAAGATATTACACAAAAAGCTACTTACCAAATTAAAACTGGCTTAATTTTAGATAAACTTGGTAAAGACTTTTCAATTGAAGTGACTGACGCTGATTTTGATGAGAAGTTCAAAGAGATGGGTGAAATGGCTGGGCCAAAAGTGAAAATTGAAGATGTTAAAAAATATTACAATAGTAATACTAATCTAAAAAACAATCTATTGTATGCTATTCGTGAAGAGAAAACTCTTAAGAAAATTCACAGTATGGTTACAATTAAATAATTCTATTTTTTTAATGATTGGAGCCATACTCTGTAGGCTCCAACCAGCATCAGAATTGAAAACATGCGTGAGAGCCATTTGACCGGCAATAATGGAGCAATTTTTGCTCCGAGAAAGGTGCCAAAAAAGATTCCGATAGCTATAAAAATACCCCAACGGATATTTTCACCATTAATTAAACCTGAACGATAATATTGCCATACACCAAGGGCTCCTACCGGAAGAAGCATTGCAACAAGCGAGACTCCGCTAGCCGTAACTTGTGGAATTTTACAGTAGAATAATAAAATGGGGATCATAATCAGCCCCCCACCAATACCAAAAAGTCCTGAAAAAATACCTGTAATAAGCCCAATAAAAATAAAATTATAAAAAGTGATATTCATTAGAGAATTATATAACTTTAAATCTATAATTTAAAATGTAAAAATTTATAAAACAGAAGGAATAAAATATGGAAGGGAAAATTAAGTGGAAGAGTAAAATGGCTTTCGATGTAGAAAATCGTGGGATTAAAAGTACTACAGATGCAACACCTTCCTTTGGTGGTGAAAATTATGGTCCTACTCCTAAAGAGCTAGTATTAAATGGTATAGCTGGCTGCTCGGCTATTGATGTGGTTTCACTTTTAACTAAAATGCGAAGTATGCCTGAATTATTTTCAGTTGATATTGGTGCTGAAAAAACTGATACAACACCCTCATATTTTAAGAGTGTTCATTTGACTTACAATTTTGATGGCCAAGATTTAAATAATGAAAAAATAATTAAAGCAGTTGACCTATCTATGACTAGATATTGCGGGGTTAGTTATATGATTTCAAAATGTTGTAAAATAACTTACGATATCAAAGTAAAAGGGTCAGTCATTCATAATGGTGAAGCGGCTTTTGCAGAAGTGCTTTGACAGATATTTCTCTCTAAGTTAATTTTTAATGATCTTAAAATAAAAGGATAAAAACTATGTCGGAAGATTTAAAAGCAGAACTCGAAAGATTAAAAGCGGAAAATGAGTCACTTAAAAGTAAGCAAAAAGCGCGTGGTACGCTTTCTATGAAAGTGAGTGAAAAAGGTGCTCTTTCAGTTTATGGAATGGGTCGCTTTCCAGTTACTCTTTATAAAGAACAGTGGATAAAACTTTTAGGCATCAGTGAAGATATCAAAAAATTCATTGACGAAAATTCTGATAGATTAAAAGCTAAAGAATAGCTATTTCTCTTCTCAAATAAACAGGGAGGTTTATATGAAACTTATAGTTTCTATTTTGTTTTTATTATCATTTTCGGTGTTGGCTCGTAATATTGAAATGAAAGTTTCTACCGATTGGAAAAATAACGGTAAAAAAATTGAATGTAGTGATTCAAAAATGGTTAAGGTTGGAGCTGAATGGGTTACAACTTGTCAGCTCAAGCAGTATAAACTTAAGATAACGGCATTTGATCAAGTAGATGCTTATGACTCTTTTATTAAGGAGCCCTTAGAGTGGGATCAAGTCTATGTTAAAGGTCAAATCATTGAAGTTATAAATGGAAAAGAGGTAGTAATTTCATCACCTAGATGGGTAGTGGAAATAGGAAAAGAGGCAGCTTTAACTACTAATGATGAAGTCAAAAAATTCTCTTTAAACGCGAAAATAGTTCCAGTTAGATATATTCAATAGAATTATTTAATTCCCAGTATTTCAAGGGATTTGGTAACATCAGTTGGAATATTTTTTTCACCACCAAATCTCTCGCTTAATTCTTGTATTGAAGAGACAAAGCCTGGTGATTTTTTAACTAAAGTAGGTTGAATACACCAAGTATCATTAAAATTCTGTTTGGCTTCTAATTGGTAGTCGGGACTATCAAGACGAGCAATCCACAATTTATACTTTGAATAGTTTAGCATTGGAAAATCGTTGGATGAATCCCCAGAGACTAAAAGTGGTGTTCGTTTAATATATTTCATCATGGCCGTCACTTTACCATGATAACAGGTAAGAGGGTGCGCTATTTCTTGCGTGAGTTTATATTTTTTTAGTTCGTTGAGATCTAAATTTGCATATTTCTCATTTTCTAAAACTAATGACATATCTTTGTAGAGTTTAAATTGCTCATCGAGAATAAGGGTTGAAGTTCCGATAACGTTTTGAGGTTTGATTTTTTTAGTTAATTTTTTATTTAAGTACGCTAAAACCATAAATCGTACAGTCCAAATATTACTTGCTGAAATAATATAGATATCGATATTGTTATCAGAAAGTTCATTCATGAGTTCAACAATTTCTGGATAGAAAAAAGGAACACGATAGAAGGTTTGATCTTTGGTTCCACTAATTAACGTTTGGGAATTTAGGTTTTTAAAATCAGCCAAAGCAACTTCATTATTGAAAGTTTTTTGGGTAGCTTCTACAATTTGAAATGGAGATAACCCACTTAAAACTTTAGTCGACCAAGCATAAGAGTTTTCATAAGGTGCATCTTAGTTAAGTTGGTGCTTAGTGGAGTAGAGAAATTTTTCGTAGTAGGTTGAGATATCAACTTCGGTATCAATGTTAACTAACTCATTGTTATATAAAAATTGAGGAGGATTATGCTCTTTAATATTATTGCGAGTTAGAATATTTTCACGAATCATGTAGGCTGCAGTTGCTTCGCCAATATCACGGCAGATAACCGTGTTATCAAAATCAAAAACGGCAAAATTATTTTGATTTTTACCCTCTTTGATTATTTTACTAAGTTTTGCTCGGGTTGCCTCATTCCATGAAGTCTGCATTGTTTTTCTCTCTCTCGATATGGTAAGATTATTATAGGGTTATAAGCTACTTTAAATCAAGGGAAAGCATAATGTTTGTATTAGGTTTAGATATTGGTGGAACAAAAATTGAGTGTGTGTTAGTAGATCTTGGAACTAATAAAAATTTTAATCCTGACCAAATAAAAAAAATCAAAGTAAAAATGCGGATCGATTCGAACCGGTTAACCGGCTATGCCAATGTTCTAGAAAATATTGCTAAACTCTGTTTGAAAGTTTGCAAAGAGGCTAAAACTGATCTATCTGCTTGCGCTGGAATTGGGGTTGGATTACCGGGAACAGTGGACCCTAAAACTAATAGAATGGTGAATGGAAATACTCAAATTTTTATTCAAAAAGATTTCGCAGGTGATCTCAAAAAAGCTTTGAAGTTTAAAGGGAAAGTGGTTTTAGAAAATGATGCTAACTGTTTTAGCTATGCCGAGAGTGTTTGTGGTGTAGGTAAAAAGCATGCAGTTAAATTCTCAATTTCGGTTGAAAAACAGGTCAGTATCGGTGTTATTTTAGGTACTGGTGTTGGTGGTGGTATCGTTATTAATCAAACTATTTTACGTGGACGTAACGGAAGTGGCGGAGAAATTGGTCACACTAATTTAATAACTAATGGTCTGCCTTGTTACTGTGGTCATAATGGTTGTGTTGAACAGTACCTGTCTGGTACGGCACTGGAAGGCCACTTTAATGGAAGAATCTATTCCCAAATTGGAAAAATAAAAAACTGTAAAGAGATTTTTGAACTCTATGATCAACTTGATCCGCTAGCAATAGCAACGGTTAAACAGTATCGAAAATATTTAGCTCAGTTTCTGATTAACCTAACTAATATTTTTGACCCGGACTATTTTGTTTTTGGTGGTGGACTTAGCAATCAAAAAATTATTTATGAAGGAATTGAAGAGGATTTAGAAATTCAAACTTTTGCACCAAAATCTAAACCTAAAATTTATCAAAATTCTTTGGGGGATTCAGCCGGAGTTTTTGGGGCGATGTTACTGGCTTTAAAATAAGGATTGTAAAATGTTAAGTGATCTAAAAGGAAAACGGGCTTTAGTTTTAGGTATCGCTAATAACTATTCAATCGCTTGGGGAATTGCTGAAAAACTCAATCAAGCGGGAGTTGAACTCACATTAACCTATTCACATGATAATTTAAAAAGACGAGTTGAAGAGTTGGCTGCAAAAGTTAACTGTACTAAAATTTTAAAATTTGATGCTGAAGTTGCAACTGACTACGATTCTTTGAAATCAGAACTCTTAAAACATTGGGGTAACTTTGATATTCTCGTTCACTCAATTGCTTATGCTGATAAAGAGAACTTACGAGGTGATATTTCTGAAACTAAATTAGAGCAATTTAATATGGCCCTCAATATTTCTTCCTATTCATTGATGAAACTTACCAATAGTTTAAAAAATATGATAAAAGAGAATGGATCAGTGATTAGTCTCTCCTATATTGGCTCTGTACTGGCAATTGATAACTATAATATTATGGGAGTAGCAAAAGCAGCACTGGAGAGTATTAATCGATATTTAGCCGTTGAATTGGGGCATAAAAAAATCAGAAGTAATTGTATTTCAGCTGGACCGATCAAGACTCTATCCTCTTCCGCTATTAGTGGTTTTAGAGATATGCTTAAAATTGTTGAAGAGCGTGCACCACTTCATAAAAATGTTACCATTGAGGATGTGGGAAATTGCGCGACCTTTCTTGCTAGTGAAATGTCTAGCAGTATAACTGGGCAAGTGATATATGTAGACAACGGATTATCTATTAAGGGAACAGCTGGTTAAGTATGGTTAAATTAGTCTCAAATTTTCCACTACATTAAAATATATTTTTAAAGATAAACTACTTTTACTTCTATGTGGTATCCCTGTTTTTATCGGAATTTTAGTCTATTCGTTAGTTGGAAAAATGGTTTTATAGCTCTTTTAGAGAGACGCTGGACGAGTTGCTTAGAAAATATATTCTCAAGGGTGGCGAGATTAATTTTATTTTACAAGCTCTCGTTACTGCACTTATTACTCTTATTTTACTCTTTTTTCTTAACTGGACCTTTGTTCTCGTGGTAAATGCTCTGAGCGCCCCATTTAATGATTTTATCGCTGGTAGAGTTGAGAATAAATACTGTTTAAATGAAAAAATTGAGAGTCGTCTTGAAGTACATTTTAGTTTTAGTAAAATAGTGAAAACTTTTATAAATGAAGCAAAAAAAATTATTTTTATCCTTCTCATTGCTCTGTTTAATTTAATCATTGGTCTTATTCCTATTTTAGCGCCAATTGCAATTCTCCTCACTGTCATCCTGTTTGTTATTGGATTTCTTGATTACTCGTGGTCTAGAAATAATTATACTTTTAAAGAATGTATAAAAGATCTTTTTGGAAATTTTTTTACCTATCTAGTAAGCGGATTTTTCTTAATGTCACTTATGAGTGTACCAATTGTAAACCTCTTTTTACTTCCATTTAACTTAGTTTTTTTCACACTGTTATGGTGTAGAAATAACTTAAATAAGAGTATATGAAAGTTGTTGTTCGAGCTCCTAATTGGTTAGGTGACATTGTAATGAGTGTTCCATTTTTTGAACAACTTATAAAAATCAGCATTGCTAATCGTTTTGAAGTTTTCGTTATTATAAAACCTGAATTCAGTGAAGTTTTAGAGCTAATTAATAATAGTAAAATATTGAATTTTGTATCTTATAATAAAAAAATTGGGATTTTTAAATTTAAAAAAAATAATCCAGATCTTATAAAATCTGACCTTTATTTCACTCTCGCACCATCCTTTTCTTCAGCTCTTATGGGTCGAGTTTTACAGGCCAAAAGAAGAGTAGGTTTTAAAAATGAATTTAGAACTTTTTTATTAACGGATAGTTTTAAAAAATTAAGTCAAACACATAGAGCAGATGAGTTTCTTTTTTTACTTAATCAAATATTTAAAGGAACGAGAGATGCTTTTAAGCTTCCCGTTTTTGAAATTCCGAAATCACTTCAAATCAAAAATCTATCATCCTATATTGTAATAAATGCCAACTCTGAAGCTACATCTCGAAAATTACCTAATCACAAATGGGTTGAAATTTTTTCGTTAACTCAAAATAAAAAAGTGATTTTAACTGGTGTCAATAAAGATATTGAATTTATCAATCGATTAGTAAATGAGTTAAAAGAAAAATGCTTAAGTAATAAACATGAATTTATTAACCTTACGGGAAAAACCGACTTAAAAGAGCTTATTTCAATACTCAAACATGCTGATCTTGTAATATCAAATGATTCTGGACCTGCGCATTTGGCAAATATGCTCGCAACGCCACTAATTGTTTTTTTTGGTGCCGGAGACGAAAAAAATACCGCACCTAAATTTCACGTAAATCAGACACGAATTATCAATCAAAAAATATCCTGCTCACCGTGTTTAAAAAATAGTTGTCCAATTGGCACACTAGATTGTTTGAATAAAATTGATGTAATGAAAATTTGGGATAAAATGATTTAATGGATATTTTAAATTTCTTATTGGGATTTTTTACTCAATACGGATATGCTGCGGTCTTTTTAGTTCTTATTCTGTGTGGATTTGGTCTTCCTGTTCCTGAGGATATCACGTTAGTTTCTGGTGGAATTATTGCAGCCTTAGGTCACGCTAATGTTGATATTATGTTTGTTGTCTCTATGATTGGAGTTTTGCTGGGAGACGGGATCATTTTTTTAGCTGGACGCTATTATGGAGAAAGAATTTTAAGAGTTAAAATTATTGCAAAACTTATGACACCTAAACGATTTAAAATGGTTCAAGAAAAATTTGAAAAATATGGAAAGATGGTGATTTTTTTTGCTCGCTTTATGCCAGGACTTAGAACTCCTATTTTTCTCACGGCCGGAATTTCCAAAAGAGTTACTCCTTTTAGATTTTTTCTGTTAGATGGATTTGCTGCAATTATTAGTGTTCCTCTTTGGGTCTATGCTGGCTACCACGGAGCTCATAATATTGAAAAACTTATGAAGGTAGTAAAGAAAGGTCAGAAAGGAACAATCATAGTAACTCTACTGGGAATTGCTATTTTTGTGGCATACAAAGCTTGGCAAGGACGTAAGGCAATCGTAGAAAAGAAATCTGAGTAAAAAAAAAGCCTCCCTGATTGCTCAGAGAGGCTTCGATTCAATTAACTATTATTTTTCTTCAATTCTCATTTTGTAGAATGATCTCCAGATGAAAATCGCAGCTACAACGAAGAATACTACAGCTAGTGTATGTCTTAATCCACTCATGTTTGAGTTAGATAGAGAAACAGCAAGTTCAACTGCTAGAAGTCCAAATAGAGTTGTAAACTTAATAATTGGGTTCATCGCAACTGATGAAGTATCTTTGAACGGGTCACCTACAGTATCCCCTACGATTGAAGCATCGTGAAGTGGAGTACCTTTAGCGCGTAATTCAGTCTCAACTAATTTCTTAGCATTATCCCAAGCACCGCCGGCGTTCGCCATGAAGATAGCTTGATATAGACCAAAAAGTGCAATTGAAATTAAGTATCCGATGAAGAAGTACTCTTCAGCGAAAGCAAAGCTTAGAGTTGCAAAGAATACACCAAGGAAAATGTTGAACATCCCTTTTTGAGCATATTTAGTACAGATCTCTACCACTTTTTTACTATCTTCAGTTGAAGCTTTAGTTGAACCATCAAGTTTGATGTTTTGTTTAATGAATTCTACCGCACGGTAAGCACCAGTAGAAACTGCTTGCATTGAAGCTCCAGAGAACCAGTAAATAATTGCTCCACCACCAATTAATCCTAGAAGGAAAGGGGCATGAAGAATTGATAAGTTTACTAATTTAGCTGGATCAAGACCAGTTAACATCATGATGATTGAGAAGATCATAGTAGTAGCACCAACTACCGCTGTACCAATTAAAACTGGTTTAGCTGTAGCTTTGAATGTGTTACCAGCTCCATCGTTTTCTTCTAAGTACATTTTAGCTTTATCAAAGTTAAGATCAAAGCCGAAATCTTTTTTAACTTCTTCTTTAATACCTTTAATATCTTCAATTAATGATAATTCATAAACTGATTGAGCGTTATCTGTAACTGGACCGTATGAATCAACCGCAATTGTAACTGGGCCCATTCCTAAGAATCCGAATGCCACTAGACCAAATGCGAATACCGCTGGAGCTTGCATAATTCCTGATAGGCTCGTAAGACTTACGTAATAAGAGATACCCATTAGGAAAATAATAGTAAGACCCATCCAACATGCACTGAAGTTACCAGCCACAAGTCCTGAAATAACGTTAAGCGATGGTCCACCCTCTTTTGAAGATGTCACAACTTCTCTAACGTGAGCTGAGTTAGTTGAAGTAAACACTTTAACTAATTCAGGAATAATTGCACCAGCTAAAGTTCCGCAGGTAATAATGGTAGAAAGTTTCCACCAAAGAGTTCCATCACCTAAGTTAGGAATTAAGAGATAAGATACAAAGTAAGTTAAAGCAACTGATACAATTGAAGTGATCCACACTAAAGATGTAAGTGGAGTTTCAAAATCAAATTTATCAGCATTACCATATTTTGATTTAGCAATAACATCGTTAACTATATAAGAAGCTAGACTCGCTAGAATCATCACAACTCTCATTACGAAAATCCAAACTAGTAGTTCTACTTGTGGATTTCCTTTAGTCACAGCTAAAAGAATGAATGAAATTAGAGCAACCCCAGTCACACCGTAAGTTTCGAAACCGTCAGCTGTTGGACCTACTGAATCCCCTGCGTTGTCACCAGCGCAATCCGCGATAACCCCTGGGTTTCTCGCATCATCTTCTTTAATTTTGAAAACGATTTTCATTAAGTCTGAACCGATATCAGCGATCTTTGTAAAGATACCACCAGCAATTCTAAGCACTGAAGCACCTAGAGATTCACCGATAGCAAAACCAATAAAGCTTGGTCCTGCGTAGTCAGCTGGAATGAAAAGTAAAATTCCAAGCATTAAAATTAATTCGATTGAGATTAAAAGCATCCCGATACTCATCCCTGCTCTTAATGGGATTGCATAAGTATCAAAAGGTTTTCCTTTTAATGAGGCAAACGCTGTTCTTGAGTTAGCAAATGTGTTGATTCTGATACCAAACCATGCCACACCAAAACTTCCAGCGATACCGATAATACTACAAGCTAGAATCACAAGAACTTTGGTTGCTCCGAAACCGTGAACAATTGCTCCAGTTACATCTTTAGCTTCTGCTAACCATCCAAAATAGTAAACCATGATGACAGCAATAAAGCCCCAAAGTAAAACTAAGAATTTACCTTGAGTTAGTAAGTACGTTTTACAAACTTCATAAATTAATTCTGAAATATCTTTCATTGATTTGTGAACAGGTAAGTTTTTGATTCCAAAAAATTGGATAGTTCCAAAAATTAAACCTAAAATACAAATGAAAACGCCAGCTAATAATAGACTGTGGCCAGTTACGCCCATAAAACTAACGCTACTTAAATCTGGTAACATTAGATCGGCTTCACTTGCCCATACCGAGCTACTAATTAGTAGCAGTGACAATAGAAACAAATACCCTTTCTTCACAATTGTGCTCCTTGTTGTTAAATACAATTCAATTATGTTGCTAATCAAAAATTGGGAGCTGAACTTATATCGTACAAAATAAGATTTTTCAACCTACTTTCTGGAAGAAAAACTCACATCCATGCATCCAGTCGAATTCCAAGGTTCTTGGAAAAATGTGTAGGTTAAAACTGATTCAAAACTTATTTTTTCATAATCAGGAACCCACCAGCAACGAAGTGGAATAGTGACGGAATTAAAGCTGTTAGTTCTATAAGTTGAATTTTGAAAACTTACTGGATTTTCAATAATATATTTAAATTTTATTTTGTTAGTTTCAGACTCATTAAACGAGAAATTTTTTATATCACGAAAAAACCAAGCAGTAGGCCATAAAGGTTCATTAATTACTAAAAGATTTTTGGGCACTCCGTCAACGGGGTAGGCAATTTCATCATGTAATTTATTAATTAGATTTTGAAAATCGTGAGTTGTATGAACTTGAGAGATAAATCCAATAGGACGACCTGCATTCTTAAAGTTAGTCATCAAGCTAATTCTAAAATTATAAAAAAAGATGAAAATAAAGACAGTTATAGCGAGATTGATTGTAATTTTCACAGATTGTTTTGCATTAAAAAGATAAATGAGAATTAAGATTATTCCAAAAATTAGCATATAGTAGTGATTGAAAAAAAGAGCTTGTGTAAGGAAAACTAAGGGTAAAGCAATGGCTGTAATACCCAAAACTAGTATAAGAGTATTTAAAGAAAATTTTTCGAATCTTTCTTTAGGAATTTTTTTAATTTCTTGCTCAAAATAAAAAGCTAAATAGATTAAGCCTGCGAGTTGAGGATAAGTTGCTAACCATGGAACTTTTTCGGCAACTAAACTATAAGTAAAAAATTGTGAAAAGAAAAGATAGCCCCAGAATGCCAAATGTTGTTTTTTTTCTTTTAAGTGTCGAACGGTTAAAAGTATTGCATGAAAAATACTAATAAAAAAAGGGAAAAAATCTATTGAGAGTTTTAATTTAAAAATATGCCAATATGGATAACTGGCTAAATTATTATCATTGAAAACAAAAAAGCAAATAATGCTTAAGCATACTGAAAATGCAAAAGTAAAAATGTAGACTCGACTAGCAGTTAAATAAAAGTGGATTAAGTAAATAAACGTAAAAGCAAGAAAAATTGTTTCGTAAAAAGTTAAATAGAGAAATGGATAGATAAATGGTCCTGCTATACGTTCGATTGAGTGTTGATTAATCCAGTAACCGATACTTTTGCGATAGATTCCATCTAATATTCCTTCTGGATGACGAAATCCAGCTGAAAAAAGATAGATATAAATGGCAATTCCAATAATTACAGCAAGTATAAAAATTCCTGGATAACTTTTAATCTGTTTTACGATTTTTTGAAAATAGGTTTCAAGCTTCTCCTCTTTTTTTAAAAAAACAAGATTGAAACTACTTTCAAAAATTAGATAACCTGCTAAAAGAATACAGGTGATGTAAGCATTTTCTTTGATGCAAAACTGTAAAATGATACCAATGAAGATAAAGAAAGATTTATAGTTGGGTTTGGAAAACGCGTAACCCAACATGGTGAAAATCATCACACTTAAGAGAAAACTATCTTCACGTAAAAAGCGAGACCAATAAATTAGTCCAGGGGATAAGGCTACAATTAAAGTTAGAAATAGTGTGGTTGTTTTATGGTAAAGTCTTCTAAAAATTAGTGGGACAAATATTAGAAACGAACCAAAAAAACACATGAAACTTCTGGCAGCCCAATTAGTGTCGCCAAAAAGACTATAGGCAATTGGTATTAGGTTATACATGAGTGGGCCATGTAAAAGGGGATCATACTTATAATAACCAACATCTGGGTTTACCCAAATATAACGACCAAAAATAGCATGTAAGCCTTCATCGTGGTGAAAAGGTTTATTATCAAGTCCAATCCAGCGCAAAGATAATCCTACTAAAATTAAAATAGTAAAGATGATCCATTCGCGTTTATTAAAATAGGATTCCGATACAACTACAGGCTCTGTTTTAGGTGCAGAATTTTGTGTTTTCATTTTTTCCTAATTTTTGTTTCAAATGTATTGAGGGCAGAACTAATCACTTGGTGCATATCTAAATAGACGTAATTTCCAAGTCTTCCACCAAAAATTACATTATTTGTTTTGTTACTTTCCGTTACATATTGTTGATAAGTTATTTTATCTACCTCAGTGTTGACAGGGTAAAAAGGTTCAGAGTTTTCAGTCGCAGTTAAAGAAAATTCTCGAAAGATGGTTGTTTTATTTGGGTATTTTCGTTCAGGATGTAAATGTTTAAACTCATGAATTCGAGTAAATGGAACATCTAAATCAGCGTAATTCATTACGCTGGTACCTTGATAGTCAGCAATATTCAAACTCTCTTCTTCAAAACGGAGAGTTCTCCAGCCCAAACGACCAAATTTATAATTAAAATATCGGTCAATTGGACCGGTATAAATAATTTTACAATCTTTGGGAACTTGATTAGCAATAGAAAAATAATCAATACTAGTTTGAACTTCAATATTGGGGTGATTAAGCATGTTTTTAAAAACTTGAGTGTAGCCGTTTAGCGGTAAACCCTCATAAGTGTCATTAAAATATCTATCATTAAAATTGTAACGTACTGGAAGTCTTGTGATAATGTTTTCTGGTAACTGCTTTAGGTCAGTTTGCCATTGCTTCTGAGTATACCCTTGAATGAATGCCTCATATAGTGGTCGCCCAATTAAAGAAATAGCTTTTTCATGTAGATTACTCGGATGTGAAATTGAATCTTTATTAATTTCTTCTTTGAGAAACTTTAATGCTTCAGTTGGATTAAAGTTTTTTTTGTAAAAATTATTAATGGTCATTAAATTTATCGGCATAGAATAGACTTGGTTTTTGTGAATAGTTAGTACTCGATGCTGATATGAATTAAATGCAGTAAATTGGTTAATATATTTCCAAGTTTTCTCATCAGAAGTGTGAAATAGGTGAGAACCATATTTATGAACTTCTACTTCAGAATCTTTATTAATTTCAGTGTAACAGTTTCCACCTATATGTTTTCTTTTATCGATAATAAGTACTTTTTCATTAAGAACAGAGGCGATTCTTTCAGCTATAACTGATCCAAAGAACCCAGATCCCACAACGAGGTATTTTAAATTGTTTAAATCCATATACTAAGAAGTTACCAAAAAAGTCTAAATATTAGTAACTCTTTTACGCATCTAAAGCAGATTTTTACAAGTTTCCATCGGATGATAGATACCTGACCAGTTTCCCTGTCTTTATGTTTAACTGGTATATGAAAAACAGGTTGGCGGTCTTTAATTGCTAACACCGATAAAAATATATTGGGAGCGAAAACATCTGGAGAAAAACGTTTAAGTAATTCACTTAAATAGGATTTTTTCATTAAACGAAATGGAATATTAGTATCTTTAGAATAGACTCCAAAAAGGATTAGAGTAATTAATCTGACAATTCTTGTGATAATTAGTCGATGAAAAGCATCTTGTCGGTGTAAACGGCAACCTAAAATAAAATCTGATTCATTTCTTTTATCCCAAAGTAATTTAAAATCTTCAGGAAAAAACTGATCATCACTATCGACTTGGAATATCCATTGGGTATCTTCTTTAGTAGCAAGTTGATATCCTTGTAATATTGTATTGCCATGACCTGAGTTCTCTTTATTTATTACAGTGAGGTTACTATAGTTATTTTTAATTTTTTCTAAAACATCCTTGGTATTATCTTTGGATCCATCATTTAAAACAATTAATCCAAAATTGAGCTTTAAAGAAGATAAATAGGTGTTCCATGAAGATATCACTTTTTCTATACATTCACTTTCGTTATAAACTGGAATGACTAGAGTAACGTCTTTCAAATGGAATCCTTTGTTGCTTAGAGGTCTTTAAATTATTATAACCACATGTTGAACCATAAACAATAATGTGGGAAAATATAATCCTCATGCTTATTAATCTTCTAAAAATAAATTTAAAGTCAATTTTTAATAAAGTCGAGTGCTTTAGTATAATATATTTGGGTTTACCTTATTTACTATTTTTTTATGGTTGGTTGAGAATTGAAATTGCACTGCCTTTAATTGGATTATTTCTATTTGGAATTATTAAAATTGTTTCAAGTATTAAACAACATGATCTAGAAGACGAACTAACTGAATCCAATGATCTTTTGCTGTACCAGTTTTTAATTTTTGCAGTTGTTTTAGGATTATGGCTATATTTAGCAGGCATTGGTGGTTTTTTTTTTCAAAATGGAGATTATGTAAAACATAACGGTATGTTTTATGATTTAGCGCAGTTATCTTGGCCAGTTAAATATTTATCTCAAGATGGAAACGTTGAAATACCCTTAGTCTATTATATTGGTTATCATTTACCATGTGCTTTTGTAATATACCTTTTTGGAATTGATATTGGTGAGTTATTTATTTTCATTTGGACATATTTAGGAATTTTATTAGGGTTTCTGCTTTTTATAAATACTCTTAAAAGAATTAACATTTTTTTTGTTTTTCTTTTTATTTTTTTTAGTGGTTTGGATATTGCCGGTCTTTATTTAATTAGCGCGAGATTGCCTGGAAGTGGAGAACATATTGAATGGTGGGCAAAAATTTGGCAATATCCAGCTAATACAACTTCGCTCTTTTGGGTTCCTCAACATTTTATTCCCGCATTAATATTAGCTTCTTTAATTTTTAAATATTTTTACCATAAAAGAAAAATTACTCACTTGTGTGCAATTAGTGTTTTGGGCTCATTATGGTCGCCTTTTGTTACAATTGGTATTTCACCTTTTATTTTAATAGCATTATTAAAAATTGTTAAAAAGAATATTGGAAATTTAATAACGGGAGTAAATTTTATATTTGCGATAGTGTTAGTAATGTTATTAATTTATTTATCTAGCGGATGGTATAAACACCCAAGTGGTTTTATTATTAATTTAACAAAAATTGATTTTGAAATTCTATTATTATATGGTCTTTTTTTAGGTTTAGAAGTTTTAATTTACCTATTATTTATAGGAGATGAACTTTTTAAAGCCAAGCGTGAATTACTCTGGTTGCTACTCTTGATATTGATGGTTCTTCCTTCATATAAATTTGGATACTATAACGATCTGGTAATGCGTGCCTCATTACCTTCTTTAATTCTACTACAAGTTTTTATTTTTAGAGCATTAGATTTTAAATCCAAATTGAGATCCATTCGCACAGTAATACTTTTAGTGTTAATGATCATTGGTTCAGCTACTGGATTAGTTGAATTTCAAAGAGGTGTAAATTTATCACAATATCGTGTGGGATATGCAAGTATTCTGGATATGGCACCACATTTTACAGTACAATATTTAGGAAAAAATAATTGGTTTTGGTACAATGTTGCTAAAAAAAATAATACTGTTTATAAAAAATTACCAAATGAGTTGACCCATTTTTTAAATAAACTGGGCTATTTTAATTAACAAAGTTATGTGATAGGCTTTTAAATATGCAATTAATAGTTTTAATTCCCATTTATCATGATTGGATCCCAGCTAGTCATCTCATACGTGAAATAGATAACCTTACAACAAATGAAGATGTGCATGTTGTAATTGTAAATGATAGTGCCGAAACTTATAATAACGAATTAGATTCTTGTAGGGTTGGTTTAAATAAAATTTCAAAAGTTTCAGTTCTAAATTGGAAAATTAATGTCGGAAACCAATGTTCAATAGCACTAGGAATTAAATATATACTAAATGAACTCAGTTTCGATGCTGCTATTATTATGGATGGAGATGGTGAGGATAATGTTCAAGATATTCCAAGACTGATTAATGAATATAAAAAATTTGATGGTAAAAAAATGGTAGTTGCTAAACGTGGGCAACGTAGTGAAAGTTTAGTTTTTAGAATCTGTTATAGGGTTTATCGATTTATTTTTAAGTTTTTAACTGAACATGAAATTCGTTGGGGACACTATAGTATTATTCCCAGAGTAGAATTGGCTCGGATCAGTGCAATTCCCGAGTTAGAGCTTCATTTCCCAGCAAGCCTTCTAAAACATAAAATCGTAGTTACTGAAATTTTGAGTCATAGAACCAAACGAATAGCCGGAAAACCCAAAACCAATTTTGTTTTTTTGATAACACATGCATTCAGGTCATTTGCTATTTTTTTTAATGTTATTATGGTACGTTTTTTAAAAGCGGGAATATTTGCAATTGTCATGGGGATACTGGCAAGTATCTTTTTAGATAAGGGTAAAATTATCGTTTTTGGAATTCTTATTCTCCTTGGACTATTTTTAAACATTATTGCATTTTTTATAACTATGATTAAAACCCAATACCTACTTAATTCTACTTCTGACCACAAAAAATATGTTAATGATTTCAAAACCGTCTATGTTAAAAGTTAAATATTTTGCAATTTTTTTTCTAAGTCTCTTCTTTGTGAGAATCGCTATTTTTTCGATTAATTATGGAGCTATCGATCATGATGGTGGTTGGTTTTCAGGAGTGGCTAGAAATATGGCTGAAAACTTCCAATATGCTTCATATACAAATCCTCTTACAGGCAGAGAAACCATAGGGAAGGGAATATGGGGAAGACCGGCGATACAAGATGAGAAAGGTAATGTCTATTTTACGTCAGGTGTTTCAGCCGGTCCTGCTTTTGTTTTTCCGGAAGCACTTTTTTTAAAAATTTTCGGCTTTTCTATTATTAGTTTTAAAATATTTCCTTTAATCTCTTTTTTAATTCTTATTTTATTGTGTGCCTATTTCACCTACGTTCTTTCCGGATATTTTGGATTAATTTTACTTACAGCTTGGTGGTGGTTGATACCGCAAGAACATTTGCCAATGGCCTATGATGGATTAGCTGAACATATTGCCTTAATGTATTTCTTTTTAAGTCTCTATTTTTTCTATAAACGCGAAAAACATAAGAAGTTTGTAATATTATCAGGTGTTTTTCTATCTTTTAGTGTTCTAACAAAACTACTTTTCTTTATGTTTCTTGGTGCATTTATTCTTTATTATATTGAAAAGTTTTTAACACATAAAAAAGCGATTATTAAAGAGTTTTTAATGTTTGTATTGGCCTTTGCGATTCCACTATTGCTTTTTGAAGCATATCGCTTTTGCGTTTTTATGTTTAAGTTTAATTTCCAAGCATGGGTAAATAACAATCTTGAACATACGACTCATTTTTCTACAGGTGGAGGGACATTATCTAAATTACTTAGTTTTGACTTATCTCATATGCAGAAGAAACTAAGTTTCATTTATGGATTAGGAATCAATTCAACCTATTTAATTTGGGCAATCATAGCAGTTTCATTATTATTTTTTTGGAAAAAATTTAGAGACAATAGTAGTATTCAAATCCTGATTTACTCAACTTTTGGCATGTCTTTATGGTTTATATTTATTTCTTCATCAGGTTTTTCTCGCCATTTTTATCCAGCGATTTTTTTTATTCAAATTCTTCTAGTTTCGTTGCTAGTTAATTTTGTAAAAAGCAAATTGGATAAAAAAATTAAAATTATTTTATGTTGTTTAATTCCATTTTCTTTTAATTTTCAGATGTTTACCCATGATTTTAATCTAGATTTAAAAAATATTTCTAATTGGGATAAGTATCGTTATATGACAGGATTACAGGGTTTTCCAACTAATCCTGTTTTTCCCTTGGCTGAGCAAGAGGGCGTTGTTGGTTTTATTGAAGAGAATAAAGCAAATGACTATACCTATTACTATTTAAGTGGTTATATTGTGGCAGAAATTTCGGGAATTACTGGAAAAGTGTTTTATCCTCTTCAGCGCGTAAATTTAAATAGGTTTTATAATGTTGGAAAAAAACATCTTTTAATCTTAGGTCCTTATAACGTTGCTCAGACCCCTTGGAGTTTGTCAGGACCTGAGCTTTTAGTTCAGGTTAAGAATCAACTCTGCAATAAAGAGCTTTTTAGAAATAACTCTTATTTTATCTGTGAAATAAAATAACTATAAATCTTTAATCTCACATAATAAGTATGAATCATTTTGGAAATTAATATTTTTACAAATGGAATTTACTAGAGCTTTGTCAGCATAAGGTGGTACAGCTTGATAAATTTTATAACCATGAGTATTTACGCCGGAAATCAGATAGGCTTTTCCCCCTTTAGGCTTAATTTTTCCATTAATAACAAAGCGTTCAATGGGATAGAATACTTTATTAACTAAAAGCGAGATTTCCGGTGAGAAGAAGCGGTAAATATAATATACTTGGTCGTTTTCTTTAATAAAATCTCTCATGAAAGCAGCAATACTTAATTGATCGGCAAGTGGGTAGATATTATTGGTTGGTGTTCTGTAACCTGGAACCCAATAAATCTCTTTAAACTGGGGTCCTTGGTATCTATCTTGTATCCAGTTAGTTACATCTTCTTGCTCTAATTTAAATTTCCAATCATAAGCATTGCTATTAAAATTAAAATAGATAAAAAGAATAGAAACTACTATTGTTGGTAGAAGATGTTTTTTTAAAAAATTAGCAGTATAAGATGATATGAAAATGATACTAATAATTACTGATGGCCAAGCATATCGCGAGAAGGGATCACTGCAGATAAAATAATACCAGGTAAGGTGAATACAAACACTAATCGCTAATAATTTTTTAAGATCAAAATCAAAAAATTCTTTTTTAATTAAAATAAATGTAATAATGACAAGTAAAAGTAACAGATAGATAATAGGAAATTCAATACCTATAATATTCCAAATATTAATTTTAAATCCAGCTCTGACTGAATTGAAGTCAAAAAGTTTGCCTAAACCGCTACCAGTTGTATAGTAGAGTTGTAACATTCCTTCATTAAGTTTTTTATAAGCTTCTTCTCCAAATTTTGTTACTAAAGAATAATAACGATAAGTGTTGAAAATAAAGTTAGGAAGAATAAATCCTAATGTAAAAACAGCGAAGTTTACAGATTTTGTTTTTAGCTTATCTTTAACTTTAAAATTTTTAAGTACTTCTAATCCTAAAATTACAAAAAAAGAGAGAATTAACAGCAGATATAGTGATTTTGTTAAAAATGATAGCGCCGCCAGAATTCCAGAACTAAAAATTGTAAGTTTGTTTTTTTTACCATAAAAAAATATATAACCAGCTAAGAAAAAATAGAGAATGGCAGTTGGCTCACCTTGGGCTTCATAAAAGAGTGGAGTATAAAGTTTAATCAAACCCCAAAACCAAACACTAAAAATTCCAACGGCAATCAAGCCACCAAATTGGTAACAAATAAAAAGTAAAATAAGAATTAAAAAGAAATAGGATAATAGAGGAATAACTCTATATTGCCAAAATCCTATTCCAAAAATTTTTAAGATAATTGCAGCAGGAAATAAAAATGCCGGACCCACAGATACATTGGGTGGAAAATAAACATGTCCATTTTGATCTTGAACTACATAGTTTGTTCCCCATATATCTACAGAAATGGTATTATTACTATTAGTTGTGTTACTGTTAGTTGAGTATTCATTATAGAGGGCAAGGTTTTGTGCGACGCTCATGAACCAGCCGGAATCATATTCAATTCCACCATGATTATTAACAAATAAAATTCCTCTTATTAAAAATGATAGTGTTATAATAGGAAATAATAGTTTTATAAAATATTTTTTCACAATAAAAAATTATATTAGTTTTAGCTTTATTGAAAGGATTAATTTGTTTACTTCAAAATTCATTCCTAAGAAAAATTCTAGTCGGCTGATTAATCAAAAAGATATTCATGAAGCTAGAGCTGATTTTTTAAATAATAGGACTAATAATTTACATTACTTACTCCAAAAAAGGTATGGTTGGATTTCAAGTTATATAGAAGGTAAAGATACGGTTTTAGAGGTAGGTTCTGGACCAGGTCTAATTTCTGATTACTTAAAAGAGAAAATTATTCTTACTGATCTTGTAAAATATCCTTGGATTGATAAAGAAATGAGCGCGGAAAAACTAGATTTTCCAGATAATAGTATAGATGTAATAATATGTAGTTGTGTTCTTCACCATTTACCTCATCCAATTCTCTTTTTAAAAGAAGCTGAGCGAACTTTAAAACCCAACGGTGTTTTAATTGTTATTGATATTAAGTTTTCTATACTAGCTAAAATGGTTATGGGATTTGTCAAAATTGAAGGATGGGATTACGGTGTGAATGTTTATGACTCAACTAAATCGGTTATAGAAGGATCTGATTCAATGGATGCTAATCTTGCTGTTCCAGATCTCTTTTTTTCTGATACAAAAATGTTTAGTCAAAACCTACCTAAGCTAAAAATTGAGTCCAAAAAATATTTTGAATGTTTTATATTTTTAATCTCAGGCGGAATTCGTAATAAATCTAAAACAATTCAATTACCATTTGTAGTTTTAAAAATGGTGCATATTTTAGATAAATTTTTAATCTATCTTATGCCTCAATTTTTCGCTTTAAGTAAAAAAATTGTTTTAAGAAAACAGAATTAGAGTCCATAAAGTTTTCGAGCTTCAGCGGCAGTAGCTACTGATCGTCCTTGCTCTTTTACAATATTAGCTAAAGCTTCAATCAATTTTCCATTCGATGTGGTTTTGTCTCCATTTGGTAAATAAAAGGTATCTTCTACTCCAGATCGAAGGTTTCCACCCAATTCACAGGCTTTACGATGAAGTTCCCAAACCTCTTTTTGGCCAATACCAATAACTTGCCATTGTACGTTTTCACCTGGCGGTAACTCTTCAATTAAAAGTGGTAACCAACTAGCTTTAGCCGGCATTCCACTACTAACACCCATAACTAATGAAATATTAAGTGGTTCATTGAGCATTCCATTAGCTTTCATTAAACCTACACTTCGTAAAATTCCAGTATCAAAACATTCACATTCCGGCCTAACTCCATTTTCATTCATTACTTTTAGAAACGCAGAAATTTTTTCCACGCTATTATCAAAAAGCATTGGAGGCCATGCCCAGGATCCATCTTTTTTGATTTTTAAATAATTAAGTGATCCAGAGTTGAGGGCTGCGATTTCTGGCTTAACTGCTTCAATACATTTAGCTGGACCGGAAATATCATTACCAAAAACTCCAGTCGACATATTGAGGATAATGTTTGGAACTCTTGCTCTAATTGCAGTACAAATTTCAGAAACAACATCTACCTTCCAAGTCGGAAGTGCACCTTTACCCGGTTCTTGGGATCTAAAATGACAATGAACGACGCTTGCGCCAGCGTTGTAAGCTTCAAGTGCTGCATCTGCCATCTCTTGTGGTGTTACTGGAACTTGATGAACTTTTGGATCGGTTAAAACTCCAGTAAGTGCACAAGTGAGGATAACTTTATTATTTAAACTCATTCCCAACCTTCCATTTTACAAATGATCTCTTTCATAATTTCGTTAGTGCCTCCACCAATCGCAGTAAGTTTACTTTTGTCACGGAAGTAACGAGCTACCTTCTATATTCGGCCATTAGACCATAACCACCATGAATTTGGGCAACATTCATCTGAAACTTTTGCTGTATTTGAAATGGGCAACCAATTTTAAAATCGTTACATCTTTGTGAATTCAACTTTTGGTTTGCCATTAAGACACACTTAAAAGTTAGTGATTCAACAAGTGTAATATCTGCTAAAGCACTTGTGCCATTTTATGTCTGATAACTTGCGTTTGAATAACTGTTTGCCAAAAGCTTGGCGGTCACTAATATATTTTTTAGTAAGTTCTAAACATCGTTTCATTCCACCTAAGGCGAGTATTGCTCCAGCTAAGCGTTCATATTGGAACTGTTCCATCTGGTAAATAAATCCACGTCCTTCTTGACCAATTAAATTTTCTTTAGGTACTTTCACATTTTGAAATATAATTTCAGCTGTATCAGAAGATGGAAAACAGATTTTTTTCAAAGGTTTTCCAGTTGAAACGCCAGGAAGCGTTGAGGGGACAACAAAGAGTGACATTCCTTTACAACTTAGTACCAGGAGTTGTTCGAGCCAGTGTTACAAAAAAATCAGCTTGGGTACCCATTGGTAATAAACATTTTTGTACCATTTAAAATATAGTAATCTACCTCTAGTTTAGCATTTGTTTCAATTGCAGCAACATCTGATCCATGACCTGGTCTGACAGCAATAGAACAGACCATATCTCCACTAATAGCTGGTTTTAAATAGGTCTCTTTAAGGTATTCACTTCCATGATGTGAGAGCGCTGGAGTTGCCATGTCATTTTGAACAGATAATCCTAGTGCAACTCCACTAGAGCCACACTTGCCCATTTCTAAATTAAAAATATATGTGTAAAAGTAATCAGCATTTAATCCTCCATATTTTTCAGAGTAATTCATGCCAAGAAAACCCAACTCACCACATTTTTTCCAAAGAGATTTAGGGGTAAATCCTTGCTCTTCCCAATGTTCAGCATTAGGTCTTATCTCTTTTTCAATAAATTTTGCTACAGTTTTTTTAAATGCTAAATGTTCTGGTTGTAAAGGTAACATGATTTACTCCTAATTATTAATGGCAAGTAGCTGTTGTTGTTTTTCCACAAGTTGTCCGATTTTCACAAAAACTTCTTGGATTTTTCCAGATTTTTTAGCAACAACTGCATTTTCCATTTTCATAGATTCAATAATAATAAGTTCATCGCCTGGATTAATTTGATCACCTGCTTTTACAAGCATTTTCACAATTTTTCCAGGAATAGGTGAGAGATAGTTATTATCTAACTCCTGTTTTTTACTTTCAGGAAAACGTGATTTTTCAGTAACCGTAATATTTCCAATGTCTGGATGGTGAATAAAATATTCAGATTTTTTTCCACAAATAACATTTAACTGGTACTGTTTACCATCCATTTGCCAGGTTACTAAATCTGTTTTTGGTGAATAGGTAATTTTAAAAAAGTCAGAACTATTAATTTTTATCTGAAACTCATTTGAATTTAGTTGGGTATAGGCAAAAGTGATCGGACTTTCAACAAATTCTGATTTTATTTCCATACTCATTTTTTGAGGTTTGGAATAACTATTTCTCCAGCTTTGTGGAAAACTTGCAAAATAATTTTTACTATTTTTATAATCACTATATTTTTTTAAAAATACAGCTATAGTTAACTCTTTAACCAGATCTGTCTTAAGAAATCTATCTTTTAAGTCATTCTTAATTTCACTTCCATAGCTTGCAATAAAATTTGTGTCACATAGCCCATCAAGAAAGCGCGCATGTTTTAATATAGTCGCAAGGTAGTTTTGATTATGGGTTAGTCCTAGTAATTGAATCTTACTTAACGTAAGTAACATTTTTTCAATCGCTTCATTACGATTTGATCCATGGGTAATCACTTTGGCGAGCATGGGATCATAAAAAACACTAATCTCATCGCCTTGTAAAATACCATGATCAATTCTGATGCCAGTTCCCATAACTTCTTTCCAATACTCAATTTTACCTGAGCTTGGCATGAAATTATTTTGAGAATCTTCAGCGTAAAGTCTACACTCAACCGCATGGCCAATCTGCTTTAAATCTGTTTGATTAAAGCTAAGGGCTGCACCTTCAGCTATTTTTATTTGCCATTCAACGAGATCAACTCCGGTTACCATTTCAGTAACGGGATGTTCTACTTGAATCCGAGTATTCATTTCTAGAAAATAAAAATTAGTATAGTTGTTAGTTGAAACATCTAAAATAAATTCAATTGTTCCAGCACCCTCATACTGAACGGATTCAGCAATTCTAACGGCTGCTGCTCCCATTTGAGCACGCACTTCTTGAGTTAAAACTAGGGATGGTGACTCTTCAATAATTTTTTGGTGGCGACGTTGAATCGAACACTCTCTTTCAAAGAGATGAACAATCTTTCCGTGTGAGTCCCCTAAAATTTGAATCTCAATATGTTTAATTCGTCTAAAATATTTTTCCATTAAAAGAGTATCGTTACCAAAAGCGTTCAGAGCACTTCTTTTAGCAGAGTTAAATGCAGATTCTAGCTCCTGCTCTTTTTCTACAATAATCATTCCCTTACCACCACCACCTGCGGCAGCTTTTATTAAAACAGGATATCCAATTGTAGCGGCTTCTTTTTTAAAGCGAGCAAGTGATTGTTCTTCTCCATTAAATCCTGGAACAATCGGCACATTCATCGATTTAGCTATATCTCGGGCCACATTTTTGAGTCCCATCTTTTTAATTGATTCAGCTTTAGGTCCGATAAAAACAATATTAGCCTTATCGCAAGCCACTCTTAATTCATGATTTTCAGAAAGAAAGCCATAACCAGGGTGAAGTGCATCGCAACCACTTTTTTTAGCGGCATTAATAATTTTTTCAATATTTAAATAGGTTTCTAAAGCGGTAACACCAACTAAGGCTACCGACTCATCAGCTAGCTTTACCGTACGTGTATTAACATCGACATCAGAATAAATAGCAACCGTTTTTATTCCCAAATTTTGGCAAGCCTTAATCACCCGACAGGCAATCTCACCACGATTGGCTATAAGAACTTTATGAATTTTTTTTCGTGTACTCATATCGTATGCTCCAAATACTACATTCTAAAAACACCAAAGTTAGTAGGTTGTGTATTATTTATTTCAGCTTGTTTAATGGCATATAGACAGATTCCTAAAACTTCACGTGTTTGTCTTGGATCAATAATTCCATCATCCCAAGTACGACTAGTTGAATAATAGGCGCTAGACTCCTGAGCAATTCTTTTTCTTAAAACTTCTTTAGCCACTTTCATTTTAGCTTTGTCTAACAATTTACTTGGATTAAAACTTGATCCACTCTCATCTTTTTGTTCTTGAATAATATCCATTACTCCAACAAGTTGATCTTCACCCATAACGGCTAGTTTAGCGTTGGGATATGAAAAGAGAAACCTTGGAGCATAAGAACGTCCACACATACCATAGTTTCCAGCACCGTAAGAAGCTCCAATGATAACTGTGATAGCTGGTACAGAACAGTTTGAAACAGCATTAATTAGTTTTGCACCATTTTTAATAATACCCTCTTCTTCTGCATTTTTTCCAACCATAAATCCCGTTATATTTTGTAAAAAAAGAATCGGAATTTTACGAGCATTACAGAGTTGAATAAAGTGAGATCCTTTATTAGCTGCAGCTGAAAAAAGTACACCATTATTAGCGATAATACCTATTTGTTGTCCACAGATATGCGCCCACCCTGTAACTAAAGTGTCGCCATATAGTGGTTTAAATTCAAGGAAACGGGAACCATCCACAATTCGTGCAATTACTTCTCGTACTTCGAATGGTTTTCTAACATCAGCTGAAATAATTTTTAATAAATCTTCTGCTGGATAGATTGGAGCTTCAAATTCAGTTTGTGGACAAGATGAATAATTAAATGTATTTACTACTTGGCGCGCTTTTTTAATTGCCGCATGTTCATTTTCTGCTAAGAAATCGCATAACCCAGACTTAGTTGCATGCATATTAGCACCACCCAATGTCTCATCATCACACTCTTCATTAATCGCCATTTTAACAAGTGGTGGACCTGCTAAATAGGTTTTTGCTTGCTTTTGAACCATAATGGTATAATCGCTCATGCCTGGAATGTAAGCGCCACCAGCAGTACTAGAACCAAAAACAATTGAGATGCTTGGAATACCTTGTGACGAACGTCTTGTAATTTCACGAAAAGCTTTTCCACCATAATTAAAAATTTTTGCTTGTTGAGGGAGATCGGCTCCCGCTGATTCAGTTAAATAAATTACCGGCAATCTATTTTCTAAGGCAATTTCATCTAAACGGGTGGCTTTAATAACACTTACTTCATTAAATGCACCACCTTTTATAGTTGGAATATTGGCATTGATTAAACAGAGAACACCACCTACTACACCAAGGCCGGCTACAATTGATCCACCTAAAGTCATATCTTCTTGCTCAAATCCAGCAAGAGGCATGAGTTCTAAAAATGGAGAACCTGGGTCTAAGAGAAGATCAACACGATCACGTGCTAACAGTTTTCCACGAGCCTCATGGCGAGCAGTATATTTTTCACTACCCTCATTAACTGATTCATGTAAATGTTTTTTTAATTCAGAACATAATTCTAACATCGCTAAATAGTTTTCTTGAACTCTAGTACTTTCAGCGACAAGCGAAGATTCAATAACGTCATACGCTTCTTGGCTCATTTATAATTCCTCGCAAAAAAAATTAATTTTAATTGTAAAAATTATGACTTAAGAAGAGTGGATTTACTACTGACATTTTAAATATTTATTTTCAGAACACTCAACTTTTAGATTTTCTTCACAAAATCCAAACTTTTTGGGCTCACTACAGAGGTCATCGCTATTATTGTCTAGACCCTTAGGACAGGCAAATTGATCTTTTTGACCACACTGATTTATACCACAAATCTTAATATGTTTTTTATGGCATTTACCTCCACTAATCTCATACCAACCATTCAAACATTGGTCACAAATGTAAGATATACTCTCTTCACATTTTTGATTAAAATCTTGGCAAATTGTGCCATCTACTAGCCCTTTTTTGTTAGGAAGGCCAGCAATATAAATAGCTGGTAAGATCCCTCTTTTTTCTAATTTATCAAATCGTTTAAATTCCGATTTGCTTTTTTTTATATTATAAAACTTAAAGTTCATTTCTCGATTAATATCTCCAACATTAATTTTTAATATTAATTCAAAATCTTTAAGCTCAATAAAAACCTGATGGATATTGGAAATTTGCGCTACATAATTTTTTAAAAAAGAACCATCGCAACTTTCAAAATGTTCTATCTCAACTACTTTAAGTACTGTCTCTTTTTGAAATATTAGACAGAAATTTTTTTCGTAATTTTTAATTCTCAAAACTGGTAGAAAAGTACTTTTAGGACCATCCAAAGCAATTTTTTTATTGAGCTCAATAGCACCGTTAAGTGGTTCAACTTCATATGATGTTATAAACTCTTTATAAATTTTATAATAAAAATAGTCCAACTCTTGGTGTGGATTATTTTGAGCTAAAAGCTGAGTTGATAATAGTAGAATTATACTAAAAAGTATCAACTTTTTCATTTTGAAAACACCTAAAACCTACCTTGTATTGAGTTTGTCCATCAGTATCAATTAATCCTTCGAAATTATAAACACTAAAACCATTTTCATCCCATTTAAGACGTAATCCTAAATGATGAAATGGACTTATCTTATTAAAATAATAACTAGAAGCTTTAATTGATAAATTTTTTTCAATAGGGTTATAAAGATATTCGAAAGGTCCTCCCATCGATTCATGAACTTCTATCCAACTGCTGGCATAAGGAAAGAAATATTTATAAGGTGAAATTTTTAAACATTCTTGAATGTAAACACTGTTGCACTCTTTTTCAGTTATAGGTTCATCAGGATTTTTTTGAACTTTATGTAAAAATACATCCTGTGTTTTTATGCTAAATGGGTATGGTGAATTTCGGATGTCAGCGGCTTGAGGGTTTTCTAAATCTTGTGGGTAAAAAGTAGCTGCATCAAATAAATAGGAGGTGAGAAGTTGTTTGCTCCTAAAAGCACAATACTTTCTCATTGAGTCAGGTTTTATTCCATAGGCGTATGAAGCAAGTTGAGTTGAATCAGTTGGGATAGTGACATCTGTTTCACTACCTCCGCCGCCATAGTCAATCCAATCAGTTAAATCACGAAATGTTACAAGTCGAGAATCGATAAAAATATTCGATCCAATATTATTCCAATAATCGTTCATTCCATATAGATATTTTCTTTGTGGTAAGTAGCTCTGATTACATTCTGATTTTAGATAAACTTTAAGTTCACTTCCTGGAATTTCATTGATGGTTAAGGTTAGTTCTAGTAGGTTTTCGTTAGTAAATTTTACTAATTTATAAAAGCGGTTTAGTTTGTTATATCTTTTAGGTGAGCTATAAACAGGTTTAGCTGAAATATGATACTTATTTTTTTCAAAAAATACTTCAAAGTTAGGAAGAATTCCTGTTTGGCTTTCAAAAAAACACTGTAGATAGTTAGGATTACACCTTAAATAATCTGCGTCGATTGATTTAAAATCACCAATTTCACTTGGGCAGGTAAATTTACCTTTATTGAAATTACCTTCAATGTCACCAAACAGCCACCGTTTTTCAATAAGTGGAAGAGCTGCTTCGAAAATTTTAATTATTCTATACTCTTCTTTAACTTTACTAACATTTAAGTTAGCGGTTTTGTATTCGGTTTTGGATAACTGTATGAGTTGATTAGGTAGAAAAAAAAACAAAAAGAGTCCAGCACTAGTAATTAGTATGTAGTAGAGGAGATTTTCTTTAAGATAGGATAGAATTTTTTTTATAACCGACCATCCAACTTAGTTTATATTTCTCTTTATCAAGAATGATAAAGTAGTTAGAATTTAAATAATATTATTGAGGTTTTATTATGAACTGGATTGATGAAGCAAGCAAAGAAAATGATGTTTTTAACGAAATTTTAAATTTTAATGAATATCTAGAACAGGTTAAAAAAAATCCTAGACGCGAACTTCGACCTACTTACGTATATCTAAAAGATATTTTTAATTATTATGGAAAGACCGACAAAGAAAATTATAAGCTTTTTCTAATAGATAACTTTGAATCTCCGGCTGTGCAAGGTCAAACCAAAGCCCAATCGCAAATTTATCAAAATTTAATCAATTTTACCGAAGAGGGATTTTGCAATAAGTTTATTCTTTTAATTGGACCTAATGGCTCTGCTAAATCTAGTCTTATTCGTAAAATCATGTCTTCGTGTGAGGACTATTCATTAACCGACGAAGGAAAACTCTATACTTTTAGCTGGATATTTCCAGTCGACTCTTTTGTAAAAGGAAATTTAGGGTTAGGCCAAAAGCAAAACACTAATATTCACGCTAGTTATGCAAAACTTGAAGATAAAGATATTAGTACCATTTTAACTTCAGAATTGCGTGACCATCCTTTTTTATTAATTCCCAAAAAACATCGTCAGCAGTTAATCGAAGAGTATTTTAAAAAAGATGCTCAAATGCTCGATACAATTAAAAAATCATATCTGTATCATGGAGATGTTTCTAAAAAGAATAAGATGATCTATGATGCCCTTTTAAAAAATTATAATGGAAATTATCATGAAGTTTTACGTCATATTAGAGTAGAGCGTTTCACCATTAGTAAACGATATTCGACTGCAGCTGTAACGATTGAACCGCAATTACATGTTGATGCTAATCTTCAGCAATTTTCAATGGACAGAAGGCTTTCCAATCTTCCTCCAAGTTTACAATCGTTAAATCTATTTATGATGCAAGGGGAAAATGTTTTAGCTAATCGTGGAATTTTAGAGTTTTCAGATTTATTAAAACGTCCGCTTGATACTTTTAAATATCTTCTCATGACAATGGAGACTAAAAATATCAACATTCACGGGATTTTAACTGAACTAGATATCTTTTTCATTGGAAGTTCTAATGAAATTCATATAGCAGCTTTCAAGCAACATCCAGATTTCAATTCATTTAAAGCAAGAATCAATTTTATTCGTGTGCCGTATTTATTAAACGCTATAGATGAAGAGAAAATTTACAATAAACAGATCGAGAGTTTGAAAAACAAGACACATTTTGAACCTCATGCACTGGAAATATTATCGCTATTTGCAGTAATGACCAGACTTCGTCCTTCTCAATCCAAAAGTTTCGAAAATAAAAAACTTGGAACCATTATCAATAATATAACACCATTAGAAAAATGCTTTTTATATCGCGATGGGTTTGTTTCGGATAAATTTAATTCAGAAGAAAAACAGATCTTAAAAATCGGTATTAATGAAATAATGAACGAGTTTGAAAATGATAACCTCTACGAAGGTAAGTTTGGTATTTCACCACGTGAAGTAAAACAGATTATCTATGAATTAGCAGCGGATCTTGAACAAGTTTCGTTTATTGATGTTATTAATTACCTTGAAAAAATGAATGAGCGTAAAAATGAGTTTGATTTCTTAAATATTCCACCTCATGGTGACTACCATAATCCTCCACGCTTTTTATCACTGCTCAAAGATTACGCTTTAGATGTTTTTGATAAAGAGCTTAGAGATTCACTCGGTTTAGTGGATGAGCGATCGTACGAAGAGTACATTGCAAAATATATTCAAAACGTGAATGGTTTTATTAAAAAAGAGAAAATTAAAAATCAGATTACAGGCCAATATGAAGAGCACGACGACTACTTTCTTAAAGATTTTGAGGCCAATATTAATCTTAAAGAAGATGCTAAAAACTTCAGATCTCACATGATTTCAACTCTAGGTGCCTACTCGCTTGATCATCCAGGTGAACAGATCAACTACACAAAAGTGTTTCCTGAAATTGTGTCGCGATTAAAAGAGTCGTATCGAAATGAACAAAAGAAGATGATCTTAAAAATTGCAGAAAATATGGTTTTCGTTGAACGTATTGTGAAAAATGAGAGCACTCAGGACCTACCTAATAACAATACTTTTTCTGGTCAAACTAAAGAGCAGATTTTAGGCATCCTTCAGAGTCTACAGACAAACTTTAAGTATTCATCTCAGGGTGCATTTACGTTAATTAATTATTTAATTAAAGAGCGGTATTAAGAGTTACCAATCAATTGGCTTATAATCTTTCAAGAACTGGCCACACCAGTGTTTACCGGAATTGATTCCATCAATAAATGGATCGCAAATTCGAGCGGCTCCATCGACAATATCAAGCGGTGGTTGAAAGTCATGCACGCGCTGTTTTTCCTGTGACATTTCAGCCGGATCTTCATCCGTCACCCAGCCCGTGTCCACAGCATTCATGAAAATTCCACTTTTGGCTAAATCACTAGCCGCAGTGTGAGTCATCATATTGAGTGCAGCTTTTGCCATGTTGGTATGAGGATGGCGATCCTCTTTTTTGAAGCGATAAAATTTTCCTTCCATTGCCGTGACATTCACAATATGTTTTTTTCCGGTGTAATCACGTTTCATCATATCAATTAAATGGTTACATAAAACAAATGGAGCGATAGAGTTCACTAACTGAACTTCTAACAACTCATACGTTTCTATTTCACCTAATTTTAAGCGCCAACTATTAGTTTTTCGTAAGTCCACTTGTTGAAGATCAGCATCTAATTTTCCTTCGGGAAAAACCTCTTCAGCCACTAGTGAATTATCAAAACTATAAGGAATTTGCGAGAGTTGAGCTGAAGCTCGAATTCCAACTCCAGGTTCAACTCCATGCCAAGCTACCGGAGCTTTAGATGAAGTCTCTTTACCATTGTTATAACCACCAAACTGGCCTAACTGACGTTTAAAATCTTCATGATTTTTTAAAATGATTTGAGCTTTAGGATCAATTTGATGAAAATCCAGTAACTCATTTTCCATCATATGTTTATAAAAACCAGCAGGTCGTCTCACCGTCTGAGCCGCATTATTAATCATGATATCAAGACGAGGAAATTTCTGTTCAATATAACTACAAAAAATTTCGACTGAAGGAATGTGACGAAGATCCAGTCCATGAATATGGAGACGATCTTTCCACTCATCAAAGTCAGCTTCTTTACTATATCTTAAAGCTGAATCTACTGGAAAACGAGTAGTCGCAATTACAGTCGCACCCGATCTTAACATCATTAACGTTGCATAATAACCAATCTTTAATCTCGAACCGGTAATCAACGCTACTTGCCCTGTTAAATCGGTTAATTGAAAGCGTTTATAGTAATTAAAATCTCCACACTCTTTGCACATAGTATCGTAGAAAAAATGGAGTTTGGTAAAAAGTGTTTTGCAAACGTAACAGTTACGAGGACTATCTAATTCTGGTGCTTCTGCATAAAGCTTATCGCTAGAAATTTTCAACTGTTCTGGTGCTGAAAAAACCGTCGCGGCTCTTGCACTTCTAATGCCTGTTTGAGCCCGTTTTAATCTGTTCTGTTCCACCACCGTTTTCTGACGAAACATACGAACATCTTTCTGCCGTTTTTCAATCTCTTTTTTATCTGGACGAGAAATTTGTCCAGTAACTTTTAAAAGTGCAATCCGATCTTCATTCGTTAATTCTGTTAGAATTTCACTTCTATCCGCAATAAATTGCAGTAATGGAAGACAAGCCTTAATGTCATCTATAGAAAATTGATTCATTTGAGTGTTCTTTAATTATAAAATACGAATAAAGAAAAGATGCAAAGCGATGTAAATGGCAAATATAATTGCCAATCGACCATTAATCGGAAATACTTTTAATCCATGTATGTACATAAACTAGATCCAACAATTTTCCAACTTGGCCCACTTCAAGTGCGTTGGTATGGACTGATGTATGTGTTGGGTTTTGTTGTTGGTGGCCAACTTTTAAAAATATTAACCCGTAAAAAATTTTTTAATATCGAAGAGAGTAAGGTTGATTCACTTTTAACCTATGCGTTAGTTGGGCTCTTTTTTGGCGCAAGGCTAGCATATGTATTTATTTATAATTTTGACTACTACCAGTACCATTTAACAGAAATTTTTTCAGTTTGGCAGGGTGGTTTAAGTTTTCACGGTGGACTAGTTGGAATCATCATTGGACTTATTCTTTTTGCGAAAAAAAACAATGTTCACTTTATTGAAGTTTTCGATTCAGTTGCACTCTCTGCTCCGCCTGGAATTTTCTTTGGAAGAATGGGAAATTTTATTAATGGAGAACTGTGGGGGCATGTAACTAATGTTCCTTGGGCGGTACTTTTTCCAACGGGTGGACCGTTACCTCGCCATCCATCACAACTCTATGAAGGTTTTTCTGAAGGACTTTTAATCACACTTATTTTGTGGACATTACTACTCTCTAGAAAAGTTAAATTTTATGGAATTATTAGTGGGCTTTTTGTACTAATGTATGGTGTGTTTCGTTTTATTATAGAGTTTTATCGAGAAGCAGACGAGCAGTTGGGTTACTATTTTCATAATACACTTAGTATGGGACAAATTCTTTGTATGATTATGATTTTAGGTAGTGGAATAGTTTTTTATTCGCCATTAAATATAAAAACTATTTTGTTAAGTCTTTTAATTTGGATTGTTTAGAGAGAATGGATTTAAATTTTTTTATCAGAGTTCTCTTTGTTTAAATCAATTACAGAGTAGAAAACCGGAAAACATGTAATAGTACAAGTTCCATTGTAGATATGTTTCAAATTATCTTTTTCCCAAATATAAACAGCGCTTTCTTTCTTTTCTTAAATAACTTTTGTTTCCCTAGTTGATTTATCAGTGATTGATAAAACATCATGAAGAAAATAGGTTGGTAGATTAGCAAAAAAATCAACCACACTGTTTTGATTAAATTGAACAAAAATTGAAAAACATATCGTGAATGTTTGATTTTATATTGGTAGGTTATATATTCACCTTTCTTCTCAACTAATCACCTTGCCATACTTTGCCTCAATTGAGGCAAGATCTTTTGTCGGGTAAAAATCAGAAAATGTTTGAATATTAAAATCAAAATTAGGAGGGTCAACTTTTGCCAAAGTGTAACTAATGAAAACAACGTAAAATGAAATAATTATCCAAAATATTTTCATAGATATTACCATAACATAAAAAAATATTAGGTTGATATATTAATAAAAAAATATGAAAATATAGTGTAGAAAATATGTCAAAGCTACCCGTCAGGTTTAGTGAAGAGGAAGATAATGTTAAAAAAGAACGCTGTTTTACTACTAATGTTAATTTGTGTATCCTGCTCTACCACTAAAGAGAATAATGATTTTAATCAAAAATCAGTTAAATCTAATGATGTGCGTGGCATTACTAAACTCCATCTACTTGGACTTAAAAATAATGAATCTGGACTAAATGGTTTAGAGGGAAATGATAATGGGGATACTAAAAGTAAAACTATTAATGGTGCAGCTAAAATTGAGGCTCATGAACAAGACAACAAAGATGTCTATTTTTTAAAAGATGCTGAAGAGTTAAAATTAAATAATTACTACTTTGATATTCCAGTTGTTTATAATAAACAGGTAAAAAAATGGCTTAATTACTTTTTAAATAAAGGGAAAGACTATTTTATTCGTTATTCTGAACGATCAGGAATTTATGCACCAACTTATGGGCAGATTTTAGAAATTAATGGTCTTCCACGTGATTTAATTTTTCTAGCAATGGCAGAATCAGGGTTTCAAAATAATGCCAAATCACATGCTTCAGCTGTAGGTCCTTGGCAGTTTATGTCTTTTACTGGAAAAAAATTTGGTTTAGATATTAATTTCTATGTCGATGAAAGACGCGATCCATTTAAATCAACCATTGCAGCTTCAAACTATTTAAAATCTCTTTTATGAACTTTTTGGTTCATGGGAGTTAGCTGCTGCTGGATATAATGCAGGTGAAGGAAAAGTAGGTAGAGCAATTAAAAAATATTCGACAGAAAATTTTTAGCCATTAGTGAAAAGAAATTTTTAAAATTCGAAACCAGAAACTATGTTCCTAAAAATTATGGCATTAGCTATTATTGGAAAAAATTTAGACGTATTTGGATTAGAAGATATTAAATTTAGTGAACCACTAGATTTTGACGAAATTGATGTTAAAGCTAATTCAGATCTATTTAGTATAGCTGAGGCTTTAAATGTTGAATCGGATGAAATTTTTAGACTAAATCCAGAGTTACTTAGATGGCAAACGCCACCACATCTTGCAACTTATAAATTAAGAGTTCCACCTGGAGTTAAGGCAACTTGGGATGAGTGTTGTAAAAATCAAGATTTCACAGCACAAATGTATCAAACTTATGAAGTCACTAGTTCGAAACAGACATACCATTCAGTAGCTAAACATTTTAAAATTCCGGAAGAAATTCTGTTTAACATAAATAAAGCAGAAAATGGTGATAAAAAACAGACGCTAAAAAAGGGAACGGTTCTTTTATTGCCATTTAGAAATGGTCAAAGTATAAAAGATCCAATGTACGCGGATCTTTACGATCTCCCTAGACGTAGTATTTTACGAAAAAAAGATTATCGTAATCGCATTCAAGTTGCGATGAAGAAAGGAACGAAGGTGACTGACCCTAAAGAGTTCTATTTAGTTAGAAAAGGTGATACGCTCTGGGATGTTAGTAATAAAACAGGTGTATCACTCAATAATATTATAAAATCTAATAGTGAAATTTTAAACATGCGCCCGATTCGAGAAGGCGATAAACTGGTGATAAGATAATATGTTATTTTCTCATTTAAAGAAAAAGAGTCATGCTGAATCTCAAACTACTTACCTTAAAGAGTACGAAAATTTTGTAGTGGGAAATGATCTTTTTGCTCTTACATTTTTCAAAGATTTAATTAAGCTTGAGCCGTCATCCAACCTCTGCTTGGAGGAGAGTTTAGAGCTAGAGAATCTGATTCCAAATGGGCCAAGTGTTTTGCGTGGTAATGAAAACATTGAAATTGTAAAAAACTATTTTCCCGATATGATATCAGCTGATTTTGAATTCAAATCAGATGTGAAATTTTATAAAGATTCTGATTTTCACAGTTTTGGAGGTAGGAAAAAGCCCGAAAAAGTTTTAGACGGTGAAGAGTTTTTTACTCAAAAAAAACTAGATTTAGATGTTAAAGATCTCCTGCTAACTCAAGAGTTAAAAGATTTTTTTGAAAAACAGAAAAATGATTTTATTACTTTAAAAATTCAAACTATTGTCAGACAAGCTGATTTTTGGGAAGTTGTTTTTGTTAACGGTAATAAAATAAAATGCCATAAATTGATTTGGGGAAAACAGCCATTTTTATTATTAAGTCTATTAAGTAATAAGCAAGATTTTTTACAACCGTTTATAGATTTTTGCCAAAGTACCAAGCGACCATTTGGATTTATTGTTAATTTTAGTGTGAAATCAGATATGGCAATTACGGAATCAACAGATACTATTTTTATTCCTAAAAGTTTAACTTATGACCTTGGCCATTTTATTGGAGAATTTAAACCTTTTAATGCATTTACGCAGACACAGGAGTTTAGTTTCTTCTCTTTTTTAGCAGAAGAGGATTCAGATGTAGAAGCTGTAGGAAGACAGATTCATCAATTAAAACGAAGTCTCTTTAAGATTTTTCCTAAACTGGTTAATAAAAAATTAGAAGAGAGTATTATTGTTAGTGATCAAAAATCATCCTACTTTCATGGCAGTGATCAGTTTTTTCAAAAATCAGAATTGAAAGATTTTAAAAATATACGATTTATCGGGTGTGATGCACCTTTGTTACCAAAGTTTTTACAACATAAAAAAATTGATTTAGATTCCAATAAAATCTCATTCTTGGGAAGATCGGTTTTAGCTAATCAGCAATTCTTTGATGTTACGGAGTAATAAAATGAAATATCTACTATTTTTCTTATTATGTGGGAATCTTTTTGCTTCCAAAGCTCGACTTGAGTCATTAAGTCAAAATTCAGCTACTGGATCAAACTATATTTTAGATTCTCGAAGTGTATTTAAAAATCCCGGTCTAATGAATGAATACACCAATTTTATAATTACTGAATGGGGTAGTGATACTACCAACAACACTGATTCAACTACAAGTCCAAAAGCTGAAGGTGGGTTGTTTAAAAAATGGGGCTATTTTAATTATGGTGTTTATCTTGGTAATGAAGACGCCCGTGCAAATACTCTTCGTAAAACTGCTGAAGGTACTACTAATGGGCTTTTAGAACAAGATAACAGAGTGGATCTTTTTTTTGGGGGAGATGCTGGATTTGAATGGGGAGTAGATATCTATTTTTCTAATAATCAAGATGAAGTAAATGATAATAATGCACTATCTGTTACTGTGGATAGGACTCAAAACACCGCTGGAGGTAGAGTTGGAATAGTTCAAAATCAGTATGCTGCTTATCTCAATATCGGTATTAGAGACGAATCAAATGGAAGTATTCAAACAGATAAATCTGCTAATTATGATGGAAAACTTAATTTAACAGTTGGAGGAAACTACTTTCTCTCTTCAAGTATAAATCTTTGCTGAATTAAATAGACGAGGTTTCGACTATAAGGCAAGTGGAGCTAAAAAAGAGTATAAAGAAGAAACTTTGCAAGTAGGTGCTGGTCACATTATGGAGTTAAGTAATAAAGCCAAAGTTTTTATGGATGCTACTCTTAAAATATATCAAAACGAATTAAAGTCAACTTCTCCAAATGCGCTTGATCAGTGGATGTTACCTCTCACTTTTGGATTAGAGGCTCCAGCCCTAACTTGGCTGACATTAAGAGGTTCAGTTACACAAAACCTATTTAGTAGCACAACTAACAGTTATGGTAATGGTGTAGTTAAAAAGAAAAAAAGTATGAATAATACTACCAGCGTAAATGCAGGAGCTAGTCTTATATTTGGTGCAATTTCAGTTGATGGTGTAGTTGGATTAAGTGATACTAGTTTGAATTTTACAAGTCCAAGTAGTACAAGTGCTGGAACTAAAAACGGTGTTTTAAATCTGGATGATTTATTAACTCGTGTTTCATTATCCTACTATTTCTAGAATGGAATATTCTGGTATAAGAATTTAGGTTTAGTTTGGTTGTGTAAAGGTTTTGGAATTAAATCCTCAGCAACTATTTTGTATTTTACCTTAATATCATTTTTTAATTTATAAACTCTATAACTATCATTAATAGTTACTAAGTATTGGTCGATTTTGGTAACAGCGTTCTCCCAATCAACTTGTGAATTTGAGCTATAAATACAGATATTTTTTCCAATCTCATCAGGTGCAAAAATAAGATTACTCGTTGTAATTTTTTGAATATTTAGAGCCTCTAATAGTTCATTCTCGCCAATGGTAAAAAGTCCTAAACTAATTTGAGAACTACTCTTGTAGAGAAATTCTACGATGGGAGCATTAAAAAATTTTCCAGAACATAAAACCACATCGTGGAGATTATATCGAACTAGTCCCATGACGTTAGTCAGGTGAATGATATATTTTTTTCCAGCTTCAATTTCCCAAGGTTTTAATAATTGCTTTTCAATATGGTTTGGGTCATGCTGTTCCGGCAAAAATTCCAAAAGAACAGCATTAGGATGAATAACACCACCATTTTTATTAGGGTTAGCAAATGGAACGTTAAACCATCCCTCGCTAGCTGAATAGGTGGCATCGATATTAACAATATTTCCCACCTCTTCTTTGATATTTTGCCATTGATAAAAACAGACAGAGGTTTTCCAACAGCAGATAAAATCGAGTTCAGGCCAAATATCTTTTAAGGTTTTAGGTTTTAAATTTTTTAAAAATGCTAATCTTTGAGCAGATATAGTAGGCATAGGTAGATTGGAATTTTGTTGCCAAAATTTTTCATCTTGCAGTTGAGAAATGACATTGGGCCAATCTTTAAGTGTTCGTTTAATAAGTGTTTCGATTGCCAGTGGGGTAACGGCAAAAATACCCGACATGGGGCTTGCCACCGCATAAAGGTGAGCATAAGTTTTAAAGGTCTGAACATTAGCCAGTACCTGCTCAGGTAAAACATATTTTTGTTTTAAAAGTTTAGGAATATTGCGGTAGTTATAATTACTAATTAATCCAATACCAATGCCAGCCGGACTCATTTCAACTGGATTTGTATCCGCTAAATAAAGCACTGGAAACTTTAAAAAATTTTTAAAGTTTCGTAACACATTAAAGAGTAATGGTGGAGTGGTGATTTGAAACTGTTTTTTAAAGCTAGCGGTGATGGGAAAAGATTTTTTGGCACCAGTTGTGCCAGAACTTTGCGACCAATATAGTATCTTTTCATTGTTGAGAAGATTGGTTTTTAGTGCAAAAGATTCATTTAGTATTTTTTCATAATCGCTATAGTAGGTAACTTTATTATCAGTTAATTCAGTTCCAATTTTGTTTTGCCAAAAAGTCGATTGTTTAAGCAATTTATAGGTTTTGGTCCAATTTTTTTGATAACAGCTTTTATAAAAAATCGTTTGAAAAACAAAGCGGATATACTGAATAGAGGTTAAAAAAAATATTAGAGGACGAATTACTTTTTGCATAATTTAGACTTTTTCCCATAATTGCATACAATAGGTAAGTCCACCACCTACACTCATGAGTAAAATTTTATCACCTTTTTTAAAACTCTTTTTTTGAATCGATTGAACTAGGGTAAATAAAACAGAAGAGCCACCCACATTTCCAATTTGGTCACTATCTCTTAAAATGGTGGCATTGGGTAGGTTGAAATTTTTTTTAATAATATTTTTAACCAGCGAAAAGTTAACCTGATGAGGAATAACATAACTAATATTTTCTAGTTCACTACCAAACTCTTTTTTAAACTCACTAAACATTAACTTATAATGCTCTTGAGCTAAGCTTTTTAACTTTGATCCATTACCCGAAAGGGTGTAACCAAATTCATCCATATCTTTTTGATTCGGTGGCAATTTACCTTGGGTTGTGTACATATCAACATGTTCGCCATTAGTTCCAAAAATCATTCCAAGCACTTTGAAGTCAGATTGAGTTTCTTGTTCACTTTTTTCCAACCAGAGTGCTGCACTTGCGTCGGCTAGTCCAAACCAAGTCTCTTTAACTGTCGGATTAACTAGTTTCGATAGTGTCTCAGCACAATTAACCATAACATTTTTGTGACCAAGGGCGAGTGTACTTATGCCCATATAAAGTGAAGCTAGCGAAGTAGAGCATCCAGCTTTCATTTCTATCGCCGGTGATTTTTGATTAATAGTATGGAGAACGGCGGTGGCTTGTGAACCACTATAGCGAGTAGTAGTTGTCGTTCCATGAATAAAAAAATCGATATTTTTTGAAGCCTGCTTAAAAGCATTCTGTACACACTCTTTAGCTAGCGTTTCACTTGAAGCTTCAATTTCATTGACCAATTTTCCTGGAGTTCGAATCATATAGCGTTGAGTGTAACCATACTGACTTACAATACTTTGAGCGAGTCTATTTTTAACCAGATCAGGTAATAATTTAGTTAATGGGTGAAGATTAAAAATGTCTAAATTGGTCAGTGGAGTAACTTTAGGCAGAGCTGTAGCTGCTCCCAAAATCTTTATGTTGATAAACGGTTTAACTAAATTCATAATTATTTGATGTTATCAAATAAATCGCCTCAGGCAATAGCAATTCATTTAAATGGTCAAAATTACACCTATGAACAGCTTAGCAGTATGGTTAAGGATGAGAGTGAAAAATTAAAAAGAAGCGGAAATCAACTTGAGTGGCTGGTCGGTAATTATACTATTGATTTTATCGTGAAATTCTTAGCTGCGTTAAATAATAGTAGTTCCAAAATTTTAGTCTCCTCTGAAAAAACCTCACCAGAGGAGTTGGCAACGGTAAAGAGATATTGAACAGTTTGGTCTCCATACCGATTGTAAATTAATTCTGTTAACTTCTGGTTCATCGGGTATACCGAAGGCAGTACAGTTATCACTCACCAATATTGTGCGCAACAGTGAAGCTGTCATTGAATCATTAAATTTTAATTCGATATCATCGCAAGTCCTCTTTACCACTCTCATACTCTTTTGGGTTATTAGGACAGTTACTGCCGGCGCTTATCTTGGGCAAAACATCCTATTTAGCCGACCATTTGGAAAAGTGAAAAACCTTGTAGACACTCAGTCTATTGATATGGTCAGTGGTGTTCCTCTCATTTATCAGCATTATTAAAAATATTAAACAGTGAAAAGGCAAAAAAAATTACCCATGTTATTTCAGCGGGCGCTCCACTGGATATTGCTTTAAGAGTGCAACTTTCGCAATTTTTTCAAGCGGCTACCATCTATAATAATTATGGTCAGACTGAACTTTCACCACGCGCACTCTCACTGAGTTCCAAACATCCCGATTTTTTTAAAGGCGCTGTTGGTACTGCAGTAAAAGGCCTTACCTTCAAATTGACTGATGAGAATGAGTTACTCTTTTCTGGCAAACAGGTCATGCTTGGTTATGTTAATCCTGATAAAAATAAAATTCAAAGTGGTTGGCTCTATACTCAAGATCTGGCAACCATTCAAAATGGTGTGATCTATATCACAGGAAGAATGGATGACCAGATTAAAGTCAGTGGTGAAAAAATCAATATTAACTTTATCGAAGAGCTTATTGCAAAAGCCTTAAAAAATAGTTCAATTAAAATTAAAGTTTTCGCCTGTCTTGATCCACTTTATGGTCAACAAATAGCGCTAGCTTATATTGGTGACCTCTCTGAAGAGGATTTTAAAAAAGAGTATCTCTTACCACTTCAAGAAAAATATCGACCTAAAAAAATTAAAAAAGTGACCAGTTTTCCACTAAACGAAAATGGCAAAATTGATGTGAACCAATTAAGAGCGCTAATTTAAAGCTTCGAGAACAGCGTTAGCCGCAAGACCACCACCACCAGCTGAAATAAGTAAAATTTTATTCCCAGCTTTTAAGTCAAAGTTACCAGAAAATTTAAGTTCATGTAGGGCCATACCTACACTTGCACCAGAAGTATTTCCCCATTTTTTTACTGTTTGAACTACTCGTTCCATGGGAAAATTAAATTTTCTAACGAGGCCTTCAATCATGTGTAAATTAGCCTGGTGTGGGACAATATAATCGATATCATTGATTGTTAAATTTAAACTCTGTAATAACATTTCACTACTCTTATACATACCTTCAAGTGCCTTAACAAAGAGCTCAGCACCTTGGCGCATTTTTAAAGTATGAATACCATCTAAATTTAAGTGAGTGGGATTTTTTGAACCACCGGTTGGAATCGAGATAATATCGGCGACACTACCATCAGTTAACATATTGCCGGCGATTAATTTAAAATCAGCACCATTACTCTGTTTACTCAACATAACGGCTGCAGCACCATCACCAAAAAGTACGCTAGTTTGAAACTCTTGATGATTTAAAAATTTAGATCTAATTTCGCTGGCGATTAATAGGATATCTTTATCAATGGAGTTTAAGAGCCCTTGTGAGGTTAAAAGCCCCGAAATAAAACCAGCACAAGCTGCACTTAAATCATATGAGCCAACTTCATTAAGACCTAATTTGTGCTGAACTAGGGGAGCAGTCGGTGGTGCAATATAATCACCTGAAGTGGTGGCAAGATTAAGTACACCAATTCTGCACGGATCAATTTTTTTTAATTCAAAAAGATTATTGGCGGCATAGGTGGCGAGATCACTGCAGGCAACTTCCGGAGTTACCCAGTGGCGTGTATTAATGCCCGTTCGTTTTTCAATCCAAGAGGGTCTAAAACTTGCGTTCATCCAAGTGATAAGTTCATCATTAGTTACAACTTTAGGTGGAAGATAGAGTGATGGTCCTAAGATATAAACTGGATTGGCAGGTTTAATGAGTGTCACTTACGCCATCTCCGAGCTATTGGGAAGAGGTAAGCCACCAGCTAAATCTAGAGCACTTCCTGTGGTATATAAATTTTCACTTAAAAAAAGATCGATGGCCGGATTAATATCACTGGGTTCTCCCATACGTTTTTGTAACACAATATTGGAAACACTCTTCTGATAAGAGTCCCTTTTCCAAACGGCACGATTTCGATTAGTTTTAATTAACCCCAGTCTAATTGAATTGGAAAGAATATTATATTTACTATATTCAACCGCCAAATTTCTTACGACACCTTCCATGCCAGATTTAGCCGCAATATAACCAGCATAGAGGCTAGTTCCAATTTGCGAAGAGAGGCTAGAAACAAAAATAATACGACCAAAATTTTGATTGATCATATGAGGGAGTAGCGCTTTAACTAGTTTTATATTTCCTAGTAAATCACCAGTAATAGCTTGCTCTAAAACATCATCAGGCAGTTCATGCAGTTGTTTTAATTTACGTTGTTTAGAAGCTGCATTTAAAATAACAGCATCAAAGTCGTTCATAGTAATAGTTGGTTCATTGAAGTTAAAAACAATTCCTGTAAAAGGAATTCCGTCTTTAGTGTACTCTTTTTCACATTTTTTTAGACTTTCGACAGTTGAGCCAGTAACTATGCAAGTATCACCCATTTGGGACCTATGTTTTACAATGGCTTTAGCAATCTCAGAATTCCCACCAGTAATTAAGATCTTCATAACAGATTCTCTTTTTTCAGAAAAACAATAATCGAATTAATGGTAGCAAAGTTGTTCTGATTGAAATTAGTAACGGGAATATTCTTATTCAAATATTTTTCTATTTCAGCTAATGTTAAAACCATAAGGAGGCTATCCATTCCATAATCACTTAGGTTTTGATTAGGATTAGTTGGTAAATCAGTTAGACCAGCCTTATTTAAACAGGTTTTAATAATATCAATATTTTTTTGATCCATAAAAACCTGTCCATTTATGCCAATATATTTGTTTCAGTAATTAGTGGCTCTTTATTAAAAAAATAAATGTCGTCAGGATAGATAACTACATAGGCATCTTCTAGATATTTTTTAATTAGTCCGGGAATTTGAGCAATATTAACCAAGCTATCAACCATAGATAGTTCCTGAAGGTCATCAAAGGTACTATTTTCATTTTTAATATTGGTTTTCCACTCATCAAACAGTCGTGGTGACTTACTTAAAAGTTGAGAGATAATGTTGTTGCTCATAATTCCAATGTTGGCGTTAGGTAGTAACCAGGTTTTTTCACCACCAAAAGCACATGGAAACGAAAAAATGGAAGCTCCACCAAAACAGCGACCAACAATTAAACCTTTTTTAGGATAAGGATAGTCGATGATCTCCATACTCATATTGAGTAGTTCACCAATAATATTTTTGTCATTCTCTTCGATTCTTGGATCAGCTCCAGGTGTATCCACCAGAAAGTAGTGGTAGTTGGGTTTTTTAAAGATCTTAATGGCTTTATTAAAACGTTTAATCGAATTTACAGTAAGCATATTAGGGCGATTAGGAGGATTAAGAAAGAGTCCAAAAAGTTTATTATCTTTAATGGCTAGAATGGTTTTAATACTCTCATGCATTTGCGGAAAGAGCTCAATGCCACTATCACAATAAGTAGTCGGTAAATTAGCGCTACCGTTTTTAAAATCACGTGTGAGTAACTCAACTGTTTTTCTATAAGCGGTCTCTTTACTCCTCACAAATCTCATCAACCACTTGAGTCTTATGAAACATTCTTTCACCTGAAGAGTACTGCATGAAATCGGTCTGTTCACCAAAGAAAAGTTTAAAAAACTTCTGGCCAGTTAAATTAATTTTTGATTCATCTTTTATGGCGATTTTATAGTCACCGGCTGCGAAGATAAGTGCCCCAATTCCTAAACAGCTACCGCTAGCGATAGTTATAAGTAGGTTATTTGTTAAAAATTTTTTAAAACAGGAACAGTTTTGAATGCAAATGGAAAAACCGATCTACCTTCAGTGATTTTAACTCCCATAGAGTTAATCATAAAAACTAGGGGTAAACTCTCTTTATTGAGCCACTCAATAAAAGCGCACATTCTATTAGAGTTTTCTTTACCAAATCCACCGCCATTTACCTTAAAATCATTGTAAATGACCCCGTATCTACTACCGTTTTTTTCAGTGACAAAAGTGAAAGCCCCGTTCATCTCTTTGCGGGTAATTTCCGTTTGAGTATTGTCATGAAATAAAAAGAGCTTTTCTCCAATGAGATCATTGAGCGGAGATAAAAATTTGGACTCAGTCGATGAAGTGCTAGTAAAAGTATAAATCATAACTGCACACCATTACCTTATTGCGAAATGCATCTAAAGAGAGCCTGAAACAATTACAGATCTATATTACTTAATTTCAATGGGTTAAGTAGTTAGTAACTGTTCTAATCATCACTCCAGAAGCCCCTTTTTCTGGACAGTAGGGTAGATGGCTTTGAGAATCCCCAACTCCAGCAATATCTAAGTGGGCCCAAGCAATTCCCTTATCTTTTTTGATGAACTCTTCTAAGAAAACAGCACCCTTTTGAGCGCCAGCATTTCCTGAGCCAATATTTTTAATATCAGCTACAGTCGATTTAATATCGTTTCTGTGTTCATCAATCAGAGGAAGTTGCCAGATATATTCGCTTTCAGCTTGAGCAGAGGCTTTAATTCTATCAATCAGTTTTTGATTGTTACCCATAACTCCGCACACTTCAGCACCAAGTGCAGCTACACAGGCTCCAGTTAAGGTAGCCGCATCGATAATTTCGTCTGGCTCTTGTTCACAACCATAATCAAGCACGTCACCTAAAACTAATCTACCCTCAGCATCTGTGTTAAGAATCTCAACGGTCTTACCATTTCTACCAGTTATAATTGAATCTGGGGTTGTTGCTCGCGATGAAATCATATTATCCGTGATTCCAAGGAGGCAGGTAATTTTATAAGGTGATTTTAAAAGAACAGCATTTCTAAAAGCAGCATACATGGTAGCAGCTCCGGCCATGTCGAACTTCATGTTCATCATACCTGTTCCACTTTTTAAACTGTAACCACCAGAATCGAACGTTAAACCTTTACCAACGAGAACCACATGTTTAGTTGGTTTCTTTTTGGGCGTGTAAGTTAAGTGAACCACTCGTGGTTCAAAAGCGGAACCTTTGTTAACTGAGAGTAGAAGATTCATTCGCTCTTTTTGAATCTGCTGCTTATTTAAAATTTTGATTTTAACTGTGCTTGAACCTTTCGTAACCGTTTTAATATCTTTTTCAACGGTACTAGCTAATGTCAGTGAATTTAAAATATTGGGTGGTTCATTGATAATAGTTCTAGCGAATGCTACACCCTCAGTAACAATTTGAACTTTAGCTAAAGTCTCTTCAATTTTTTTCTGAACATTTTTACCTTTCACGATAAAACAGATTTCAGGCAGAACCACTTTTTTCTTTTCCGATTTATATTTATCAAAAACGTAAGCAGATAGTATGAAAGCTTCGCCTAAAATTTTAGCTGTTACTACTGGATCTTTAGCAATTTCAAATGAGTGAAAATCAACCGCAATTTTTTTGAATTTTTTAGCTAGGATACCTTTAAAAACTTTAGCAGCAACTCTGCGAAGATCTTCTGGTTTTAATTTAGTTTTATCACCCAAGCCTAGTAGACCTACTAAAGTATGTGTGTTTAATGAGAAAGAGAAAAGGTCACCTTTTTCTCCAGTAAAATTTTTAGCAGCATTAAGTTTAGAAAAAGGTTCGTTGAATTTTTTATTGATTGGTAAATTTTTTCCACTCCAGACACCACTAAGCACCCACTCAACATCGTTTTGCACTTCACCATTTGTGGAATAGCTAAATTCGATCATATTAATTCTCCTTAAAAAACAAAATATATGTAATAATCTTAATCAAGGTAATTACTTATCATAAAACAGATATGTTCAAAATAATTTTTAGATATTTATCGATTAATTTTATTCCGCCATTTTTAATGAGTACGCTCTTTTTTGTTGTATTTCTTTTGACCTTTCAATTAATCACAATAACTAAGTTGGTCATTAATAAAGGAGTGGCTGTTGCAATTATTGTAGAATTAATTGGAAGTACTTCGATTTCATTTTTACCAATGAGTATACCCCTCTCTGCGTTATTTTCATCGATTTACTGTCTAACGCGGATGAGTGCTGATAGTGAAATTATGGTTATGCGGGCAATTGGTCTATCTAAATTGAAACTTTTTTTTCCATTTCTGGTTATGGGAATTGTTATTGCTATGGTGGTGTTTGCACTTAATTTAAACCTTGTTCCAAATGCCAATAAGGACTTCAAAAGAATTATTACTATTTTAACATCTAAAGGGATTTTATCAGATATTAAACCTCAACAGTTTTATACAGATATTCCTTACGTTACACTCTTTGCTAATGAGGTAAAAAACAAAGGAAATTATCTAAAAGAGGTCTATATTCATATTGCAGATAGTGATGATGAGGAAGAAAAAATTATTATGGCAAAAGAGGGTGAGTTTATCAAAAATAATGAGAATAAATTTGGTGCTGCTAATATTAAGTTAAATTTAAAAAACGGAAATTTAATTAATGTACATAAAGATAAAAACGATTTGGAAAAAATTATTTTTAACGAGTATGAATTTCCTGTTACTACAGCTCAAATTCAAACCGAGTTTGGATCTAAAGATAGTACAAAAACCAGTAAAGAGTTATGGAAAATATTAAAAGAGTCGCCAGAGAAAAGAGCAAAAGTCATGTCTCCAAAAGATTTTAATCGAACACAATTAGAGTTTTGGAGTAGAATTAATAACCCTATTGTTTGTTTGATATTTATTCTTTTGGGTTTTAGTCTTGGAATTCAAAAAAGTAGAGGGAAATCTTCTACCAACTCACTGCTGATTATTCTTATTTTAGCTATCTATTATGGATTATTTTTTGGATTAGTAAGTATTGCACGTAGTGGCAAGATTCCAACAACGGTGGCTGTTTTTTTACCAACTTTTCTTCTAGGTGTTGTGAGTGTTAGACTCTTTCAGAAGTTAGAGTGGGTAGCTTAAAAAATAAACTTATTCGTTTGTAGTAATTTGACCTGTGGTTTTATCAAATAAGAAAAGCGGAAGTTTATATTTGCTTGCATTTTCTTGTGGAAAAACTAGACTTTTAATTCCACTTTTAGCTTCAAACTTTACCAGCTTACTATTATAGAAAATTTTAGTTACATTAACATTACCTAAATAGACTCTGATTTCATCACCTCTGATTAAAATAAAACGTCCTTGTCTTAAGGTAAATGATTTAACAGGATCGGAACCATTTTTATAAGTTAACCAAGTATCACCTTTAATTGCAGTAATGAAAACATTTTGTTTATTAGGAACAACTGCATATTTAATGTTGGTAGGTAAGATTGCAGGATCATTCTCTTCCGGCGAACTTTCGGCAATATCAAATTTCATATTTGCTTCAGTCGAAGTTCCGGAATCGACTTTGGGTCCTGGTGATGATTTAGGTGGGGGTGTTGGTTCTATTTTTGCTGTAGGTGTAGGTTTTGGTTTTTCCGTCGGATCAGCTTTTGGTGTTGGTGTAGCTAGTATTTTGGGCTTGGCAGTTGGTTCAACTTTTGCTGACGGAGTTACTTTTGGTGTTGCGGTTGGTACGGGTGTTGCTTTTATTACAGAAGCTACAGATAATTGTTGTTCAACTGTTGGAGTTACTGGCGCGATTGGAACAGTCATATCCTCTACTTCGTTTGGCGAAGGAGTCATCATAATTGGAACGTTATCTTCTTTTTTAGGAGCTGGTTCTATAGGAGCACTTTTCTTAATGATTTCTACCTCTTTTTGTTTTTTATAAGATTTGATTCCTATAAATACAATAATTGAGAGTATGAAGAGAGCAACTAGTGCTGCACCAATAAAGATGATAGTGATTTTGTGCGCTTCCTGTTTGCCTGGGGAACTTTTTCTAATCTCATCATTGGAAATTGTTTCACCTGAAGTGGGTAAATAGGCTTCAATTTGAGTTTTAAATTGATCTTTTTTTACCTCTTTATAATCATTTTCAAAAATCTTTAAAATCTCTTCAACATTTAAACCTAAAGCTAAAGCATAAGACTTAATAAAGCCTTTTGCATATGGTTTGCTTGGAATTTTGCTTAGATTATTTTTTTCAATCTCTTTTAAAATAGAGACACTGATTTTGGTGGTATAGGAGATTGCTTCTATACTGATTTTTTTCTTTTCACGTTCTTGTTTTAAAATATCGCCAATTTTCATAGTTTAAAAATTTTTTTCAGTTTCTCTATTTTCGTTTTGTTGTTGTAGTTCTTGTATCTTATTAATTTCTTTGTTCACTAAAGACGAGTATTCACTTTTTTTAAATTTTTCAGTCATTTCACTTAATTTTTTCAGTGCTTTTTCGTATTCCCCATTTTTTTCTAATGCTATTGCTTGATAATAATGAGGTGCGGGATCATTAAAACAGGTACCTTTAGAAGCATCTAAATATTTATTATATGCCTCTTTATATTCATGTTGCTTTAAATAGATTTCACCTAAAAGAAAGTGAGCTGGACAGTGATTTTCATTTTCTTGGATTGATCTTAAAAGATAGGATTTAGCTATTTTAAAATCAGACTTGATATAAAAAATATAGCCTAAATTGTAATAAGTTCTAAATTGATTGGGATAAACTAAATCTTCTGCCACAACTTTGTATTCTCGTTCGGCATCTATGTATTTTTTTTGGCGAACATAAAGTGAGGCTAAATTATTTCTTGCATCTGAGTATTTAGGATCATAATCTAGGGCTTTTAAAAAAAGTTTACGTGCTTGATCTTCTTGCCCTTTGAAAAAATAGGCCATGCCTAAATTGGTTAAAATTTTTGGCTCTTTCGGATTTAATTCCTGAGCTTTTAAAAGATAATCAAGCGCTGAAGTGTATTGTTTATCGATTAAATATGAGGTGCCTTGGTTATAGTAAATTTCAGCTTTTTCAATTTTAGACGAGCTTTCTGTTGAGGCACAAGAACAAAGCAAAAACGATGTTAATATAAATATAGAAAATTTCATAGCTTTTATCCCTCATCTATATTCTATGCAAAATAATAAAGAATTTAAATAGTTTTTCTTAAAATAATTAATGTTTCGAAATGGTAGGTAGATGGAAAAAAATCTATTACCAAAAATTCTACGATTTGATAATTTTTAAGATTATCCAAGTCGCGAACTAGGGTATGAAAATTACAACTGATATAAAATATAAAAACAGGATCATAGGTTTTCACCCAATTATTTAACAAATTAAATCCTGATCGAGGTGGATCCAAAATAAGTACAGGTTTTATTGCCACATCGACTTTACTGAAAATAAAATTTTGCCATTTATAGAAGTTATCAGTTTTATATAGATCATCCTGAATGAAGGATAAGTTGTTGTTTTTATTTGATTTTTTATGAGTGAGATTGAATGAATCTATTGAGAATACAGCTTTCGGTAAAAAATTTTTTCCAATGTTTCCGTCCCCTCCAAAAAGATCTATTACCCAATAGTCCGAGATAGGATCGATCCACTTTTCTTTCATTTTATGAATGAGTTGTAGAAAAAGTGAGTTCATTTCAGGGTTTACTTGAGAAAAACCACCTTCAGAATAACCCAAGTTGAAGCTGACTTGGACCTCTTTTTGATTGGGATCAATTTCGTAAAGTTCTATATGACCTTTTTTTATATTAGTATTTGCAGATATAAGTTTTATCCAGGAGTCTCCTGCATATAATTCTTTAATTTTAGTCAAGATTTTACTATTAGGAAGTAGACAGTTGGGCACCGGGGTTATTGTATTGGTTGCTACATTAATAAAACCCAATTTTTTTTTAGAAATATCATAATGAAGTTGGATACGATTACGATAGTATGATCTATTAATTGCCGGGATAATTTCAATTTTTAAATTTGGCGTAAATAGTGAAGTAATTTTTCTGGCTAAAAAGTTTACAGTTCCTGCTTTGAGATTTAATTCATTAGCATAATCAGTGTGGAGAAAATGACACGCAGTGCAACTGTAGTAATGAGGGCAATTAGGCGTTACTCTATTGGAGGAGATAGTCTCAGGAATTAAATCAGAGGGTGATTCTAAAACACCAAAACTTAGTTGTTTATTTTTTTTATAAAAATACGCAGATCCGGCTTCGCCTGGGAGGGTTTTCATAATAAAATCAATATCTGGATTGTTTATTTTAGAAACACCTTGAGATAAAGGATCTATGTGGTCTACCAAAAAGTTTTTTTTCATATTGCCATTTATTCTTTTGGAAAAAAGAGTAGTATCAAAAACATATGATATGGCTTCTCACTAAAATTCCATTTTTGATAGAATTAATTTTCAATGGTGTATATATTCTAGTCTACTCGATGCGCAAGTTTAAACAGCTGCCTTCAGAATGGAGCGAGCACTTAATCGACAATATCATAGCTGGCTACTCATGGATTATTCCTATAATTCTATTTATTACACTGGTTTTACACTATTTAGAGAATGATAAAGTTGAAGATTTTTTTCGTAAGTATATTTTTTCAATTCTTATTTTTGTACCACTTGTAATTACTTGGGGGGATATTGAATTTGCATATTGGTTAAGTATCGTACATCTTCTTTTCTCGGTTTTAACTTTTTACGACTTAAATACTCAACCAAAAAATCATCGGAGCCGTTCTCTTGTTGAAGATAAAAAAATATCTTTAAGTCCTAAAAAAATTCCCTTTTCATCGGCTCAAATTGTCGTACTTTCGTTTGGGGTATTTATTACGATAATGACATTTCTTTTAATGTTACCTATTTCTGGTGCAAATGGATACATAGTCTCTTTTATAGATGCCTTATTTATGGTGACTTCAGCTACTTGTGTAACTGGACTCGCAACTATTTCAGTTAAAAGCGACTTAAGTGTTTTTGGCCAATTAGTTTTACTTGCTTGTATGCAAATCGGTGGTCTAGGAGTGATGACGTTAAGTGCTTCAGTGGGGATTTTACTTGGTCGTGAGATGCCCATGAAAGAGCGTCTAGTAATGCAAGATTTAGTTAGCGCCTATGATTTAGAGAGTTTATTGGAATTAGTTTTAGACATTTTAAAATATACTCTTGTTATAGAGTTCGGCGGAGCTATTATTTTAACCATTTCATTTCTATATGATGGTTTTGAGTTTGGGACAGCACTTTATATGGGAATTTATCATTCAATCTCGGCTTTTTGTAATGCTGGAATTTCTCTGTTTGATAATAATTTAGAGAGTTATGCCACTAATTCAACGGTTAGCTTTACTGTGAGCTTTTTAATTATTTTTGGAGGAATCGGGTTTACAGTTTTAAGAGATTTAGCGCGAATTTTTGTTCAGAAAAAAAGTTTAAAGAATTTAGAAGTTCATACTAAGATAGTCGTTATAACAAGCTTTATGCTAATTGCCATTGGAACAGTTATAATTTTCTTTGGAGAATTTTTAAATTCACTGGATGGCTATACACTTTGGGAAAAATTTACAATTTCTTTTTTTCAATCAGTAACTACTAGAACCGCTGGGTTTAATACCATTCCACTAATTAATTTTCATACCTATGTAATATTTTTTATGATTCTCCTGATGTTTATTGGAGCAAGTCCTGCTTCAACTGGTGGTGGAATTAAAACTTCAACCTTTGCTATTATGATTCAATCGATTATTGCAACAATGAAAGGAAATTCTCGAGTGGAATTTTTTAATCGAAGAGCTTCTGAGTCATTAGTTGTAAAAGCAGTTGCTATTTCCATTATTTCTATGATTATTGTGACCTTTTTTGTATTTATGATGATGAAAATTGAGCCGGAGCAGACTTTTCTAACTATTATGTTTGAGGTTGTTAGTGCATTTGGGACAGTTGGGCTTAGTTTAGGAATTACACCTTATCTTTCGGTAAGTGGAAAACTATTGATTACCTTATTAATGTTTATTGGACGTGTGGGACCATTGACACTCTTCTTAGCTATTGGTGAACAGAAAGTTTCAAAAGGTAAGATCGAGTACCCTGAAGGTCAAATAATGATTGGATAACTTTGGAGTTAATATATGTTAGTTGCCGTAATTGGACTTGGAACATTTGGATCGAAAACAGCGTCGAGGCTGCACGAAAAAGGTGCTGAAGTCATTGCCATCGATTTAGATGAAGAGCTAGTCGAAAAAATTAAAGATAAATCAACTCATGCGATAAGTTTAGATGTTACGGATGAGCGCTCTTTAAGATCTATTAATATTTCAGATGTCGACGTTGCCGTAGTTGCAATTGGGGATAATATTCAAACTAGTATTCTAGCAGTTGCCATGCTTAGAAAGTTAGGGGTAGGGCGAGTGATTGCAAGAGCAACCAGCCATATTCATGAACACGTGTTGAAAGAGATTGGGGCAAGTGAAATTATAAAAGTGGAAGAGGAGATGGGTGAAATCATCGCTTCCAAAATTATCGCTCCTCACGTTTTACAACGTTATAACTTTGCTTCTGGTTACGCTCTCGTAGAGATTCGTCCTGGGAAAAAATTTGAAGGGAAAACCATTGTTGAGAGTCAGATTAAACAGATCTACTCCCTCAACGTTGTGGCTCTTCAAAAAAGAGTTCCTCACATTACTGAAGATGGGAAAGCGGCATTTAGAGTTCAGATCAACGATAACCCACTTCCCATGGATATTGTCGAAAGTGATGACATCTTGGTGTTGGTGGGTAGTGATAAAAACTTCAATCGATTATTTGATGATATGGAAGAAAATTAAAGGGATTTACAATGAATTTATCGTTAAAAGGCAGAATTGGCGCTTCATTTATTATCGCAAATTTAATTGTCTTAGTTTTGGGCTTTACTGTATTTTACTTTCTCGATTCATTAAATAAAGAGATTGAATCAGTGACAACTAAAACTAATAGGGTAGCGCTCTTAACTGACGAGATTCGAATTACTGCCGTATCGATTCTCAAATATCAGCGAAGAATTCTCGTGAACAACGCTTCACCTGATACCGTTGAAAAATTAATTAAACTTTGTGAAGGATTCAACTCGCAACTGCAAGCATTAGATTCATATTATAAAGAGGCTGAAGTTAAAAAAATTATTGCAAAAATGATGGGGTATGTGGATTCACTAAAGCTGGTTTTAAGTAAGGCGTCCCTATTCCACCGAGATAATTTAGGCATGGCGAGTATTGGAGATCTTGCCGATAAAATTCTCGAAGCCTTCAGTGAGTTCCAAGATATTCAGTATTTTCAAAATGAAGAGAGAAATAAACGCATTAAAAAAGTTATTGGTGAAACTAAACGTAACATGATGATCACGCTAATTATTACGTTTCTGGGAACAATTCTTTTAGGTTTAATTGTTCCAGGGAAAATTTCACTTCCATTTAAAAAAATTAATGACGCTATTCGCGAGTTACAAGAGTGTAACTTTGACGTTTCCATCTACTATAATCAAGATGATGAGATTGGTGAGATGTCGCGTGAAATGAATAAGATGATTCATAATATTAAGGTCTTTGAAGAGTTAAGAACAGATAGAATTAGTGTGGAAAATAGAAAATTTGATGCGCTTGCCAATGCGGTTAAGAAAAATATAGTGGTAGCTAACGCTCAAGGTGAGTTTATTTATTTAAATAATCAGCTCTTCTCTTTATTACAAATGCAATCTGATGACATTATTGGTAAAAATATTGAAGAGTGTAAGATTCATGAGTCTATTAAAGAGGCATTCTCTCTGGCCATTAAACGACGAAGTAAAATAGAAAATGCAGAAGTTTCTTTAACAAGAAAAAAAGAAGTGGTAGAAGATGGTACTCTTCATGTAAATGAAGAGCAAGAAGAAGAGGTTGTTTTTCATGGCTTTGCCAATGTGATGCCGATTCGGGGTAGAAATAGCGGACTTGATTATTATCTTATGGTAATGTCTAGTGAGATTTTTGCTTAAACAATTTTGACATAAGTTAAAAGATAATGGATCCACAATTAATTCGTAATTTTTCAATTATTGCTCATATTGATCACGGTAAGTCTACTCTTGCAGATAGATTGCTGGAGACAACGAAAAGTATTTCCAAGAGAGAAATGACAGCACAGTTTTTAGATAATATGGAGCTCGAAAAAGAGCGTGGTATTACCATTAAAGCGCAAACAGTCTGTATTCAACATGTGGCTAAAGATGGAAAAACCTATTATCTTAATTTAATTGACACTCCCGGGCATGTGGATTTTACTTATGAGGTTAGTCGTTCTCTCGCTTCTTGTGAAGGAGCTCTCCTTGTGGTTGATGCATCTCAAGGCGTAGAGGCACAGACGTTAGCTAACGTTTATCTCGCCATGGAGAATAATTTAGAAATTCTTCCAGTTATTAATAAAATTGATCTACCTCATGCGGATGTTGCTCGAACTAAGCAGCAGATTGAGGATATAATTGGAATTGATACGAGTAACGCTGCTGAGGTTTCAGCTAAAGCAGGTATTGGAATTAATGAATTATTAGACGCGATTGTAGTAAATATTCCTTCACCAAAAGGAAAAGCAGAAAATAATCTTCAAGCGCTTATTTTTGACTCTTGGTTTGATTCCTACCAGGGAGTGATTATTCTAGTGCGAGTTTTTGAAGGTGTTGTAAAAGTTAAAGATAAAATTACCTTAAAGCATTCCAATCAAGATTTTGAAGTTTTAAAACTTGCGATTAATGCACCATTCTTTACTGAGGTAAACGAATTAACGGCTGGTCAGGTAGGAATGATAATTTGTGGAATCAAGGTTATTCGTGATGTAAAAATCGGGGATACAGTTGTTCTAGCAAGTTTAAAAGATTCAACACCGAACTTAATTGGCTATAAAGATGTTAAGCCGGTGGTTTTTTGTGGTATTTTTCCTGTTGAATCACATGATTATGAAAATTTAAAAGATGCACTTGCAAAACTAGCGCTCAATGATGCCTCTTTCTCTTTTGAGCCCGAGACTTCGGCTGCACTTGGATTTGGATTTCGCTGTGGATTTTTAGGTTTACTTCACATGAATATTATTCAAGAGCGATTAGAGCGTGAGTTTGGATTAAATCTCATTTCTACAGCTCCATCATGTAAATATAAAGTTACAACTACTAGAGGCGAACACCTGCAGGTGGATAATCCATCTAAATTACCAGACATGGGTGAAATTGAAGTAATCAGCGAACCTTTTGTTGAGATTAATATTCATACACCTAATGAATTTGTTGGACGCTTGATCACTTTATGCGAAGAGCGTCGTGGAACACAAAAAGAGATTAAATATATCACAACCGAAAGAGTCCAGTTAATCTATGAGATACCTTTAAGTGAAATGGTTTTCGATTTTTATGATCAATTGAAGAGTATTTCTAAGGGGTACGCGAGCATGGATTACGACGTTAAGGACTACCGAGACTCAGATCTTGTAAAACTGGACATCTTACTAAACGGGGATAAAGTTGATGCTTTATCTATTATTTGTCATAGATCAACTTCTGCTTTCAAAGGTCGCGCACTTGTGCAAAAATTACAACAGCTCATTGATCGACAACAATTTGAGATCGCCATTCAAGCGGCGATTGGTTCAAAAATTGTGGCTCGTGAGTCAGTAAAGGCTTTGAGGAAGAACGTACTAGCTAAATGTTATGGTGGGGATATTTCGCGGAAAAGAAAACTCTTAGAGAAACAGAAAGAGGGTAAGAAGCGAATGAAGATGGTTGGAAGTGTAGAGATCCCACAAGAAGCCTTTCTAGCGGTACTAAAAATTGATGATAGTAATTAACCGTTTGGTGAGAATATGACAGAGACATCAATTGATATCTTAAGACATGTAGATAAACTTCTATTTGATCACTCCAATAATAGTTACGTCGATCTCTTGATTGAAGCTAAAAAAGAGTATTTCAATTTAACTGGAAAAGTTACCGAAGAGGATGATGAGTTTGAGAGCAGAATGAACTGCTTTAATGATTGGTTTCTCTTTGAGTTTATTTCACCTAAAGATACACGTACCATTATCCAAAAATATATTGATGATGAGAATAGTGATCCTGATGTGAAAAAAGCGTTTCAATCAATGAACCATTCATTATTTGAACTAGTGAATTCATCACTTAGAAAACAGATTATTTTAAAAGATGTTCTTCATGATAAAAAACTTACTTTATCCATTAATCAGAATAATATTGCTCTGGTAGAAGATGATGTGTTTATAGGAAGGATTATCTGTTATAAAGATGAGTATTTTTTACTAAAAGGTGTCTGCACTTTTCCTGATGCAATTCGATCAACCCTTGTAAAGCAAGCCAAAAAAGTTAAAAAGTTAAAAAACTTAAAAGAGGAGATCAATTTTCTTTTAAATTTAATAAAACTTAAAACTAAATGGATCCGTTACGGCCATATTGAAACCAGTAAAATCTTTGTATTTACTACTTAACTAAATTACACTTATATTTTTAGCAGATAAACAGAGAGTTAAATAGAAATCATTAGTCCAATCTTTTGATAGCTTGGATTCCATTTTTCTAGGTGTGCTTTTTCCAAGTAGTTTTTTTAAAAATGAAGGATTTAATTCACAAATAAAATTTTTAGAAACATTTTTAGGAATCAGATTTAAATTATTTACCCAAATTATTTTTTTAGCATTGATTCTATTTTTAATATAATTTGAGTAATTGTTTTCATTTCCTACAATATAAAGAGTTTCTATTTTAGGAAGTATAAAGAGTTCACTAAAGCTTTCAATTCGCTCTTTCATTAAGAGAGGGTGATGTCCCCAAAAAGGAATGCATTTAGTTAATCTATCTAATTTTTTTTCCCGCTTTTGATATTTTTTTAAATTATTAGGAGAGTGGTAAAGCTTTAAAATATCTTCTTTTTTATTTTGATAATTTTCTTTTTTTCGAACATGACCATAGTGATAAATTGTTGCGTCACTGTAAAAAATCTTTTTATAATTTCTAAAGCTTTGAGCATCCCCCCAGCTTTCAATTTCAGTGTTAAGTTTAATAGCTCTTATTTCATAAGGGTACCATTTTTTATTAATGGCAATTTGGTGATGATTTTGCCAAAAATGGAGAAAGCGAAAGCTTACAGCATCATAACCATTAGTATCAGCAAAATTTAAATCGCGAATAATCAGTTCATAATCTTCATCATTTAATACTTCATCTCCTTGGAGATAAATACCCCAACCTGATTTTTGATCAGCTTTAAGTTTATCTAAAATATAATTAGTTTGTTGTGAAAGAATTAATCCCCCTTCACGTAATGTTTCATCCCATTCTGTGGGAAATATTTTTAAAAATTCTAAATTATTTAAAGTTGCCTCAGTTCCGTCTTCACTTTTTCCAACGGCAAGATAGACCTTTTCAGTTATGGGTTTTAGCGAATATAAACTCGTTAAGTAGGGGTAATCATATTTGATACCATTACGAATGAAAGAGAATCCGAAAATTTTTAAATTGTTCATTGTGAACTACGATTCTAGCTCTTTAGTTTCTTGCAAATTATGTTTTTTTCCACTCATTAAATAAGGAACTATTCCAAGTAAATTTATAAAAACAATTAAAATAAACTGCAGATTGAAAAGTGAAGCGCCTTTTTGAACTCCAAAATAGGAAAATAGTGTATCAAACACAGCATGACCTACACCTAAACCCGCAGGAGAAATCGGAATACTGGTTGAAATCATACCAATAGGAACAAATGAAAAAGCATATTTGATTGAAACATCTTTACCAAAATAGGGGGAAACAAGTTCCCAGAAAATAAAAATTGTAATGGATTGAATTAGGATACTAATGCCGATGGTAAAAAATATTGTTTTCTTTGATCGGCCTATGGTCCAAACTTGTTCAAGTGTATTTGCAACTTGTTTTCCTAGAATAGGAATTTTTTTAGACATGCCTAAAAAAAAATTTTGAATTTTAGATGGTAAAAAAAGAGTTAAAAGGAAGAGTAAGCTTCCACCAAATAAGATGAAATTAATATGTATCATGTAAGCAATTTGCTTCGAAGTTTGAATAAGTTCATTATAATAAATGATGCTGGAAAATCCTAAAATAAACAGTAACGACATTAAGCCTAAAATTCTATCCATTAGAATGGTTGTAAGGAGATATGTTTTACTGATATTTTTATCCATATCTTTGGCATATAAAAGTTTTACTAAGTCACCACTTACTGCTCCTGGTAACACTGTGTTGAACAGAGCGCCAATCCAGGTTAGTTTTGTTACAGTTAAAAGTGAATATTTTTTTTTGGTTTTAATTTCAACCAATTTTTTCCAACGATAACTCATTAAAACATAGTTAACTAAAGTGAAAACAATGGCAAAAATCCAAGTAGAGGTGTTCTCTTTTAATGAAGTAAATAGTATTTTAAAATCGAGCTTTCCTGATGCTAAAAGATAATAGACAAGTCCAACGGCTAAAGACAATTTTAAAATGTTTTTAAAAATATTTTTCATATTTATTTATCCTGGTCAAAATAACAAATTCCATATTTTACAAAAATAGAGTACGCTGCATTTATTGCAATAACCAAACCTCGTTTGCCATCGAGGATTCCTAGTTTAAGCAGATAACATTCAATAAATTTTCCCATGGGTTTTAGTAATAGTAGCAAGAAAGGTGGGCTTTTTTTATTTTTATTAAACCAAAAATTTGCCCCCAATGTCGCATATTTGACATTAGTTTGGACCTGCTTCTTAAAAGTTGGGAAAGAGTGATGATATAATGGCCCAGCTAAAAAACCAATGCAATTTTTTTTATCAATCGGTAATAGATCTTCATGCACTGGTGGTTCAGACCATTTTGAAACTCCTCGCATAGTTAAACGTGATTGGTAATCAGGACTCCATCCGCCATAATTAATCCACTCACCGCAGTATTGATTTTTACGAGAAATTTTCCAAATCCTAACTTCTGGATTTTTTTCATTTATAATATTTAAAATTTGAGTTTTTAATTCCTCAGATATGATCTCATCTGAATCTATATTGAGAATCCATTCACCTTGAGCTAAATTGGCTGCAAAATTTTTCTGTTGCCCATAACCAAGAAAGTTATTTTCATAAAACTTAATTTTATTCCCAAAACCTAAACAAATTTCCTTAGTTTTGGCTGTGCTAAATGAATCAATTATGATAATTTCATCCGCAAACAAAGCTGATTGGATGGCATGCGCAATGTTAAGTTCTTCGTTATAAGTAATAATTGTGACGGATAATTTCATTAGTTTTAATATATAAGGCTCATACTATTTTGAGTAGTAAAATATTTTCTTTTTGGAGATTTAATTTATGGCACTAAATGTATCGGTAATTGGAACAGGCTATGTTGGACTTGTAACGGGAACATGTTTTGCTGACATGGGATATATAGTTACTTGTATCGATATTGATGAGAAAAAAATTCAAAAACTAAAACAAGGTAAGTCGCCAATATATGAACCAGGATTAAATGAACTACTTGAGAGAAATATTGAAGCCAAAAGATTACTTTTTTCTACCAATTATGACAGTGTGAAAACTGCCCAAGTAATTTTCTTAGCAGTAGGTACACCTTCACAAGAGAATGGTGAAGCTGATTTAAGCTACTTAATCAAAGCTAGTGAGTCTGTTGGAAAAAATTTAAGCGATGATGCAATTGTCGTTATTAAGTCAACAGTTCCAGTAGGCACGCATAAAAAAGTTGATGATGCTTTAAGAAAAAATACAACTAAACGTTATCATGTTGTGAATAATCCTGAATTCTTAAAAGAGGGTTCAGCGATTGATGACTTTATGAGACCTGATCGTGTAGTGATTGGTTTTACTGATCCATACGGTGCTCAAATTATGCAAGAACTTTATGAGCCGCTAGTTAGACAAGGGAATCCAATTTACCTTATGAGTAATGTTTCAGCTGAAATGACTAAATATGCAGCTAACTGTTTCCTCGCCACCAAGATCTCATTTATTAATGAAATAGCTAAGTTATGTGATTTAACTGGAGCCGATATTGAAGAGGTTAGAAAAGGGATGATCTCAGACAAGAGAATTGGGCACCACTTTTTATATCCAGGACCGGGATACGGAGGTAGCTGTTTTCCAAAAGATGTAAGAGCTTTAATGACTACATCTAAACAATTTGGTTTAACTTTAAAAATCGTTGAAGCAGTTGAGCAAGTTAACGAAGAACAAAAGCAGTATGTTTTTGGAAAAATTATTAAACATTTTAAAAATGATCTTAAGGGTAAAAAGTTTGGGTTCTGGGGTGTAGCTTTTAAACCAAAGACCGATGATATTCGTGAATCCCCTGCTATCGTACTAGCTGAAAATATTATTAAACATGGTGGAAAGATTCAGTTTTATGATCCTATTGCAGCAGAAAATTTCAAAGATCATATGAAAGGTCATTCAGATCAAATAGAATCTTATAACAATAAATATGATGCTCTTAATGGCTGTGACGCTCTTGTGTTAATGACAGAATGGCCAGAGTTTAGAGCTCCTGATTTCCATGAAATTAGCGAAAGACTTAAAGGTAAAAATATTTTCGACGCAAGAAATATCTACCCAACTGAAAAAGTACTTGAGCATGGCTTTAAATATTTTGCTGTTGGGAAAAAAATCGACTAAGTATGAAAGTTGCTGCTATTCAAATTGAGTCTAAATTAGATCCTCAAATTAATTTAAAAAAAATTAGAGGATTAATTGCTGAAGCAGTAGAAAAAAAGGCAGAGGCTATTTTTTTGCCAGAGTGTTTTTACTCAATATCAGATGGAACTATTGCTACTCCTTATCTTGTTGAAGTTAATCCTCAGAATGAGCATTATAAAAATATTCAGGCACTTGCTCGAGACTTCAAAGTATATTTGATTGGTGGATCAGCAACGACTAAGTTTGATGGAAAAATTTTTAATCGGGCTTATAACTTCGATCCTAATGGAGTAGAGCTTAATCATTATGATAAAATTCATCTTTTTAAAATTGATTTATCTAGACACTCTTCAAAAAAAATCTCTAATGAAGAGGCTATTTATTCCAAAGGTAATTCACTGACTCAAATTAGGATTGGCGAACTCAACTTTGGAATTGCAATATGCTTTGATCTTCGTTTTCCAGAAATGTTTAGAGAGTATTCTAAAAATGGTGCAAATGTGCTAAGTATTTCAGCCGCATTTACTGTTCCCACCGGTAAGGCTCACTGGCATACACTAATGCGTGCTCGAGCTATAGAAAACCAAAGCTATGTTGTCGCTTCTGCACAATGGGGAACTCACAATGATAAAATACAAACATTTGGCCACTCTTTAATCATTAATCCTTGGGGAGAAATTATTGCTGAACTTCCTGAAGGCGAGGGTGTAATTGTAGCTGACCTTGATATTAATCTTATTAATGAAATTCGTACTCGTATGAAGGTTTTAATATGAAATATCTATTTTTTGATGTTGAGACTACAGGTTTGCCTAAAAATTATAAAGCACCCTATACTGATGTTGCTAATTGGCCACGCATTGTCCAGCTCTCATGGCTCATTGCTGATGAAATGGAAGTTGTAAAAGAGTCAGATAATATTATTAAAGTAGATTTTCCAATTCCACTTGAAGTTTCAATGATTCATGGAATAACCAATGAGATAACTGAAGCCAAAGGAAAAACTTTACTCTCTGTTTCCACTGAATTTTTAAATGATCTTAAATCAGTAGATGTTATTGTTTGCCACAACATAAGTTATGATCTGACAGTATTACAAGCTGAACTTGTAAGATTAAAATTAGATCCCAATATCACAAAGAAAACTTTCTGTACTATGAAAAATAGTGTGGACTATTGCAAGCTTCCGGGACCATATGGTTATAAATGGCCTAAATTAGAAGAACTTTATAAAAGATGTTTTTCAGAAAAATTAGAGAATGCTCACAACGCCATGGTGGATGTCGCAGCAACCTTTAAAGTTTTTCAAAAACTTAAAACCGAAAATGTATTTTTACTGTAATGGGGCAATGGGCTCTTTCATATCGTGATAAGTTTTAATATTATCTACTTCTGAAATTTTCCATATTTTATTTTCTTGAATTAGTGTTGCCACTTTTTTAACGTCAGTAATCTCTTTATCTGACTTAGTAGTAATAACATAGATGATTGAGCATTTACCTTCTTCACATTTAACAGAACTTATTTGTAGTTTAGCTAATTCCAACGATCCCAAACTTTGACTATTATTAACCTCATCAACTAGTGTTCCGGTTACATATTTTAAGAGTTCTTCTTTGTTTGGATTTTTTTCAAATCTAAGTTCTAAGTATTTTTTTAAAACATTTTCTGGTTCTAAATTTTTATTGGAACAGCCAAAAGTCATTATTACAATAAGCATAAAAATTAACTTTTTCATTAACACCTTTTTAGTTACAGACCAAGTTTGGTAAGTAACCATAATCTACAATTATATTATATAAACTATACCAGTTGTTAATATCATTATAATCTCGGTAAAACTTAATACCAACTCCTTTTCTGTTGGTTGTGATAGTCACAAGTTTACCGTTGTTTTGAAAATCCTTCTCTTTAAAACGTAGATTTACCATTAAATCAGTTGATATTTTTGGTAAGGGGTTCTCTAGTCGAATAAAGCAAGAATTCTGATCCCAATTGGTTAAATAACCGTTGTAAAGTGTATTATTGGTCATAATCGTAACAAAAATTTTAATTTTTATTTTATCTTCGTAATCGCTCTCATCATCATATATCGGATTAAAATAGGCAGATTTTAATTCAAAATTGAGTAAAAGATAGAAGTAGTGAATTATGAAACATAAAAGTGTCCAAATCATTACTGTTAAAATATTAAATCTTATAATAAAAAATTTTAATATTAAAAAAATAATAAGAGCCTCAAATAAAATATACAAGTAGAGGCTGCTTTTTTTTACTTTGAAAGTTTCAACTAAAAGAATTATCCATATTAAAATTATCGGATAATTATTTGTAAAAAATATTTTTAGATTATCCAAATTAAAAAGTGATTGGTAATTATTATAATTGGCTAGAATTGCATAGATAAACATACTAAGTACTTCAAAATAGATAATATAGAAAATATTCTGATTTCTTTTTAAAACATTAAATTTCATATATACTTACTCTATGTGTCCAGTTTTAACTATTACCAACAACTGTATCTCTTGTGACAATTGTAGACTCATTTGTCCTGAAAATGCCATAATGTTTTTTAATAAAAATTACATAATTGATCAGTGGGTGTGTACCCTCTGCAATCTATGTGTAGAAATTTGTCCGGTTGATTGTATAAAAATAAGTCAGGAAAATACAAAAAATCCATTTTCATAGTCTTAAATTGGAATAAATATTTCATTCCAGTAGATTCCAGGTGCATTGTATTGCATGTTACTTTTTACAGTTTGATCTCGTTTAAGCACAATAACACCATTAGAGGTTACTAAGCTTTTATCAAATTTATTTTCAGAAAAATTTAAAAATGTATCATTGATATTGTTTAAATTTATCTGTCTGTTTTTTAAGCAATAGTTAATAAAATCATCATTAGATCCATTTTTAATGTTCTCTAAAACTTGCCTAATAGACTGGTAGTAACGTTGAAAAGTACCAAAGTCCCAATAATTAGTGCAGGTAAGTTTATGTGTTCCTATTGAATAATTTTTATAATTAGCAACAGATTCAAAAAAACTTAATTTTCCGCTATTTCTTTCAAGTTTAGCTAAATTAACTAAACAAAGCCCACTATAGGTAAGAATATCTTTAGTGTTTGTACTGTAATTTGGAGATTTATTGATTCCTACTAATTCTCCATTGGCATTAATCACTGTTTCATTATATTGTTGATTGTTGGGTACCTCTACAGTTAAAAGTTTTACCCTGAAATCAGTCGCTGCAATTTTATTTAAAAAAACTTCATCAAAGAAGTAGAATAGATCACTATTTAAAACTAAGAGCTTTCCCGCATAATTAATTGGGGGTTGGTTGGCTAAATTATAAATAGCTCCGCCAATATCTAAAATTTCTTTTTCAAATAAAATATTTTCTTTTGGGATAAGTTTTCTAGAGGTTAAATAATCAATAATCTGTTCACTTTGAAAATGAACATTTACAAAAATATTTTTAATCTTTAAAAATTTTGCAAAATTGATCTGGAGTTCAAGTAAAGTAGTTTCAAAAAATGGCCATAATACTTTGGGAAGATGTTTTCCAATCTCACCCATTCGTGTGCCAAAGCCTGCAGCTAAAATTAAGCAGTGATCAATACTCACAAACTAATACTCATTATAAATTTCAAAAATAAGACTTCTTAAGTTTGCTAATTCGCTATGTTTGTTTAAAATATTTCTAATTTTTTCCATCCCAAATCCAATATAACGAATATACCGAAGATCTTTTTTAGAAAAATAGATATATGCAAAACTTCCAATGGCTTTAAAAACTCTTTCAATAGCCATGTAATCATAAAGCTTTAAAAACTCTTCACGACTTTGATCACTCATTTTTTTTGAACATATTTCAAAATAATATTCAATTAGTTTATCTTTATTTTTGTTTTCAATACTAAAATAGCAGTCTTCCAATAATGATACCAAGTCATATTGAGGAATGCCCATACGTGCATCTTGAAAATCAATTAAATAGAATTTGCCATTTTTTACCATGATATTACGAGAATGAAAATCTCTGTGAGTATAGATCATTTTTTTAGCAACGATTGGATCTACTATTTTTTCAAATTCTTTTCTGATTAAAATGTTGTTACGTTCGTTCTTCATGAGATTTTTAAAGAAATACTCTAATGTCATATTGATTTCGAAAAAATATTTCTCTTTATCAAAATAGAGATTAGTGAAAAGTTTTTTACTATTTTTAGATGAATCTATTTTATGAAAGTCAACTAATGTATCCACACACTTTTTATAATTTTCATACTCTTTAAGAGTATCATTAAATTGATTGTTATATTTAATTAGTGAAATATCACCAAGGTCCTCTTGTAGAATAAGGCCCTTAGAAAGATCAGAAAAATAGATTTCAGGAACTAAAAAATTATTATCTTTTAATATTTTTTGATTTTGCAAAAAAGGATGACTGGCTTCATTTTCTAAAAAAGGGGCATCTTGGCAAATAATATAACTATCGTTACTGGTTACAACTCTAAAATATTGTCGAGTAGAAGCGTCACCTGAAAGATGAACTATATTTTGGATATTATGTGAACTGAACTTTTTAAAGTAAAAATCTTGTAGTTTGTGATTTGTTTCCATCATACTTCTAATCTATCCATATTAAATTTTTTGATAAATTCGTAAAATTCTTTAGAAGAGTTTTCATATAGTTTATCATTTCGTTTATTAAGTCTCTTATTTACAATAAATTTTTTAAATAAAAACTCTTCTTTTGATATTATTTTAATATCTCCGCTCATTAAAGTAAAATCTAAAGCATGTTTGTTTTGTGTCTGGATCCAACTTAAATAGGATAATGGATCAAATCCAGATCTTTTTAGGGCATAAAAGGCCCATTTGTTTATTTCCATTTTAGAATCAAGATTGATTTTTGTTAAAAAGAGGATTTTTTCTAGTGGAATAACTCCTACGGGTACAATGATATTTTTCATGTATATATTTTTAATACTTTTAAACAGTTCATAGGTGATAATCGAAATTAAGATTCCTTCATATTTAATATATTTACCAATCAGACTGGTAGAAAAAAAGATCACACCACCAGGGAGTGAGAAATGATAGGGGATTTTGCTTTTTATAATATGAAATCTAACTTTTTTTGCTTCAAAATTTAAGAGCAGCTCATTATTATTTATGACCCGTTCTGAAAGACCCATTAAATATTTATTTTCACTAGTTGAAAGCTTAATAATATCTTTTTCGGCGAATTTTAAAAAAGAACCCTCTAATCCCCGCAGATTACCGATGTAATCATCTTTATCGATATATTTATAGCTACCAGTGTCTATTTTAACTCTATTGGGGTCACCAAAGAGAAAAATTCTTATGTTGCTGCATGATAAAAATAGAAATAGAACAAGTAGTTTCACCATGAAGCTAATAGTAGCAAGCTTTCAGCAATAAATGAATTATTTTGAAGCTAATTCATCTTTTGGAAGATAGTAAATTGTGAATCCAGCAAAAATTAGATTTGGATTTTTAATTAACGGTCTATTGTTATCCCAGATCTGTTTCCACTGTTTGTTGTTACCATAAACATCCGTCGAAATTAATCCTAGAGTCTGACCTAATTTAATTAAGTATGGGTTTCCACGTGGAGTCCAGACAAAACCTTCACCACTTTGAGTATAATTAATTATAGTACCTGGAACGATTTTCTTATTAGGTTTGATATTATTTTTTTCTGATAATTCTCTCCATTTAGAATAATCTCCAAAAAGTTTAAATGCCACCATCATAAGTGTTTCATTTTTTTGAACTACATACTGTTTCTCTTCCAGCATTACCGTATGATCTACTTTCACCTCTTCTGGTTGTGCTACTTTTTCTTCTGCTACCACTGCTGGTTCTTCATGTTTTTCCAAAGGTGCCTCTGTTACTGCTGGAGCTACACTTTCATTTTGAGCAACGTTATTTTCTGTGGCATTTTCTTGTTTAGGTTTTTGAAAAAGATCATCAGCTAAAATTTCTTCTCCTTCTAGTTTGGCAGCTTCTTCATTTTTTGCAACTTCAGCCTCTTTGGCAGCTGCCGCAGCCTCAGCTTCTTTAGCTAATGTTTTTTTGCTTCTCATAGAACAGGCAAATGAACCCATCATCAGTGTTGCCAGTAAGAGTACTTTTAAAATCTTCCGTGAATGCATATAAATTCTCCTGATCTATAATCAATAATAGTTTTGTTGTTCTTACTATCGTAATTATTGAAAAATTATTTAATAAAAATCACACAATTAATTCTTGATTATTTTGGTATGGGCAATATATTCATTTGAATATGCTTTTTTTTATATTAAAATTAATTTAATGAACTATTTTATTTTTATTATGATTTTGGTTTTAACTGCTTTTAGTAACCCTTTGTATTCGCAAAGTGAAGATGAGAATTCAGATAACGCTGCTACTGAAAAAGTCAGTCAGAACTATCAAGTAGTTGAAGAAGAGATTAAAAAAATTTCTCCAAGTAAACATGTCTTTATTTTAACTAATAATAATAATTTTTTAAATAAAGGTGATTTTATCACTCTGATATTAAACAATGTTCTTGTAACAAGGGCATTAGTGGCAAAAAATGCTGATGCATTACTTGGAATTAAAATTTTAAAAATATATTCACTGGATGCCTGGAAAAAATTGAAGCCTGATTTAAAAGTTCAAGTTTTAAAAGGTGATGATTCCTCTTTTAAAAATGGTAAAGATAAAAATGAATTAAGTAGTCTTGAGGGTGATGAATCAAAAATAGAAAAAATCGACGAAAGTATTGTTATTGATGAGGGGCTTGGTTTGGCTGAAAACGGGGCTAGGCTTATTAGAACTGATAATATTATTAGTGGTTCTTTGGGACAAATTAATGGCTTGGATGTTGACGGATCAAGCAAGGGTTATCTCCATTATGGAATTGCTTGGGAATATCAGCTTTTTGATAACTTTTTTGGAGAAATTTTTTTTGGTCAATCAACCATTGCTGGATTTCCTTCGGGAGATCTTGATACGAAGGTCTATAATATTACCTTAAGAGCGAAATATACGTTTCAAGCACCTTTCGAGAGTTATCTACAGCCTTACGCTGGGTATCAGGTGAAGAGCGCTAAATCACCTAATGCCGGAAAAAATGATAGTACTAAAAGTCGAACTCAAGCTCAGTTAAATTCCGAAAGCGAATTAGTGGATTTAATGAATGAAAACACTGTTATTTTCGGAGTTTCTATTCTAAAAAGACTTGTTCCTGGATGGTTTGTTAAGGTTGATTTAGGAACAGATATTATTAACGCTGGAATTGCTCTTGAATTTTAAACTCTTTATCCTGATTCTCATTATTGCAAGTATGGTAAATGCTTGTGGTGTAAAAGGACCACCCGTTCCTCCTCCGGGAACAGAAATTCCGCCTTGGGAAGAGCAATTTTTAAAACCGACTCCTAAATAATATGTCACTTATAATCTCATTGGGTTCAAATTTGGGAGAACGGGAAAATAATCTTGGCAAAGCGCTAGAATTGCTTCAAAAATATTTTAAACTTAAGGCCAAATCCTCAATTTGTGAAACTGAGCCAGTTGATTATTTAGAGCAACCCAAATTTCTAAACCAATTGATTGAATTTGAACTTCCCTCAATGGGTCCATTCGAAATTTTAAAAATAACTCAAGGTGTCGAAAAAGAGATGGGAAGAGTTAAAAATATCCCTAAAGGTCCGAGGAATATTGATGTTGATATCCTCTTTTTAGGGTTCCAAAAAGTGAAAACTCCTGAGTTAGAAATCCCGCACCATGCATGGAGTAAAAGACCCTTTAATCTCCAAATGCTCCAAGATTTAAATTTTTTTCAAAAAATCCAAAATAATTTTGCCTCGTGCGATTCTTTTGAATCATTTATTCATTAGTATTTACTGTTTCAAAAATTCAAAAACATTTAATTCGACGAAGGAGTTATGAATGAACATTTTTGTCTGCGTAAAGCAGGTTCCGGATACTGAGACTAAGGTTGCACCGTCAGCTGACAAAAACTTTATTGAAACAGCAGGGATCAAATGGGTAATGAATCCCTATGATGAATTTGCTGTTGAACAAGCACTATTATTAAAAGCACAAGATGCTAGTCATAATGTTGTTGTAGTAAGAGTTGGACAAGTGAAAGAGACTGAAGCTTTAAGAACAGCGCTCGCTATGGGTGCTGATGAAGCAGTTTTAGTTGAGTCCCCTGATCTACTCGATTCATACTGTACAGCTAAAGCGTTGAAAGGCGCGATCGAAAAATTTGGTAAAAAACCAGATCTAATTTTAACTGGAAAACAAGCTATCGATAGCGATAGTCTACAAGTTCCACAATTACTGGCTCAAATGTTAGGTTTACCTTCTGTTTCAGTAGTAGTTGGTTTTGAAAAAGCTGGTGATAAAATTACAGTTAAAAGAGAGATCGAAGGTGGAAGCTTAGAAGTTTATGAACTAAGTGGTCCATGTGTAATCGCTTGTAACAAAGGATTAAACACTCCTAGATATGCTTCTCTTCCAGGAATTATGAAAGCCAAGAAAAAACCATTAGCTCAATACAAATTAGCTGAAGTAGGGGTCGCTGATGCTGACCAAAGAGTGAAATACTCTAACTTCAGATTACCACCTGAAAAACCAGCTGGTAAAAAGTTTGTTGCTACTGATGAAAAAACTCAAGCAGCAGTAATTAAAGAAGTGGTTGGATTATTAAGAAACGAAGCTAAATGTATTTAAAGGAGTAATATATGGTCAATATTCTAGTTCTAGCAGAAATTGCTAAGAATAATGTTAAAGCAGTAACATTAGAAATTTTAGGTAAATTAAATGGTCACCAAGTTGAAGTTGCAACCTTTGGTGAAGTAAATGATCAAATAAAAAATGATTTAAAAAAATTCGGTGCTAAAGCGATTCATAAACTTAAAGGTGGAAATTTAGATAAATATTCACCAGATGGTTACGCAAATGCGCTTAATGGTTTTATTAAATCAAAAAGTTATGACTACGTTTTTGCTGGCTCTACTTCAATGGGAAAAGATCTGCTTCCAAGAGTGGCTGGAATGTTTAATGCTGGAATGGCATCAGAGTTAACAGCATTCTCTTTTTCTGGTGATAAATTTGTGGGAACTCGTCCACTTTTCTCTGGAAAATGTTTAGCTGACGTTGAAATTTTAGGTCCTAAACCACACTTCGTAACTGTAAGACCAAACGCTTTAGGTTTAAGTACAAGTCCAACGGCAAGTACTGGTGAATTTGGTGAAGTATCAGTGGATGCGGGTTCAGTAAAAGCGCAAGTAAAAGAGTTAGTAAAAGGTACTTCAGAAAAAGCTGACTTAACAGAAGCAAATATTATCGTTTCTGGTGGTCGTTCAATGAAGTCTGCTGATAATTTTAAAATTCTAAATGAATTAGCTGAAACCATTGGGGCAACAGTGGGTGCTTCAAGAGCAGCAGTAGATTCAGGATATGCCGCTCCAGCAATGCAAGTAGGACAAACTGGTAAAACTGTATCGCCTTCACTTTACATTGCGTGTGGGATTTCTGGAGCGATTCAACACTTAGCTGGGATGAGAACATCTAAAGTTATCGTTGCCATCAACACAGACCCTGATGCACCAATCTTCTCTAAAGCTGACTACGGAATTGTGGGAGATTTATTTCAAATCGTTCCACTATTAAATAGTGAGTTCAAAAATTTATTAGGTAAGTAGTAAAAAGAAAAAGGCCCTTAAAAGGGCCTTTTTTTATTGCATATCAGGTTGTTGTTCTTCGGTTTTCTGTTCTGGTTGATTATCTGAAAAGTTAAATCCAAAATTGTCCTGTTTTTCTTCTCTCTCTTGTACCGCTGCTTGTTGCTCTTCTTCTGTGTAGATAACATTAGTATTATCTTTTAACTCTTGTGGAAGATCTTGTTTAGTTTGTTGCTCTTCTGTTGTATTTTGATCAGTATTTATTTTTTCATAGAAATCATGCTCTTGCATAAAGATAAACTTGATTCCAGCGTTTGGACCATTGACTAAGTTAATTGCTATTTCACCGTTTCCTGATTTATAAACTGTTCCTGTATAGATTTGGTCTTCTGATTCATAACTAAAAGTATTTCCTTTAATTTCAGCAAAATCTATTTTTATATTTACTGCTTTCTGAATACTCACATTAAAGTTAAACATAGCTCCCGTTGATATACTAGCTGAACCTATTACATCTTTAATTCCAAGTACATCAGTCATATTCGGTTTAATAACGTTAATTAGTTTTAATTCAAGTACTTCTTCTTCAATATTTGAATCATCTTGTTGATTTGAACTATCACTGCTATCTGATTGAGTTGGAGCTTGATTATTTTCAAAAATTTTCTCAGCTTCAACAATCTCAAATCCAGAATCTGTAAATCTCCAAAGTGCGATAGTAGATTCAGTATTTAATGATACATAAAAAGGTGATTTAGAGAGTTCTGGAATTAAAACCTCTCCATTAACTCCCATTTTAATAACTTCAATTTTTACCTCTTTATTAATTCTATATTCTTCATCTTTATCGTTACTTACTCGTGTTGCGTGCCATTTACTATTTACAATAAAATCGCGAAGGATAGAATTAATCTCTTTTCTAAAGGGTGTTTTGGTTTCTGATTGCTCAGATTTCTGAGAAGAAGCCACAAGCCGTAACATATTCTCATTAGAACCAACATCATCAATTCTTTTCACGAACTTGATATCGTTATCAAGCATGAATTTATCAGATGTTACCTCATGAGTGAGATAAGAACTGGTTAAAATTGTACCCATACCAATTATAGATAGGGCCACAAGTGATTTAAAAATCATAAACACCTCTTAAGTTATATACTTAAGTAAAGTGCAACAATGATGCCGAAATATTAGTCATAACAGCATAGCTTTGATCCAATCTAAAGTATTGAATTTAATGAGTTTATTGTGAGATTTTGAATGGTTGTAGGAATTTAAAAAGTTTATGAAAGCGTCTAATTCTTTAGCAGGATGTAAATAGATCTTACACCTTTAAATAGAATTTATTGTCACTAACCGTTTTTGCTAACTTTCCCTTTTCCATCCAAATCACTATGAGCTGAACGATATCTCTTTAAAGCAATTACAACTAAATCATCTACGCTCATTTGGCCATTTTTTGCCATTCTTTCAACGCTTTCTAATACATCTTTTTCAATTTTAACTTTTAGTTCTTTTAACTCACCTTGATTCTGTTTTTGTGATTTCATAGCTGTCCCTTTTCATGTTTATTTTAGTACTAATAATGCATTTTTTTTTCTAAGTGAAATCAGCGCATTTGTTATCTCAAGATCAACTAAAGAAGTTGATTTATAAATATCATCCACTTTACTATAATCAGAAATTACACAGAGAATGTCGAATTCTTTAGCAAAAATTTCTTCACCTTTTTGAATAAAATTTGGATTAATGGACAGTTTTAAGTTTCCTGGAGGTTTAAGTTTTAGTGATTTATTATATTCAGCTAAATAAAGATTTAGTTTTTCTTTGAATTTTGGGAAATCGATTTTATCTTTCATGTTACGATCATGTGCATTCACAATTTCGGGTTCGATAATAAAATGTATATCTAGTTTTTGTTCATCAATAATTAAATTATAAAATGCTTTTAACCCTGGAATTTTATCATATTCGCAACTAATGAGTTCTCCATCTTTAAGTAATATCCTTCCTAGATACTGGTTTGTACCTTTTTTTAAAATATTTACTCGACCGGTAAATTCAAAGATTATTTGATCTTCTAAAACTTCCATTACTCCCATAGGGACTAATTTTACACTTAGAAGTATTTTTTATCAATTTTAGCTGAAAGATCGGTATAAGCTTTCCATGCTGGTTTTTTAGAAAATTTATCATTACTCATGTAAGGAGTTCCATTATCAGAACCTTCTCTTAACGCTAGCTCAAGAGGAATGGCTCCAATAAACTCTGTATTTAATTGATCAACTTTTCTTTTTACACCGCCTTTGCCGAAAATAAAATGCTCTTTATCACATTTGTCACATACAAACGAACTCATATTTTCTACCATGCCAATAACAGGAAGGCCTAGTTTTACAAACATGTTTAAGCCTTTAGTGGCATCTAACAGAGCAACATCTTGAGGTGTAGAGATAATAATTACTCCATCAATCTCAGTGGCTTGTACCATCGAAAGTTGCATGTCACCTGTACCTGGAGGTAAATCAATAATTAAATAATCTGTTTCACCCCAATCAACATCGAAGAGAAATTGATTTAAAACTCCACCCAACATTGGTCCTCTCCAAATGACTGGATCATTTTCACTGATAAAAAAACCGAAGCTCATAAATTTAATTCCAAAAGCTTCTACCGGGATTATTTTTTTATCATCATTAGCATAAGGTTTTGCGTCTCTTTTATTTAAAAGCATCGGAATAGATGGCCCATAAATATCAGCATCAATAAGTCCGACACTTCTTCCAAGTTTACTTAAACTTAGAGCCAGGTTAACGGAAAAAGTTGACTTCCCAACTCCACCTTTACCTGATGCAACTGCGATAACTTTTTTAACTTTATTTACTCGTTTTTTAGGATTTAGAGTTCCGTGACCAACTTGTAATTTAGCTGCTTCTTTATTTGCTTCATCTTTTTGAGCTTGATTTGCCATCGGAGAGCTTTTTGAATAGCTCATTAGCATAATCATTTTTTCATCAAAAAAAGGCAAAAGTGCATTATGAATCACATCTTCTATTTGTCTTTTTTGTTTAGGTTCATATCCGGTACTGTCATATTTTACTTGAATTTTATTTTCAATGGTTAGAAGTTCGACGATTCTCTTTTCTTCTACAAATTTTCTTCCTGAAATTGGATTTGTAAGTTGGTTAACAATTTCTAAATATTTTGTGTTCATAATGTCATCCTTTTTTGCTAATCTAATTTTATATACCGTTTCAATCAAGCTTAATCAATATAAAAAAAATTACGTTCTAGCTTTGAACATTTTTTTTTACTATAATTTACACAGGAATAATCCTTAAAAATTGGATATAAAAATGACATCAGTGAAAAAAAGAAGTATTTACTTAGTGGATAAAGCTTTTCAAATGAAATTTGCAGGTTTTGTCTGCACTTTTGTTCTTTTGTGCAGCATTGTTTACCCGTTAACCATCTATGAACTTTTTAATTCATTTATAGCTAATACAGCTAACACTATTCCTGCTAACGTTATGACTGAAACACGCACTAAACTGATTATTAGTTTAATTGTCTATCAATGTGGTTTCACAGCGATTGTTTTTATTGTTTCTATTTTCCAGAGTCATAAAATTGCTGGGCCACTATATAAATTAAAAAAATATTTTCTACTTTTAAAGTCAGGCGAAAAGGTTAACGAACTGCATTTTAGAAAAGGGGATAATTTTAAAGAGCTGGCTGACCTTTTCAATGATGCTGTTGGACATATTCAAGAGACACAAATAAAGGATTTTGCTTATCTAAGTGAAGTTTCATCTTACATAAACAATTTAGCACTAGTTGTTCCTGACGATAAAAAAGTTGTATTGCATGAAATTGTAACTAAGCTAAATGAAATTCAAGCACGTTTTAAACTCTCTTAGGGGCTAATGTGAAAATTTTATTAGTACTACTTTTATCTTTTAATATTTTTGCTACAGAAAATAAAACTGAACCTGATTTTAAACAGGTTGCTACTGATTTTAATAATATAAATTTAGCTAATGATTTGCTAATGATGCTTAAACAACTAAGAGCTGATCAGGGAATTAAAGTTAGTTTAACTTCAATTAACAAAAAATTAGCGAAAACTCCACTTTTTGAAAACTTCAAAGATCTAGTCGATAATCTACTTAAAATTTCTAGTATTAAAAATATAAATGGGTTTAAAGAGAACTGCTTAGATATTATTGAACGTAAAAAAGCTATTGCAGATAAAGATTTTAATGAGAACTTAGTTTTTGTTTGTAATAAAAAGCTCTTAAAAATTATTTCTATTCAACCTGAACTTTTAACTTCGAATAATGAAGTAGTAGAAATTCTAAAAAAGCAGTTACCAGCTATTATTGAATATAAGGAAGCGCAATTTTTCATTCGTTATTTAGAATCAATTGAAAAGAATAAAGCTTTCCAACCATTAGTAAAAATTATGGCAAGTCGTGAACCTAAACTAACCTACGCACCTGAGCTAATAAAGTATTTAAAAAAGACTAAAGAGTTTAAAGACTACCTACCTGAAGTTAATTTAGCCTTAAATTATAATACTGAACTGTCCTCAAGCTTAAAAAGTTTCGTTAAAGAAATTGATGATTTAAAACATAATAGTGATTATATAAAATATAAGACAAATGAATTTTCAACATTTATAAAAAATAATAATCAGAATCTAGATTCACAAAAGACTTGGACGTCGCTTAATTCATACGCAAAGTCATTACTAATCAGAAAGAATTATCAAACTAGTCGTCAGATTTATGAATTAGCATTTGATTATATTAAAGACACTAAAACTTTTAAAACAGTTGAGGACGAAGAAAAGTATTATAATAATGTTTTTCAAATTGCCTGGACCTACTTAGTTCAAAGAGACTATAAAGGTTGTTATAGTTTTTTTGATAAATTATCTTATTATAGTAATTATAAATCATTACCTTCAAGAATAAAATTTTGGATGGCATATTCAGCAGAGCAGATCGATAAAAAGTCTCTCTCACAAAAAATTTATCAAAATGTTATTGAAACCAATCCACTTCATTTTTATGCAATAATGTCTCAAAAAAAAATTAATTCAAATAAAAAAGATTCAGGATTTGTTTTACAAGAGATTAAGGACGTAAATAATGTTTGGCCGGAAACTCCACAAACTGGTTCAAGTAATGAAAAAATCTATACAGAAAAATTTAATTTAGCTTTAGCTGAACTTTATATTTGGACTAAACTTCAGGCAACATACTTAATCAATAAGCAAATTGATGAAATCGTAGCTTTAGAAAAAGCTCACGTTTTTAAAGATCAGCCTCGAGTAGCACTAAATGATGAAGATATTAGAAGTTACCTAATTTTAAGAGTTGCAAATATTCTTTTTGAAAATAACTATTTCTTAGGTACATTTAAAATTATCTATACAGCACTTAACTCTGAAAAAGTAAAAGTAGATAAAAAGTTACTTTCAGTTCTTTTTCCGTTTGAATATTTTGAAAATATTAAGAATACAGATACTAATATCGATCCTATTATTATTCTATCTTTAGTAAGACAAGAATCAGCTTTTAATCCTAAAGCTATTTCTCCCGTGGGCGCGTTAGGTTTAATGCAACTAATGCCATTTACAGCAAAAACAATTTCGAAAAAAAACAGTGATAAAAAATCACTTTTTATACCTGATAACAACTTAAAAACAGGTATTAAATATTTTAAAAAAATGTATGATAGATATGAAGGAAATTTAGTTCATACGTTGTGTGCTTATAATGCTGGTGAAAAAAATTTAGCTAAATGGATGAAAGATATTTTTGATACTAATGACATACTTTTTACCATTGAATCCATTCCATTTGATGAAACGAAAACATATGTTCAATTAATTATTAGAAATATCTATTTTTATAAGATGCTTTTAAAAAGTTCTATGGAGTCAACTGAACTTAGTAAAATTTTCGATGTTGATTTAACTGTAGCTGCTCAAAAAAAAGTAGAAAATTAATTGGCTAAGTATACTTTTTCAATTTCAGAGTCTAATAATTCATTATTTTCAAGATATTTTAAAAATTTAGTAGGCATACGACTTCCCAAAATACTTGATTTTAAATTTCTACCAATTACATTTTGAATAAGTTTTTTAATTTCAGTGGTACAATTTTTACTTACGATGGAGTAGCTCTGACTATTTTCTTTAAGATTTTTAAAACGTATAAGAAGTAAATCCATTAATTTTTTTGTTTCTAATTGTGTTAATTTTAACTCTTTACTTACAATTTCTCTTTTTTCGTCAATAGTATAAATTTTAAGAATTTCATAAAACTGCTTTTCAGAAAGTGTTAGTGGTAAAAAACCAAAAAATGCTTTAACAATTCCATTTAGTTTTGACATCTAGGATCTGTTATAGCCGCGAATGAGAAAACTAAATCATTCAATGGATTAATATCACAATCTTTAATCTTAATAAAACTATGCCGGCCGTTCCATAACCATCACCCTGACTTGCAACTAAAATCTCTATACTTGGTTCTTTTAATTTTATTTCACAATAATTTAAAATTTCATTGAACCTTTTTTTCAGAAATTCGTATTTAGTTAATTTAAAATTAAATGGAATAGATTCAAAGTACACATGTTCGTCAAAAAAACTCTCTTTTAAAAGCTTGAAAGCCGAAAGATTTTTAGCATAAAGTTGTGGATCAGATAAATATTGAAAAGTCATTTCTGCCCAAGGTCTAGTGGGGTTGGTTCAATTAGCAGTTCCCAGTTTTTCAGAAAATATTCAACCAGCTTTAAATTATCTAGCAAGACAACAAGTTCAGGGTGGGTTAGCAGAGGGTCTTTTTTATATTTAATATTAAATAGTAGTGTATAAAGTTCTTTCTGAAATTTATTATTGATGAAAGTGATTTTTGAAAAGAGTGCATGGTGAAAATCATTTTCAGTTAAACAATCCCGCATAATGTTTATTTGAAATTTATTGCCTATTGTTTGAAGATCAACGCATCTTCCATAAGCAAGGGAAGTAACAAAGTTGATTGAATATTTTTTTTTAAAATTTTTAATAGATAGTTTGGAATGATTTTGGCTAAATTGTAACTCAATCCATTCAGCAATAACCTGTTCCTGTTCAGTTGGAAGCGCCAACAATGAAAAGCTCATTAGAAATAGACTGAGTATTAAATAAATTTTTACTAACATAGTGGGGGTGAGTTTAGTATTTAACGCACAGCGTGTCAACGAAACTATGAAATTATGTTAATAAATAAAATCTATGTATAAAATATCATTTTTCGTACCATTAACTCATTCTGAAGTCGTAAAAACAGCAATGTTTGAAGCTGGAGGAGGACAAATCGGAAATTATGACTGTTGTTGTTTTGAAACCTTGGGTACAGGGCAATTTCGACCACTTTCAGGAAGCAATCCACATTTGGGCCAAAAAAACATTATTGAGAAGGTTCAAGAGTTAAAAATTGAAATGGTTGTAAAAAATGAGCTTATTACTGCTGTAGTTAGAGCAATGAAAAAGGCGCACCCTTACGAAGAGGTTGCTTATGATGTTTTTCGTATGGAAGAGATCTAAGACTAGACAAATCATCCGGTGTTGAACTATGAAGTTCCGGAATGAAATCACTATTTTACTTTATACTTTTGCTCTTAATTGGTCTATCTCAAATAGAAGCGAGTGAATTAAGTTTTAAAGGTAGAAACAGTATATTAAATTGTGATACCTCTGAAATACAAAACACTGATTTTTTGATAAGATACCAGAATTTAGAAATTCCCTATGGTGCTAGAATCTATCTAATTTATGGAACTTCTAATAGTGTTATTCCTAACCGATGGCTAAATAATAATACAATAGAAATGAAAAGGGTCGAGCCATTTACCTATAGTTCACTTAATTCAATTAAGATTTCAAATTCGGATACATTTTTTAAATCAACCAATATTAATTTTATTTTTAGAGTTGAAACAATGGATAATAAGATATTCTTTGATAAAGGGTCTGATGCTAGATTGGGCTTTTATCAAGTGACAATAAATAATCGAAAAACCTGTGTGAGTTCAGACAATGAGTATCCAGAATTTATAAACTGGACTGTGAATAAAATAATTAAGAATTAGATTGGAGAGTATATTGGAAACTAGTAATCGTAATCCCTATTTCAAATTTTTAGATCAATTAGAAAAACCAGCTCGTTATATTGGTGACGAACATTTTATCGTTAAAAAAGCTTGGATTGATTCGAGTGTTAAAGTTGCTCTCTGTTTTCCAGATACTTATGAAATAGGTATGAGCCATTTAGGCATGAAAATTCTCTATAATGAATTAAATAGAGAAAAAAATATAATAGCCGAGAGGGTTTTTGCTCCATGGGTAGATTTAGAAAAAAAATTGAGAGAAGATGATATTCCGCTAGTCTCTTTAGAAAATTTTAAATCATTAAATGAATTTGATATTGTGGGTTTTTCATTACAGTATGAGATGACCTACACTAATATTTTAAATATGTTAGATCTGGGAAAAATTCCAGTTTGGCAAAAAGATAGAAAAGAGTCAGATCCATTTGTTATCTGTGGTGGTCCATGTGCTACACACCCAGAGCCGCTTGCTCCTTTTATGGATTTTGTAGTAGTAGGTGATGGTGAAGATCTTTTTATTCAGGTGACTAACTTTATTTATGATTGTCGTTTAAAAAAAATGACAAGAGCAGAGATTTTAAATGATCTTTCTAAATGGACGGGAATTTATGTTCCGTCGGTTTATGAAACTTATATCGATGAAAATTCCGGATTTGAAGTTGTTAAAACAGAAAATAAAATTAAACGTTTTTTTGTTCCAGAAATTAAGAGTAGAAAATTTCCTGATGCGTCCCCAATTCCTCACTTGACAGCGATCTTTGATCGTTTTGCAATTGAATTAGCACGAGGTTGTACAGAAGGTTGTCGTTTCTGCCAAGCGGGAATGATCTATCGTCCAGTGAGAGAACGTGATCCAGAAGATGTTAAAAAAACAATTTTATCGGGGTTAAAAAAGGGTGGCTTTGATGAAGCTTCACTGACATGTTTATCAACTGCAGATTATTCAGCAGTTACTCCGCTGGTAATTCAATTATTAGATGAACTTTCAAAAGATAATACTAAACTAGGAATTAGTTCATTGCGTGCTTATGGATTGGATGAAAAAATTTATGATAAACTGGCATTAGTTAAAAATTCTTCCCTTACCTTTGCACCAGAAGCTGGTTCGGATCGAATGAGAAAAGTGATAAATAAAAATATTTCAGAAGTTGATATGTTAAAAACGGCGGAAAATGTATTTAGTCGTGGTTGGCAAAAAATGAAACTCTATTTCATGATTGGTCTTCCAACTGAAACCGATGAAGATGTTGCGGCAATTATGGATATTGGAAATAAATCTAGACAGGTCGGACGTAAATGCGGGGTAAAATATCCTGAAGTAAATATATCCGTTTCAACTTTTGTTCCGAAACCACATACTCCATTTCAGTGGGCTCAGATGATTAGCTTACCTGAAATTCAGCGTAAACAAGAAATGCTATGGGGGTTAAGTAAAGACTATAGACTTAATTTTAGAAAACATTTTTCTAAAATTTCTATTCTTGAAGGAATTATTGCTCGTGGTGATCGTAAGATTGCCGATCTTATTTTTAATGCTTGGAAAAATGGTGCGAGATTTGATGGATGGGATGATCAATTTAAATATGATGTTTGGGTAAATGAAATTGAAAAACTAGGCCTTGATTTACAAGTTTATTTAGGCACAATTAGAACGGATGCGGTTCTTCCCTGGTCACATATTGATGTAGGTTTAGAAGATAGATTTTTATTAAATGAGTGGAAGCGTGCGGTTAAAAATTTCTCATCTCCCCCTTGTGGAAAACCTCAACATTTAAAAGTTCACCACTCCAATGTTCAAGATTTAGTACAAGCTTATGATGTAGAAAAGAAAAAGTTAGTTTGTTACCATTGTGGTATTAAGTGTGACTTAAAAGGCATGATAGAAAAGAGAAAAGATTTTTTAACCACACTTAAATCGTTCACCCCAGAAGTAGCAAAAGAGAAGGTAGAAGTAGTTACAGTTGAAAATCAACCAATAGCAGCTAAAAATAGTAGTAGTAAGATATTAGAGAGTAGAGCAAAACGAGGACAAACGGTTGGTTATAAATATCGACTCAATTTTTCTAAAGTTGGCGCAATTAGTTTCATCAGTCATTTAGATTTACAAAAAATAATTTCGCGGATTTTTAAACGGTGTGATTTAGAAGTATTATTCTCTGAAGGCTATAATCAACGACCACTTATCTCATTTGGCCCAGCGCTAAATCTGGGAATTAGTAGTCTCTCAGAATATTTTGACGTGCGTGTTCCACATGAGTGGACGGATAGAGACGCAATGTTAGAACTCCTGAACAAAAATTCAGAACGGGGAATTATTTTCAACTATATCGAACAAATTGACCAAAAAACAGCATCGATTCAAGACTCCATTAAGTTTTATAAATACTTTATTCCACTAATTGAGGGTTCTGATGTTGAAAATATCGTTAAAGAACTAAATGGAACAGAAGAGTTGATTGTGAAATCTTATAGCAAAAAAGATGAACAATATTTTCCTAAAAATATCCGTGACTTTATCGTGAGTATTGACTGGTTGAATTGTAATATGAGCGAAGAGTTGCAAAATATTATCGACGAAGTCTCTCCTTGTAAAAACCTCAAAGGTTTTGAAGTTGTGACTAAGGTAGATAAAGGAACGACCATTCGGCCAACTGAGCTGATTGAGATTTTTAAAAGCCGCAATCTGACTGTAGAAAAACCAATTAAACTTGAGTCCCAGATTCATTAAATTTGGTTATTGTAAGTCCGATCAAAGTTTGTTTAAATACTTCTATGTCAAAAGCAAATGATAAGAAGTTAGAAATCATTAAAAAATATAAACTTAGTAAATCAGATTTAGTCTGGTTCTTACGCAACATCTACTTGTCACGTAAAACTGATGATGCTGAGATGTTGATGAAAAAACAGAATACGGCGTTTTTTCAGATTTCAGGTGCAGGCCACGAAGGTGTACTAACTGCGATTTCGAAAGTTTTAAAACCGACTTATGATTATTTTCTTTGCTATTATCGTGATCGCGCTCTCTGCTTAGGTTTAGGTGTTTCGGTTTATGAAATGCTATGTCAAGCAAACGGTAATACTGGTGATACCTCATCTCATGGTAGACAGATGCCAGCTCACTTTGGAAATAAAAAACTCAATATTATTTCAAAGTCAGCCTGCACTGGAACTCAATATCTACAAGCGTGTGGTGTAGCTGAAGCAGGAAACTATTTAGGTAGTCTTAAAAAAAATTCAAATGTTGAAAATTCTAATCTTCCCAAATTTAATAAAGATGAAATTATGTATGTCTCTTCTGGTGAAGGGGCAACGTCAGAAGGTGAATTTTGGGAATCAATCACAACTGCAGTAATTCACAAATTACCTGTTTTCTATGTAATCCAGGATAATGGTTTTGCTATTTCCTGTTCAGTAGAACTGCAAACACCAGAAGGTTCAATTTCAAAAACGTTAGAGAATTTTCCTGGATTAAAAGTTATCTACTGTGATGGAACTTGCCCGATTGAAAGTTATGCTGCTGCCAAAGAAGCGGAAGCTTATTTAAGAGCAAGAAAGGGTCCAGTTCTTCTTCACGCTAAATGTACTCGTCCATATTCACATTCACTATCCGATGATCAAGCATTTTACAGATCAGCTGATGAGTTAAGTGAAGAGGCAAAAATTGATGTAGTTAATACTTATCCAAAATTTTTGATTGATAACAAAATTATTACAGCTAAAGAGAATGAAGAGTTACAAACAGAAACTCATAATCATACACGAGAAGCGATGAAAAAAGCGGTTGAGACGCCAATGCCAGCAAAATCAACCTGCATGGATCATCTCTACTCCAATATCATTGATCCACGCTCAGAAAATTTTGAGAGCACTCCAAATACTTCAGGTAAAGCTGATGTTCCTATGGCTGCTGCAATCAATGGCGTTTTAAAAAGTGAAGTTAAGAAAAATCCTCTGATCCGAATTTTTGGTCAAGATGTGGCTGATTTTTCAGATGAAGAAAAATTAAAATCAGACTTAAAAGGCAAAGGTGGCGTTTTTAAAATTACGTCAGGTGTTCAAAGAATTGGTCTAAAAGATCAAGTCTTCAATGCCCCTTTAGCTGAAGCTAATATTATTGGACGTGCGATTGGAATGAGTATTCGTGGGTTAAGACCTGTCGTTGAAATTCAATTTTTCGATTATATTTGGCCCGCGTACATGCAACTTAAAAATGAGATGACGACTTTACGTTACCGCTCTGGCGGCGATTATAAGTGCCCTATGGTGGTCAGAGTTCCAATTGGTGGATATTTAAAAGGCGGATCGATTTACCATTCTCAGTGTGGGGAATCGCTTTTCACGCATCTACCGGGCGTTTACGTTGTATTCCCGTCGAATGCACAAGACGCGGCTGGGTTACTTAGAACTGCCATTAATTGTGATGATCCTGTTATGTTTTTAGAGCATAAACATTTATATTACCAAGGTTACAATCGTTGCGCTGATCCAGGTGAAAATTATACCATTCCATTTGGTAAAGCTCGTATTGTAAAGCAAGGTAAAGATTTAACTGTTGTCTGTTACGGAGCTTTAGTTCAAAAATGTGTTGAAGCTGCTAAACTTATTGAAGAGAGAATGGGGAAAACTGTTGAGATTATTGATCCAAGAACTTTAGTGCCGTTTGATATTGAAGCTGTAAAAAAATCGCTTTCAAAAACTAATAGATTGTTGATTGCTCATGAAGAAGTGAAGACTTCAGGCTTTGCTGGGGAAATTGCAGCACTAATTAATGAAGAGTGTTTTGAGTATTTAGATGCACCTATATTAAGAGTAACGGCAAAAGATGTGCACGTTGCTTATTGCCCAGACTTAGAAGAAGTCATCCTACCGCAAATAAATGATGTCTATTTAATGATGGAAAAATTGCTCAATTATTAAGGACTCACATAAAAAAGCCAACTAATAGATTAGTTGGCTTTTAGTATATTTCTATAAAGAGTTATTTATTGTGCAGTTCCTAGTGAACGCATTACACCCAATTTAACGTCAAAGCCTTGATCGTCAATACTCTTAGATAATCCGACATAACCATCAGTTTTATCATTAAATTTCGTTCTAGCTTCAGCATAAATTGATTTACTGTTAGCTGTAACTCGCTCATTGTTTTCTCCAAAATAAGGTACAATTGTATGTTTAAATTTCATACCACTAGAAAGTTTTAATTTATCTGTTACCTTTGCTGTTAACATAGGTGTAGCTTCAAAACGTACATCCTGTCCTTCCTTACTGAAAATATTTACACCCATTGATCCCTGTAATTTAAGATCAAGTAATTCATTAAGTTTAACACCTATTTCAGCATCTACAGTTGGGATAAGAAAAGGGTAAGATGTGTTATAGGTATCACGTATTTTATAATGGTTAACTGCTGCAGAGGCACCAATTCCACCTGAAATTCTATTTTCAGCAAATACTAAACTACTAGTAGCAAATCCAAGAACCAAAGTTGTAAATAATAATTTTTTCATAGATCACTCCCGATTTTTTATCCTGATTAATTTCAGGAAAATTGTTTTTGTTATAAAAAATATATTTGCAACAGTGGTGCCAAATGAAAGTAGGTTAACTAATTGAATTGAATTGAATTGAATTGAATTGAATTGAATTGAATTGAATTGAATTGAATTGAATTGAATTGAATTGAATTAAGACACCTGTATAACAATTTAACATTTCTCCGTCTCTCTAACAAATTTGTTTAACCCATTAAAAATCCATAGAGATGTATTTTGAATTTAAATATCCACATACTTGCATTATCTTGAGCTTAAAATACGCCATATTTCTATAGCCGTAGGCCCGTTTTTTAATGGTTTTAATGACATTATTAATTCCTTCAGAGAGTGAAGAGGTTATCCTATATTGAAAGTAGTTTTTGAAGGTATCCCAACCCCGATTGAGGTTTTCCCACCATTTATTTAGTGAATAAAATGTCTTTATCTCTCGAATCCATTCTCCCATCTGTACAAACTTCTCTCTAGCTTCGTACTCATCTTTTGACTGGTACACTTCAAACATTCCCTCTTTAATCAGTTCTAAATACACAAAATCTTCATTCTCTTTAAGCACATCTTTTATATGCCTCTTCTCTTCACTGGTCCTTCGATCTGATTTTTTTAAAAATAGTGTTTTAAACTTCCCCCGAGTTAATCGCTTCATTTCTCCTCGACAAACATGGGTGTGGAGCCAAGCTCTATCCTCATTAACTGCTACTTCAAAGTTTTGCATTATATGAAACCTATCCCATACAAAAACCGCTTGGGGACAATACTCATTTACACTTGCTTTATAGGGATCATGTTGATCTGCTGCTACCGCTTCAATCTCTTTACATCTTTCTGGTCCTATTATTTTAAAAAACTCATCTAATGCCTCTTTACTCCTTGAATCTGATACCCACAGCACTCGTCTTGAATCTAGATCACATATAACTGTGAAAAATCTTTTATCTCGCGACTCCTTTGCATAATAACTTTTCTTTCTAGCGTAGACTTCATCCACACTGATTCTTTTAAACGCAGGAATTTTATACTGCTGGAGCATCCTCCTCATTCGCTCAAAATCTATCCTCCACAATGTCATAGGGCAATTATCTGTAAATTCAGCTGCCTTCGACACGGGAGAAAATTCGCACATTCTTCCAAGCCACCAAACATATTCTCTGGTTAAATGTGGCGTCTCTTCTGCTATAAATTCTAGCTTTTCTGAACGCACTTTTTTGCAAAATGTACAGAATCTCTTCTCTCTCCATAAGCATAGATACGTCTCAAAATTAAAAATAGGCATCGTTTTTAAGCGCAGAGGATAGCGTCCATGCGAGACTCCTAGTTCATTCCCACACTTAGAACAATGTGGTTTCGTACTTGATTTTTGTTTTTGAATGTAAATTTCAACACAATTAGTTTTATGCCATTCTTTGACATCAACTACTTCAAATTCAGGGATGAGTTTTGTAATAAATCGTGGTAATTTCATTAAGGGCCTTTTTGTTTGTTAGAGTATTTTTGGTGATATAAAAACATTCTACCAGATCAATAAAGGCCTCTCATTTTGATCAACTATCTTTCAACTTATTTGTTATAGAATCCATTTCTCCTTAAAACCTACAAAAACATCACCTAACTTATGAATATTACTTGTTTAGTCTTAAATAGCTTGAAATCGCCTCTACCGTCATATATAATGACAAATGACGGAGACGGCGATTATGCATATAAAACGTTTAATTAACCTTGAAAACGACTTAAAGAAAAAATCAATACTGTTTATAGGTCCAAGACAAACTGGCAAAAGCTCGATTATTAGACATTCGTTTAATCAGTATAAAAAATATAATTTATTAGAAGCTGATACTTTTTTAAAATTACAAAGAGATCCGACTAGAATTCGGAGTGAACTTAAAAATACTGATAAAATTATTATCATTGATGAAGTTCAAAAAATTCCATCACTTTTAGATGAAATTCATTTGTTAATCGAAGAGCGTAATGTTAAATTTTTGTTAACAGGATCAAGCTTACGTAGATTTCATACTCATGGTATAAATCGTCTAGGTGGAAGGCTTAGAACAAAAAGATTAAATCCATTTTCAAAAATTGAATTAAAGGATGAAAAATTTGATCTTATTGAAAGATTAAAATTTGGACTAATACCATCCATTTGTTTTTCTGATGATCCTCAGATAGATTTAAAATCTTATGTTAATGATTATGTTCAAGGAGAAGTCATTTCTGAAGGGGCTATTCGTAATATTCCTGCATTTGCTAGATTCTTGGAAGTGGCGGCCTTAACTAGCGGTGAGATGATAAATTATACTAATATTGGAAATGATGCTCAGGTTCCACGTACAACCATTATCGACTATTTTACCGTATTGCAACAGACCTTACTTGGTGAGTCTCTTCCTGCCTGGAAAGAAGGAAAAAAAAGAAAACCAATTACTTCATCTAAATTTTATTTTTTCGATACTGGCGTGATTAATACTATTTTGAATCGTAAAGAAGTGAATCGCAATTCTAAGGATTTTGGAAATTTATTTGAAACTTATATATTTCACGAATTACGCTGTTATCGTGATTATAAAAAAGATATTTTAATTAATTATTGGAGATCTACTTCACAAATAGAAGTAGACTTTGTAATTGATGGAGAAGTTGCTATTGAAGTAAAGTCAACGAGTAATGTTTCTAGTGAGGATTTGAAGGGATTAAAAGCGATTAGCGAAGAAAATAAATTTAAAAAACTTATTTTAATTTGCTTTGAAAAAAGTGAAAGAGTTGTTAATAGCGATAGTCATAAAATAGAAATCATACCTTGGGATATTTTTTTAGAAAAGCTATGGAATGGACAAGTGATTTAAAATACTAAGAAGTGAATACCGTCCATGGTATTGATTCAGTTGAAGAAATCTTTAGAATTTTTTACCCATACTAACTCCAGCATTGAAGCCACTTTCATTTGTAAGTGATTTTCCTACTTCAAGCTGTACAAAATCTGGACCTGCACCTGGTTTACCTTCTAATCTTAGTTGACTATAGATTGATAGATCGTGAAAATTTTTTTCTTGCTCACCAGTTATTACATTGTATCCGTATTTTACTCCACCACCAACTTTAAGACCTTCTGCTACTTTATATCTACCACCCATACCACCATTAACATTAATTAATAGACGGCTAGTTGGTGATTCTTGAGTTCCAGTATTGGCTAAACCAAAGCCACCACCAACTCCAATAAATGCTTCAGCCTTATCTGTATAGTTAGCTGTAACATCATAGCCTACTTTGGGTAGAGCTACCGCTATAGTAGAAACTGAATTTCAGTGTTTTTATTATATTCAAAAATTGAGAGACCTACATTGTGTTCAACTGCAAAAAGATTTGCTGAAACTGCAATTAATCCTAAAACTAATAGTGATCTATTCATAGAAATCTCCTTAAAAACTAAACCTATTTGAGATTTATATCTGCAATAGCAAAGCCAAAAGAGAGCTCATCAACTAACTGAATTTAATTAGGCGACTTGTATAAAGAACTAACAGTATATGTATTTTGTATAAAAGTTATCTATCAATAGTATTTGTTTGTATCGGTCTTAGATCTTGCACATACTTGCTTAGTCTTTTCTAAATTATCAAAGTTTAAATAACAAATTAGATCGTTAGCATAAATGAACTTAAAGCCATAGTCAGTATAGAGAGTTTTAATTAGATCTAATTTTTGTCCATTGTAGTTTTTAGTTTTAATGAATTGCCCGTTTTTAAAATAGTGTGAGTTATAAGGATCATAAGTATAATTTAAAACCACTGAATGAAAAATTACAATTAACACCAGTGATATTTTAATTAAGCTATAACTTTTTCTAATACTAGAAGAAAAAAAGAAGATAACTAAGAAAATTGAACTATAACTATATCCAATTGAATGTAGTAAATTAAAGCTTATATTCACTAAATTATTGAAGGTATTTACTAAGAATTCATTTGAATAAATAGCCCAGCTGAAAGGTATCCAATATAAAATGAAGCTAAAGGGGAAAATGAGAGTAAACAATAATGTTAAGAATGAATTACAAAATATTGCACCAATGAGAATAGGTGAATCGGAATAGAAATTAACAACAAAAATTCCTCCAAATAGAAGGATTACTCTTTTAAAGAAAGGAAGTTCTGCCGTAGTAAGTACAATACCTAGAAACAAAAAACTATAGGTGAAGCTTAGATAAGAGAATTTAAATGTTCCAAAGAGAAAATCTAAAGTGGATACCAAAATAAAAGAGAAAAAATAACTGTAATTTATTTTTCTGCTTAAAAAATAATGAAAAATGTTAATTGAGGCGATTCTTTTTAAGGGATAGAATCCTGGCAAGAATAGACTTAAAAAATTTATTAATAAAAAGATAATTTTATAAATTAACTTTCCATTAGTTTTAAATAAGTATTTGAGTGGCATTAAAAGTGTGAGTGCAGCCGTAAAATGTAAGCCTGATGGTGTTAATAGATGGTAAAGATTGAGTAGTTTGTATTTTAGTTTTTGATCTGCACTGATTTTTTTGTAGTCTCCAAAAAGAAAAGCCTTCATCAGTTTGTAATTGTTTTTATCTTTGAAATTTTTTTTGATTTTCTCTTCAAAGGGTAAATTTACAGTGAACTGTTGTGGTTTTAGCATAGCCGCTGGCAATTCAGATCTTCTTTGACAATAAATGTTAAATAGGAAGAAAAACGAGATTAAATAGATCCAAGATGTTGCTGTGAGTTGCATATGTGGGATAATTTATGCAAGAAAGGAGCTTATTTCACTGAATGGAAGCGCTTGTTTTTAGAGGAGTGGCCACTCACTGTGAGAAAAAATTGAAAAATTAAAATTCTTCAACTATTGTCTCTTTCATTATGAAGCTTTTAAATATTGCCGATCTTCTTAGTGATGATCAAATTAATCAGAACCAGTTTTATACACTTAATTTACCCAAAGATGAGGTGACTTGTACTTTGAAAATTAAGTCGAGTGAGATTTTAATCGCAGGAATTCCTTATTTGATTGAAGTCTTTGAACATTTGGGTGCTGATAAAACGAAATTAGAGTTTTTAAATAAGTATGAAGGTAAAATTTTAAAACAGAATCAGACGGTTACGTTTAATCTACCGTTTAATATTGCACTTTCAGGTGAAAGATTAGCGCTCAATCTTTTACAACGATGCTCTTCGATTGCTTCTTACACCAATAAAATTGTAGAAAAGAGTAAAAAATATAATATTAAAATTTTAGATACACGTAAAACCACACCAGGCTTGCGATCTATAGAAAAATATTCCGTAGTGGTTGGTGGTGGTTATAATCATCGTTTTAGTCAGAGTGATGTATGGATGATTAAAGATAACCATAAAAGTTTTTTTGGTGGACTTCATGGGGCCATCAAGTTTTTTAAATCAGTTCACTCATTTTATAATGAAATAGTTTGTGAGATTCATTCGATCGATGAGTTAAAAGAATTGATTCAGTTAAATAAAGAGCACAATTATAAAGTTAATCACTGTTTATTGGATAATTTCAGTAAAGAACAAATTGCAGACTCTCTAAAAATTAAACAACCTAATATGACATATGAGATTTCTGGTGGAGTGACCTTAGATAACATTGAAAACTTTTTGTTTGTTGGGATCGATGCGATTAGTGTAGGCGCTCTTACTCATAGTTTTACTCAACTTGATATATCGATGAAGATTGCGAAGGCCAAATGACTAGTGTTGCTGAAACAGAAGTTTTAATTATAGGATCTGGAGTAGCGGGACTCACTTCGGCGATTAAACTCGCGGAGAAGGGCACTAACGTTATTGTTGTGACGAGAGAGAAAGATCCTAATATAACTAATACCTTTTATGCTCAAGGTGGAATTATTTTTCCGCCCGAAGATACTAGTAATCTGTTTAATGATATTATGAAGGCGAGTGCTAATACAGCTTTCACTAAAGCGACTGAAGTTCTAACGTCTAAATCACGTAGAATTTTTCAAGAGATTCTTCTCGATAAAGCCCATACTGAATTTAATCGTGATAAAAATGGCAACCTTCTTTATACCAAAGAGGCGGCCCATTCAGATAATATTATTGTTTATAATGGTGACTATACTGGAAAGACGATTCAGGTTTCACTACTTAATTATTTGAAAGATAAAAAACGTTTTCCTAATGTTACGATTTTAACGGGACATACTGCAATTGATTTAATTACCCCAAACCACCATGGATTATTAATTCCTCAGCGATATGAAGAGAATAGCGTTTTAGGTGCTTACTGCTTTAATCAGTATACTAATGAAGTCATAAAAATCATGAGCAAGGTTACCATTCTTGCTACTGGTGGGATTGGAGCACTCTATCTGCACCACTCTAATGCTAGAGGTGCTCGAGGTGATGGTCACGCTTGTGCTAAACGAGCTGGTGCGAGCTTAATTAATATGGAGTTTGTGCAGTTTCATCCTACGACTCTGTATGATCGTTATTCACACAAACGTTTTTTAATTAGTGAAGCGGTTAGAGGTGAAGGTGGCGTACTCTTAAATGCTAATGGCAATGCTTTTATGGAAAAGTATCACCCAGATAAAGAGCTAGCTCCGAGAGATATTGTAACAAGAGCCATTCACTCTGAAATGATTGAAACCAAAAGTGATTATGTTTTCTTAGATATTAGTAAGCGTAATAGTGATTGGTTAAGAGACCGTTTTCCAACGATCTACCGTCACTGTTTTGAACACCATATTGATATAACTAAAGTTCCAATTCCAGTAGTTCCAGCAGCTCACTACACTTGCGGTGGAGTTAAGTGTGATGAATTTGGACAAACTAGTTTAAAAAATCTCTATGCGGTTGGTGAGGTTGCTTGTACTGGTCTTCATGGTGCTAATCGACTCGCTTCAACGTCCTTACTAGAGGGCCTCACTTGGGGTTATTTAGCGGCTGAGAAGATTTTAGAAGATGTGAAATCGTTACCAATTTACGATCATAAAGATATTCGAAATTGGGAGAAGGCTTCAGATGAATTCGACTTAAGTTTAATAGCGCAAGACTGGTCGACCATTAAGCAGAGTATGTGGAATTATCTTGGAATCATTCGATCTACCTCTCGCTTAAATCGAGCTCAAACTATATTTAATGGTCTTAGTGAAGGCATTGGAAAATTCTATCGTAACTCAAAACTTCATGATGAATTAATTGGTCTACGAAACGCAGTTGATGTTGCGCAAAGTGTTTTAAGTGCCTCTATCATTAATAAAAATTCAGTTGGTTGCTTCTATCGTAAAGACTAGTTCCTATAAAGAAAGGACCATGTTAACAGGTGGACACCTGTTAACATGGGGGGGATAAGCCACGTTTATAAATAAACTTGGCATACTGATTTGACCCGGGTTAGTCCATTAACCATGTATCGGGCACTTTTTGCATTAGGTAGGTCAATCGTCTCCAATTTATATGATATGGTTTGCCGACAGATAACTGCATGAGACGATTATTAGCTTGAATGTCATCCTTAAGTCGGCAAATACGAATTCTTAAATTTTTATTAAGCGGCCATCAAATCTTTTTCAGAGTGGATGGGTTTATCGTACGAGAAACAGTTTTTAAAAAAACAGTCCATACGACTAAGAAAGAAAAAGGTTTTAGAATCTAGTTCTGAGTTTTCGAAAAGCACCATTCGACTTGAGCTACCTTCCCAAACACAGTTAACAAAATTACTTGAAAGAAAATTGCAATTAGCAATGTTTAGGAATTGGAACTTGCAATTAATGAACTTGCAACCAAAAAACTGACAATCGTTTAGTTTAGAACCAAAGAATGAGCAATTTTTAAAGGTAACATTGTGAAATTGCACATTATTTAGGTAAGATCCTGAAATTACAACGTTTTCATACACTTCATTTTTTATTGATACGTTTTCTACGGTCTCATATCTATCTAAAGTCATTGTATTCATGTTGATCTCCTAAGTTTCGATCAGCTTCTTAATTGCATAATACAATATTTGATCAATTGCGTCAAGTAATAATCTTGCATTAAGAAATTTTTTTTCGATTCGATAAGCAATTCAGGGGGTTACTTATGATTATTTTTAATAAAGATTATTTAGATATGTTTTTGGGTGTAGTTCGAAAATATATGCAGATGAGAGGTAACCTTTCTCAGAAAGATTTGGGAGAAAAAATTGGTGTTGGTGTATCTACTATGAGTAGATTAATTAACCATAAGACTAGAGATGTAGATGAGCAGATTGTCTCTAAGATTGTAGCCTATCTCGAAATTCCCCTACATGAGATAATTGATTTTGTAGCTGAGAGTAGTACTGACTCATTTAAAAAATTAGTGGCCTATCATAAAGATATTTTTCGTCATCAGAAATATAATGAAGAAAATACGACCATACCGGAAGAGGTGCAAGCAGCAAATAAATTGCAAAATGAAACAGAAGAGGCACCTAAAATTAGTTCTAACATTAGTAGTATTCCAAACCTAAAGACTTCAGCTCAACTAAAGGTAGGAGGAAAAGCTACATCTATGCCGTTTGGTGAGACCGGTGGAGCCCAAGAGGATCTAGCCTCTAATTTAAAGTCATTAAATATCCGAGATAAATTAGAGCAGTTAAGCCCAAGACAGAAGGCCTATCTGACTGATTTTCTAAATTGCGATGGTGAGAGTAAGGACTTACTGGTTGACGTTGGGAACTCGCTCTTTAGGTACTTTAGACAAAAGGGAATTGAGATTTGAAGTTATCATTATTACTCTTTTTTTTCTCAAGTGTGGTGTTAGCAATTCCATTAAAAACCGAAGTTTGGTTTATGAGTGCTAAGACCTATAGTCAAAACGAATTAAACGAAACTATTAAAGAACTTTTTAAAATTCACCATCTAGGAATGGTAGCAGAATCTATTAGTGATGAAGAACATAAAGAGTGTAAGCCTATGGGAGATGAATTTTTTCATCCACAGTTTGGAATGCATGCACATATTATTAGTGGAAAAAAATTTAAAATGGTAGATCAAGAGTTGGATAAAAGTAATAAGGTTAATCAACTATCTAATACGGATGTAGATCTTGTTAAATGTGATAAGAATTATTACTTTGACCTCTATTGTGGAAAAGCTCAAAAGGAAAAAGTAAAGGGGCCAGTTAATGTTGAAGTTTGGGTAGATATTAGTTCAAGTTTAAGAGCAATTGATCCCGGCGATAATCAAGGTGGATGTTTTAGAAAAAGTTTCGTAGATAGATTACAAAGTCGATGCAATTCGAGTGAGTCAATTGAAGTTTATGCCTTTGATACATCTAAAAAAAGTATTATGGATAATAATGAACTTTGTGTGGCCCGTGGATTAAATGATCAGAATCGTATGAAAGAGTGGATAGCAGACTCTAATGCCAAACTTCTTATCATTATTACTGATACAGGAGAGTTAACTCGAGATTTTCTCGATTATATAGATTCTGTAGGTGGGAAAATTCGAGGTGAAAAACCCAAGCTTGAACTCTTTCCAGATCAACTACTCACATTAGTGGATGAAGTTGCTAAACAGTGTAAAAAATAAATTTAATTATTTCCAAGTACAACAAACTTATATGTTTGGTATCCGGCATCAGCACAGGTAGCTAGCACTGTTTTTAAAAAAACGATAGGAGATTGACTTATCAACCATTAAATTGATTCTAGTTGAGAATCGATTTTTTCCACCAGCCACTTTAGCTAAGTTTGCCCCTTTTTCACGTTCTTTAACTAATTCATCATAAAGTGGCAGAATAGTCGATTTAGAACTATCATAAATATTTTGATTTTTGTCGTTAATGTCTGCAACTTTTACACTTCCAACCCAAATTGCACTACTTGAAATTTGTACCATTATACCTTCCGATGATGGATCTTGTGATTTAGAGTGGGGAAGGATTACATCTTTAGCTACGTTAAAAGAGACACTGGTAATATCTGAATTTAATAAAAGAAAAAATAAAAGTAGGGTTACAATATCGATAAGTGCGGTTAGATCAATATGCTCTTCGCCGCCATGATGATGTTTTTCTCTTTTTCTAATTGGCTTAAACATGGTTACCTTAAATTTCCAAAAATAATATTGTCATAGAGAACTGTTATTTTTTTATCAATGCCAGCTTTATCTTTAGCATAAATGGCTTCGTCAGTATTTCTTACTAATCTGGCCATATCCATGATTTTTACGATATTTTCGTATTTAAGATCTTCATCGATAGGGTTAATAGTAAGTGTATTTTCATTTGGCCATTTTTTCTTAATTTCTAACAATTGATTACGAAAACCTTCAAAATCGTAAGTGCCACCTATATTAGGAATAGTTTTATAATTTGTGGCAGGAATACCAGTTAAGATTTCAATTTGATCTTTTTGAATTTGGAGAGTTAGAGCCAAAGGTACCTTTTGATCAGCCGGAGGAGGCTCATGTGAAACAATTGGTACCTGGCTTGTAATATCATTAAATTGGATCAGATTCCCTGCGAGCAAAAGAAAGTATAAGAGAACAAGAAATGAATCAAGAATAGGAATCAAGTTCAAATGCGCTGAATTTTGTCTTTTACGAATTGAACTTGGTTTCCTATACATACATTACTACTCGGCTGCTCCGTTTTTATTATTTTTTCTAATTCTTAACATATCTAACATTTTTACTGAGTATTCATCGATTTCACTGATGATCTTTTCTGATTTACCAGTTAAAAATGCATGCATTAATAAAATAATGATAGCTGTTAAAATTCCTAGGAAGGTTGTATGCATTGATTCAGCAAGTCCGGCTGAAAGAATTTTAGCTTTTTGTTCTGGATCGGCTAAAGCTAAAGCACCGAACGTATGAGTTAAACCTTGGATAGTACCAAGTAGTCCACATAACGTTGAAACGTTTGCTAGAATCGGTAAACGGTTCATATATTTTTCAACTTTTGGAATTACTTCTAAAGCTGTAGCGTCGAGGGCACCTTGAATATCCTCATCAGAACCACCAGCTCTTTTTAAACCATTTTTTAAAACTTTTGGTAGAAGAGCATTACTTCCAGAACAAACTCTAATAGCTCCTGCTATATCATTGGATAAAATGTATCTTTGAAGCTCATTCATGAAAGAAGCTCCATCAACGCCATAGTTAAATGAGAGTTTTTTAAATCGTTCAATAGTAATTGCAACACCGGTAAAGAAAATAATAACTACACAGTAGGTAAAGACCCCACCACCGACAACATATTCAGCGATTGTTTGTCCAAATTGTTCAATCATAGCAAAAGCCTCCATTCTTTCTTATATTTTAAAGTATTTTAAATTTTTATCAATCCTTTAAATTCTTTTCGGATAAAAGTTAATTGGTTGTCTAACTTCTACTTCACCACGTCCTGGTGGTTCAGGAAATTGGATTCCTTTTAAAACATTTATCACGCATGACTGCACATCAGTTGAAATAGGAGTTGAACCTTTTACTCCAGCTTTACTTACACTTCCTGAAGCACCGATATTAAAATTTAAATCAATTACTCCTTCAACTTCAGATTTAGTTCTATCCAGATCTTTTTGATAACAATATCTAAATTGCGGAATATGTTCTCTTAAAATTCGACGAATAATATCTGGATCCATTGAGCCTAAAACTATTGTGTCAGAAGGAATACCGGCTATCATCACATTTGATTTTTCTGCTAGACCTCCAGCACCTCTTTGGCCATCTAGTTTTCCACTAGCTGCACTTGTAAGGTTTCCAACATCTTGTCCGAGTTGAGCACTTTTTAATGGTTGATTAGAAGTTCCGCTACCGATTCCTTCGCCTCCGACTGTTCCTGAACCAGACCCAGTAGTTCCATCTTTTACTTTGATTCCTTTTGTGGAACCACCTTTAGCCAGAAGAGAGCTTACAGATCCAGCAAAATCAGCGGAACCTTTAAAGGTTTCAACTGCACCTTTGCTGTTACTATCAACTTCAGAAAATCGTGATTGTTTTCCTCCACTAGCTTGGCTTGGAGTATCTGATTGTTTTGGAGCTTGTGATTTTGGTTCACCTTTTGGTTTTGGAACTTTATCAGCTTCACCCGTTTGGACTTTTGATATAGGACCTTTCAGTAGTTCTTCTTTTTTTACCACCGATTTTTCAGCATTTTGATTAGGCGCTTTTTGAATAACATTTTTTTCATTTTCGGTTTTTTGAATCGCATCGTTTTTCGAAACAACTAACGGTACAGCTTTAGGCACTGGTGGTGACTTTCGAATAATTGTCGCAATTCTCTCAATCTGTTTTTCATTGGTAGTATCGTCAATTTTCTTCTCTTCTATTGGAACTTGATTGAGTGCTACGATAATTAAAATGGCACAAATAAGCGATGCCATTAAGTAACTTCTAAGATCAGATTTTCCACCCCAAATTGGTGATTGTAAAACAGTTGGAGGTGCTTCTGTCATTCTAACAAAAACTTGTAAATAATCTTTTTCAAATTGAATAATCTCATCTGTTTTTAATTGAAATGTCGGTTTGGAACTTTTACCTTCACTATCAGATTTTGCTTGACCTAAGTTACCTAGAAAAATAGTTTTATATCCATCAAGTTGGTGAACATGGATTTCGCTTCCATTAATTTCAACCAGTGGCACTTTTTCTGTTTTACCTAAATAGGGGAACTCTAACAATTCTTCACTTTTTCTTCTTCCAATTAAATGATAAACCCCATTGGTAATTGGTAAGTAATCGACGGAATAAATTTTATCTCGAAAGAGAATAATTACTTCGACACTTTTTTTATTTACTTCATATTTAAAAATGGGATAGATATCATCAGCATCTTCGAAAATATATTCAGTGTAATCAGCTTTAGGATCTTTTGCTAATGGAAAACCAATATATGGTACATCACTTTCAATTTTATTTTTTTTGAGTTTGATTTTAGAGTTTGTTCCCCCCTTGGGGATTTGAGGTAAGTCCGATTTTGATTTTTTTTCAGGATCAACTTCACTTAATGTAGGTGGCAAAACATCTTCTTTCTTATATTTTTTAAAAACTAATTCTATAGAGCCCAACTTAAAAGTTTCACCAAAATCTATTTTTTGAGTAACAATTTTTTTATCTTTAAAAAAAGTACCATTGGTACTATTCATGTCATAAAGAATTGCACCACTCGGTGATACTTCTAAAACTGCGTGAATGCCTGAAACTGATTTATCATGGACACTTACATCACATTCACTAGATCTACCCATCAAAACTCTACGTTTAGTTATAACTTGACCATCAATTTTGATTTGCGCATTAGTGGCCAAAACCTCATAAAGTTCAGTTGGTAACTGCTTTGAAATATCCATAATTTAATCCTTCAAACTACAAATAGAATGGCGTGATATTATTGTAACATGAGTATCCCGCTCGGCAACATTTTAATGATTGATGAATTTAGTTGGATTCAAACACTATTTATAGTTTTCAGGAAAAAGATTTCGTTCAATTCCCTCAATGAAAATATGGATTATTTTGATATGAACTTCTTGAATACGATCAGTTATATCGGAATTTACGATAATAGAAACATCAACTAGATTTTTTAGTTTTCCACCATCTTTACCGGTTAGTAATATAGTGTTCATTCCTAGTTTTTTAGCTGCTTTAACAGCTTCAATTACATTGGGTGAATTACCACTAGTAGAAATAGCAAGAAGTGTATCATTCTCTTTGCCTAACGCTTCGATTTGGCGTGAAAAAATAAAATCAAATCCGTAATCATTTCCAACACAAGTCATGTGTCCAGCTTCACCCATGGAGATGGCTGGAAGTGCTTTCCGATCTTTACGATAGCGACCAGTTAGTTCTTCGGTGAAATGGAGTGAATCACACATTGATCCACCATTGCCACAAGCAAAAACTTTACAGCCACTTTTAAATGTATGAGTAAAATAGTTTATTGCTGCACTAATTTTATCCAAATTATTTTTATTATTTAGAAAAGTATCTAAAGTAGCAGCACCATCCTTTAACGAATTTAAGATGTATGAATCCATATTAGTTAATTGAATTGATTGTTTTTACAATCTCTGCTTTTGGCTGGTTACCAACTAAAGTATTTTTGATTTCACCATTTTTGAAAAAAATAAGTGTTGGAATTCCACGAATTCCATACTTTTGAGACAATTCAGCATTTTCATCAACGTTTACTTTGACCACTACCGCTTTTTCACCTAACTCATTTGCAACTGCTTCTAGAACCGGAGCAAGCGCTTTGCAAGGACCACACCATTCTGCCCAAAAATCCACAACAACAGTTTTTCCTGATTTAAGTACTAGGGAATCAAAACTTCCTTCATCAGCGTTAGCAATATTTGCGCCCATAACTTTCTCCTTCTACAAAAAAACGTTTCTTAGTTTTTCATATTACATAATTTGAGCTATATTTCTAGTATGGACAAGAAATATATATTAAGATCGGGGATTCGTACTGCAAAGTGGAGCCGTTTAGCTGCTAAGGCTGTGGATTTATTTATAATACTTGTTCTAAGTACTACGCTTTATCCAATGGGACCAATTTTAGGCATTGTCTATATTAGTTTAAGTGACTCTATGCAAATGGGGCAATCAGTAGGAAAAAAAATGATTGGATTTGCTGTAGTTTCGCTAATCGATGGTCAACCTTGCAGCACTAAACAATCAGTTATTCGTAATCTTCCAATTATTTTTCCGCTTATTTTTGCCATTATTCCTTTTTGGGGTCTGATTTTCACAGTAATTTTAGGCGTTCCGCTACTTGCGCTTGAAGCCTATTTTGTTTTAAGTATTGCTTCAGGACACAGACTTGGTGATGTTATGGCAGACACAACCGTCATAGCAAATGATCCTAATAGAGTCGATCTCCAAAAAAGTAAAAAGTTGAGTTGGTTTGATCAAAATGAACCAAGTTCTTCCGTTTCTAAATTATGAAAAAAAAACTCATTGTAATTGATTTAAGTAATTTTATTTTTCGTGCATTTTATGCTGTTAGAATGTTGCATTCTCCAGAAGGTGTTCCGGTAAATGCTGTTTATGGTTTCTTGCAGATGTTAATTAAAATTTTAACTACCTATCAACCTACACATATTGTAATTGCACAAGATACTAAAGCTGGTGGTAGTGTTCGTAAAGAGATGTATGCTGACTACAAAGGAAATCGCTCTGAACCACCGGAAGACCTTATTCCTCAGTTTGATATAATTAGTACTTTAATTTCTAAACTCAATATTAAAAAATGTTCCCAGCCTCAATATGAAGCTGACGACATTATAGGATCCGTTGTTACCCAGTGGAGAAATGATTTTGATGAGCTCTATATTTTATCAGGCGATAAAGATCTTATGCAGTTTGTGGATGATAAAGTTAAAGTTATCGATACAATGAAAGATAAAATTTATGGTCCTAGTGATGTTGTAGAAAAGATGGGAGTACCCCCAGAACAAATTGTGGATTACTTATCGTTAGTAGGAGATTCCAGTGATAATATTCCAGGAGTAAAAGGTATTGGAGATAAAGGTGCAATTAAACTTTTAACAGAGTATGGTACACTTGAAAACTGTTTAAAAAATGCGGATCAAGTTTCCAATAAAAGAACCAGTGAAGCGTTGAAAAATCATGCTGATGATGCTCTTTTGTCAAAAAAGTTGGTCACAATTTTTACAGATTTAAATTTAACTTGCAGTGAAGACGAAGCTCAATGTAACTATGATTTTGGGGATAACCTTAAAAGTTATTTGGCAAGTTTAGGATTTAAATCAATTTTAACAAGGATTGATCAGTTACATTTACAAGTCTATGGAGCAAAAGAAAAAAATGAAGTTGTCCAAGCTTCTTCTCAAGTTTTAGAGTATAAAAAAACCATTATAAATTCAATTGATGAGATTAAATCTTTTTTTGAACTACTAAGCCAAAAATCACTTTTTTCATGGAATATAGTTTTTGATCAGACGATTAATTTGAATGCCAAAATAATTGGAATCTCATTTTGCCATGATATAAGCGAAGTTACATACATTGAAGCACAAGATGAAATTGTTATAAAACTATTTTTTGAGTTTTTGTCTAAACTTAATTCTAACCAAACCGTTATTAATGAAGACGCAAAATATGATTTGGTTTTCATTTATCATAATAATATAAAAATCAATGCGGATTTTTTTGATGTAAAGTTAGCACATTTTCAAGTTTCACCCGACGGGCATCATGAATTAAGTTTTATAGTGAAAGAGTATTTACAAAAAGATTTAATTCTTCCAGATTTTAAGAAAAAAAATATTTTAGAAATGAATCCTGATGAGATTACCCAATTTACTTGTGATAAAGCATACTATCTATTTCAAGTTAAACCATTATTGCTACAAAAAATTGAAGAGTTAAATGTATTGAAGGTTTTTAAAGAGATCGATTCGCCTTGTTTGAAAATTCTAGCGAAAATGGAGGAGCGAGGAGTTTCGATTAATGCCTCATACTTTAAAGAGTTAGAAAAAAAATTTCAATTAGAGCTTAAACAGATAGAAGATGAAATTGAAAAAATCTCCAATGAAAAAATTAATTTAAAATCACCTAAACAAGTGGCGGTTCTCTTATTTGAAAAACTAGGCTTACCAGCGATTAAAAAGACTAAGACGGGTTATTCAACTGATTCGGAAGTCTTGGAAGAGTTAGCTCAAATGAAAATGAGCGAAATACCGGATTTGATTTTAAAATTTAGAACCTTAGAAAAACTCCTAAGTACATATGTTACGGTTTTACCAACATTAGTTAATAGTAAAACTCATAAATTACATACCCACTTTAATTTAACTGGGGCGGCAACTGGTCGACTCAGTAGCGATAATCCTAATTTACAAAATATTCCAATTAAAAGTGAAAGTGGAAAACTGGTTCGAAAAGGTTTTATTGCTACTCCTGGTTTTTTAATGTTATCAGCTGATTACTCACAAGTTGAACTTAGAATTTTAAGCCATTTTTCCAATGACCCTACAATGTTAAAAGCTTTTAGAGATAACGTAGATATTCATGCTCAAACTGCAGCTGGAATTTTAGAAATTGATCCAGCTGAAGTGACAGAAGAGCAACGAAGTAAAGCTAAAGCGGTTAATTTTGGATTAATGTATGGCCAATCATCGTATGGTTTATCTAAAACTATTAACATTTCAAGAAACGAAGCCAAAGAATTTATCACCAAATATTTTGAAAAGTTTTCTCATGTAAAAGCTTGTCTTGATTCTTTAAAAGAGCTTTGTGAGCAGAAAGGCTATTCTGAAACTCTAATGGGAAGAAAAAGATTTTTGCCAGATATTAAATCTAACAATAGAACCGTTAAATCTTTTGCCGAAAGAATGAGTATTAATAGTCCGATTCAAGGAACTGCAGCTGACATTATCAAAATGGCTATGATAAAAATTGATAATGAGATGATGAAAAAAAATCTAGCTAGCAAAATGATTTTGCAAGTTCATGATGAACTTATTTTTGAAGTGGTGGAAGAAGAAGTTGAAATCATGAAAGAACTTGTACAAAAAAATATGGAAAGTGCGGTTACACTTAAAACCCCTCTGACGGTTAATATCTCTTTAGGGGTTAATTGGCTCGATTTAAACTTTTAATCTTTTAAGAGACTGAATAACTCTCTCTAGTGTCTGTAAAAACTCTGATTTATCTTTTCCCTCTAATGGTCGAGAACTATTTCCACCTTCACCTAGTTGTCTTAAATGTTGCATGAGTTCTCTACTTGCAACAAGCGAACCAATATTCTCTTCAGTAAATTCTAATCCTTTATGACCAACTACTCGAGCCTCTTTTTTTACACAACGTTCAGCCAGTAAAATATCAGCCGTAATCACGATATCATTTTTTTGAACATTTTCGACAATCCAATCATCAGCTGCATCGAAATTACCTTTGACTACAACCATTTTTACACTGGGATCGTTGGGAATTTTTATAGCTTTATTGGCAACCAGAGTGATGGGAAGCTTGTGTCTTCCCGCCACTCGATAAACCTCTTCTTTAACCGGACATCCATCAGCATCGATATAAACATGTAACATAAAAAATTACTTCATTTCATTCATCATTTTGTCGGAACGTTTTTGCAACTCTTTAAATGAGATATCCTCTTGGTGAGTGGCAATTGTCCACATATGTCCAAATGGATCTTTGAGTAATCCAGAACGATCACCATAAAATTGATCGGAAACAGGTTTTATCACGGTGGCTCCAGCATCAACCGCTTTTTTAAATGAGCTATCAACATCTTTGACATAGAGACAGATTCCAACGGGTGAACCTCCAATGGTCTCTGGACCTTTATTGCCCCATTCAGGAAATTCATCAGCTAACATAATTTTAGAATCACCAATTTGAATTTCAGCATGGCCAATTTTATCTGGCCCCATGGCAATTCGTCCAATCTCTTTGGCTCCGAAAGCTTTTTTATAAAATTCAAGAGCATTCACTCCGTTACGCACAGTTAGATAAGGAGTTGCTGTGTGAAACCCTTTTGGAATAGCGAGAACTTTTTTCTTAGCAGTAACTTTAGTTTTACTTTTTTTTAATATTTTTTTGGCCATAAAAAATTCTCCTTGTTAGAGTCTAACTAATAATAGAGAAGATTTAATCACACTAGGAAATAGCATGACAATCCCTAATTTTATATATGGAACAGCTTGGAAACAGGCAGCGACAACTAGATTAGTTGAACAAGCAATTGAGGCAGGCTTTAGAGCAATTGATACTGCTAACCAAATTAAACACTATTCGGAAGCATTAGTAGGAGAAGCATTAAAGGGAATCAAGCGAAAAGAGCTTTGGTTACAAACTAAATTTACTTCGGTCAGAGGCCAACATGGAGAGAAACCACCTTATGATCCAACTGCTGATTTAACTACCCAGGTAAATCAGTCCTTTTTAAGCTCATTAGAACACCTTAAAACTGATTATGTAGACTCATACCTATTACATGGCCCTTATGGACACCCCTACCTTGGAAACGAGGATTTCGAGGTTTGGAGAGCTATTGAGGCTATTTTTAAGAGTGGAAAAGCCAAATCAATTGGGGTTAGTAATATGAATATTTATCAAATGAAAATGTTAGTTGAAAAAGCAGAAATCAAACCTGCCATGTTGCAGAACCGCTGTTATGCTAGTCAAGGTTGGGACAAAGAGATTCGTGATTTTTGTAAATTACATGATATTAAATATCAGGGATTTTCACTGCTAACTGCTAATGTTGAAGAGTGCAACAGTAGAGAAGTTATGCATTTAGCACAAAAATATAGCGTTGATCCTGCTCAAATTATTTTTCGATTTGCTTATCAAATTGGGATGATTCCAATAACAGGAACAACAAATCAAGAACGAATGAAAAAGAATCTCACCATTAGTAATTTTGAATTAACTAATGATGAGATTTTGCTGATTGAGAATTTATAAAAATTAGTTATTATAAACTTTTAAGTAACGGTTAGAAATAATTCTAAAGATAGAACCACTGCCATTTCTACTGATATCTTCTAACTCAACATCCATATCTTCAAGTTTAGTCTCTTTTCTCATAGTCGGTTTAGTCATGGTGTTAGTTGTTTGAGATGTAGCTTTAACTCCTGTAATACCTGCTACTTGATTTGTAGATGATGGTTCACTAGTAGCTTGATCTTTGTTTGAATTCTGAATAGGTGCAATTGCAAGTCCTCCAATATTAAAGAAATTTGCTAATTGATCTTTAGTTACTACACTGTCAAGAAAGTTTCTTAGGCTTGCAAGTCCTCTTGAGCTTAATTCGGTTATATTAAGAGGTTTTTCATTTTTGCTTTTTGCAGTGTTGTTATAATAATTGTTAGCCTTTTTAACTAGATCTTGGATTTTAGCTTGAGAGTTAATAAAATCTGTCATCTCTTTAGAGTTTTCTAAAGATTCGGCTTTACCAGTTAAAAAGTTATTACTAATTTTACCTAAAGAGAGTGCGCTACTGTGTATAGTTTTCATCATGTTAGGATCAATTTTGTTGGCAGTGTTAATAAAGTTATCATCAAAATTGATTGGCAGGGTTTGGTTTCCTACTTTAATACTTTTTACTTGGTAAGGCGAATTAACTGAAGCTTGAGCTTTATTGATTAAGAATTTATTTTTAAAATCCTCAATAAAGCTATAGAGATCATCAGTCATTGGATTTTTTAATAAAGTTGTTTCTGGTGTTGGCGTAACGTTTGGATTCTGTTGCGCCGGAGCCGCTTGTTGTACAGGAGCTTTTACTTTATCAAGAGTTTTTTCCCAGCTAGATTCTTGACGGTTACTAACTTCAGCACAAGCGTTGTTTCCACCTAGATTAGTACAAATGTAAGCTAATAATTTTTTCTGATAATCTAATTGATCATTTAAAATTTCTCTCTTTTTATGTAAGTCGGCAATAATAGCACCTTGTAAAGCAGTAACTACTCCATAGAAAATTGCTCTTGTTGCAGAAGTTTTGAAAGAAGCATTAACAATTTTTTGAACAATTTTACCTATGACAAAACTACCTAATGCCATCGTTGCACCCGTTCCAGCTTGTGACCAGAATGTTGGCTTTTGTTCATCATCAGCTACAGCTTCAGGCATTAATAATCTATTCATTAAATGTTTAAATTGATCAAATGTTTTGCTACTGATATACCCAGCTTCCAGTAAAAAAGTTTTTAATTTTAACTTTTCATTTGAGTCAGTAAATTCAGCTTCAAAAATTGGTTCACTAATTGGAGCACCCTCAAATTGAGATTTAATCCACGGAATAAATCGATTATCAAATGTCTGTTTACAGTTAGCTGAATCGATGTCACTTCCACAAAGTTGTAATTTGATTTTTACTACTTTTTGAATAATTCGCTCAGTCTCTTCAGCATTAAAAGCTTTGGCAGACATAGTCCAAACTGGAAGTTCACTAGAACCAAAAACTCTTGCTAGTGAAAAGTTATATCTTCCACTATAAGCAATGATTTCATTGTTTGAAAACTGTGTTGTAATTCGAGAAGCTTGAGTCATTGCATAGTTTGACGCTAATTGATCATCATGAATTATATCTACATTAATTTCAGGTTTTATATTGATTGATTGAGCTACTTGAGGTGCAATAGTTGAACCAGGATAATTTTTGAGAAATTCTTGACGCTCTTCTGGTGTACTTCGACTAATATACTCTTCAGCATAAGTGGTACCTGGTTTATCAGATAGTGCTCTTGCTATAGCTTCTTGCTTTTCTAAGGGTAATCCCTCTCCTAATGACATTAGCATTTCTTTATTACCCGGTGTTTCGTTAAATTTATTTTTAGCATCTATAATTTTTTTATCGTATGATCCTTTATGAACACTACTTTTTTCAGTTGAATATGTGCCTGGAAATCCATGTGCCCATGTTGTAAAACTATTTGCAACATCTTGAGGTGCAAATTCTATTGGTACAACTCCCCCTGGAGATGTTTTTGATGGTGAAAAAGTCAGATTTACTTTAACTACCGGTGCAGGGTTAGGATCTGTAATATAAGTTTTTCCCTCTAACCCGTCTCTCTTTAAAGCACCTTGAAATGGAACAGCTGGGTTACCACCTTCTGTTGTAACTCTGATATTATTAGATTCCATAATCACCCTTTGAAGAGCAAGTGCTTTGTTATGGGTTGATGGATCTGAAGCTCTATTACTATCAGATTTTACAGCTAATTCTGCAGCTGGATGGCTTGCTTCTACAATTGTTGCACCACTTTCATAATCTGCTCGAGTTGCAGGTTTAAAACCACCTTTACCATCGCTTACAGAAGGTAAAGTAACCGTACATTTAGGATCAATTACACAGTTTTGTAAAACACGTGAACTAATATGATAAGGAGGATTAGCTTTCTTGTTTTGAGGTTTTTCTGAATTTTTTGGTGCTTCGGCTTTACATCCAATAGCTTCCGGTGAAGTACATGTTGGTGGAGTTAATGCTCTACCGGTAAATAGTGCACTTACTGCGTCCACAAGCTCAATGGCTATGGCTATCGAGTAAAATCCAAGTTTTGTATAAGCCACTACTAGTTGAACATTATTTAATTCTAACTGACCTTGAGTATTGTAAATCTGTTTTTTGATACTTGTAATTTGTGGATCAGTTTTTTCCATTTTGCAGTTTGAGTTTTTCAAGGAAAGAGCCTTTACCGATATCGCCCCATTCATCAACATCTAAACCTTCAGTCATAGCGTAATTTGAAGCTGAAGTAATAAATGAGCTAACTAAAGTTTGAATAACCAGTTTTGCTGTTCCTGAAGTCACTAATGGACTTAAGGTTTCAGAAAGCCCCATAGTACTACAAATGACTGAAACTATTTTTTGAGTTATCCACGGAACTCCGTAAGATGACATAACCCACTGAAGAGCCGCTGCCGTTGCACCAACACCTTTGGCCGCAACAAATAGGTCCATAATTTGGCTAGCAATAGCAACAACTTTAAAATAAGCAATTGAAACAGGTGGAGGTACACAAATCATAGTACTACCCACATACCCAACAGCTGACGATATAAGCATATTAGTTATTTGTACTAAGAAATCGTATGACTTTCCTTCTTTAGGAGCTGGAGGAGGAGATCCGGCACACTCTGATAATTGAACAGTCCAGCCGGAAGCTAGTAATCCATCCACTTCAGCTTTTGTACAAGCTTTTTGTGTTGATTTTGAAGCTGGATTACAAACGGTAGTACATTCCGAAATATTTCCAGTTGGCTCTGGAGTAGGATTAATTACATCACATGTTTTACTGTTGTCATGTGGGTCGATACCAGTGGTTAATGTTTCACCACTTGGTGATTGACAACAAGATTTCCATGTAACTATTCCGTCATTTACACTATCACAGCAAGCATCACCTGGTTGAACAGTAGCACACGATTGAGTTTCAATATTTGGGGTGCCTGGAGTAGGACTATTAGGTGTTGTTGTAGGTTCAGCTGTGGGTGTATTAGCTTGAGATCCACAGAGATTCCCAGCATAATGTGGATCTTCACCAATAGTTAGTGTGTTTCCATTAGGGGATTCACAGCATTGTTTCCAAGTTGTAGTTCCTGAAGCATCTACACTTTCACAGCAACTATCATTAGGGTGTAAAGATGCACATGAATAATTATTATTATCATTAGGAGTTATTTGGATATTGGGTGTTGGATTTACAATGTCACATCCAGCTATACAAATATTGCTACAAGCATTTCCATTAAGATCGTTGTTAATTTTAAAATCACCTTGAGCTAATCCTTCTTCCGTTAGAATTGACTCTGGTCCAGTGATTACAGTACCAATTTTATAAACGGGCGCAGTAACAGGTTCTACAAAATTTGGTGTATCATAATGACAAATTTTGATTTGCTCTTCAGGAGTAAATACCGGACAACTACCAGTGATTGGTTTTTCAATATATTGAGAACTAGTGTTACTTGGAAAATGTTGAGAATATTCAGAAGCAGAAATTATTTTTTCAATTGAGTTAGTAACAGCATTAGTAATCGGATCTCTTGCTAACACCTGACAGACAGTATAGGTGGTTTGAGTATGGATCGGGCAATTTCCAGCTTCATCCGGTAATACATCTTGACCACTTAATATATGGATCGCGTGATCAGCATCACCACTAGTTTTAATATATGAAGGGTTTTCTGGAGGAGTCACTGGTTCAGCGTGACAGACTGCTGCTGGATAAACTATTTCTGGAGTTGGTGTCACTGTTGGTGTTGGAATTACAACTTCAGGTGATGGAGCAACAGCTGGTACAACTGTTGGCACCGGTGATGGTTGCGGATCACAACTTTGTCCAGCATAGTGTGGATCATTTCCACTGGTAAGCGTTTCTTCACTTTCACTATAGTTAGTTGAATTGATTTTTATATTACAACATCTTTTAAAGGTTGTTCCGTCACTCTCTCTACAAAGAGTAGCAAAACATCTGTCAATATCGGATTGGCTGTTAAGATCAATAACAAAGTCACCTCCATGAGCATTAGCTTCATGACCATTTGCAAGGGCTGGGTTTCCTACAGAAATAATTTTAGCTGCACTTGCATCTTGTCCACCAGGAATGTGACAGATATTAGTTTTTTTAGCAGGACAAGTTGCCATGTTTTTTATATCGTCATTGTGACCTTCACCAGTATGTGCTGCAAATAGAGTATCGCGTGCGCTTTCACCTGAGTATGAAATTGAAGTATAGTTCCCGTTATTTTCAAGATGGCATAAAACACCTGAAACTGTTGTAATTGGAACATCGTCTGGTGGGATAATGGCAGCAGCTGGGTCTGAACTAATAGTAAATACCACGTCGTCAAAATCGTAGTCAGCTGGATCAGAAAGTTGATCGTCAAATCCAATTACTCCGACTTGATCAATGGCATCCCAGAAATAAGCAACTCTTTGAACTCGTACATCTTTAGTATCAATTTTTAAGTTAGAATAATCTCCAGATCCATAGACTGTTTTAGGAGCTTTAGGGTTAAGGTTTCTAATAGAATAAAATTTAGGTTTATTGGTTAAATATCCCCCGTTATTACTATTGTTAAAACCATCAGCAACTATTGCAAAACCGATTTTAGTTCCGGTTGGAAATTGACCTAAAAGTACAGTATCACCATATTGTAAAAGACCGGTACCTTGAGAAACGTTTGGAAAAATCGGTACAAGTGTTGGATTCGATGGAGGAGTATTTCCCGTATAGGTAAAATAGCCAAACCAATTTTTATATCCAGCACCTTCTTTCAAGAAGGTAATTCTAATATTAGCCGCTTCTCTTAAAGTAACGTTGGTTCTTTCTGGATCCAAAGTTAAGTAATTAGGATTAATTTTTCTTGTATCATGTAACACTGCTGGATCAATTCTTGATAGTAAACCGTTATATGTTTTGAAAGTTTTAGTTTGCGGGATACCTGAACTATTATAAGTATTGGGAACAGCCTGCGCGTATGTGAGAGGTATACTTTGCAAAATTAGCAACAAACTCAAAATAAGTGATTTCATAAAATAGTCCTAATAGTTGAATTCATTATACTATTCGGTAAAAAAACTAATTTAGTTAATTATTCTTATTAAATTTTATGAGGGTTTAGGTTTTTCAAGTAGCGTTAGTTATATTTTATTAATTTTACCAATGAAATTAAAGATTTGGACATTAAAATAGTTCAATCAAAAAAGATTGTTTAGACAAGAAAAGATGGCATGGTTGTAAAAATAAAAAAGGGTGAAACTACGTTCACCCTTTTTTAGCTAAGTACCAGTAGGATTAAATTATTGGCCTAGTTGGTGCTCATTTAACAATAGATCTCTTACAAAGTATCCCATTCCTGCTGGAGCATCTTTAAGTGTCCAGTCTGTATTGAACATTCTTGGACCCCATTGAGTATCAAAGCTCCAACATGTCCAACTTAAGTTATATTTTTTCATCCAAGCTTCGAAAGCGATACCGTAATTAATATCTCCACCTTCAGTACCACCAGTTTCAAAACCCCACTCAGTAATGAACATTGGGTATTTAGATAGTACTGGTTCATAATTTTTCGCCCAAGCTGTTGCACCTTGATTACTGTAAATATGTCCAACATAAACTATATTAGTTCCAATAACTGGGTCGGTAGCAGCACCACTCATATGTGAAGACCAGTAAGGGCCACCAACAAGAATGATGTTATCTGGTGCAAGACTTCTGATTAAATTAACTCCAGGTTGAGCAATAGTGGTTTTCCAAGTACTCCAGTTGTCTGGTAAAATTGGTTCATTGAATAATTCATAAATCACATATGGGTTATTTTTATATTTAGGAGCCATATATGTCCAGAACTCTTGAACTTTTGGATATAAGTTTTGGTAGTCACTAATATAATGTAAATCAATAATTACATAGATACCTTTACCAGTTAATGCTTTAACTACGGGATCAAGGTGATTATTAAAATATTTATCATAACCATTAGTTGTACTGAAGAACCCTTCATTTGGGTAACTTGAGTTACCAGGTAATACTGGGATTCTTACTACTTCAGCATAATATTGATCTGTTGCTGAGTTAGCTACGCTTAAAGCTGTTACTCCAGGTCGTTCCCAAGGTTTTGTATTTAAATGTTCAACATCGGCAATGTTCACACCTTTAAGAATAACTTGCTCATTTAGATCATTTAAAATTCTGTTACCTTCAACATGTAATCTACCTGTTACCGATGTTATCGGTGTCGGTGCAGGCGTTGAAGCTATAGGGGTAGCCGTTGCTGTGGCAGTAGGAGTAGCGGTGGCTGTAGCCGTTGGAGTTGGTGTTGCTGTAGTTGCAACTATACCTTCTCCCTTGAGAGCTAAATTATCTTCTCTCCAAGTCCAACCACTTTTTAAAAAATAACCTACTGTAAATGTATCGTTAACAATTCCAGTATAAGTTGGAGCAAATTTTAAATTTACAGTACAAGTTTGAGAACTACCTAGAATAAAACCGGTGGTTTGGTCAAATCCACAGGTTCCACCAGCAACACTATAGGAGTTACTGCTATTAAACCAATTACTATCTAATCTAATTTTAGCTCCAGTAATATTTTTTAATGTATAAGTAATAGTTTGGGTTGACCCTACATTTACTTTTCCAAACGTGCTACTACTAGTAAAACTAATACCAGCAGCTTGGAGATAACTTACACTTAGAGCTGTAGACAAAATAATAAAACGCGAAAAATTTTTCATACACTTTTCTCCAATGAAAAATGGTTTTTTTTAATTACTAATTAAACAGGAATTTCAACGTGGAATATTTCAAAAATTTAAGTCGAACATGCATTCAATTATACGACGCGAAAAAATATTTTGCATTAAAAAAAAGCTCAAAAATTAAAAATAATTTTTTAAAATAAAATTTTAAAATTTATTTTAAATATTTAATAAAAGAAAAAAAAATTAATTTTTGATAAAAATTTTTGTCGTAATTTAATACTTTAAAAAAATCAGTGCCAAAAAAATTCAGCGCTCAACTCAATTAAATTCATTTCTAAAAATCTAAAAATTGAATCATTTTATGAAAAATGAGTATGATTTTGTAAGAATTTTTATTGAATTATTACTTTCTTTATGAGAATTGAGATCAACTTAGGAGAATCATATGAAACATTATCTATTAAGCTTTTTAATAATCTTTGGAGTTCACAAAAGAATTTTTAACTACAACCAAAGAGCTGAAACTCTTACTGAAATCGATAACACCTGTGGTATATTTGGTGCGAGAGTGATTATGGTTTTAAGTTTAAAAAGTTTTACTGTAATAAAAAAACAAATAGTTGTTCAGTAGATTTCACGATGTATGAAAATCATTTTTGTTATCGAACAAGTTGTACAATTGAAAAAATATTTTCATTTGATGATGTTATGAATGATAGTGATCTAAAGTGGAGTTTCTACGAACGTCTTACCGATTGTATTAATAATGAAGAAAAACTTTTTCCAACTAAAAAAACTAAGTGTTAGTTACTTCCCTTTACAAAACTGAGTCGCTCTCACATTATAACTTGGAACACAGTAGTCGATCCATTTTCCCATATCGTTTGTGGAGTAAGCAAACCACCAAAGAATTTTTTTAGCATCTTTTAAAACTGGAACTTGATCAGGCATTACGTCTGGAACCACACCATCAATTGAATAACACCAACCATATGCGCGCATTTTTGTGTCACTTACAATTTCAATCGCATCCATTCCTACAGGTGTATTGTAAATAGAGTTAATGCCATCGGAGGCACCTTTAAATGGAATCTGGTTTTTAGTTAAAATCTCAACTGAGAGTTCGCCTAAATTAACCTCTTTAGTAATATTAAATTTTTTATTAAATAAGGGCTCTTTATTACAAGGACCAATAATGGTGAAATCTAAAGCATATAATGAGGTACTTAATATTAGTGATAAAGATAGCATAATTTTTTTCATGATGAACAACTCACTTCTAAATGTTTTTGATCATTTGGTGTTGGTAGTGCATACTTTTCAAATTCAGGATGCTCTAAATAGGGATTATATAGCACAGGTAAAAGCGATTGTAAAAAATCAAAATCACGTATTGCAGCCTCAGCAATATAATTTTTAAGTACATATTTTGGATTTATTTTTTTTAATGAACTTCTATCTTGAATAGAGTGCTCTTTTAATCTATTCAAAAAACTAATTGCTGGGGCACTATTTTTAATTCCAAGCTTTTTAATTATATCTTTACTTTCAAAAACATTAGATAATTCTCTTAAAGTATAAGTGTAATCAAGACTCTCAGCTTGCATTAAACTTATAAATTCAAAGACAAATGAAATCTCATTTACACCAAGTTTGGTCTGCATGTGTCCATAATAATCATTTTTAAAGAGAGTAGGAAATTGTGCTAAATGGGACTCAATCTTACTTGGATCACAGATCTTAGTAAATACCACAGCTAATTTTTGTAGATTCCAAAAAGCAATATCTGGTTGGTTGTTATAGCGATAGCGACCATGCTCGTCCGAATGGTTACAAATATGGTTCAAATCAAAATCTTCCATAAAGCCAAAAGGACCATAATCAAGCGTTATACCAAGTATAGACATATTATCGGTATTCATCACTCCATGACAAAAACCAACTGCCTGCCAACACGCTAAAAGCTTAGCGGTACTCTTCACAATTTCTAAAAAGAGTTCATCCCCATTTGTACAATTCTGATAAAAATATTTTATAGTATAATTAATAAGCTCACGAATAAGATTATTATCATTTACCGCAGCAGCTAACTCAAAATGGCCAAAACGCAAAAAGCTCGGCGCAACTCTAATGGTCGTTGCCTCTTTCTCTACACACTCGCGATAAACCCTTTCAGTACCTTCAAAAACAGCTAACGCTCTAGTGGTAGGGATATTTAAGCCAAACATAGCTTCCGAACATAAAAATTCACGGATACAAGACCTGGTTACCGCTTTCCCATCACCCATACGAGAAAATGGAGTAAGACCTGATCCTTTGATTTGAACTTCATATCTTTCATTGTTTTTATTTATAACTTCACCTAGGCTTATAGCTCGGCCATCACCTAGTTGTCCCGCCCAGTGTCCAAATTGGTGGCCACAGTAACGAGTGGCGATTGATTGGTCGTTTGAGATTCGTTTATTACCGAGAAGCCACTCACTTAGGTCATCGCTCATCTCAATTTGATCAATTAATTCTAAGCATTTTGCAGAATAAGTTACTAATTTGGGATTTGTTAAAGGGGTTACTTTTAAAGCATGATATAAGAATGGTGGTAATTCTTGAAAGCTATTTTGAAATTTGATTGGATTCATAGAGCGTATAATAGATCAATAT
>JAXLVO010000029.1:0-29015 GCA_046328975.1 Bacteriovoracaceae bacterium | reverse complement strand
CCATAACTTTTTTTGGACCAGAAGAACCTAAAGAGTGGCATCCTTATGATGTCAAAAAACATCCCTATTTTTTTATTGATAAACTTGAATGTCGAACACAAATCTCACACTACTGTCCACTAAATACCTGCGACTCAATGATCTGTCTAAATCAGATAACACCAGCACTTGTCGTTACAAAAGTATTAGAGCTTTTAAAATAAAAAAAGGCACTACCAAGAGTGCCTTTCCAAAGGGGAATATAGATAGAGGAAAACTATTTCCAATATTTCTCGTGAATTTCAATATAAAGTCTGTTTGTTGTACCTTGGCTATAAACTTTTTGAATTTCGCCAGATTTAACTTCAAAGATATGCTCTTTAGATCTTGAACATCTAATTGAAACTTGATCATAGTGACCATTTAGGCCCTCTTTTAACATTTGAGTTCCCATTTCAGCGTTCATTTTTAGAGTTGTTTCTGTCTCTTTGTTTTCACATTTAAAAACAAAAGTATAAGCACCATCTTTATCTATTGATGGAATATAAAGATCACATGATTCACCTTCTTCAAAATCAATAAAACCTTCATGTTTAGTTGTACAGATTGAAGCATCATTAATAGAAGCTGGAACTGCAGCTTTTGTAAATCTTTTGATAAAAGGTTGAGGAATTGTAGAATCAGCAAATGCGCTGATTGAAAGTAAAAGACCTAAAGCCATTGTAAGTTTCTTCATATAAGTATCTCCTGTTTGGAAAATTAGAACACACACATTAAATAAGTAATTGGAGTTTATAATGGATTAAGACTCGCCGCAATGTATGCATAGCGCATCATGTAATTTCTTCAAGAATATGAGGAAAATTCAATAAATTTTATTTAATTTAGCTTTAAAAGTATCATCTTATTTATACAAACTTACCTTTTCAATTCCATAATCTTTGATTTTTCTATGAAGGTAAGTCCTTTCAATATCTAAAATTTTTGCAACTTTTGAAATATTGCCCTGATGGATTTTAAGTAAATGGATAATATACTTTTTTTCATCCTCTTCTTTAAACTCTTTTAGTGTGAGTTCTTTATATTCAATAGATTTAGGTGAATTTTTTATCTCATAAAGAAGCTATTAAGGTAATCGAGTTCAAAGTTGATGGCACAAACCTATCAAAACAGTCACACCTAAAAAGCATTTAGCTACTTTTTAGTCCCACGGGAAAATTTGATTTTAAAAAGTTCAGTTTTTCTTAATGATTTTAACAGGTTCTATTAACTAGAAAAAAGGTGGCGGAGAACAAGGGATTCGAACCCTCGAATGGCTATTAACCATTACACGCTTTCCAAGCGTGCGCCTTCAACCACTCGGCCAATTCTCCTTGAGCCCTAAATATCATAAATTTAACGATTTAAGAATAGTGATTTCGTCGCTCTTTAAAGAAGTTTGAAAGGACAGTTCCACACTGATATTGATTGATGCCACCAATGATTTCAAGTTGATGATTGAGTTTTTTATTTTGATGAATATTTAAATTAAGCGAGATGGCGCCACCTTTAGGATCATATGCGCCAAAAATAAGTTTTTTTATGCGTGCTTGAATCATAGCTCCTAAACACATAGGACAAGGCTCAAGCGTTACATAGAGATAGGTGTCCGTTAGTCTCCAAGCTTTTCGAATTTTTCCCGCTTCGGATAAGGCCAAAAGTTCAGCGTGAGCACAAGGATCACCGGTGTACTCTTTTATGTTATGTTGTCTAGTAATAATAGCACCATGAGAGTCAACTAGAACCGCTCCTACCGGAACTTCCGCTTTTTGGTAAGCCTTATCTGACTCTTCTAAAGCGATCTGCATGAACCATAAGTGGTCACTAAATTTTATCACTTATTCATTCCACGAAATTTTGCTTGAATTCTAGCTGAACTAATCACACGCCAATATTTTTTGAAATTTTCAAATTTTCTTTTTTCATCTAATTCATTAGTAATAACTTTTACTCCGTAAGTTACTCCTCTACCAATTGAGTTCTCTCTTTTTGTTACCACTTCAAACTCTAATTCAACCGTACTTAAAACGGCTTCAGTAATAACTTTGAATTTTTCACCCACATTTAATTCATTAAACAACACAACACAACCAGCATTACGTCTTAGATCCGTTAGCCTTCCATTATGTTTTTCACCGTTAATTTCAACTTTAACTTTCAAATCTCCGCGATACCTAAAATCATACTCCCACCATTTAACTCGAGGAAAATAGATCGGTGAAGATAAGTAGTAACACTCAAGACAAAGAACTACCATTGCAGCCAAATAGATAAAAAAGAGCAATGCATGCCCATCGCCAAAAAGATTCTCATTTATTCCATAAAAAATGTAAAAAGCGTTAAAAAAAGTGAAAGTCCAAAATGAGTAATAGAGCTCTACCACTAACTGAAAATAGAGCCTGTATAAAAAAAGAATAGCTATGATTTTGGGAACAAATAACCAAGATTGTTCACCTATAATAAGTTCACAAATTAAGCCAAAAACAACCAAAGAGCATTGTAACCAATGCAAAAAGTAAATTCGGCCCATCTCATTTTTAAGGTTGATTATCTTAGGAAAAAATAACATATTAATAATATATCAAAGGTTTTAAATGAAAGCATCGATTTTATTGCTCCTTCTTGCCATTACTTTTTCAGCTTTCGCAAGTAATGTTACTGTTTATAAACAGTGGCATCTATTACCCAATCAAAACACTTTGGATATAGAAGCAAGTACCAAACTCCCGCAGTTCGAGAGTCAAAAAGATATTTATAAAAAAATAAAAAAAATGGTTGAAGATAAAAAAACTTTTATAATCATTTCCGAGGCTTGTGAGGGTGTAATTGATGAAAACTTTAAAGATGCTCAATATGGCTGGAGTTATAAAAAACTTAAGGCTGAATTAAAAAATCCTAAATATGAAGATATTATGGCATTTATTCCTCTTAAATTAAAAGTCTACTTTGGTAGTAAAATTGAAATTATTTGTGGTGACAGTAATAAACTTCTCAAAAAAAATAATCTTGAGCTTTCAAACTTACGCGGCTATTTTGGATTTTTTATTCGTTTAGCTGAAAATAAAGATAAAAATAAAGCTAAGTTTAAATTATACGCTGAAAAACTTATTAAAATTGGCAAACTAAAAGCTAATGCAAACGTTATGGATTTTGCTCGGAAAAAATCTCTACACTCCATGAAAAATGTCCTAACTACAATAAAAGAACGAAATGAATACTTATTAAAAAGTATTGAAAAGAACTTAAAGAAAAATCCAGTTGTTATTGTTGGCGGGTTACACACTGAAGATCTATCTAATAAGTTAACAAGTAAAAAAATTAATTATGAACTCAATGTCCCTCTTGGATATCAAGAACAAGACACTATTTTGCTAGGTAAAATTTTTAGTGTTTTAGATAGTTACTCTAAGAAGAAGCAATAGAATAGATTCCGGTTGGCAAAATTCTCTCATCGCCAGAGTGCTTAATTCCAATATCACCAGATCTAAAAAATTTAAAAGTGTTTGTTCCCTCTAATAAATTCTTTAAGGAGTTATGTTGTACTCCCGGAGTATGTGTTGTTAAGAAAAAAGAACCTGAATCTTTTTTTAGTAAATTAGTTCCGAGTTCAACCAACTCGCAAATATTCAAATTAAAATCCCATTTTTCTTTGCCCGCACCATGTCCCCAACTCGGAGGATCTGCCAAAATTATATCAAAAGTACCTTTCTTTTTTTGATTAGCTTTTAAAAACTTAACTGCATCCTCATGAATGAATTTAATACTACCCGAAATTTTAGGGTTAATTTTTAAATTATCACTCGCCCAAGTTAAAATACTTTTAGCACTATCAACGTGATAAACTTCAGCTCCTAAACTTGCTGCCAAAAGTGATGCAACTCCAGTGTAAGCAAATAAGTTTATAACTCTCACTTGGTCACTCTTTTTTTTAGCCTCATTAATCATTCTACCCAACTCAGCACTGAGAATAAGTTGTTCAAAAAAAACACCACAATGACCAAAAGGAGTAAAATTAATATTAACCTTTAAAGTGGTGCTCTCAAACTCGAGTGGCATAGAAAATGGATTAATAACTCCATTTTTTTTAAAATCCCAAAAACCACCACCATCTTTTTTTCGAACATGCTCAGCGTACGCGGAAATCCATTCTGATTTATTTAATTTAGGTTTTCCAATCGCTTGAGGAGAGGATCTAATCACAACATAATTACCAATTTTTTCCAGTTTTTGTTCATGACCACTATCAAGTAATGAATAATTTGATGAACTATGTGCAATTAAGTCAGTCGACATTAGATTTCCATTAAATTTTAGGTATAAAAAAAGGTGGAATTACTTCCACCTTTCTTTATATATCGAACTTTACTAAAAAAGTTTTCTATTAGTGTGCAGCTGGTGTTTCAGTAGCTTCAGCAGCAGCAGCTGGTTCTGTAGCTGGTTGAGCAGCTGGCTCAGCAGCAACTGGTTGAGCAGCTTCTTGAACTTGTTCAGCAGGAGCAGCAGCTTCCTCTTTTTTTGAACAAGCAACAGTAGCTAAACCAAGAACAGCAAGTAACACTAGTAATTTCATAGAAATTCTCCCTTTTTTGTTGATTAATAACCTATAGAGTTTAAAATAGGCTCTAGTTAATTATTTAAATAAATCGTTATACAGATTAGTAATTCGCAATTTATAAAAAAGCAATGTATTATTGTACATTTTTTACAGAATGCGACGCACCGGCGGCAGCGCTCAAAAAGAGATAATATGGAAAACTTAAATATTAGTAAAGGTTCAATTTTAATTTATAGGGTATTCGATATTGGCGAAAGTATAAATATTGAAAATGTAGCAGGAAATTTATTTCCAAATTCTCCAATGTCTCGATTCAAACTTAAAAAAATAACCAATGCTGTTATCATAAATAACGCTCCGCTTTCAATATCTCTGGGGCAACTTTCAGTTACACTTGGTGGAGTTGACCATAGAGTTGATCTTCAAGCCAAAATTTGGTCATTCGGTGCAATCTCGCTCAATTTTATTTTTTCAATTGATAATAATTTTCCATTAAAAAATTTAATTGAACACACTTCATTGATTGAAAACAGTAAAGAGTTTAATGATATTGTAAATGTTAAAATTCATGAACTAACTCTTCAGATTGATAATATTATTCAAAATAAAAAAATTTGGAAAACACATGAAGATTACGTGATCTACTACATACAAGAATTTTCTACACAAAATGACAAAATGGATCTACAAGATCTTATTAATAAAAATGATATTCTTTTTTCAGTATTAATTAATGAGGGAAAAGAAGTTTTATCTGAACAATTAAAAAACACACTTAAAGAAAATATTTTTCAGTATAGCAAAAATGATATGGTTATAATTGACTGGAACAGTGCAATTATAATTGAGCCATCTGGTGATCTTGATATTCCAGATATTATTGAATTTTCGTTGTGTCAACTTTTAGAGCTTCGTTACTATGATGATTTATTAGATAAAGAACTCAATGCACTTTATAAATCAATTGATAAAGAAACTTTTAATATTTTAAGTAAAAATTATGTAAAAACATCTCGAGAGGCTGCAAAAAAATATATCGAAATAAGCGAGATTATTGAAAATATTGAAAACTCACTTAAAGTGGTAGGGGATTTTTACTATGCTAAAATATTTCGAGCCGTTTCAAATAAATTTAGATCTAATGATTGGACAAAAAGTGTCAACGAAAAACTAAATAATCTAGCTGAAATTTCAAAACTACTACAACATGAAATATCTGAACGAAGAAGTACCTATATGGAAATGATAATTATTATTTTAATTTCTATTGAATTAATTCCACTACTAGTTTCAGCTCTTCAGGGAGTTTTTTAATTCGCATTTTATTTATTAGTAGTTTAAAATAATAACAATGTATAAGTATTTTATTTTTTTTATAGCATTAATTTCGGCTGCTACATATACACCGAAAGCATCGGCTGGCCTTTATATTCAACATGCATTTAATTATACTTCTGATTCTGATAATGCTGACAAATTTTCTTACGGCAGTATGAAAAACATGTTTTTTATCGGAGGAACTCTGGGTACCAAAAATAATTTTGTTATTGGACAAAACGTATATTATTGGAATCGCAATTATGCTCACACTACCAACACAACAGGTAATACGCTGTCAATGCTTGAGCTTGGTCCTCGGCTTATTTTTTTCTTTCAAGAAGAAAAAAATTTTTATCTTAGTTTGAATTACAACTTTTACGCAAAAGGGTCTCGAACACTTAGCGGTGTGAATCAAACAGTTGACGGAACCAGTATATTTTTCAATGCCGGTTATGACTTCAAAATATCACGATCTGTTTTTATTGGCGTTGCACTCAATTACCACTCTTTATCTCTAACTAAAGCAGAAGTAGGTTCTACCTCTACAACAATTAGTAATTCTTATGTTAATATATATCCTACACTGGAAATAAGTTTTAGATTTAGATAAGAAGATTGTATGAAAGTCTTAATCATAGAAGATGAAGAGGCAATTCGAGATATTATTGCCTTCTCAATAGAAATTCAAAACAAAGTAGAAATTCTAAACGCATGTAATGGTGTTGAAGGCATCAAATTAATTGAAGATAATCCAGATCTTGATATAGTTATTTGTGATTACAATATGCCCATTAAAAATGGAGATGAGGTTTTTAAATATTTAGTTGAAAAAAAGTCCCCCATTAAATATATTTCATGTCACGGCGATTCTGAAAATAAAATTCAAGAAACAGTGAAAAACGGCAAACCTTTTTTTCACATTACCAAGCCTGATATTTGTGAAGGCATCGAAGAGCTATTTAAGATCTTACCAAAAAGTAAAGATCAGCCAGCAACACCTAAAGCTCGCTACATTCCTGTTTCCATTAACATCATCTATAAGATTGGATCCTGTCCAGGGGATCTTTACATAACAATTAATGAAGAAAAATATATAAAAATTTATAACCAAGGTGACACTTTTGGATTAAATGATTTTAATAAATATAAAGAAAAAGAAATCACCAATCTTTTCATAGGCGAGCAGGATTCTAAAAAAGTTATTCAACATTTTGAAAATAGTTTGAAAAATTTACTAGCGGATAACAAACCTGGAACTGTTAGTGAAAATGTTAACAAACTGATAAAGATGAATAGTCTTATTACTAGTGCGGTTAATACTTACAATATTAATCCCGAGGTTGCCGAACTAACCAAAAAAAGTATCGAATTTACGGTTGAAACTTTTAAAAAAAATGAAGTGGTTCAAGGACTTTTATCTAATGTGTTTAACAATGAAGAAAGTTATATTTCGCAAACCAGTACTATATCTTCATATATTTCCTGCGCAATAGCCGGACAACTAGGTTGGAATTCTGATGAAAACTGCTATAAGTTAACACTGGCTGCATTTTTACACGACTCAACCTTAGAAAATTTACAAATTACAGATTATGAAACCATAAACAATATAGAACAAGGTAAATCAAAAATTCATTTTAAATTAATTGAAAAATATAAACTTCATCCTAGTGAAGTTATTAACGTAATTAAACAACTCAAGGATATACCACCTGAAATTGACAAAATCATTTTGGAACACCATGAACGTCCTGATGGTAGTGGATTTCCCAGAAAACTGACATATCAAAACATTAGCGCAATGGGATCAATTTTAATAATCTCACTTGATATTGCAGACTACTTATATTTGAATCGAAAAAATATTTCTAATTTAAAAAATGAAGATATTTATAACTATATAAATAAGCCAATTTATCAAGTTGGAAATTTTAAAAAAATAGTGGCTGCTGTTGAAAAAATTAAACTTTTTTAATAAATTTCATATAGGCTTTTTTAAGTGCTTCAAAAATTTTCTCATAGTTTTCTTTTGAATTTTCAACACTTAAACTAATTCGAATTACAGATCTTCCAATATTATCATTTATTCCCATAGCTTTTAAAACTTTTGATGTTGCTGGTTCATTATCAGAACAAGCTGAAGAAGTTGTAACAAAAACATCACTTGATTCAAGTTCAATTTGAACAGCTTGGCCATGTAATGTTGGATAACCAATTAGCGTAGTTCCAGCTAGTCTTTCAGCATTTTCTCCAATAATTACAACTTCAGGAAATTCATTTTTAATTTTTTTCTCAAAGTTAATACGATTAGCTCGCAATTCATTTAACATGATTTTTTTCTTATTGAACTCTAATAAGCTAACCGTTAAAGTTTCGTTACCAATATAATTTTGAGTTCCTCCCCTAAGTCCTTTTTCTTGTCCTCCACCGTGAATTAACGGCTTAAAGTTTTTAAAATCCCTAACAAGTAAAATACCTGTTCCCGTTAGCGCCCCTAGCTTATGACCGGCAACAACTGCAAAATCAAATCCCATCTCATCAAAATTAAATTCTGTTTTTCCAATAAACTGAGTTGTATCTGAGAAATAGACTAATCCGAATTTTTTACAAATTTTACTAATTTCCAAATATGGCATAATTACACCTGTTTCATTGTTTGCTGCCATAATACTAACTAGAGCTATATCTTGATGATTTTTTTCCACATAATCATTTAAAAAATCAATTTTTAAAATTCCATTTTCATTACAGGGAATAATAACTATTTCATAACCATGATTTTTATAATATTCGGCTACATTTAAAACCGCTGAGTGTTCTACACTGGAAATTAAGATTTTTTTCCTATTAGTACTTTGTAAAACAGAATTAAAAACTGAAGTTATGCCCTCAGATGAACCAGAATTAAAGATTATTTTATTAGGAGTCGTACCCAAAACTTGAGCACATTTTTTTCGACACTCTTCCATTCCTTTTAAAATTTTTGAACCTAAAGAATGGATAGCATTTGGATTAGCAAAAGGTCCATTTAGCCGTTCGATTAAGTATGCTTTCACCTCCGGCAAAAGAGGCGCACTTCCATTGTAATCAGCATAAATCATATCGTTAACATCCTGTTTAAAGCTGTCAGTGCACTCTTTTTAATTTTATTTGGTACTCGAATAACGTTAATCGGATCATTAGCTTCAATTGCTCGCAAAGTATTTAACAACCATCGAGGACGAACACGATACATAGTAGTACAGAGACACTGATAGTTAGATAATGAATATATTTTTTTATTTTGGTGTTTAAATTTTTCAGCAATACGGTTTACTAAATTAATCTCAGTTCCCACTGCAAACTCACTTCCTTCGGGAGCATTAGCGATATGATCAATAATAAAAGCAGTTGAACCATTAAGATCAGCATTTTGAACCACATCAAAACTACATTCTGGGTGAACGATAATTTTGGCTTGTGGACGATTGACTCTTAAATCATCAATCTGTTTTTTATTAAAGCCCTGATGAACCGAACAATAACCGTACCAAAGAATAACTTTTGCGCTTCTAACTTGCTCAACCGTTAATCCACCATTAGTAAGTTTTGGATTATAGATAACCATTTGCTCTAAAGGAATTCCTAAATCAAAACAGGTATTGCGACCCAAATGTTGGTCAGGAAAAAAGAAGAGTTTTTCACCTTGAGAGAGTCCCCAGGTAATAATTTTTTTAGCGTTTGAAGAAGTACAGATACTCCCACCATGGTCACCCACAAAAGCTTTCAAAGTTGCGGCACAATTAATGTAGGTAATAGGAATAATTCTCTCTTCAACATTCATCGCTGATTGAATAAAGTTCCATGCCACTTCGATATCATTAACTTGAGCCATATCGGCCATCGAACAACCAGCATTCAAATCTGGCAACATGACAAATTGATCTGGCGAAATTAACATATCAGCTGTTTCTGCCATAAAATGGACTCCACAAAAAATGATATGTTTTTTTCTCAGTTTTTGAGCCTCTTTAGCGAGCGCAAGTGAGTCCCCAGTAATATCGGCAAAACGGATAATGTCATCTTGTTGATAGTGGTGACCTAAAATAACCAACTCATCTTGTAATTTATTTTTCAGGTACGTGATTTCTGCCAAAACTTCATCATCAGAAAGTTCTGCTTCACCAATCTTTGGCAAATGATCATTTAAATTATCTGAATAGAGTTCTAACATAAAATCTTCTTTAGCTTATGGTTTCAAAGCCTTCATCTTCCCAGCCTAAAATTCCACCTTCAAGATTATATAGATCAGTGAACCCTTGAGACTCAAGGTAGTGAGCAGCACTCATACTTCTTTTTCCGCTGCGACATTGTAAAACAATTTTTGCATTTTTATTGGTAAGTTTTTTAGACTCTTCACCGAAGTTACTTAATGGCATGAACACAGCTTTATTAATTCTGCCCTCATCCCACTCTGGTTGTTCTCGACAATCAACTAAAATAAAATTTGCATTTTCATCGATCAGTTTTTTTAATTCTCTCGATTCAATTGATTTAATCGCCATAGTTACTCCTTAATGAAAAATAAAGAGCCATTAAAGTTGAACTCGAAAGCAACGTCACTGCGCAGCGAGTTGTTCACTTTTTCATTATTTTTTTGACGAAGGGAATCCTTAATTTTACAATTTGAAATGAAGCAAGAAAAACTTAATGGTCTACAAGTCAGGAGGACACATGGAAATTATTACAGTTGCAAACAACAAGGGTGGAGTTGGAAAAACAATGCAATGCTATCAGTTAGCTTGCTATCTTGCCAGCAAAGGTAACCGTGTTTTAGCTCTCGATCTTGATTCACAAGCAAATTTAAGTACCACGTTAAATGTAGTAGTTCAAAGAACTCTGATTCCAGAATGGTTAATTGGTGATGTTCCAACCTCTGAAGTTATTGTTCAAGTAACTGGTGATGAAGATTTTTATCAAAATTTAAAAATTATTCCTTCTAGCCGTCATATGGCAAATTTAAGTAAGCTTTTAATTTTATCTGAAGGTGAAATTAGAAAAGAGGTTGGTCGTAAAGAGCGCCTGCTTAGAACTAGATTACAACAACTAGAAAATGATTTTGATTTTATCGTAATTGATACACCTCCAATGCTCGGTGATGAGTTAATTATGTCACTAGTAGCTTCAAACAAAATTTTAATTCCAACGCAAGCGCAAGATTACTCAATCGACGGATTAGAAGAGCTCATGGATATCGTTCAGATAATCAAAGAGACTGAGAATACTAAACTTGAATTCTGTATCATTCCGTCTATGGTTAATGTTCGTAGAAAAATTGAACGTCAAAGAATGGAAGAGCTTTCTGAAATGTTTGTAACGGCACCGCCAATTAGAAACTTAGTGCAAATGCAAGAATCTATTTCAGTTAGAAAACCAATTGTAGCGATGGGAAAAACTTCTCAAGGCTTCAAAGATTTTACAGCACTGTGGGAATCATTAAATCTATAATTAAATTAATTCTAAGGATGGAGTTATCATATGGGAAAAGTATTTGCACCTCGCACGACTAAACGTCAACTTGGTACAACTGTAAGTGATTACGGTAATTTTGCTCGTGACTATTTTAAACAAAACGATGACAAACTACTCAAAGGCGCGCAACTCGCTCATGTTAAGCTAGATGAAATTACAGTTAGAGATCAGGTTCGAACAAAATTTAATGACGATTCTTTAAGAGAGTTATCTGAAAATATTCGAGTTAATGGATTAATTCAGCCATTAGTAATTCACAGAGAAAAAAATAAATTTGTCTTAATTTGTGGAGAGAGAAGATATCGTGCGATGAGATTAATCGACATGAAAGAGGCACCCTGTTTTATTCTAGAAAATAAAACGCCTGACGAATTAATGGCCATCCAATTCTCAGAAAACTCGGCTCGTGAAAACCTCCATTACGTAGATAAAGCTGATGGTATCTACAACTATCAAGTAACCACTGGTGCTTCTGAAAGAAAGATTCAACAAGCGCTTGGAATATCAAAAACTGAAGTTCACCGAAGCTTACAGATTGCTAAATTACCGGAAAAAATTAAAGCCGCAGCCAAACAATATTCAATTGAAAAATATGTTCTTTTGGAGTGGGAAGCTCAGGTTGATAGTAAAACTAAAGCTGAAATTGAGAAAAATATTTTAATTGGTGCTTTAACTAAGAGAGCTCAATTAAAAAAATATATTACACGTACTCGAGTTAGCCTCCTAAGTGATGAGGAATTCGATGCTCAAAATAAGAACGATAACCTAACTGCTGACACGGATAAGGTGGGTGCGGTTGCTGTAGCAAAAGCCAATAAAAAAGATTTAACCACCAATGACCTGCTAAAAGCTCTTAACTCAGGGGATCAAAAAACGCAGAAGTTATTGAAAAACCTCATAAAAGAGATCAATAAAAATTCTTGATTAGTAACATCTATTATTGTGTAACATTTGGCACCCTAGTTGCAAAATTACTAGTAACTGGTAATAATAAATAGGGTAACCTATTAGAAACAGTAGGTGGTTAGCAACATGAATGACCAAAAAATCAACACTCTGAGTAAAAAGCTTATACAGGTCATAACTATAGGCTTAAGTCTAGCCTTAGGCACGGCTTATGCTGGTGAAGTTGCTAGAAAACCTGCTAGTAACTACAGCGAAGATGCGATCATGATCCCGCTCCAAAAAAAACATTGGGTAAACCAATTATTAGTAGATGATGAGCAGGGAACACTTCAATATATCAAGCAAGAATTTGAAAACTGGGAAGCGGAAGAAGAGTACGTAAAAAATTGGAATTTAGAATTAACGGGGATGTATACTCCAAAAACTCAAGAAGATAAAAAGAAACGCATTAGAAGAGATTCACTAAAATATCTTGATAACAGATTGGCTGGAGAAATGAAAACTGCAGAAAAAGGGTCAGCATTAGCACAAGTTAAAACTATTGAAACAGCTATGAGACCATCAGCTAAAGTAGCGGTCAGTGAAAACGTAAAAATTAAATTTAAAGCTAAAGTACTTCAGGGCAAAGCAGATATTATAGTGGATAACCCTTATGTTGATTGCAACGCAGAAGTTAAATCTACAGGAAAAGTGAATGTGAATATTTCTAAATCAATTAGCGATTTAGGAGTAAAAACTGGTGTTGAATACCAAGTGTCAAACGGAGTTTGGATTGCATCTGTGAACAAACAATTAACAGAATCAGTTTCTACTGAAGTGTCTAGTTATCAAAAAGATTCTAATATGATGTTTACTGAACAATCAGACAAAAGAATTAAAGTACTTTACACTAAATCATTCTAATCAATTAAAAACTTTTTTCATTTCTAATTTTTCAAGATAAAATCAATCCTGAATTAAAAAATAATTTGGAGGCGATAATGTTTAATCTTGAAGGTAATGAACTCTATAGCGATGCAGTTGCTCAACTGACACAAGCAGCGAAAATTATGGATCTTGATCCTAATATTCTTGAAAGACTAAAATATCCTAAACGAGCTATGATGGTTTCCGTTCCAATTCGTCTTGATGACGGAACAGTAAAAACTTTTGAAGGATATCGCGTTCATCACAATATGACATTGGGACCCGGCAAAGGTGGTATTCGCTATCATCCAGCTGTAGATTTAGCTGAAACAACCGCGCTCTCCATGCTTATGACTTTTAAAAATTCACTGGTAGGTTTACCACTTGGTGGTGCTAAAGGTGGGATTAAAGTTGATCCAAATGATTTATCAAGACAAGAACTACAAGCATTAACTAGAAGATATACAACTGAAATTAATATGATGATTGGACCAGACATTGATGTTCCAGCTCCAGATATTGGTACTGATGGACAAACGATGGCTTGGATGATGGATACCTATTCACAAATAAGAGGTTATGCTGTTCCAGGTGTTGTAACGGGTAAACCGGTTGTAATTGGTGGATCACTAGGTAGAGCCGAAGCTACTGGGCTTGGTCTATTCTACTGTGTTCAATTTGCTGCTAAAAAATTAGGAATGAGACTTGATAGCAATATTAAAATTGCTTTCCATGGTTTTGGTAAAGTGGCAATTCCTGCTGCCTACGAATTCCAAAAAATTGGCGTTAAGATTGTTGCCATTAGTGACGTCTCTACTGGAATTTATAATGAAAAAGGAATTGATTTAGATAAAGCCGTAGCTTGGATTTCTGAAGGCAAACTCTTTAAAGATATGCCTGGAGTTGAAAAAATTACTAACGATGAATTACTTGCACTAAAAGTTGATATTCTTGCACCTTGTGCAATCGATGGTGTAATGAAAGAAAAAAATGCTGGCTTCACTAAAGCAAAAATTATCGCTGAAGGTGCTAATGGTCCATTAACTAAAGAAGCTATTGATATTGTAACCGATAAAGGAATTTTTATTATTCCTGACATTCTTTGTAATGCTGGTGGCGTAATTGTCTCTTATTTTGAGTGGGTTCAAGGCTTACAACACTTTTTCTGGGGATTAAATGAAATCAATAGTAAAATGTTTGATACTTTAAATCACGCATTTGCTGGAGTAGTTAATAGTTCTGAAAAATATAAAACAGATATGAAGAAAGCAGCTTTCATTGGAGCTCTACAAAGACTGGACAGCGCCATGAGATTAAGAGGGCTATTTCCAGCATAAGGATTACTATTAGAAATATTTTGTTATTACTAGTTTTGTCTATTTTTTCAACGAGTGAACTTTTAGCAAAACTAGTAAATTTCGATATTCAAAATCAAATCAAACATCTTTATAGCTTTAAAGATGTTTGTGACCATTTCGCTTTTAAGCACTCTCCTCTTATTGATAAAGTTGACGGCGATAAGTTACGATGTATGACCAATACAGTTTCGATTACTGAATTCTGTTTAGCTAAATCTAAACCTTTAAATGTTGATAGCTTTATCCATGGAAGCATTTCAGAAAAAAATAATCAAGTGAGTTGCTTAAATGGCGATCGAGTTTTTCTAAAGTACCATTGCGATTCCAATAATTCTCTTTGCAAACAACCAGCTATTCGTGCATGTAAAACACTCGCTAAAAAACTCGTGAACAGTTTGGAACTTGAAATAGCCTCAACCGTTGATCAAGATATTATCTGTCACTTTATGAACGTAAAAGCCTATGTTGGAATTAAGAGCGATATATATTTAACCAAAGAAAAACTAGAAATTACTAACTCTCAGGATGAGAAAAAAGGTGATGACTATGACATTAAGTCTTCTAGCAATAAAACTAAGATGGTTGAATTTTAAACTTAAGGTTATAAAACGGATTAAGAACTCTTACCTTGATTAAATAAATTATCAGTGAAATTAAATTTTCACATTTAAGATAAAAATCATCCATAATATGGATAGAATATTGGTTTCCTTCTCTTCCTCCGCGAGCTATCATTTGTAGTAACATATTTTTTTGTTTAACTTCATAATTAATAAAAACAGTATCAATTCTTGGTAAATTAACTCCATGGCTAAGAGCCACTGTTGATATAATAACATCTGGTTCGTATTTTTTTAAATTATTTACAAACTCAACTGTTTTTCCTCCAACACAAGTTAAGACTCTCCATTTTAAAGATAATTTTTTTTCTAAGCTTTTGACCTCATTTCTATATTTACAGAAAACTAATATCTTTTTCTTTTTATATAACTCATATTCAATATTTTCTAGCATAAATCTTTGAAAACAATTTGAATAATGGAAAATTTTTTCTGGCCTATATTTTAATTGGTAATTACCTAAATCAAGTTTAAATAATTCATATTCAGATGAATGTTTAACCATACTGGTAAAATCATCCAGTAATTTTTGATCAAGTGTTGCTGAAAGTAACAACAGAGAAAAACTATGGCTTAATAAATCAACAATTAAATCCCACATTTGAGGTCTAAAACTTTTTCCCCATTCGCTAAAAAGGTGAAATTCATCTAAAATAAATCTCGTTGAAACATTCGAAAACATCAATAAAAAGTTATTATCAATCAACTCGGGAGTAATCACATAGACTTTAGTAAAAACTTTATCTTTAGATCTTTGTTCCTTAAAAGATCTAATGTTTTTAAGCTTAAAGTCTATTCTAAATTTCTCTGAAAATTCATCAGCAAGAGCTCGCAGCGGTGAAACATAGATAAAAATCTCATCCGATGATGACTCTTCAATGAGCCTAATCAATTTGTAGGTTTTTCCATAGGCTGGAGGGGCAATGAAAAAAACTACGGTAGGTTGAATTCTAAAAAGAAGATTTAAACTCATATTGCTGGACCAACATGCAAGTTAGTTATTGATATGAAAAATTTAAACCCTTAAAATCACTGAGAATAGTTTCAAGTTAAATCAATTTTTATTTAGACGGCCGTGGTCAATATGTGGTTTAAAAATATATTGACCACATATAGATAAATAGATATTACCACCCACTATGTTCAAATTAATTATTATTTATTTTTTTACCATCACAACCCTACTAGCAAACGAAGTCGATAATTTCTCAAATCGTTATGAAAAACTCGAAAGCTCCACTTATGCTTTCAACTTAGAGCTTAATCGTAGAATAGAAATTGCCATAAAAAACGCCAATGCTATTTCTAAAAACAAAAATGAGTGCAATGATGATGTCTTTTATAAACAGTTAAAAGGACAACTCGTTCAACTTTTTTACTCAAAGTTTGAATTATATGTAATTTTCAATGGTTCAATTCCCAAACTTTTTGCGCCTAAAAAGTCAATTTATAGCTATTTTCATGTGCTCTCAACAGATCCATCAGGCGCTAATTTATTCTTTTCTCTTTCACCTGTTTTTAATGTAAACGGAGTACTTGTTGGCGGTGATAAATTGAGCCATTTTTTTACTGAAGGTTGGAACTATTTTAAAATTAAAAACTTTGAAGGAAAAGGAACTCGTGGTGCTCTAGACTATGGCGAAAAAATGGAACGAGGTATTTTGGGTTTAATTCCGAGTGGAGTTTATTCCTATGCTGATTTAGTAGCTAATTATCAAGGTATGTTATTTTGGGAGAGAGTTATAAACTCAAAAAAAATTATAAAACCTATCAAGAACAACAATAGACCCTATGTAATTTGTGAAAACAATCAATGGCGACAAATACAAAAAGCTGATTTTAGTGATTATGTTGACATGGGCTTTGATGAAGGGATTAACTGCTCTAATTTTCGTACTGAAAATTTAAAAAATGCTTTCGAAAAAAGAATTAAAGAACTTGAAATTGAAACTCAAAAGAATATGACCTGTCCAATCATGAAAAGTCATTGCAAATATTTATCAAATAAATATAAAAATAAAGCTATAGATTTATTACATCCTAAATGCCGAATTTAACAATTTCAGTGGCACTCAATCTCCAACAACTTTTTCTTAATTTCCTGACCACCAATATAACCAGAGAGTTCTCCGTTTTTTCCAATAACTCTATGACAGGGAACAATTATACAGATGGGATTTCTAGCATTGGCTGATCCAACCGCTCTGACACTTTTAGGGTTTTTAATTTTAGCTGCGATATCAGAATAGTTAGTAGTTTTACCAAAAGGAATTTTGGAAAGCTCTTTCCAGACTTTTTCTTGAAATTTTGTTCCTGAATAGACCACAGGGACTGTGAACTCTTTTCGTTCACCTTTTAAGTACTCTTCAATTTGAACTGAAGCCTTTTCAATAAAAGCCAATGCGCGCTCATTAGTTTGACTTGATTCTTTATCATCTTTTGTAAAAGCAATTCGAGTAATTCCAGCATTAGTTGCACTAATAAATAGATAACCCAGATCAGTTTTTATTCGCTTTTGCATATTCCTCTCCCTATTGGCAATAACCTTAAAATACTCTAAGCTAATCCATAAAACAAAAGGAAAATAACTGTGTCACGCAATTTTTGGATCTTTAAATCTGAACCAAGTGAATTTAGCTTTGAAATGTTAAAAGCACGCAAAGATTCTGGTGAAGTTTGGTCAGGCGTAAGAAATTATCAGGCTAGAAATTTTATGCGCGATAAAATGAAAGATGGCGACGCAGTTCTTTTTTACCACTCAAGCTGTGAAGTTCCCGCGATTGTTGGTTTAGCGAAAGTTAAAGATACTGGATTAGTTGATATGACTCAATTTGATAAAAAAAGTAAATATTATGACGAGAAATCCACCAAGGATAAACCTCGATGGATTTGCGTTAGCGTGGTTTTTGAAAAAGATTTTAAAAGAATTTTACCGCTCACTGAAATAAAAAAAAATAAGGCATTTAATAATTTGCGGCTAGTTCAACCGGGAAATAGATTATCAATAATGCCCGTTGAAAAAAAAGATTTTGATTTAATTATCGCGCTATTAAGCTAGAGAGTAACCACAATCGGTTTTTTCTTTGTGATCACCAAAGTGTGTTCATATTGAGCTGCAATGTTGCCCGGTTCACCAAAAAGTGTCCAACCATCACTTGCCTCTTCCACCCAAGAGCTTTTGGTTGAGAGAAAAGGTTCAATGGTAATAACTTGGCCCTCTTTTAAAATACGTTTATCCTTTGGGTCATAATAATTTGCGATAAAACCTGGATACTCATGAAGTGATCTTCCCACTCCATGACTGCCAAGGTTTTGAATCACCTTTAGGCTATATTTTCTAGCCACTTTATCAATAGCTCTTCCAATTTCATTAATCGGATTTCCAGCCCGTGCTACATCAATAGCTGCTGCTAACGCCTCTCTAGTTGCCTTCATCACTTTTACTTGCTTTGGGTTAGAGTCACCTAAAACAAATGAGCCTCCAGTGTCCGCAAAGTACCCATTTAATTCCGCTGAAACATCGATATTAATCAGATCACCATTTTGTAAAACTCTTTTCCCGGGAATTCCATGAGCAACCTCTTCATTAACCGAGATACAGGTTGCGCCTGGAAATTGATATGAAAGCATTGGAGCCGAGTTTGCCTTGCAAAGAGTTAATTTAGCTTTTCCTATTTCATCTAGCTCTTCAGTAGTCATACCGATCTTAGCTGATTTCATCATGAGCTTAAGTGTTTCTGTAACAATTTTACCGATAATTTTCAATTGCAGAATGTCGTGCTCTGATTCGATTGTCATGACTTAAGTTTAACATAAAACTGTATAAAAAACAGTATGATCATTAAATTTGTTAATCTAACTGTATCCAATTAACCATTTTTTCAGTGTCAACTAGATACCACTAATAACTTAATTTATCCGTAAGAAAAAAATTTCTAGACTTAATCACATGAAATAAATTAAATCAAAAATAGCAGTTCTACTTGTTTAAAAAAGGAGAAGTAAAATGAAAAAAATTTTTCTTATGTTATCTTTGATTATGTCGTTTAATCTTTTTGCACATCATCCAGTTCCCAATACTTGTACCGCTGAGATGAAAAATCGCATGGGGCAAGTTATTAATCAATTTACCAATTATGGATTTAATGCTTGTCAAATTTCTTTAGATCAATGCTATAGCGATCTTGCTTATAGGCATAGTCGCGGAATGAATCCTTATGCAACTTGCTCGATTCGTGGTGGATATAACCCAAATCCAAATCCATATCCAAACCCTTACCCGAATCCATATCCACCAACTTATCCAGCTAACTGTGATTGCTGCTTATTTTTCTAAAGCTATTTACTTTGGAATAGAAATTAGAAAAAAAGATTTCATAGGAGCAAACTGCTATGAGGCTATGAACTTATGTCAGGATTACATTAGAGATAATGATAAACATGGTATCTGTAAAGTTGTGAACTAGTTAATATTTTTTTATTGGACGTGTTGATAATTAGACTTTCAACACGTCTCTATAATTTTTCCGTCAGTTACAATTTATCAAAACAAAGTTGAAAAATTGAAACAGGTGCTAACCGTTATGACTTTATTTATTTTTTGGACCCACTTCTAAAAATAGTGTGTATGAAACATCACCATTATTTTCTGGAGTGCGCGCCTTTAATTGAGTTTCTAAACGAACTTTATCACTCAACACGCCACTTTGATTAACAATTAATACAAAATTAGAAACATCTAAAGTCGTTTTACCAATTGTAATTCTAGGTCTAAATTCATATTCAATCGGCTGGTTAAGATTTTCATATTTATTAACATCATATCTATAATGAAAAATGTATCCATCTTTTCTTTCTAAAAAATCAAACATTCCAGAATGGGAACAGTCCCCTAATCCATTACAACCACCACTAGAAAGCGGTATTGAAATATTAGCATATCTAGGCTTTTCCTTTTCACAGTAAGTAATTTGCCCTAAATCTAAAGTTACACATTTGTTTATTTTAAAATTTACGCCAAATTCAACAGTTTCAATCTCATCAGCAAATACTGGTGATGTAATTGTTAAAATTGCCATCAAAGAAATAAAGAACTTTCTCGTTTTAATCCCCTTTAATTAAATAACCCCATTTCTGAATTAGATTTGCTTTAATTTAAAATTGTAAGTGATTAATTTAATAAAAGAAATTTATTTTTGAAAAAAGTGGCGGAGAATGTGCGAAAGGTTTCGAACTGCGTGTTTCACTGTTCTCTACAATTAAGCCATTGAAATTACGAAGTATTTAAAGCTTAAGATTAGCGTACTCCAAGAAAAGTGGCACGTTCTCCACATGAAAAACGCTTTGGAGAATTTTTTATATCCGTGGTTATCGTAAAATATATAACTTTACTATTTTATGATATGGCATTATCTTAAAATAAAGAATATTCTTATTTTAGGATAGATTAATGAAAAGAGTGACGGGTCAATATGTCGTTATTTCAACTGTTGGGGAAAAAGTTAAGGCGTTTGTGCCCCATGCTTTACCACCAAATCCTCAAATAGAGTGGGGCCCTGAATTACGAGACAAATTCGACAATGCTCTTCTTGCTCTTGGCCGACTTGATAGCGTATCAAGCCTTTTACCTGACACATCACTTTTTCTTTACATGTATATTCGCAAAGAGGCGGTACTTTCATCAATGATTGAGGGAACACAATCATCTCTTTCTGATTTGCTTCTCTTAGAATTAGGCGAGGAGCCAGGAGTTCCGATTGATGATGTACAGGAGGTAAGTAACTATGTGTCAGCACTCCGCCATGGAATAAAAAGATTAAATGAAGGTTTTCCAATCTCCTTGCGATTAATCAGAGAAATTCATGATGTTCTTTTAAGCAAAGGCAGAGGAAGAAATAAATCTCCTGGCGAATTTAGAACAAGTCAAAATTGGATTGGTGGTACTCGTCCAGGAAACGCTCGTTTTGTTCCACCTCCACCAGAGAAAATGCTTGAGTGTATGAATGATTTAGAACTTTTTTTGCACAATAGGCCTGAATCAACACCTATTCTTCTCAAGGCGGCACTTGCACATGTGCAATTTGAAACGATCCATCCATTTTTAGATGGTAACGGACGTCTAGGAAGATTGCTAATTACTCTTCTTCTTTATGAACAAAAAGTTTTGCATGACCCTATCTTATATTTGAGTTTATATTTTAAAAAGCACAGACAGTATTATTACGAACTTTTAAATAAAGTACGTCTGGATGGTGATTGGGAGGCATGGCTTGATTTTTTTGCAGAAGCAGTCATTGAAACATCAGAGGAGGCCGTAACAACAGCAAAAGATTTACATAAACTTATTAATGCAGATAAAGAGAAGGTGGCATCTCTTGGTAGAGTTGCGGAATCTGCCATAAAAGTTCATCATGCCATGTTTGATAAGCCTATAATAACTTCAAATTTCCTTGTCGAAAAAACAGGATTAACTGCGGCAACTGTCAATAAATGCCTTGAACAACTTGCAAAAGTTAAAATAATAAAAGAGCTAACAAAGCAGAAAAGAAATCGTGTTTTTTGTTATTCGAAATATATTCATATTCTGAATAAAGGAACAGACTTAGAAGGGCCGAGATAATAAAAAGAATAATCGCTAAAGGATCAATCGATAATCCTGAAATCACCAGCAGTGATTATCGTTGAGAATTTTTTTAGTGATTTCTTTTGCTAGAGGGCCAGGATATCTTTTATCAATTGATTTTTCTGAGCGTATGATGGTTGTTACAAATAGCAAATCTTTGCTGTTACATTGAATATGCCCCACAAACCATCCAAAGTCTTGTCCACTATCATGTAAATTACCAGAACCTGTTTTGCCCTGAAAATCAAACCCACTTGGAGATTTTTCAAGAAACATCATTTTTTTGGTACGCTCAGTGGCCTCTTTGTTTACATGTAGCCTATTACTCCAAAACCTTCTCATAAATTCAATCTGCTCAATTGCAGAAATTTTAAGGCTACCACCAATAATAGATGAGTCGGATTTTGAAAGCGGAAGCCAGAAAGCAGAAATGTCGGCCGAAATATCTTGATTGCCATATCCAAAATCTTGTAGATATTGAGCGATCTTCTCTTTGCCTAATTGAGGAGTTATTTGTTGAGAAACCCATACCGTTGAATTTTTCATCCATGACATGGCAGTTTGATGACTATTCCAAGATTCGATAGATCTATGAACACCGTCCCACTCAAATTTTGCATCTTCGTCAGTTATGATTTTAGCGTCTAATGCCATAATAGATAAAGGTACTTTGAAACTTGAGCAGGGAGTAAGTCTTCTTTTACAATTTACCTCGCCATAAGATGTACTAATGTCACCTTCATTCAAATCTAACACTAAAAAACACGCATCCATATTTTCAAAATATGAATCTTTGATAGTAAATGGTGAAGACTTGGTTGTTGGGCCACTGGTACAGCTATTAAGTATGATCATGGATATTGAAGTAAATATTAAAAACTTGGTTTTGATTTTTATTGATAATTTGGTCATGCCATACTCTCTTATAAAATTTTAACTTTGAAACAACATCAAGCCTAATAATACAGAAAGTCGCATAAACTCACAATTGAATGAGACCAAAAACAGGTCATATCTTTTTTTAATACCATTTTTTAGAGCTATACTTTCGAACTTTAACGAAATCAATCAAACAATTAATTTCTTTAAAGAAAAAGGGGAATAACTGAAATAATATTCCAACAGGCGTCACATTTTTCGAACGAAAAACCAATTGAATTTAAAAAGAAATTTAATCACAGATCATAAATGGCGGAGACGGTGAGTCTGTCTTGGCCCTATTATTAACCCCAATCAATTCAGGATATTACAGAAAAATCAGTAGTTTGCCCGTTTTTTATTTCATCTACTTTCATTGTGCTTCATTGCATTTCATGTGCTTGTGCGAGCAAATTGCGAGCAGAATCTGGCCAGGAAATTCACAATCGTTTAATGGGAAAATCACGACTCAACTCTCCCTATTATAGTATATCATAACTGCTTTTTAGAAATTAATTCACACACAAGCTAAAATCCCCTATTTTCACTTATTCAAAAAACCTATTCTTCAGTCTAACATTTCAACGGCTAATGCTATTTGAACCCCTGATGGCAGCAATGCCGGGTAAAAACGAACATTTTTACCTTCTGCGATTAATTTTCGATTATCCCCGGGAATTAAATTTGATCGAGACAAAAAGAATATTCCAGATTGTGTTTCTGATACAATAAAAGCATCATCATCACGAACATAGTCTATGATTCCAGAAATTTTACTTTCTATATTTGCATGTTGAATTATTTCATCAGATAACTTTTGAACTCTGCTGATCCATTGCCCAGTAAGGAAGGATCTTGCCTTATCAATCTTTTGCGAACCAATTAGATGATGCGTTGGAATGTCTTTACAAACACAATAAGTGTAATCAAATGCATAGGTTGTTCCCTTCCGACCACTCCCTACTTCTAAAATATTCAAAATGTTAATTTCAGAGGTTTTAGAAGTGTATTTTGATAAAATAGGTGACATATTTGGGAATTGAAATTTGAAAGTTCCTCTGTCTTTGCAACTTTTTACAACAGTGTTTAAAAAATCTTGCTCTGTCTCTGAAAACAATGATTCAATTCCATGTGCATATTTTGAAATTGCAACCGATGCATGTTCTTTTCTTGTTATCTGCCTTCCTTCGTGATCTTCATATGCCTCTAACATAGTTAAATCCAGCAAGTGTACAAAAGTTCGAAGGTTTCCAACCGATGCATATATCAATTGCTCAATTATGTCTCCACCCTCTCGGTTATCTAGTTTTTCTCCAAATAGAACTGATTCATCAGCTTCTCTTTCTAATGATTTTGAAAGATAATTTCGAATAAGTTCTAATATTTTCTTTCTAAATTTGAGATGATCCGTTTTATCAACAACATTGAATTGAAGTGGAATAACATCACCATATCGTGTTTCCTTAAGTATATCAGAGTATGTTTGAGGATAGATTGCAATTTTTGTTCTTATGTGTTGGGATGTCCGTAATTGATTCATCAGTGTTTCAAAATATGATGTCCCCCCATCGACTGGTTTAAAAAATGACTTATTTAAGGACCCAGCCTCATCAAAAAGGATTAAAATCCTCCCACAGTATGGTGCTAGAAGCCTCTCATATGCCTTATGTACATCCGCAATAGATACAGATTTATTTGTTGTCAATTCAACTTCTTTTTCTTGTCCAAACTCTGTTGCCAATTTAAAGAATTCAGAACCAATACCAACTGAACCTTTTAAACTTCCGTTAATTTTTTCCTTATATTCGCTTGCTTCCAGTTTAATTATTTCGCTTAGTGCTTCATTATATGGCTGTTGACGTAAAATAGAATCTGGCAAAACCGAAATACCCTTATGAAGATTAATCATTTCCTCAGCGTCATCTAGTTTTTTATATAATGTTGCAAGTTCCTTCATCATTGAAAGCATTATTGAGGAATAGATTTCTTTTGGTTGGTCAAGATGCTGATAATCGCTGAGTCTGATAAATACAGGAAGGGTAAAGTCTTGTTTGTGTAAAATATTTGGAATTAAAGAATATAAATGAAATGCATAATTTGATCTCAAGTACATCGTTTTGCCAGACCCCATTTGACCTTTTATTATTGAATTCTCATACTCAAATGGGTTGTGTATTTTTGATCTAGGATTGATAAATAATTCAAGAATATCCTGATTATACTCATCAGCATTTCTGATTTTTTAAATGGGCGTTTTTCATATATTTCTTGCATGTTTTCACCTCTAACTAAAATTAATTGAAGTATTTTGATCAGACAACGCTAGTTTATGGGGGGGAAAACGGGGGGATTTGAAACTTGGATCATTCAGTAAGTGTTCAAGCAAATCTTTTAGCTTATGTGGCAGCCGACAATGCTAAAAACTTTAATCTAATTACAATAGCATATGTTATATAAACAATAAAAAACCTTATGGGGGAATCTTGGGGGAGAAATGGGAACAATTCGGTGACTCAGTGCTTAGAAATTGCCAATCAACATTTATTAGTAATTAAATAATAATAAACCAATTCTTCATCCACTCACCGAATCTTTCCGGTTTTTAAAAATTCCCACTACTCCAAGAAAGTGAATTGTGTTGCCTAATCCTATCGCTTCATTCATTTCTTAAAAGAAAATAAAAGAAACATAATTTGAAAAGTACAAAATACTCGATCAATAGCTGACTGTAGATTTCGGTTGGCTCAAAATTCTTTAAGCCAAAGCTAAGTATAAAATGCATTTACGTGGCCCTGAAGCAGCTAATTTCAAAACTCGTGCCGCCTCTTTTTAGCACAACTCATACATAAAAACTGAAAAGAAGGTTAATTTGTAATTGGCTAAAAAACTTGCGTCAGTACTAACCTAGGATTTGAGTTCTGGAAATGTAAGTACGTGCCGGTTATATTATTAAAAATTAGGGATTTACATTTAGCTTAGGTTTAAAAAGTGATTTAAGAATAATTAAATCTTGAATTAATAACTTCTTGTCTGTGAAATGTATCAATATATTGGGGAAATTTGGTACTGCGATATTAATTTCATATTTAAAACACACAAATAAATTTTTTAATATTATTTTGTCAGATTCAGGGAGATTTACATAAGCCCTATCGCCAGTGCTCTTTAAAGTTAAGTAATCTATTTCGTGATAGTAAAACTTCTCTAAATCTTCTAAACTATAATTCAATTTAAAAAAAATCTTTTCAACTATAGTTCTTAAGTAAAATATTACTTTTAACTCTTCATCATTATGAATTGTGCAAAAAATATTAACTTCTTCTCTGATTAAAGAAAGATCCCGGTACCCAAATAACGATAACCAACTTAAATAAGAGAAATTATCATTAAGATGCCCAACTGCAAATGGAAAATCAGGTTCTATATCCATCATAAATTTCAATTTACTTGCATTATTTTCTGGTAGTTCTAATATTTTAGCATTTATCTTTCCAGCTAGTTCAAAATATTTAATTTTTTCTTCAAAAGTTGAAAATCCCAAAGTAACCAAAAATCGTCCATTAACATCTTTCAAATGATGGAAAATATTTAGTAAATCAGATATATTTAAATTGCTTCTTTCAATGTCTTCGATAACATATAATTTATTAGCACTAAATACAATATTAAATAAATAGTCAAAAGCTAGTCCATATTTATTTGTTGCTGTTAAATAGCTTAAGAAAGCAACTACAATGGTACAAACAAAAATCATTAAATCAGAAGCCATTTTAGGAATTCCAGGCTGAATTTCAATCTGAAAAAAAAATCTGAACATTAAAGACAAAGTAATTAATAATATTATAAACGAAACTGTGAGACATTTTTCTGATTTGAACGGTAACATTAATAAAGCCTCATCCGAAGTATTAAATCCGGACAAATTAACAACTTTGCTTTCGTCTCGAAATCCTCTACATATCTCACCATTTTCATCTGTATTAATAATCTGATATTCAGAATCATTGACCAAAAAATTTACAAAATAAGACTTCCCTGAACCGAACTCTCCTAAAACAATAATGAATTTCTTTTCAAAACTACCGTCATTTAAGAAATTTAAAGTTTCTACTTTTAATTTATTTATTTTATTATTTATATAAATTTTTTCCATAATACCTCATTAAAAAGAGGAAAATTTAAATACAATCTATAATATCTGATTCTTGACTTAAACTAAACTTAATTTTCAGTAAAAACTGGACCAACTACCAGATAGAGAAGTTAGTAACAACCCCAAAGTACCGTACACGCCCCCCATCGAAGATGATTTATTAGATTTTTTAATTACTAAAAATTATTATTAAGATTGTTTTAATTAACAAAAAAAACTAGAGGATAACAATGTCTCTTTTTGGCGATTAAATCTACTTGCATGTACCATAATATTGCTGAGGGTAGAGGACACCTCCAATTATAGAATTTCTACTATGAACAGATTTCATGTTTTTATCAATAGCTGTTGTCATTACACTACCATTTGGAGCAATCTCAATGAATGAAAAACCTGTGCCATCATCTGTTAACACAAGTGTTACTTCACTAATTCCATTATTACCCTTGAAAAATGTTTTTTTATTGCCTACATCAATCATGAAATTAAGGTCAAAGCTTTCTTTTGATTTATGTATTCCATCTTGAAGAGCATATTCCGGATAATTACAGTGAACTTCCAACACTTTATTTCTTATTATTTCTTTAGCACTAGCAATAATTGGTAAAAAAAGTAAAATTATAGTTAATAATTTCATAAATCTCCTTTATTTAAATTAATTTCATATTATTTCTTGTGAATACAATTAGGATTACCCATCATTCGCTGATACCAAGAACACTCTACTTTTATACTATAAATCTCTTCATTTTCTTCTTTTACTTTTTTACTAATATTAATAGCACTTAAAGTAAGGCTCTTTTTTTCCCCTTCTCTGAAAATCTCTACATTAATTCTGTTTTTATCTTTGGAATTGTGTACAACGTTCAACATGTCAAGAATATTTTGAATACGCTTTCCATTTATTTTTGTAATAATGTCTCCAACACTAAGTGATTTTGAATTAGGAGAGTTTTCAATAATAGTTGTAATTTGAACAGCTCCCATTAAGTCCTTAACAAAAGGCTTCATATCATCAATTGAAATTGCTTTAACTTCGATGTCTAAAATATAAATTTCATTTCCGCAAAGAAAAAAGGTCGCATAAGTAGGAAAAGTATAAGTCTCATCCCATATTTCAGTCCCTGATGATATAGTTGCAGGTGTAAGAACCATTCCTTTATAAGTTTGGCCTGGAGAAACGTTGCTGTAGCTTGAAGATTTAGTAACAGTTTTTTCAGTGGTAAGATTAACTGTTCCTATAAAATAAGATAATTTATAGTTATTTTGATAACATACATCTATAGCCCTAAGATTTGAAAATGTTTCTGATCTACTTTTTTTTGTATAAGCATTTCCATTAAATTGAGAATAGCCAAGATAATCCCCGAAAATAAATTTATCACTATACCCCCCTGCTTTATTGAGAGGATGATAATTAGTTTGTTGATGACCGCAACTGTTTAAAAGCCCAACCAATAATAAAAGTTGAATTATGTAATACATAAAAATTCCCTTAGATTTATTTAAGCCTTTTAATATTTACCTGATACTTTCTTCCATTGTCTTCAAATTGAAGACTTGTAATTACGGTAGATGAGTTTACACCTGTTAATATCTCTTCAAGAGTAAGGCCAAGATAATCACAAAGCTTTAGAATGTAGTCTAAATTTTTAAATGATGGATTTCGATCAGTTTTCGTCCACTCAAATAGAACTGTCCTTGGAATACCTAATTTATTAGCTATGCTAGATAGATTTTCACCTTCAAGCTTTTCCTTAATAATTTTGTTAAACACATTTTTCATTGTTTTACACATCGTAAAATATTTTTGTTTTAATAGACTTATTCGATAAGCCGACACTATTGTTCGATTTACCAACAAACATTACGGTCATAAATCATTAGTTTACGAAAGTGCCTTTTCAGGTAGGTCCAAACTCATTAAAGGTCCGTCGTTTTAAATTGTCGAGCAAAACTCTTTTCTAAGGTAGTCGCAATACTTCCATGTGAACATTTAGCAATTCTAGCAATTTCTGAATAAGTAAATCCTTTATTTCTAAGTTCTATAATTAGCTCAATTGGTCTTGTTTGTTTACGTCCTAACTTCTTCCCCTTTTTTTTTGCATTTTCCAATCCACTTCTAATC
>JAXLVO010000028.1:0-30541 GCA_046328975.1 Bacteriovoracaceae bacterium | reverse complement strand
TATTTTCCTTCTTATTTCTTTAAAATGACACTAGCTCTAAAATCTTTTTCCTGGAGAGGTTCTTCATATTTTAATACTCTCATTTTCGGAAAAAGTGTTAATAATTCTTGCGGTTTTAATAAATAACTTGTGTCAGTTTTTTCATGGCCTTTCACTTTTAATTGGCTTGTCGTATATGACTCATAAATAAGTAAGCCACCCGGCTTTAACCACTTATAAATTTTATTATTTAAAGACCTATCAACATAATAAAAACACAAAATTACATCGAATGAATCAGGCTTAAAATCATAAGTTTTTAAATCAGCAACAATTGTTTTGATATTCACATTGCGTTCTTTAGCTAACATGAGTGCTTTTTTACTGGCCACAGAACTGATATCAATTCCCGTTACACTGTGTCCCTGTTCAGCCAGATAAACTGCATTTCTTCCCTCGCCCATTCCCATATCTAAAACCGTACTTTTAGACGAAATATAGTTAACATTTTCTGAAAGAAATTGGGCTGGACTTTTTCCGAACACATAGGTGTTCATATTGAACTTCTTATCCCAGTTATGCTTAATATCTTTAGATTTTGTTACACCAGAAAGCTGCTCAAAACGGCTTGAAGGCAATGGATTTCTCCCCATTACATTTGAGCTAGTAATTAGAGCTAAAATTAAAATAAAAATCATATTAAACTAATTATCAGGTTTTTCTTCAGAAGGAAACTCTTCTGGTTCAGGTTCTTTAGGGTGACTCTCTTCCTCTTCTTCAACTGGTTCATTTGTTCCAAAGAGCGTCTCTTCCGTTGAAAAGTCTGGGATCTCCGACAAATTGATTGGCTGCGCAACTGGCTCAAGTGGCTTACTTTCAGTTTCAACCAAAGCCTCTGGTCGATTATTAATTTCAGCATCAATATAAAGATCTAGTTTATCTAAAATTTTTTTCAGTTTTTTAAAATCACGAATCAACTTATCTTCAATTTGGCCAGGAAGATCCTCAGTATGACCAAAATACCATTTAAGCCGTTCTATTTCCGTGTAATACTGATCCAAAGTGATAAGCACCTCTTGGCCACAATGTTTTAAAACATCAAAGGAGGCAAGATCATATCTCGTCTTAAAAACTTCACGAAAATGGTTTCTAGTTCGCTTCACCATAAATGTGGAAATATATTGAGTCTCCCATTCGGTGAGTCTACGAAAAAGCGCGTGAGCATCGAGCTTAAGTAATAATAGTATTCTTTTCTCTTCTTCTGATTTTACTTCCATATACTTAATATTACTTTAAGCTGAAAGTTTTTGACCATTAGGTAATTTTGCCCTATGTCCACCTGGCCACTTTGATTCATTATCAAATTGCTCAAAATAGATATTAGAAATTTTGTCAGCAATCTCTTTAATCTGCATTGGCAGTGGAAAATAGTTATAGGTATATGAATATTTAAGACTTAATAAATTATTAACTGGTGAAAAGGAGGTCAAATGATAAAAATGAATCTTTTTAGCTTTAACTGAAAGTGCCAAACCACCTTCTAAGTTTTTTCTTAGCTCTACTTTTTCTAGAAAATTACTCTCAATTGTAATTAGGTGAGGTTTTTCTTTAGCTTTTTTATTAACTTCATTAAATTCATTTAATTCAACTGGAACTAGTGTAATCCCCCTATCTTTGAAAAAACTAGAGAGTTGAAAATAACAGTCAGGTAACCTTGTACCCATTCTTAAATAAAAAATTTTTTTAATTTCACTTTTTTCCATCACTAGTCTAATCGGAAAAAAGCTGTAACGATTAATTAATTAGAGCACGACTAGGCAAAATTTTCCTATTTTGAATTAATTTGAATGAGAAAACTAACAGAAGTCCTAATATAAGAGAGCCCATAAAACCTCCAGCCCCACCTCCACTATTTCCTCCTGAAGTTAAACTTACCGAACCACAAGCATTAACATTATTTAAAGCATCACTAGTATTATTAGTGGTCGTTGGTTTTAAACTAACAACACTACTCTTTTTTTGACTATCGGCCATTTTACCCAATAGGGCAACGGCTCCCAATTTATCGTCTTCTTGAAGAGAATCAAGATTAGTAATATAGGCATTCATAATCGACTGATTAGTGGAATGGTCCAGACCAATACTATGTCCCATCTCATGCAAAATAGTCTTTTTTAATGTATCATCTTCGTTATTTCTTAAATACTCTATATTTCCATTTAAAATAATTTCCATTTTAGTTATATAGGGAATTTGTGTATAACGAATGGTTACAGCTAGTGTATAGTCTCCATCAAAACCCGTCTCCTCTTCAAAATGGTCCGACCAACGAATAAAATTATTTTGAAAGTTTCCGGTCACTTCTCCTGAACTTACCTGCCAAATATTCATTCCAGTGATTTTTTTCCCATTCTACTTCGATTCATGAACAATTCGCTCTAACATATCTCTTTCTGATTCATTAGCAAGATAGACCGACATATTAATGGGAAAGGATTTCCAATAAGAACCAGCCGACACATCTTGAGTAAATTTATAACCAAAAACATTAAAAGAAATAATTAAACCAACTAATGAAATCCATTTCATATCAATAAACCTCGTCCTGGTTAAGGTTACATGTTGTTAATTTCTTACATTTTTTGGATAGTACAGATTTTGTTCTTATTTGATTCAATCATGTACTTTTCACCTAATAAAAATTGCATCTGATTATATTTAAGTGCGGTAAATTTAGGAAACTCCTCTACCGTTCCAGCCATTATATTTACACTGGCAAACGTCACTTCTACTTTAGCTAAATCAGTATCGACGGAATTAATATCACTCACTTCTGTAACTTTACCTATAAATCTGTCTGGACATCTCTTCATTGAAACTGAAGCAAATAGAGTACTAGCAAAGAAAAAAGAGGCTAATAAAATAAGTACTAACGGTATCGGTTTCATGACATCTCCTTCCATAAGGGTCACTAATGTACGCCCTTTGTGCAGAATCTATGCCAAGTCCAATTATTGATATTTTAGATAGTTACAAGGCTTAAAAAACAAAAGGGGACCATTTAACTGGTCCCCTTTTGAACATTACTTTTATTTTGATGAATATTACATCATTCCTGGCATTCCACCATGCCATGTCCAGAAGTGAGCAGCTGCTGGTTCTTCTTTTTTAGGAAGTTCAGCAAGCATAGTCTCAGTAGTTAACATTAAACCAGAGATAGAAGAAGCATTACTTAGAGCTGATCTAGTAACTTTAGTTGGGTCAACAATTCCAGCAGCAACTAAATCTTCAAATTTATCGTCACGAGCATTGTATCCATAGTTTTTCTTACCCGCAGTTTTAATTGTGTTCACAACTACACTTGCTTCAGATCCACAGTTGATAGCAATTTGGCGAAGAGGTTCTTCCACCGCTCTTTTCACAATTTTAATACCAAAATCTTGTTCTTCAGTATCACCTTTTAAAGTTTCTAAAGCTTTAGAAGCGTAAATTAAAGCAGCTCCACCACCAACAACGATTCCCTCTTCAACAGCAGCGCGAGTTGAATTTAGAGCATCTTCTACTCTATCTTTTTTCTCTTTCATTTCTGTTTCAGTAGGAGCACCAACTGCGATAACAGCCACACCACCAACTAATTTAGCTAATCTTTCTTGTAGTTTTTCTTTATCGTAATCAGAAGTTGTTTCAGCGATTTGAGCTTTAATAGCTCCAACTCTAGCTTGAACATCTTTTTTAGAACCAGCACCATCAACTACAGTTGTATTTTCTTTATCAATTGTTACTTTTTTAGCTGTACCTAAATCAGCTAATTCAGCTGATTCTAAGCCACGGCCTAACTCTTCAGAGATCACAGTTCCACCAGTTAATACGGCTAGATCTTTTAACATCTCTTTTCTTCTATCACCAAAACCTGGAGCTTTAACCGCAGCTACTTGAAGCGCACCACGAAGTTTGTTCACAACTAATGTAGTTAGTGCTTCACCTTCGATATCTTCCGCTACGATTAAAAGCGGACGGCTAGTTTGAACTGTTTTTTCTAGAATTGGAAGTAACTCTTTCATTCCAGAGATTTTTTTATCTGTGATTAAAATAAGTGGGTTATCAAAACCAACAGTCATTTTTTCAGAATCAGTTACGAAGTATGGTGATAAGTAACCACGGTCAAACTGCATACCTTCAACTACGTCTAAAGAAGTAGTAGCTGTTTTTGACTCTTCAATTGTGATTACGCCATCTTTACCAACTTTTGACATAGCTTCAGCTAAAAGTTTTCCAATTTCTTTATCGTTATTTGCTGAAATTGTTCCAACTTGAGCGATCTCTTCAGTAGAGTTAATTGGTTTAGAGATTTTTTTAAGCTCTTCAATTAACTTAGCAGCAGCTAGATCGATACCTTTTTTTAGTTCCATTGGATTGTGTCCAGCTGTAACTAGTTTTACACCTTCTCTGTAAATAGCTTGCGCTAAAACAGTTGCTGTAGTTGTACCATCTCCAGCATCGTCATTTGTTTTTTGAGCCACTTCTTTAACCATCTGTGCGCCCATATTTTCAAAGTTATTTTCTAATTCAATTTCTTTAGCCACAGTCACACCATCTTTAGTGATAACAGGAGCGCCGAAAGATTTTTGAATAATAACGTTTCTTCCTTTAGGACCTAGAGTAACTTTAACAGCGTTAGCTAGAGAGTTCACACCATTTAGGATTAGAGCTCGTGCGTTTTCACTGTATTTTAATTCTTTTGCTGACATGATTTAATCTCCTTAGATTATTTATATAAATTATTCAATAATGCCTAAAATATCTTCTTCTTTCATGATTAAGTACTCGTTACCATCAACTTTCACTTCTGTTCCAGCGTATTTGCCAAAAAGTACTTTATCGCCTTTTTTAACATCTAGAGCTCTAGTTGAACCATCTTTTAAACGGTATCCAACTCCAACAGCTATAACTTTACCTTCAGCTGGTTTCTCTTTGTGGTTATCTGGAATAATGATTCCACCAGCTGTTTTAGTCTCTTCTTTTAGTCTTTGAACAAGCACTCTGTCTTGTAGCGGTCTAACTTGCATTGTCTACCTCCGGGTATAAAAATAATTGTGACCAATTTAATAAAATGTATGCGCCCAAGGTAATATACATTCCGCCAGTGTCAAGGTTAGGCACAAGAAAATTTTTGATTATTTTTTCAACGCAACTAGCTCTTTCATGGCATTCACAACTGCGTTAGCTGAAATACCAAATTTTTCATATAATTCGCTAGCCAAATAGGATGACTGGCCAAATTCACCATTAATGCCTAGAGACTTTAAACTGAACTCAACCTGATGCATTTTTAAATCGTGCACAAGAAGTGCCCCCATCCCGCCAATCACTTGGTGATCTTCCACTGTTACTAATCTATTTTTATTCTTTTTAATTAATTCACCAATAATCTTACTATTTGGTCGATTCACAAATGGATTATGCACAATAGTACAATTTAATCCAGCTGTTTTTAACTGCTCATGCGCTTTGAGCAGTTCCGGTACTAGTGACCCCGAAGTCACAATCACTCCATCAGTTCCTTCAACTAAAACAAGTGGCTCACCCCAAGTATAATTTAAATTCTCTTTATAATAAGCAGGGAAATTTTCACGTCCAATAAAGAAGATAACACTCTCCCCATCTTTGCCGTTTTTACGATCAGCACTTAAATTTTTAATTGCGGTTTCCATATAATTTTGCGCTTCCATCGAACAAGAACAAGCCACCACAATGGTGTGTGGAAGTGAGCTCATTAATGAAAAGTAGGTTGTAGCTTGGTGAGAAGCTCCGTCAGCTGCATCTTGAAAACCAGTATGTGAAAAGACCGCAATCATTGGCGCTTGTGATTGAATACTCATAGTTAAAGGTAAATTCCCTTTAGTAACTCCAAACTGGGCAAAAGTATCAACAACTGGAATAAATCCACTCTTACTTAAACCTCCTGCCACCGAAACCATGTTCGATTCACTTACCCCCATATCTATAAAATCATTAGGGAATTTCTTATGAAAGGCGGCTACTCCGGTTGATCCTTGTAAATCTGAAGTCACACTAAAAACTGGGTATCCAGCCTCTTTAGATTTAATCATTCCATTAGCAATTCCTACTTGTATTTTTTCGGACTTAACTTTAGGTGAACTCTCTGTTGATTTAGTTTTTTTATTTTGAATCTGAATTAATTCATCTACCCAACGTGAGAACTCTTCTGGCACTGAATTACTAAAAATTTCAGTTACAAATTGTCTTAATGAATCGTCAGCTATACTCAGCGGAAATCCATGCCCACCGCTTGCACTTGCTTCAGTTGCTTTTACACCAAACCCTTTTACAGTTTTGCACCATAAAGCTACTGGTCGACTAGAATCTCTTTTCGCTTCATTAATTGCATTTTCAACCGCAAGATAAACTTCTTGAAGATCATTACCATTTGGCACTTTAATAAGATTCCAACCTAAAGTTTCTAACGACTGGAAAGTCTTATTCATATCAAACGAATCTTTATCAATTCGCCCTGACAACTTGGTATTATTATCACTAATAATGAGCACGTAAGGATTCAATTTATTTTTAGCTGCAAGTCCGGGAATTGAAGCAAAAGCCTCTTTTGCTTCCCCTTCCATACTCGCACCATCTGAAATAGTACAAATGGTAACTCGATCGTTACCTAATAGTTTATCGGCTAATGCTAGTCCTTGAGATTGAGGGAAAGCTGAACCAAGTGGACCGTTACTAATGATAACGCCATCTGGGTAGAGGTGGGACTCACCATGACCTGTTAAATTGCTGGTAATTGATCTAAAAGTCTTCAATCTATTAAAGGTGAGGTCACCATAACCTAGGTTGGCTCTTAACGCGTAAATACCATTTTCCGTGTGTCCAGCGTCGTTAACAAAGTTATATTTTTCAAACCAGCTTGATGATGAAGCAAACATTATACCATGAACTGCCGACATGATTTCAGCAAATGAGGCAGGACCACCCCAATGGCTTGCAGCACCACCAATCACCGCATGCATATCCATCAATGCAACTAGCGCTCGAGTTACAACGGGATCGCCTAATTCAACTTCAACTCCCACACTATTTTTAACTTTTTTAGCGTATTGAGGAGATTTTCTGGGAGCAATGTGCAATTTATTTTTTAAACCAAGTGCATTCAAAGTAGTCATAGCTTTTACCCTCAATATTTTTACCTAATTTTTAACCGAAAAAATGCCATTCAACAATAAAAAAAGTCTCTTTACTAACTTATAATCACAAGCTATATTGCGAAACTTAAAAGAAATCGATTAATTTTAAAAAGGGTATCTGTATGGCAAGAGTTTGTGATTTAACTGGAAAGAAAAGACAAGTTGGAAATAGAGTATCTCACGCGAACAATAAGACTAAGACTCTAAATATGCCAAATCTTCAAACTAAAAAAATCTTCGATCCTGAAACAGGAAAAACTATAAAACTAAGAGTTTCAACTCGCGCGATTAAAACGCTTGATAAAGTTGGATCTCTCTCTAAATTCTTAAGAAAAAACTCAAGATTTTTCGTTTAGTACCAGAAACAGTTGATTGAATCTACTGCATTAAAGAATGGATCATAGATGTTTGTGTAAACATTTACGTAAGCATATTGTCCTGGATAAACCACTACATTGTTCATATACGAGTAGATATAAAGACCTGAAACTGTTAATCCAGCTGCATTTCCACTACAAACCATAGGTGCACCCCAATAGTTCATAACTGAAGCTACCGCATGAGTTTGAGTTAATTGAATTTGCGCTTTTACTCTAAATGCGTGGGCATTTAAAACTAAACCAAAATTAAGCAGAAGTACTAAACCTAAAATGAACTTTTTCATTTCATCCCCCTAAACGAATACTATTTGTTTTTTTACAAAGGTTTAAATAACAAAAAATAATACAAAGCGCAACAAGCTAGCTCTAACCCTGGTAATTTTTATGCGTCTTATATATAAAAGTCTTTGGTTTCAAAGAAATAAAATGAGTTATATTTTAACTAGATTTTTTCAACTGGTACAATAAAATAGATTCTTAAAAATAATAAAACCCGTGATCAATTCAATTTGATCACGGGTTTTTAGTTTTTAATTAATTAAAAAGCAGCATTTGAGTATTGAAGCTTCTCAATGACAAAGCCCCATTTAGTCACAGAATTATCTGTTGAAAAATTAAGCTCAACCGTATCACCTTCCACAAACTCAGTCGTATAGTTTTCACCAGCTCCAGTAATAATATCACTCTCTTCTTTAGAGGTTGTACTAATTACCTTTAATAGATCAAATTTATTTTCTAAATCAAATTTCTTAACCACTACTCGAATAAATTTTGCGCCAGGAATTTGAAACGATTTTGTAACATTTAAACTGTTAGTGTACGGGTGCTGACTCTCAAAATTTTCTGGTAAAACATAATCCACCCAATTAGTTGGAGTCGGATTATAGGGTCTAGTATCTGTAACTAGATTGTAAGCATTTAGTCTTCCTCTAGCTTTTACTTTTGATCGCATAGAATTTACTTTTACAGCTGTTTTTTCAAGACGTTCACGAATTTCACTCATTGGTAGACGTCCCTCTTTGGCCAGCAGTAAGCCTAGAGCACCTGACACGTGAGGAGTGGCCATTGATGTACCTGACATAATGGAGTACTCATTATTGGTCACACATGATAAAATGTTTTTTCCTGGTGCTGCTATTAAAAACTTTCTCTTTTCCATAATTTGAAAAACTAGCTAAATTATCTGAAGAGTCGTGAGCCGCTACTGAGATAACATTAGCTACATCATAGTTTGATGGGTAGTGGTTAGAGTTGTCATTGTTATCACCATTATTACCGGCAGCTGCAACAAAGATAATACCTTTTTCATTAGCTTCTTTAATCACATCTTCAAGTGCTTTAGAGTAACCACCGCCGCCCCAAGAGTTTGACATAATATCAACATTCATTTTAATGGCATAATCAATTGCAGAAATAGCACCTTCAGTTGTACCAGATCCATCATTACCTAAGAATTTAATTGGAACTATTGAAACCTCATCCATAACTCCCGCTACACCAATATCATTATGTTTTGCCCCAATTGTTCCTGAACAATGAGTACCATGCCCATGACCATCCATAGGGTCATTGCTGTTGTCATGAAAATTCCATCCATGTACATCATCAACAAAACCATTACCATCATCATCAACATCTGGCTTTCCATTTAATTCAGCTTCATTGACCCAAATATTGTCTTTTAAATCTTCATGATTGTAGTCAACCCCAGTATCAATCACCGCAATTTTTACGCGTTTATCACCTTTAGTAACTTCCCATGCCCTCAACGCCGCAATATCTGCTCCTGCTCTTCCTTCCTTATCTATTTTATTACTGCCACGTGGATCATTTCTTCCACTATTGCGAAGTCCCCAAAGTTTTCCAAACTCTGGATCATTGGGTTGGTAACCAGATACTGAATTAATTCTATAAATAAAATTAGGTTCAGCGTAAACTACGCCGTTAATTTTTTCTACAGCTTTTATATCTGCTTTTAATTCAAAATCACCTTTAGTACTTTTTTGCTTAATAAGGTGGAACTTTCCAATTGATAAGTTTAAAGTTCTAACTATTTCATAATCAAGTTTTTCTAAATCTTTCGCCAGTGTATTAGTTTTCACATCAGCTACACGAATTAACATTTCCCCTGGAACAATTTTATCTTTAGAACTAAAACTGTAAGCCATTGGTAATAGCCCACAAAAAACTAAAATAGTTAACAATACATGATTCATAGTACTCCTCTTACCTGTTTGGCAAAAAATTGAAACATTTTGTCGATAATTTTATTTTAGAAAGTTTTAATTAAAAACATAATGGAGGGAAAATAGTTCCCGTAAAGAAATTCACACTGAAATCTTGTAGAATAAAGAGTAACTATGGCGACTATATTTGGTAGATCACAACATCCAGTAATTATAAAAAAAATCAAGATCAACATCTGGACTTTACGAGATGAAATTAAAGCGCTCATGGCTTCTAGAATTCATAACGAGAAAGAGCGCGGTAATTCAGTTATTGAAATTTCAGATATTATAAAAGTTTACTCACCTAATAATAATGTAAATACAGCGAATGCGGCAAATATTGCCGAGGCGCCATTACCGGACGTGCCTTTGGACAATAGTGAAGATGAGATGAAAAAAGCTTTAGAAGAGGAGGCTCGACTCAAAAACGGAGAAGCGCCAACTCCAGAAGCTGCTCCCGAAGAAGTTTCAACTGCAGCAAGTCCCGTTGATGCTGAAAAAAATAACGAAGGTAAAATCACTGAAGATATGTATCTTCTTAAGCGATACCCTCAACTATCTGATGACAAAGTTAGTACTGGCGTTGCTATTTTATATGACATTACATTTGATAAAATACATATTTTTTCAACTAGAAATTTTATAGCTGGTCAAAGTATTGTTATAGAATTTTTAATTCCCGATCCATTTTGTATTACCATTGAAGTTTTACATTGTGTAAAATATAATCCAAGCAGTAGAATTATCAGTGAAAATAAACCTTCTTTCAGAATAATTGGTAAATTTTTATTTATGAAAAAGGGCGAAAGAACTCAACTACGACGTTTCTTACAATCAATTGATGCTAATCCAGCTAATAACCCTAACAACGGTGCTGATGATGAATCAACTGGAGCAGAGGGCGAAGAGGATGTAGCAAGTCTACTCAAAGAGATGTAATTACCTTGTACTAAAAATATCTGTTAAATCTTTATTAATTAGATAATAGTGTTCTGAATTCTCTGAATAAACTACCACGTGAGCATTTTTCTCAATTTTAAGCTGAGTCAATAATTCAGGACTATTTAAAGCAAATCCAAAAGAAAAATTATACTCTTCTCCACTTTCTGATTGTAAAACAATTGAGAATTCAGGATTCTGTAATCCCTGTTTTAACTGATTCTTTAATGAAGGTGCTAGCTGATCTAAAATTGTATGTGCTTTTATTTGAAAAATTTTGTTAAGATAGCTTTCAATATCTGCGTTATCAATTAAACTTGATCGACTTTTAATATTAAGATTTTTCCACCCGTTTTCACTGTTCTTTTCAAATGAATTTAACACAACTCCATTTTTAGCGAGACCTTTAAAGATTTTAACTTTAATAATTTGGTCTGTATCAACATCAAGAACTTGAGAATTAACAAAGTCTGATAAAGTAATGTTAGCAAAAGAAAAACCAAGTGCTTCAACTTGATAGATAAAATCTTGGTTCATAATATGTAGATATGCACTGTTATCCAATGAATTAATCAAACCCAAAACTAGTGTAGTTCTAGAGTAGTAATCACTCACCATTTCAATTTTAAGTAAAGGATTATTAATTGAGTAGTTTGATCGGTTTAATTCGTCATTTGGTAATATTTTTATTATTTTTAAATTTTTTAAGGCTGAAAAAATATTCTGAAAAATTTCTTGATTGGATGCAAACTCTTTTGGGTAGGTCATTTTCCAAAAATAGGGAACCGCAAGATCAGAATTTGAATGAGCCTTTTTAAAGGAAAATTTCCCAAATTTATTTTCAAAACTAATAACATTTAAATTATCAATCAAATCGCTACTAATAGGACTATTTTTACTAAGGGACTTACTCATTTCCATTTTAGGTAACTGAAAAAGTTCAGTATAAAGACCTAAAATAATAACCACTAAGGTTAGAACCACAAGCAATTTTGGCGCAAGTGATAAAAAAGGTTTTTCTAAATCAGTAATAGCTTTTGATTTCATTTACTACTTACCTCAAGCTGAAAAATAGATTATCATAAGAGTTAATTTACACATAGGAGTTTTTTATTTATGGAATTGCTTACGTTTTTCAAAACTGGTGGATTTATCATGTACCCTCTTTTGGGTTACTCTATTTTGTTATGGTCAGTAGTTTTTGAGAAACTTTGGGTTCTAAATAATTTTAAGAAAAAGTTCAACGATATTCATGATCACGCTTCCCAACTTTTAAAAGATAAGCGCATCAATGAACTCAAAGGTCTACTGCTTTCAGCTGGAGACTTGATTGGACCACCTCATTTAGCACTTTTTGATGAAACTATTTCGGATTTTAATGTTAGAGAAGAGCGTGTTGCGCGTAGATTGGTTGAAACGCAAATCGGACTTAAACGATTTCTGTGGGTACTAGGAACCATAAGCTCCACTGCGCCTTTTATAGGATTATTTGGAACGGTTGTTGGTATTATAAAATCATTTGAAAATATTTCACAAACAGGAAAAAGTGGATTCTCAGTGGTAGCAGGTTCACTATCAGAGGCTCTTGTTGCAACGGCGGCAGGAATTATTGTTGCAGTTATTGCCCTCATTTTTTACAACTACTTCATTAACCGACTTAACATTTTAAATACTGAAGTTAAAAACAAAGTGAAAGATTTAGCAGACCTTATTGAAAAAAAATAGGAATTTAAATGGCAACTAAAATGAATAATTCTGATGATCAAGAAGAGGTTGTGGCAGATATAAACATGACTCCCTTAATTGATGTCATGTTAGTGCTTCTAATCATATTCATGGTGACCTCATCTATTTCGCTAGAATCTGGTCTCAAGGTTGATTTACCTAAAACCAATACAAAAACCGAAAGTGAACAGGGCAACGTTGTTATTGTTTCACTTAATGATCATGGGGAACTCTCAGTTCAGGGCGAAAAAGTTACTACTGAAGGACTAAAGGAAAAAATCGCTATCGCCCTCAAAGATTCTAAATCATCTACAGTTATTTTAGAGGGTGATCAAAAAGCATCTCTTGGTCGGGCCATAGAAATCATGGATCTGGCCAAAGCTGCCGGCGCTGAGAAGTTTGCAATAGCAACGGAAAATAAAAAATAATTTAACGTGATTTAACCACACGAGAGTTAGACGGCATATCATCTTTCGGTTTAGGAATCTTATCAGGATCGGCAAAAACCTTAATAAAGTTTTCTAGAATTATCCCATTATATCTTCGAGTCGAATCAGGATTAGCTAATAATTTTTTTAACCCTTGAACGGGTAAAAGATTGTCCTCTTTAAGAGAGTGAGAAAATTCGTCCGCGAGAAAAAGAATTTTTGCCAATGTAAAAATTCGACTATCTTTCAAACCATATGGAAAGCCAGACCCATCATTAGCTTCATGATGTTGAAGTATAATCTGTTTTACGCCCTGACTAATCATTAAACTTTCACTAACAATAGCAAAACCAGCCTCAGGATGTTTTTTATACTCTTCTAATTCATCCGGCGTCATATCTTTTGGTCGTTTATTTCTTATAGCTTCCGGCATTTTCATTTTTCCAATATCATGAAACATGCTAGCGAGGGCAATGGTTTCAGTCGTTATTAAGGATTGCCATGTAAATTGTTTTACAATCATGCTGGAGATAAAACAAACTAAAAATGCATGCGAGTAAGCGTTTGGATCCATCTCCTGAAATTCTCTTAAAATTTGATATAATTTTTTTTCACCCTGAACTAAATTATAGATATTTTCACAAACCTCTTTACCTTGTAGAACCACCTGAGGTTTTAATCCCCTAGTGTGAACCTCTTCTAAATATTTCTCAGAAATATTTTTAATCAGTGACACTTTTTGACCTGCACTTACAGCATTTGAAGTAAAGGTTTGTTCTGCTATCGAATTACAAAACTTAATATATTTTTGTCGATCGGATGATTTAAAATAGAGAAATTTAACATTTTTTTCATTTTTATATTTTTCAATTCTATCACTCGCCAACGAATCTCCCGAATGGAGGATCTTAACATATTTAGCTGAATCTAACCTAACATAAACATCAAATAGAACAACTTTAGTAGAAATAAATTCATTAATGCTCACTTTAGTAAATTCACTATCATTTGCCTCAACATTCTCTTCAGCGCTTATACTATCTTTGGTTTTTAATTGAGAAAACATCTGTCCAATATCTTGGTGCCCCTCTAATGAATTTAAAAGGACTCCTAATTCAAACGGTTGAATAAGAAGATCTGTTATCCCAACTTTTTCTAAATCTTTAGGTTTAATCACACCAGAAGTTACTTTGTCGTTACTACTTAGCATACAGAGTAGATTCACTTGAAGTGCATGACTCTTAATATATTTTAAAACCTGCGTTCCTGAATGATTCTCAACTTCTAAATTCAGAATCACCGTAAAATACTCATTTTGATATAACTTAAGCTGAGCCTCGCGCCCAGTACTAGCAGTCTCAACCTCATACATTTTTGATTCAAAAAATGGCTTAGCTTTTTGAAGCCACTCTTTTGAAGGATCTACTAAAAGAAGTTTAAGCTTAGAGCTCATAGAACCATTACTTCCTGCTTAATTAATAAACATAAGTCTTTGTCGGTAGAAACTCAGAAAAGCATCATTAATTTTATAATGGACAATAAAGATCAGCCATCTCGCCTTTTCAACGAGTTACTGAAGAATTAGGGTACCTAAAAGGTAAATTACCAATAAAAAATTATTTAATTTCTTTATGAAGTGTATGTTTCTTTTCAAACTTACAGTATTTAGAGAATTCTAATCTATCAGGCGTAGTTTTTTTATTTTTAGTTGTTGAATAGCGACTAACTCCAGGAGCAGTTACTGTTCTACAAGTTTGGCACTCTAGGTGTACGATAATTCTGTTTGCTTTAGCCATAAAAAGGTCCCTTCACGATACGTCTTGCAATTTTTTATTAAAAGTATTAACTACATAGCTTATAAATTTAAGATATGCTAGATTTTTTTTTATTGTTGCTCTGCTTGTAAGATAACTATGATTAATACAGAAAATTGGAACTACTGCTCTTACGTAAATAATAACTTTAAAGCCACTATTTCCATGGGAGGCGATCTCTCGCCCAACGATCAAATAGTTAAGGAGATATATTGGCTTAATGTCACAACACTAGAGAATCAGACCATTTCTCAACGTACGTTCAACGACATACGCGACGCAATAAGGCAGATCAATCAGCAATATGCTCATTGGGTTTTCACTGATCCACTTAAACCTACAAGTGGCTGTTCTTCTTGTAGTGCTCACTAAATTTTTCTTGACAGTTTTTAAATATTTGGTCAAATTGAGCCTCTAATTTTATTGAATAAACAACGGGGAATTGCATCATGAAACAAGGTATCCATCCAGAATATAAAAAAGTAACAATTGAGTGCGTTTGTGGTGCTACTTGGGAAACTGGTTCTACTGCTCCCTTAAACAGAGTTGATATCTGTAACAACTGTCACCCTTTCTATACTGGTAAACAGAAAGTAATGGATAGTGAAGGTCGTATCGAAAAATTCAAAAAGAAATACGAAAAATTTAGCAAAACTAAGTAATCGTAAACTTTTCGCCTATTAGTTTTTGAGCCTTTAAAGTATCACATTTTTCAATCGTCACAATTCGACCTTTCTCGACTTCGATTGTGCCTAACGTTTCATCAACGTATTTGAATTTTGGTGTTTGACCATAGATCCAGTCAGAAGAACTTAGTTCGTCGTAAATTTTGCTAATCTCTAAATGTTTGGAAAAATCGGGTTCATCATTCACAACTCTATTTTGAATTTGAGTTTTGGGATCTTTGGCTAAAAAATACTCACAAAAAGTTTCAGCGAGAGTTGTCTGCCATAAATCTACGTTAAGTTTATTATTTAACTCTATGAGATTAATGACACTATTTCTTCTGGATGCCACCGCATTGGATTCAATCTTTGTGGTTTTGGCCTTAAAATTTAAATACTCATATAAGAGCTCTAAGTCAGAATTAATTAACATGGTTCCATGGTGATAATTGCGTTCTTTAATTTGACGGTAAGCACATCCTGAAATCTTATTTTCATTGGTAAAAATGTCACCTCGCTCACCAAAACGAATTCCAGGAATTGCAAATTTCATAAGTGTTTTTTCTAAAATTTCATTATGAAAATTTTTGTTAAAATGGTTTTTAGGGCTCAAGAAACTATAATTAGCGTTACCTAAATCATGATAGACAGCGCCACCACCACTATAGCGTCTCACTAGTAACACCTGATCTTTAATCATCGCTTTGAGTGAACACTCGGTCCAGGGATTTTGAAAGCGTCCCATTACAACACACGGTGCACTTATCCATTGCAAAAGATAGTAGCCATTAGGATCAAGGTTTTGAAAAAGATGCTCCTCAAATGCCAAATTCCAGTAGGGATTTACACAGCGAAGTTCATAGACAAAAATTTTCAAGGGTTGCATATCTATTAAAATACGCTATATGATCAACTTATGAAACAAATAAATGAATTGTCAGCCATTGGATTTGGAAGTTACCGAGTTTCGGTTAAATCTCAGACGCATGAAAATGCTTTGATTTATGCTCTCAAAAATGGTGTCAATCTGATTGATACTTCAGCCAATTACACGAATGGTGATTCGGAAAAGCTGATTGGTAAAGTGCTTTCGACTTTTCCGCAATTTGATCCATTTATTGTAACTAAAGGTGGTTACGTTCAAGGTAAAAATCTGGAAGTCATGCGCGAGTTGAATTTTAATAATAAAGCAGTGGATGATCTAGTCTTTCTCGATCCTGAACTCATGCATTCGATTCATCCTGAATTTCTCGAAAAACAAATCGAAATTTCATTAAAACAAATGAATCGAACCCAAATTGACTGCTATCTTCTACATAATCCTGAATACTATTTTGAAGATCAAAATAATCTAACATCAAGTGAGGAATATTACAAAAGAATTAAAAAAGCTTTCACTTTTTTAGAAGAAAAAGTTCAACAAAAAAAGATTCGCTATTATGGAATTAGCTCTAATAATTTTCCTTATAGTGATACTAATCCCAAAGTGACTAATCTACAAAAAGTTTTAGATATAGCCGACGAAGTAAGCAGCAATCACCATTTTAAATTTATTCAATTTCCATATAATTTTATGGAAACAGGTGTTCTGCAAAATACGCATAATGGATTACCGGTTTTAAATCTGGCAAAAAAGAATCAATTAGTAACTTTAGTGAATCGACCACTTAATGCTTTTTCCAACTCTGGTCTTTTAAGACTGGCTACTTATGAAAAATTTTACCAAGATTTAAATGATTCCGAATCTGATCGACATTTTGAATTTTGCAATAATCTTATTTATAAAAAATGTTTAGAGATTGAGCCTCTTAGCAAAGATGATTTTGCAACCCTACCGCTGATAAAACAGCTACGTGATGTTTGGAAAAATCTACAATCAATCGACGCTGTTGACCAAGTTTTTTGGGGCCACCTCTTTCCTTTTTTAGTTAAGATGTGGGGAGGGGATTCGATTCCTGCCGATGAATCTAAACCATTCTACTATCTTTATGATCTCTCATGTAAGTATGCTTTAAAAAATATGACGGCCAAAACAATTAAATTTAAAAACCAATTAATTCAACAAGATTTAATCAACAGTTCATCCACCCATAGCTTGGCCCATGATACAATTAAAATTTATCTTAAGTCAGGACTTGACCATATTTTAGTGGGTATGCGAAAACAAGAATACGTTGAAGATTTAATTGATTTAGTTAATTTTAAAATCCACTAAATCTAAACTTAGTGGTGTTCCTTTTGTTGTATCTTTTATAACTCTTTTCCCTAAAATATTTTTCAACTCTTTAGGCGCTAATCCAAAACCAGGACGAACAGATCTGACATTTTTTTCAGTGAAGATATCATTTTTTTTCATATCTTCAGCAATATAGAGTGAGCGAGCAAACTGGCGCTGTTGCTTATTTTCAGTTGAAGAGTATCTAAAAGCAATATTACCTAAAGATAGGTAAGCCTTTTCACTTTCTTCAATCATTAGCTTGAACTCATGTGGCTCCATGGAAAAAGCACTGTCAACACCACCTTCACTTCGATCAATTACAAAATGTTTTTCGATTAATGAGGCGCCATAAGCAACTGCGGCTATTGCCACTCCCATTCCTAAAGAGTGGTCCGAAAGTCCAATCTTAACATTAAAAGTATCTTTTATAGCGTTCATGGTTTTTAAGTTTATCTCTTCATACGGTGCTGGATATGAACTTACACAGTGAAGGATTGTAAGATCAGTAGCTCCAGCATCTTTAGCTGCCACAATGGCTTCACTGATTTCCGATAACGTTGCAATACCGGTTGAGATAATCAGCGGTTTTTTAGTTTTAGCGGCATACTCAATAAGCGGAATATCCACAATTTCAAACGAAGCGATTTTATAAATTGGATTTCCCAACTCTTCTAGAAAATCGATAGCGGTTTTATCAAAAGGTGAACTAAAGAGTGTAATGTTACGTTTTTTAGCATGCTCAAAAAGCTCTTTATGCCACTCCCAAGGAGTATGTGCCTCTTGATAGAGATCATGAAGCTTTCGCCCATTCCATAAACTTTTAGGGTCATTAATTAAAAAATCACTTTTATCACAATTAAGCGTTATCGTATCGGCTGTATAGGTTTGAATTTTCACTGCATCAGCTTTAGACTTTACCGCTGCATCAATAATCTCTTTAGCTTTCGCTAACGATTGATTATGGTTTCCTGACATTTCTGCTACAAAATAGGGTTTAGTCCGCCTCATCACACGCTTCTCCGCAAATATATTTGTGGTTATTGTAACATAATTTATATACTCTTAGTATAATGAAAAATATAGGAATTATCACTCAAGCCCGCATGAGTAGTACGAGACTCCCTGGCAAAATTTTGAAGACTTTGAAAAATAGAAGTCTTTTGCAACACCATATTGATCGTTTAAAAAACACCCAACTACCTATTTGTGTTGCATTTACTATTAATGCTCAAGATGATGTAATAGAACCAATAGTTAAAAATCAAAATCTTCTATTTCATCGCGGAAGTGAAGAAGATGTTTTGAGTCGCTATTTAGAATGCGCTCATAAATATAATTTTGACCATATTGTTCGAGTAACTAGCGATTGCCCTTTAATTGACTCTAGTTTAATTTTACAAGGATTAGACTATTTCAAAAAAAATAGTAATCCCTATTTATATGTTAGTAATTGTATTGAAAGAACCTATCCACGCGGCTTTGATTTTGAGATTTTCAGTACAGAATATTTAGAAGAAGCCAATCTTAAAGCTCGCGCTACAGAACTGCGCGAACATGTGACTCCCTATATTTGGAAAAATATTGGTGGTAAAACTCAATTTTTTCACATCAAAAATGAAATTGATAAATCTAGTTATCGCCTATGTGTAGACGAACCAGCTGATTTTAGATTGATGGAAATTCTTATTGAACAAAATAACATGGACCAAAAATCATATTTAGAAATTATAAAATTCTTAGATCAGAATAGAGAAATTGCTAATATCAATTTAAGTGTTGAACAAAAAAAAGTATGAGTAAAAACATTCTTTTCAGAGTTGATTCTAGTTTTAAACTTGGCTCAGGTCATCTCGTTCGTTGTCTAACATTAGCTCAGCAGATATTAAAAACAACTACTAACACTATTACATTTATCACAAGAAAAGATGATGGGAATTTTAATCATCTCATAAAAAATAATCCTGAAATTAAAATTATAGAATTACCCACTGAACCTGATTTTGATATTAAAGATGATTCTATTAAAACCGCTGAAATCTTAAAAAGTTTCAATTCGGTTGATCTTTTAATTATTGACCATTATCAAATCGATATTACATGGGAATTAGTGGTTCAAAACCATACCAAAAAAATCATGGTGATTGATGATCTATACAATCGTGAACACAGTTGTGATTTTCTACTTGATCAAAATATTATTAACCTAACCAATCCTTATTCTAATTTAGTTAAAAAAGCTTGCACCTTTTTTTTAGGTCCAAGTTATGCTTTACTTAGAGAGCAGTTTCTAGATCAGAAAAAACAAATGAATGAGCTTGCCAACCTAGAAACTATTAATAGTATTCTGCTTTTCTTTGGTGGCTCTGATCCTGAAAACGAAACTATTAAAGCCATCATAGCTGTAACCTCAATGAACTTTAAAAAAATTCGCTGTATTGTACCCAATAACTTTAAAGTTAAAGAGTTTATAAAAAACTTTGAACAACATGAAAATATTGAATTTCTCTCCAATGTACAAGATATGGCAAGCCTTTTGATCAATACTGATCTCTATGTGGGAGCAGGAGGATCTATTACATGGGAGAGATGTTGTCTTGGTGTAACAGGTGTAGTGGTTTCAATTGCCGATAATCAGACTGAAATCGCTGAACAGCTTGACCAGCAAAAATTCCACTACTACTTAGGCACAACTAAAGAGGTTACGGTTACCTCTTACATACGAACCATCTCTGAAATTATCGCTAATTTAGATGAATTAAATAATTATCGTAGAAAATCTTTTCAGTTAGTTGATGGTCTTGGTGTAGAAAAAATTGTAGAATCAATACTATGATTGAAATACGTAAAGCAACTTTAAATGACTGTAAAATGATATTTGATTGGCGAAACCATCCAACTATTAGAAAAATTTCGCTAAATAGTGATGAACTTAATTATGATGATCATGTTAAATGGTTTGAAAAAGTAGTTATATCCAATAGACAATTACTGTTAGTTGCTAGCTTAAATAATACTCCTTGTGGAGTTGTTAGATTTGATTGCGAAAAATCTACAGCTCAAATTAGCATCTATCTTTCACCTGATTTTATTGGCAAAGGAATCGGTACAAGTGTACTTGCCAAAAGTGAAACGTGGTTAAAACTAAACCAGCCTGAAATTAACTCAATAAAAGCCCAGGTTCTACCAGATAATCTCCCCTCAAAAAAAATGTTCGAGAAACAAAACTACAAATTAACCCACCTTGAATACATAAAAATTATTTAGTTTTCTATAATGTTTACAACCATAAAGTGGTTTTTCACCTTCAGCTTTTACAAAATGATATTATGCATTGTGTCTTTTAACCAACAGGGATAATTTCAATGTTAAGTATTATGTTTAAATTTGGGGATCTATTTATGAAACATCGTCAGAAGATCCTACTACTTTTAATCTTACTGGCTATGATTCTTCCATTCTTCTTTAATCCACATAAAAATAGCTCAGAAGCTGTTTATGAAGAGATCGATTCTGAAACCAATACTCAATCAAGAATTGATTCACTTGTATAAAAACTTAGATTAGATTCTCGCGGCCATCCCAAGAAGCATTTTTCTGACTTGTCTTAAACTGCTTAAGCGATTCGCTTGGTTTACTCTTATAGAGATCATCTACAATACGTAAATCTGCTTCTACCATAATACTAACAAGCTCTTTCACTTGAACTTTAGGCTCCCAACCTAAAACTTTTTTAGCTTTAGATGGATCACCAATCAGAAGTTCAACTTCAGTTGGTCTGAAATATTTTGGATCAACTTTAACTAAAACCTTACCAGTTTTAGCGTCAACGGCATGCTCATTAACTGTTACTTTTTCTCCTTGCCACTTAAGGATAATGCCTACTTCGGCAAATGACCAAGTTACAAAATCGCGAATAGTTGTTGTCTCACCAGTAGCAAGAACGAAATCATCTGGACTATCGGCCTGTAACATTCTCCACATACCTTCTACATATTCAGGTGCATATCCCCAATCCCTCTTAGCATCTAGATTACCGAGAGAGAGTGATTGTTGGTAACCGCGAGCAATGGCTGCAACCGCCATAGTAATTTTTCTTGTAACAAATGTCTCACCACGTAGAGGTGATTCATGATTAAAAAGAATCCCATTGCAGGCAAACATATTGTATGCTTCACGATAATTGATTACGATCCAGTAAGCATAGAGTTTAGCTACACCATAAGGACTTCTTGGATAGAACGGAGTTGTCTCTTTTTGTGGAACCTCTTGCACTAAACCATAAAGCTCACTAGTTGATGCTTGATAAAATCTAGTATATTGCTCCAATCCACAAATTCTAATAGCTTCTAAAAGTCTAAGAGTTCCGACTCCATCAGTTTGAGCTGTATATTCCGGTTCTTCAAAAGATACCTTAACATGGCTCATTGCTCCCAAATTGTATACTTCATTAGGTTTAATCTCTTGCATAAGTCGAATTAAGTTAGTGGAGTCAGTGAGATCACCGTAATGAATTTTTAAACTATTTTTATAAAGAGGATTAAGTAATAAATGGTCAATTCTACCAGTGTTAAATGAGGAACTACGACGTTTTATACCGTGAACCTCATAACCTTTATTCAGCAGTAACTCTGCTAAATAAGCTCCATCTTGCCCAGTAATACCTGTAATGAGTGCTCTTTTCATAAACTCGATTTCCTATAATAAAAATATAATTAGTGCTCATTAATATACGAGAACTTATTATCAATTGAAAAGAGTATTTTTAAAATGACACAATGTTTTTTCTATATTGAATAGCTTCAAGATGGGTTAAGACGTCTAATCCGATAAATGATTAGAAAGCGAAACAATTTAATCTAAAGTCTGGATATCCAGATAAGTTTTTTAATAAACTTGTTGGGGTTTTATCAATAATTGACACTGTTACAATTTTAGATTTATTAGTTCTATTAAAAAAAGATTTATCTACATTAATATAAAAGGCTTTTCCATTTTCAATTACTTTTAAATCATAACTGTTTCCCCTGTCCGTACTTTTAAAATTTGATGAGTTTTTGTCAATAGTAAGTAGGCTTTGAGTATCTACAATCGAAGAACCTTCGTCATTATACTGAGTTGATTTAACTACAACTAATGCTTTAGCATTTTGAGTTCCCAAATTTGAAATCGAAACAAGGATGTCTCTTTTAATACTTATTGAACCACTAAAACCATCTGACTCTGAATTTCCAACCACATCTACCGTATCTCTAAAATCACCTTCACAACTAAGATTTTGTGAAAATAACGATGTTGAAACCAAAAGACTCAAAGTTGCTACAGCTAAAATATTAGAAATTTTCATTAATTGCTCCTTTATATAAATTAAAAACCAGGATGGTGTACACCATCGATCGACTCAATGCAAGATGTAAAAACGCTCAGTGTCAAAATTTCACATTGGTTGAAGCGTTTATGAGTTCAATAATTTTAATTTAGTGATTTTAAAATCTGGTAAATCGGCTTCAATATTTTTATAAATATTATTTGGATCAATTAAGAGAATTTCCGAATTTTCATGTGCATCCAAAAAATTATTTTTAATACTTAGTTTATCAGCTTTCCATGAGTCTTCAGAGTATTTTACAATAATTAAAGATAGATCATTGTGGTAGTTTTGGATCCTGAATACGTTGATTCTTTGATCTTCAAAAGACGCTTTAAGTTGTTCATTTAAAAGACCATCAAAAAATAAGTTAAGTTCAAAAAAATATGGAGTATTTTCAGAAAAATCGATATTAGCAATCAATAAGAGAGCTTTGCAATGCTCATTAATATGGCTTTTTAAGGTTGTGATTTCCATATTTTATCCAAAACTCCATTTAAAAAGGCCGGTGCTTCTTTTGTAGAATATTTTTTAGCCAAATTAATCGCTTCATTAATAACAATCTTAGGTGGTTTTTTTATAAAAAAGTATTTCATATGTTGCTAAATAAAGAATTGTTAAATCAACACTATGTAGTCGATTTAAACGCCAATTCTCTAAATGATTTTCAATAATAGTACCTAACTCTTCGATATTAGTTGCCACACCTAAAATCAAAGTTTGACAAAAACTCATAGCGCCTTCACTAACATTTAAATCAATTGTTTCTTTGAAATTGTTAATTTTTAATACTAATTCATTAGTATTAACTTCAACTCGAGTTTGATCTTTAGAAAAATAGTCTAACTGAAAATGGTAGATAAAACGTAATGCAAATTCACGTGCAACCGAATTTGGATTTATCGGCTGATCATCAATTGGTTTGTTGTTCTCGTCGCTCATCTTCCCCACCATCATCTTCTTTTAAATTATTTACAAATTCATCGACATCTCTAAAAGTTTTATAAACAGATGCGAATCGAACATATGCCACTGGATCCAATTTTCTTAAACCTAAAACCACATGTTTCCCAATGGTAGAGCTTGAAACCTCTTTTTCATTAAGTTCAATAATAGCTTTTTCAATCTTCTCAATCACGCTATCGATCTGATCAATAGAAACGGCTCGCTTTTGACACGCTTTTTGGATACCATTAAAAATTTTCAAACGCGAATATTCTTCACGTCTTCCATCGTTTTTTATAATTACTGGCATCTCAAATTGGATATATTCATGAGTTGTAAATCGTTTACCACAATCATCACATTTTCTACGCCGACGAATAGTATTATTCAGCGGATCATGCCTAGAGTCAGTAACTTTAGTTTCTAACTGATTGCAATAAGGACAGTTCATTTGTTTAACCCGGTTATATTTTTAAATACTTATATAGATTTTTACCGTTTGACTAGTAAAAAAGAGTTTTGGTAGTGTCATTAAAATTAAAGAAGGGATTTTATGCGTTTAGTAGCACAAGTTTTTGTTATCATCTGTTTTATTGTAATTTCAAATCAATTCATAAACTAATAATAGAGTCAAGTTAGATCAATCACTACTTTTTATTACTCCACTCTAATCCCATGTTGATCCATTTTGAATTTTGTCTTTGCTGTAAACATTCATCATAACCTGTTTCATTTGATCGAAAACTTAGACCATTAAATTGTATACACTCAGCCATTAAATAGAATCTAGATCTAGCTGGCTTAGACTCTTTTTGAAGATAAAGTTGTGGAGCCTTTTCAGCTTTCGATTCAAATTTTAATTTTTTAAAATCTCGTTCAGTTAAGCGCAAGTCCTTTAAACTAATTTGGGCACGACTATTAAACGAAAGAGATAAAAACAAGGCTAAGAATAGAGTTTTCATAATAACTCTATCGGTATAATTTCGATGGAGATTTAATACTTCAGTAACTCTCTAATTTTTAATAAAATTTTATTTTTATCAACTAAAATACTTTTCTCTAGAATGCGATTAAAACCAACTGGTGTAAAGGTAGAACCAACACGCATAACTGGTGCATCTAAATAGTTAAAAAACTTTTCTGCAATAATGGAAGCAACTTCTCCACCAAAGCCACCAAAGACTTTATCCTCATGAACAACCAAGGCTCTTGAAGTTTTTTTAATGGAAGCTCCAATAGTCGCTTCATCTAAAGGATTTAAACTTCTAAGATCCACCACTTCCACTTCAATACCTTCTTTAGCTAAATCGTTAGCTGCTTCAAGGCAAAAGTGAACAGTATTTCCGTAAGTGATAATGGTTAAATCTTTTCCTGTTCTTCTGATCCGAGCAACTCCAAAAGGTACTTCAAAGTCATCTGGAATAAGAGTCATGGCCTGTTTTGCATTATAGAGTGCTTTAGGCTCTAGAAAAACAGTTACTCCTTCTGATCGCATTGCTGTTCGCAAAAGCCCCGCAGCGTCGTCAGCAAAAGATGGATAGACGATTCTTACTCCAGGAAAAGTGGTAAGCGTTCCTTCAATATTTTGTGAATGATATAATCCTCCACCTATATAACCACCACTACTTAAACGAATTACAAAATTGGGAGAAAATTGTCCATTGCTGCGCCAGTAATCGTGTGAACTCTCTACAAATTGTTCCATAGCTGGCCAAAAATAATCTGCAAATTCAGCACCCTCAACAACAACGCGAATATCTTTTCTAAAACGTGAAAAACCATTGGCCGTACCTAAGATAAAATCTTCGGCAATTGGACCATTAAAAACTCGCGCTATTCCAAACTCTTGTTGCATGCCTTTAGTGACATTAAAAATTCCGCCTTTATTTTTATTGGCCACATCTTGTCCCCAAATAAAGGTGTTAGGGTTATGTCTAAATTCTGCTTTAAGTGTTTCATTAATCGCAGTAACTAATTTTATAGGTTCACCCGTTTTTAAATCGTGAACTCCTTTAGGGTATTTGAGAGCTTCATAAGGTTTTGGAACAACAAAATCAAAAATCGATTTGGGATCTGGATCAGGTGCAGCTAGGGCTTTAGTGTGAGCATCAATAATAATTTTTTTAGTCTCTTCTTCGATTTCACTAATTTGAGCTTCTGTAAAAATTTTTTTACTAAGAAGAAGTTTTTTAAATTTTAAAATAGGGTCTTGATCCCGTGCCGCTTGTAACTCTTTTTCATCTCGGTAAAGTTCGTGGTTGTCGGAGTTAGAGTGGGAACCAATTCGAACACAATCAGCATGAACTATAACGGGTTCCATTTTAGTCAGTGCATGTTTTTTGGCTTCAATTAAGGCATTAATTGAATCAAAAATATCCTTTCCATCACAATGAATAATCCGCAGGTTTTTAAAACCACTAAAGTTATCTGCACACTTTTCATTTGCAGTCTGATCTGACTTAGGCACACTAATACCATAACCATTATCTTGAATAACAAAAATTACTGGCAATTTTTCGCGAGAAGCCCCATTAATTGCTTCATAACAGTAGCCTTCTGAAACACTTGATTCACCTTGAGAAGAAATTGCTACCCCTTTGTGTTTATAATATTTCATAGCTCTAGCTACACCTACTGCGTGGAGTACATGGTTACCAGTGCAGGATGAAACGTTATTAATATTCCATTCGGGTTTTGCAAAATGGTTAGACATGTGTCGTCCGCCACTAGCTATATCTGTGGCTTTAGAAATTCCATTTAAAATAATTTCAAGAGGAGTAAGACCTGCTGATAAACAGGTCATCATATCACGATAATAAGGAAACAGATGGTCGGTTTTACGATCAAAAATTTGACCGATAGCTAATTGAATTCCATCGTGTCCAGCATAAGGTGCATGATATGACCAACCAATAGCTTGTCTTAGATAATTTGGTGCTCTATCATCCAGTCCGCGTCCTAAAATTAGAAGTTTTAACCATTTTCTTAAAAGATCACTGTCTGTTGAAGTTAAAGTATATTTGAAATCTAATTTCACTTCCATAATATCACCCACATTAATACACAATAAATTTATACTACTTTAACGGTTAATTTAAGGAAAATAGTTAGACAAGAGTGGTTGACTAAAATAGTTTTTTTATTAAAAACTCTCCCTTATTTCACAGATGAAATAAGGGAGGATTAAGTGATTTTTGTCTTTACCTAATCAATCGATAACTATTTTTCGGTAGTATGATAAAGCGTATTTACTGATTTTCCGTCCATGCTTCGAACATGCAGTAGTATTTTATCACGCTTAAGCTCAGTTGGAATGTTAAACTCTTCTTTAAATTCAACTAATTTTAAAGGACAAAAATCTCTTACTTTTTTCATAATAGGTAAAACTGAATATGTATCTACACCATTTGAAATGGTTTTAATTTCATCAATAACATAACAATCACTAGGGTTCATTCCGTTTAGAATTGCTTTGTTAGAACCTGCTTTCACTTCAACATAGGAAGTCTTAGCGTAAACAAAATCATCCACGGCTTCAGATGTATTTTCAGCAACATTAATATTAGATTTTTTTTCAAAAATTGATTTACCGTTTACAATTATCTTATATAAACCTTTGTTTAACACTCCAATCGAAACAGGTTGAATAAAAGGTACAATCATAGGGGGACAAAAATAGTCTGAACTATGATATTGTAAAGCTTTAACTGTTACATTAATAGTATCTTTAATTACCTTTACTTCAGTAGAAGGTGACTTATGACAGAGGTTGGGTAGATAACCTTCAACCACCAATTCCACATTATCATTTGAGTCAAAACCATTAGGAACATAAATATTTTCAACTGGAATCAATGTTTCAACAGGGGTACTAGCAAAACTGTTTCCCATAAAAATCGTAAGAACGAAAAGAATACTCGCTAAAATTTTTTTCATATACCACTTCCTTTTTTAAGAATAGTAGTTGAATTAGAGAATTTTGTCATTAGGCGTAGCTTCACACTATTTGGCTTCGAGCAAAAAACTAAACACCACTTTGACCATAATTAGGAAGTACACGTGCAGATGGATCATTCACGTCACAATTCTGCCAGGTTTTATTTGGCATCCAAAAATCTTTGATAAGAGGTGCTCTACCAGGAAAAAAGCTTTCGAAAATATCTCGGTATAAAAGAGACTCTTTAGTAAAAGGAGTTGCGTACTTATATTTAGCCTTCGCTTCCTCTAAATAGTTATCGCCGTAAAGATTTTCCGCATGCTCTTTTAAATAGTCGACCATGGAGTGTCCAACCGCATCGGAAAAGGCAGCTTTTACCCGAAATAAAAATTTCATCTGGTAAAATATTGAGATCTTTAAAAGCGGCTCTTAACAAATATTTTCCCATATTATACTTATTCATTTTGAGTTCAGGCGGAATACTCATTACATATTTTACAAACTCAAGATCACCAAATGGAACACGTGCTTCTAGCGAGTGGGCCGAAATAGATCGATCAGCTCTTAAAACATCGTACATATAAATTTCATCAACTCTTTTAATCGCCTCATTTTGGAATTCAGTAGCGTTTGGTGCAAAGTCAGTATATTTATAACCAAAAATTTCGTCAGAAATTTCTCCAGTTAATACCACCTTAATCGGTGTCTTCTCACGAATATATTTACAAACTAAATACATTCCCATAGACGCGCGAATAGTTGTGATATCCCAAGTCTCTAAATAATAGATAACATCTTTAAGATGTTTAAAAATATCGGCTTTGGTAAAATAGACTTCATGATGTGTCGATTGAATAAAATCAGCCACAATTTTAGCATATTTTATATCAATGGGATTTTTATCCATTCCCACTGAAAAAGTTGTCAATTTTTGATTAAGGATTTTAGCGGCTATTCCGCAGACTAGACTTGAGTCCACACCGCCACTTAAAAGATAACCAATAGGAGCATCTGAAGCTAATCTCTTTCTTACCCCTTCAATTAAAAGTTCTCGGATATTTTTTAAAATAGTATCCATAGAATCACTATTATATTTTTCAGTTTTAGAAATATGGCAGTAAGGAATAAACTTTCCCTGACCATCATAATAATGTCCAGGAGGAAACGCTTGGATGGTACTGCAAAGATCATGGATAGCCTTTACTTCAGAAGCAAACATGATTTTATTTTCACTTTTAGAAAAACCATAAAAAAGTGGTCTAATGCCAATAGGATCTCTAGCTGCAAAAAAGAGATCTTTATTTCCATCATAGATAACAAAAGCAAATTCAGCATCAAGCGCTTGCGCTGTCTTCTCTATTCCAAATTCTAAATAGAGCGGTAAGATAACTTCACAGTCAGATTTAGATTTAAATTGATAGCGAGATTTATAGTTCTCATAATGGTCTCTATAATTATAAATTTCACCATTACACATAACAAATAATTTATTAGTTTTATCCACAAAAGGCTGGTCACCATTATGGCTTAAATCCATGATAGATAGCCGATGAAAATAAAAAACTCCACTATTTGGTAAAATCACTTTTTCTGTATCATCTGGCCCTCTGTGGCGTAATTTTTTAAATGCTTCATCTAGTCCAGAGAGCGTAGCATAATTTCCTGTATATCCCAGTATTCCGCACATTTATTTTTTACCTCTACGAGTCATTTGAACCCTAAAATTAAGATACCATTTAGTTTATACCAAATGTTAACCAATGTAACATTTATTTTCTTGCTAAAAACGGTAGTTTTTTAGATTATATAGCTATGAAAGCATATAAATTATCCGCTGTAATATTACTACTTATGATGTCTATAGCTGCCGCTCTGGCGTATGAACCATCAGGTTGCGGAAGTTCGTTGAAAGATGGTTTTTTTCCAGACAACCAAGTTATTTCAAAAGCTGCAACAGCACTAAATTCAAATATTTCTCGTGATAGATTTGATACTCTTTTAAATAATCTTGAGAAAAGTTATCAGGCCATTTTTAAAAATAAACAAAAGCGGTTAATTATAAAAAAAGATTGGGGTTGTGATAAAAATAACGCTTATGCAACAAGAGGACAGTTGAGAGAAGAGGGGACTGTTGATCTTGATGAATCTATTGTTATTGTTAACGGTGGACTCGCTCGTTACCCTTTGATGACTGAAGATGCACTTTTATTAGTGGTTTGTCATGAAATTGGTCACCATATAGGTGGCTCTCCTAAAAAAATGCGTGGAAATTCTCAATTGGTTGATTGGTCTGCAGCTGAAGGTCAAGCCGACTATTTTGCAACAACTAAATGTTTGAAAAAAATTTTTGCAGAACCTGAGTTTCGCTTACCTAAAAGTTTAGAAACAAACAATGATGTAGAAAAAATTTGTGGCACTGATATGATATGTAATCGTATAGTAAATGCTAGTTTAATATCTGCTAAAATTTATGCCTCAATTTCTAGTACTCGTGCATCGGTAGATTTATTTAATACTGATCGATCAGAAGCTTATAAAACTATTCTTACCCATCCCAAACCTCAATGTAGGTTAGATACCATGGTGGCTGGAACACTCTGCCCAGTTGATCACAATATTGGTTTTGATGAAAATGATGCTAATTTAGGTGCCTGCTTAAAAACAGCTCTCGATATCAATGAAAAAAATGGAGCTAGACCCTCTTGCT
>JAXLVO010000027.1:0-31719 GCA_046328975.1 Bacteriovoracaceae bacterium | reverse complement strand
AGTTTTCTAACAAGTATCTTAATTTCTTCTCAACTCTATTCTGAAGAATTAATTAATGGTGCAGGTTCAACTTTTGCGGCACCCATCTATTTTAAATGGTTTGCTGAATATCAAAAAGCTAATCCAAAAATAAAACTAAATTATCAGTCAGTTGGCAGTGGTGCAGGCATTAAACAATTGTTGGCAGGAACAGTGAGCTTTGCAGGATCCGATGCACCTTTATCTGATGATGAAAAAAAACAATCAACGCTTGTAATTAAACAGATTCCAGTAGTTTTAGGAGCGGTAGTTATTGCTTACAACCTCAGTGGTGATTTAAAAAATTTAAAGTTAGATGAAGCAACACTTAGTAAAATTGCTTTAGGTGAAATTACTGAATGGAATAACCCAGACATTCAAAAACTTAACAAAGATTTAAAACTACCTGATTCTAAAATTTTATTTGTTCATAGATCAGACGGGAGTGGAACAACTGCAGTTTTTACTGATTACTTAAGTAAGGTAAGTGTTAGTTGGAAAGAAAAGGTAGGTACTGGAAAAAGTGTTAACTGGCCAATCGGTATTGGAGGCAAAGGTAACGAAGGTGTAACAGCTTTAATTTCACAAACTCCAGGTTCAATCGGATATACAGAACTTGCTTATGCCATTAATAACAAGTTAAATATGGCGAGCTTAAAAAATGCTAAAGGTAAATTTGTTGCACCGACCACTAACAGTGTTTCAGCCTCTGTTCCAGGCAAAAACTATAAAGGTGACTATGTAGGATCAATTGTAAATTCTGACAATGCTGATGCTTATCCTATTAGTAGCTTCACTTACTTTTTATTACCTGAAAAAAATGACAACGTAACAAAAGAGCTGAAAAGCTTTTTAAATTGGGCACTATCAACTGGGCAAGCATTCGCAGAAGGGCTTTTCTATGCTCCACTACCGAAAGCTGCTTTAGCAAAGATTAAAACGGCCATCTAGGGATTATGAAGAGAGTTGGGCAAAGAAATATTTTTTTAAGGACTTGGTTGTGGGGATTTCCTATGGCCATGGCCTTACTCTGTATGGCCCTTCTTTTTTCGTTAGTAAAAATGGCCGCTCCATCAATGAGTGTTTACGGATTAAGTTTTTTTAACGGCTTAATTTGGGATCCATCATCTGATGTTTATACCGCTAGACCATTTATTTTGGGTACACTTGTTACTTCATTAATAGCTTTAATTATATCGGCGCCACTAGCTGTTTTAATTGCAATATATATTATTGAATTAGCACCTGCACGGCTTAGGAAGTTTTTACGAACATTAATCGAAGTTATGGCAGGAGTTCCTAGTATTATCATTGGTCTTTGGGGGATATTTATTGTTGTCCCTTTAATGCGAGATTCAGTTGCCCCATTTTGTAATCAGTATTTATCGTTTATTCCATTTTTGGCAGGAACAAGTTTTGGTGTAGGGGTATTTACTGCGGCCATTATCCTCTCGATTATGATTATTCCGATTATTGCTTCAATTAGTTGTGAGATCTTTTCAACCATTCCACGCACACTTAAAGAGGCGGCACTTTCATTAGGTGCTAGTCGTTTAGAGATGATTCAGATTGCAATGGTTAAGCCTTCAACTGCAGGAATTATCGGAGCGACTATTCTTGGTTTAGCTAGAGCTATGGGTGAAACGATGGCAGTCACAATGGTCATTGGAAATTCACCTAAAATGTTTTCCTCACTCTGGGAACCTGGTGCAACTTTATCTTCAATTATTGCTAACGACTATGCAGAAGCCTCACCAGGTCTACATATAGCAAGTTTAGGCTATTTGGCGATTATTTTGATGGTTATTTCGTTTGTCATGAACCGTGTAGCTTTAACTATCAGGAAACGGATGATTAAAAAACAGGGACAGGTTGTATGAGTTTTTATCGTAAACTCAAAAATTACCTTTTCTATCTTTTATGCCTTTCAGTGGTTATAGCATGCTTTATTCCGTTTTATAGTATTCTCCATAATGTTTTAACTAATGGAATGCCTTATCTTAAACCATCACTTTTTTTAAATGCACCAAAACCCGTTGGTGAAGATGGTGGTGGTATTGCTCCAGCTATTTACGGATCATTAATGGTTATTTCAATAGCATTAATCGCTGCCGTTCCGATTGGAATTGCCTGTGGTACATTGATTGCTGAATATCCTCGGAATTTATTAACTAGATTTATTAATAATGTCTTAGAAACTCTCTCTGGCATACCATCAATTGTTATTGGAATTCTCTGTTTTGCTTTGGCGGTATTACCCTTTAAACAGTTTTCTGCTCTGGCCGGAAGTCTGGCCCTTTTGCTGATGATGGTTCCGATTATAAGTTCAGTTACTAAAGAGGTTTTAAGATTAATTCCTAATAGCGTGAGGGAAGCAGGGTTGGCTTTAGGCTTGAGACGTACACAAGTTATCTGGCATATAATTTTAAAAGGTAGTTGGACGAAAATGATCACTGGAGTGATTTTAGCTATTTCTAGAGCGGCAGGAGAGACAGCACCTTTGCTTTTTACCGCTTTTGGAAATCTCTATTTTTCATATAAACTTAATGCCCCGATTGCAACCATGCCAGTTCAAATATACCAGTATGCAACCTCTCCTTTTAAAGAGTGGCAAGGGCAGGCTTGGGCGGGATCGTTGGTTTTAATTTTGGGAGTACTAAGTTTAAATTTTTTTGCTAGATGGTTTAGCGCCACCAAAAGTCAGGAATAGGAGCGAGAGATTTATGGATAATATTTTAGAAGTTAAAAATTTTTATGCCGGATTTGCAAAAACCCGTGTGGTTAATAATATAAATTTAAATTTTTTAGATAAAAGTATTCATTCAATTATTGGTCCTAGTGGTTGCGGAAAATCAACTTTTTTACGCTCTTTAAATAGAATCCATGAAGAGGTTCCAACGGCTTTTGCTGAGGGAGAAGTGCTTTTAGAAAAAGTTAATATTTTTTCAGATAAAATGGATCTAGTAACTTTAAGACTTAAAATTGGAATGGTTTTTCAACGGCCTAATCCATTTCCCGGCATGAGTATTTTTGAAAATGTAGCTTTAGGGCCAAAACTTTTAGGTAAGGCATCAAAAGCTGAAACTTTATCTATAGTTGAAATGTCATTAAAAAAAGCAGCGTTATGGGACGAAGTCTGTAATAAACTTCATACTCCCGCTACTGGTCTAAGTGGAGGACAACAACAACGCCTCTGTATTGCAAGAGCAATTGCTTTAAGGCCCAAAGTTCTTTTAATGGATGAACCAACTTCGGCTCTTGATCCAATTGCAACTGATAAAATTGAAGAGCTTATGCAAGAATTAAAAAAAGATTTTTGTGTGATTTTAGTAACTCATAATATGGGACAATCGGCACGAGTGGCTGATTATACCAGTTTTTTTATGGGTGGAGAGTTAGTAGAAACTGGTCCTACTGAAGAGATCTTTACTAATCCAACTAATAAAAAAACTGAAAACTATGTTATGAGACGATTTAAAGAATAAGGAGCTACTATGCAAACTAATACTACTATCATTCGTGATGAAATGATTAAGATGGCAGCGACAACAGAAAAAATGTTGGCCGAAATATTTGATCCAAATAAAGATTTTCAAAGCATGATGGTTTTAGAAAATGAGGTTAATACTTTTCATAAAAAAGTAGATGATCTAACTTTTAAATATTTAGCACTTAAACATCCTAATGCAAGAGATCTACGCTTTGCTATCTCAGTCATTAAAATGAATAGCGACTTTGAAAGAATAGGAGACCTATGTACTAATATTAAAAGACACTTAGTTCAATTAAAAGCGGATCAACCGCTTTTAAAATCAATTCACGCTGAAGTGCAAACTATGATTAGTAATGTAACCAATTCATTTATTAGAAGTGACGTGGCATTGGCTTCAGAAGTTATTCGTCATGATCAAATAGTAAACGATCTCAATCGCCGAATTATTAGAAATCTCTCAGAGGATAAACAACTCAATTTTGATGACTCATATACTATAAATCTAATTGCATTTAAATTTGAAAGAATAGGCGATCACGCAACTAACATTGCTGAAGATGTAATTTTCATTGAGTCCGGAAAAGATATACGTCATGGAAATGCTATAGAAATTCTAAAACTCATTAATAAAAACTTAAACTTAAAATTTTTATTATGAAAATTGTAATTGTTGAAGATGATAAAAGTATTGCTGATGTTTTAAAGCAAAACTTTAAAGAACATGAAGTAGTTGTTTTTCATGAAGGAAATCTTTTTTTAGAGTATTTAGATTTTGAAAAAAATAGTATTCCAGATCTCTGTACAATAGACTGGATGTTACCTGGAATAAGTGGAACACAACTATGTAATGAAATGAGAAAACGTAAAAACTGGAGAACTGTTCCTATTCTTATGATTACTGCTAAAACTGACCCAGAAGATATTGTGACTGGTCTGGAAGCAGGGGCCGATGATTATATTACAAAACCATTTGATCTAAATATTTTAAATGCTAGAGCCAATGCTCTGATTAGAAGAAATGCTAGATTACAAAATGATACTAATTCAGCCACAACGATTACTTATAATAGTATAAAAATGGATATAACAACTCGTGAGGTTTTTGTTGGAGACGAGAAGGTTCATTTAACACCTAGTGAATTTAATATTCTTACCTCTCTTATTAAAAATAGTGGGAATGTTTTAACTAGAAAGCAGTTAATAACCTATTTATTAGGCGAAGGTATTTTTGTAACAGATAGAGTTGTAGATATTCATGTTTTTTCTTTAAGGAAAAAACTACATATGTTACCTGAAATCATAGAGACCATTCGTGGCATTGGGTATCGTTTAAATTAAGGAATTTATGGATAGATCAAGTAAACTAAGTCTTATTTTAAAAAAGTTAACTAATAGATTTATCGCTTCAATTCTTTTGATTCAGAGTTTTTTAATTATTTTTGCTATTATTGTAGCGGTGGTCTTTGTTCATTATAAAATTGAAAAATATGTAATGTTAGACGCGGAAGAGAAGATGTTATCTTCTATTAATCTTATTGGTAACAATCTGATTAATAACCATTTATCTTTGGATAATGAGTGTCCTTGGATGTTTCAGGATAGTTTGAGTCGATATACTATTATGAATGAAGATGGAACAGCGGTTTGTGATAGTTGGCGTGAACCTAGTGGAATGAAGAATCATTCTAATAAAAAAGAGGTAATTGCGGCCAGACGCTATGGTATCGGAACAGATGTTCATATGAGCAATACAACCAAATTTGAAATGCTTTATGTTGCAAAAAAAGTAGAAATAAATAGGAAAATTTATTTTATTAGATTGGCAACTTCACTTGTTAAAATTAAAGAGACTATTGTTTATCTAGATAAAATTATGTTAATAATTTTACTACCTATTTTAATTATTTCAATTCTTTTAGGTGCTTTTGTTGGTTTTAAAACCAATAAACCTCTTAATTCAGTTTTAGAAAAAATATTTAATATTAAAATATTACTCTCTCCTCAAACGCAAGGTGAAAATTGGCCGTCAAGTGTTCAAAATGACCCTTGGCCTCTTTTAGAAAAAATGGTGAATGATACCGGTAAAGATGTTGGTGAACTATTAAGTAAGTATACTGCCGAAAATATTAAATTAAATACTTTGATGAATAATATTCCAGATGCAATTGTTTATACAAATGTTAATGGAAAAATTCTCTTTTGTAATAACGCATTTTCTGAATTTTTTTTAAAGGGCGAATCCTTTATTGATGTAATTAATATTAAAGATATTATTCGTGACAAAACTTTTAACGAATATGCTGAACGTTGTTTAACTTTAGGGGAACAACAAATTTTAAATGAATTTAAAGTTTCTGATTTTGATAATGAAGAGAGTAATTTTTTTAAAATAACATTTATTCCACTTAAATTTGAAGAAAAATCTCACATTAGTAATTTGTTAATTATTTTTCATGATTTAACCCAAACTAATTAGCTCAAACAGTAGTGAGGATTTCGTCAATAATGTTTCTCACGAAGTTAAAACTCCGTGCTTCCGCTTAAAGGTTACATGCAGTTAGGGTTACAAGCGGCAGACTCATCTAATGTAATTGAATTACTTACTAAAATGAATTCAAGAATTAAACCGTACAATCGATCTTTTTAATGATCTTTTAAAGCTCTCTGAACTAGAGGCAACTAGTGAGTTTGAGCAGATGCTTTTACCGGTGGAAATGTTAACTGAAAACGCTATTTTCGAAATAAAACGGCTCTATCATCACAAAAATATAAATGTAATTTGTATTGCGGAAACTGAAGAAAATGTTTAGGTAATGAAACATGTTAGAGCAGATGATTATTAATTTAGTCAAAAACGCTTTTATGTATACACCAGATAATGGAAACTATTACTATAATTTGGAAAAAAGGAAATTGATAAATCTATTCAATTCTCCGTAATGACTCGATTGCAGATCCATGGAACATTTAAACCGAATATTTGAAAGATTCTATCGTGTCGACTCATCTCGTTCTAAAGAGCTGGGTGGAACTGGGCTAGGTCTATCAATTGTTAAGCATGTTGTTTTAAAACATCATGGGAAAATCAGTGTCGAAAGTAAAGTCGGTGAAGGTACAACCTTTAAAATCCAGTTCAAACTTAGTTAGCATTAACACAATCTTAATTTGAATTCCAAACTCCAACCGTTTCTAATTAAATTATTATTATAAACAGTTTGGAGGTTTATATGATTACAAGAATTTATCTTACTATCTTACTTTTCCTTTTGTTTTTAGTTAACAATGTTGCCTTTACCAATACCATTAGCCGCTATAATGAATTACCAAATGGATTTAAAATCGCTATGGCGATACTTAGGTACCGGTAATCTTACTCAATACCAAGTTATTGAAGTTCTCAAAAAATTGTAATCAAGTAAGACTTTTAGGAGATATTATTTATGCTAGAGGTTTTAACTCAGTTGGTAAAGAGTTTGAAAGCGTAAATTTGAAGAACCCTTTAAACCCTTTTTAGATGATAGTAACGGGCAGGATCTTTATATTGTTTTAGGTAACCATGATTATGAGTATGATCCTAAAGTTTGGTTTGAAGCAGCTACAAAATTTGAAAAAAGTCTGTTCCCAAGTTTCTATTGCGCCGATCTTTTTGGATCTATCTGTTTTATAACACTTGATACTAATAAAAATTATAAAGAGCAGTTAAAATGGTTAAATTCATTTCAAAAAAATGGTTTTAATGAAGGATGTAAAATAAAAGTTACTCTTGGTCATCATCCCTTTCTAAGTTCTGGAATGCATGCGAATGCAACAAGTGAACAAAAGAGTTTTAGATCAGGCCATTAGGAGAAGCAGATCTTTATATTGCAGACATGATCACCAGTTATCGCATGAAGGTTCAATGGAAAAAACAGAATTTTTATTAGCGGAGCAGGCTCAGATGTTCGACCATTGGTTTCAACTCCATCTGTTTTTGGGAGTTTCTAAAAACGGATATGTTGTTTTAACTGTAGATAGAAAGATAGATAGTGTGGAATTAAAATACACATTTAAGAGTATTAATGTCAAAGAGATCAATCTTGAAAGCATTGCCGTTGATGAGTTTAGTGGTGTGATTCACCCACGAATTTAGTTAATCGTTTAAGAGCCTCAATTAAAGTTTCATCCGTTTTTGCAAAACAGAAACGGATGTATTTTTTACCTTCGATTGGATTAAAGTAAAAGGAGAGTGTTGGGATCGTTGCAACTTGAGCTTTCTCAATTAAATGATTTGTAAATTTAACATTATCAAGATTAGTTAAATGGTTAATTGGGCAAAGTATAAAATAGGTACCGTCTGGTGTAATGGGATTAAATCCTATTTTTTTAAACCATTTAACAAAAAGATCTCTTTTGTCTTTGTAAATTTTTTGAAACTCAGGTATATAGGTTTCTAGTCGATTTAAAGCGTTAGCCAAACCACTTTGCATAGGAGTTGAGACTGAAAAAACAGTATATTGGTGTAGTGAACCAATTATTTTAGCTAGAGATGGCGTAGTACAAATCCACCCTACTTTCCAACCAGTAAATCCAAAAGTTTTCCAGCAGAAGAAATAGTAATTGTTCGTTCATTAGATTGTCAATGGTAGCAATTGGAATATATTTTTTGATCAAATGTTAAAAATTCGTAAACTTCGTCAACTAAGATATAACAATCAAATTTTTGTGTGCCAGTTTTCAATAAAAGATAGCTCTTCATTGGAGAACATTTTCCCTGAGGTTGTGAAAATTGAATTTATTATAATTAATTTTGTTTTATTTAGAAAACGCTTGCTCTAACTCTAATGGATCAAAAGTAAATTGGGGACCTTTTAATGTAACATATACTGGTTTCTTTAGCTAGTTCAATGGAGGGTATGTATGAATCATAGAAAGGTTCAAATACAATAACTTCATCGCCCGGGTTAAGTAATGCTTGAATAGAAATAAAAATGGCTTCAGTCGCGCCGGAAGTAACTAAAATGTCTGTGTTAGGATTAAAGGATAATTGGTAGAATTTTTGATAATAGTTGCTAATGCTTGTGCACTAGCTCATTAAGCCTAAAAACGATGGATACTGATTATCGCCGACCTCTATTGCTTGTGTCACAAAATCTTTAACCCAAATGGTCCATCAAAATTGGGAAACCCTTGACTAAGTTAATGGCGAGAAATTCTTGCGCCTTTTTTGAAATGGTGGCAAAAATAGACTCTTTTTAAAAATTTGAAACAGTTGCTGAAAATTCTTTCATTCTAGATATTTTGCCGTTCGCTTATTAGTTTTTCAACAATAGTTGGGTCAGCAAGTGTTAGTAATATCACCTAATTCACTAAATTCATTACAGGCAATTTTACGTAAAATTCTTCGCATGATTTTTCCTGAACGAGTTTTTGGTAACGCTGGTGTAAAATGGATAAAATCGGGTTTAAGCTATTGGACTTAGGTGGTGACTTGTCAATTCACTAGTTCTTTTTTAATTCAAGAATTGATATGTTTCCAACATCTAATTTTAAGGTAACATAAGCATAAATAGCTTGTCCTTTGATATCATTGTAGGACACCTACAGCACCAGCTTCAGCAACTTTTGCGTGTAATACAAAAAGCACTCTCAATTTCTGCTGTACCTAAGCGGTGTCCAGAAACATTTAAAACATCATCAACTCTTCCAGTTATCCAATAATAACCATCACGATCCCTAATTGCGCCGTCTCCTGTAAAATAGGGCGCTTTTATAAGTAGAGAAGTAGGTCTGTTTAAAACGTGCATGATCTTTATAAACAGTTCGCATCTGTCCAGAGCGAATGTGCGTAAACATAAATTTCCTTTTGTTTCACCTTGAAGTTCTTTTCCATGCTCATCAACTAAAAATGGTTCGATTCCAAAAAAGGAAGTGTTGCTGATCCTGGCTTTAAATCAGTTGCTCCTGGTAATGGAGATGAGTATTCCTCAGTCTCTGTTTGCCACCAAGTATCTACTATTGGACAGCGACCATCCCCAACTGTTTATGGTACCATTCCCAAGCGAGTTAATAGGTTCACCCACACTACCCTAAAAGTTTTAAAGACTTTTCTACTATATTTATGAACAAATTGATCACCTTGGGCCGTGAGTGATCTAATTAATGTAGGCGCAGTATAATAAATATTTACTTTATATTTATCCACAATTTTCCAGTGACGAGAAAAAATCAGGATAATTTGGAACACCTTCAAATAGGATTGAGCTAGCTCCATTTGCCAGAGGACCATAAACAATATATGAGTGGCGGTAACCCAACCTACATCCGCCGTACACCAGTATATGTCATTTTGAGAATAGTTAAAAATATATTCATGTGTAAAAGCTGCATAGACCAAATAACCACCAGTAGTATGGAGTACACCTTTTGGTTTTCCCGTTGATCCTGAAGTATAAAGAATAAAAAGCGGATGCTTCAACATCCATAATTTCAGGTTCACAATGGGCAGAAACTTTTTTTACTTCATCATGATACCAAAAGTTATTTTGAGAATTAAAATTAACAGGACCACCGGTGTGTTTGATTAAATGTTTTTGAGTGAAGGGAACAATTTAAAAGTGCTTCATCTACATTGTTTTTAAGGTGGATGATTTTGCCTCCACGTCGTCCTTCATCAGCTGTAATGATAAATTGTGAATCACAATCGTTCACTCTATCCGTAATTGAAGAGGGAGAAAAACCAGCAAAAATTACAGAATGAATTGCTCCAATACGAGCACAAGCAAGCATAGAATAGACAGCAAACGGAATCATTGGAAGATAAATAGTGACCCTATCACCTTTTTTTACACCCATATTCTTTAAAATATTGGCCACTTTGCAAACTTCATCATGAAGTTGTTGGTAGGTAATAGTTTCTGCTTTTCCGATCGATTCATCATCAGGTTCAAAGTAATAGGCAATACGGTTAGCGTTTTTACTAAGATGCCGATCAATACAATTATAACTAATATTGAGCTTTCCATTTTTATACCACTCAATAGTTACATCATCGTTAAAAGTAACATTTCTGGTTTGAGTAAAGGGTTTATACCAGTCAATTCGTTTAGCAACGTTGGCCCAAAACTTCTCTGGCTCTGTGATCGATTCCTGGTATAGAGTTAGATAATCTTCTTTAGAAATTAGGCCATTTGTTTGGTAATAAGAATTAACCGGATAGATCTTTTCCACAGAGGTCTCCTTGTTACTCTATTAATATCAATATAAAATAAAAAAGTCAGGTATAATAAATATAAAATTTTTTTTAAATTATACGATAAACTTATAAATGAAATATGCAAGAGGTATGATGTGAGTGAAACTGAAAATCCAGATAAATTACGAGTTATTATTGTCTCTGATGGAACAGGGGAGACGGCTTCATCAGTTGCACAGGCTGCACTGACTCAGTTTACGGATAAAGAGGTCTTTTTTGTAAGGCATAAAAACATTCGAACCAAAGAGCAGATTGATGCTATTTTAACTGAAGCCTCAATTCATAATGATTTAGTAGTCTACACACTTGTCTCTAATGAATTACGAGAGTTTGCTAGTGAGCTCTCTAAAATAAAAAAAATTAAGTCGGTCGATATCATGGGCCCAATTCTGAATTCTTTTGCTCAAGCATTTGGCAAGAATCCTAGTTTTCAACCTGGATTACTGCATGCTGTAAATAAAAAGTACTTTGAAAAAGTGGACGCTATTGAATTTACTTTAAATAATGATGATGGCAGAAATGTTGATTCGATGAATGAGGCAGATGTAGTTCTGGTTGGGGTATCTAGAACATCTAAAACGCCACTCTCAATTTACTTATCTCTTCATGGCCTAAAGGTGGTAAATATTCCACTAGTTTATGGAACAGAAGTTCCACCTGCACTTTTTCAAATTGATCAACGAAAAATTTTTGCATTAACCATTGAAGCGGATGCTCTCAGAGAAATTCGAAAAAATCGCTTAAACCGTTTAGGCTCTCACAAGCATGATGGAGACTATGCGGACATGAATAATGTCTTAAAAGAGATTGAGTGGGCCAACGGTATTTTTAAAGAGAATAAACGCTGGCCAGTCCACAATGTAACCAACAAAGCCTTAGAAGAGGTAGCGGCTGAAATATTAAAACTCGTGAACATGAGAAAAAATAATCAGTTCAAACAGAGTAAATATAACGAATAACTAGCTTAACTCTTTTTCCTATTGTTAAGAACAGCTTGAGCTGCTGCAAGTTTGGCCACCGGTACTCGATAAGGCGAACAACTTACATAATCTAAGCCAATTCTATAACAAAATTCGATTGATTTTGATTCACCACCATGTTCACCGCAAATTCCTACGTGGAGTTTATTATTTACTTTACGGCCTTCTGTTGCCGCAAACTGAACAAGATACCCAACGCCTTCTTGATCAAGTGATACAAACGGATCAACTTGAAAAATTCCCTGTTCAGAATAGTGAGGTAAGAATTTACCACCATCATCACGAGAAATTCCAAAAGTAGTTTGAGTTAAATCATTGGTACCAAATGAGAAAAAGTCAGCATGTTTGGCAATACTAGCAGCAGTAATAGCAGCTCGAGGTAATTCAATCATAGTTCCAAGTTTGTAAGGAACTTCAAAGTTTTTTTCTTTAAATATCTCTTTTATTTCTGTTTCGGCATATTCACGAATAATTTTTAATTCAGTATCTTGAGCAATTAATGGAATCATAATTTCTGGTGTTACTTTGGTTCCAGCTTTAGTGACCTCAATGGCTGCTTCAATGATTGCACGAACTTGCATAATATAGATTTCTGGAAATGAAATACCAAGTCTGCATCCTCGATGTCCCAGCATTGGATTAAATTCATGAAGTGCTTCACCTCTTTGAATTACTTGTTTTAGTGGTATGTGGAGGTAGTTAGCTAATTCCTCTTTCTCTTCTTTAGTATGAGGTAAAAACTCATGGAGAGGTGGATCTAATAAGCGAATATTAACAGGAAGATTGGCCATAACTTTAAAAATTCCAATGAAGTCCTGTTTTTGAAACGGTAATATTTTATCTAGAGCTTTTTTTCGTTCTGTTTTAGATTGAGCAAAAATCATTTCTCGGACGGCCAAAATTCTCTCTGGAGCAAAAAACATATGTTCAGTTCGACAAAGGCCAATTCCTTCAGCTCCAAATTTTCTTGCTACTAAACTATCTTCGGGGTTATCAGCGTTAGTTCTAACTTTAAGTGTTCTAACTGAATCGGCCCACTTCATAAAAGTTTCAAAATCACCTGAAAAATCTGCATCAATAGTTGGCACAATTCCATCTATTACTTCACCTGTTCCACCATCAATAGTAATAAAATCACCTTGTTTAAACTGTTTTCCCGCGATTGTAACAAGCTTATTTTCATAATCAATGAAGACGGCACTACAGCCTGCTACACAGGATTTACCCATTCCATGGGCTACAACGGCCGCATGAGATGTCATCCCTCCTCGAGTAGTTAAAATTCCTTGGGCCGCAATCATACCTGATATATCTTCTGGTGATGTTTCTAATCTGACTAAAATAACTTTTTTCTCTAAAGCATTCTGTTCATAAGCGGTGTGAGAATCAAATACAATTGCTCCAGAGGCTGCTCCAGGACTTGCTGGCAACCCTTTAGTTAAAACTTTTTTAGGAAATTTTGGGTCTAAAATAGGGTGAAGCAGCTGATTTAAATCTTCGGGTTGTAATTTTAGGAGTGCTTCCTCTTTGGTAATTAGACCTGAATTAACTAAATCGACGGCAATTTTCAAAGCGGCTCTGGCCGTTCGTTTGCCATTTCTAGTCTGTAGAATGTAGAGTTTTCCTTTCTCAATTGTAAATTCAATATCCTGCATATCTTTGTAGTGATGTTCAAGTTTTGCAAAGATACCTGAGAGCTCTTTATACACGTTAGGCATAACCTCTTCGAGGGTTTTAAAATTTTTATTGGAATCATTTTTAGAGTCGTTATTGAGTGGGGATGGTGTTCTAATCCCTGCTACCACATCTTCCCCTTGAGCATTAATTAAGAACTCCCCAAAATAGTAGTTTTCACCAGTTGAAGGATTCCGTGTGAATGCTACACCAGTTCCAGAATCATCACCAAAATTTCCAAAAACCATTGATTGAACCGTTACGGCCGTACCCCAATTATGAGCATACCCATGAAAATTTCTATATTGAACCGCTCTCGCATTATTCCAAGAGTTAAATACCGCAAAGACCGCTTTCCATAATTGCTCGTAAGGATCTGATGGAAATTTAATTCCATAATCCATTAAGAGAATTTTTTTATAAGCAGCCACCAACTCTTTTAGATCTTTTGCTGTTAGGTCTGTATCGTTATGAACTCCACGGGCCTCTTTCATATCTTCAAGTGTAGATTCGAAAAGTGAAACATTAACTCCTAATACAACATTGGAATACATCTGAATAAAACGTCGGTATGAGTCCCAAGCAAAAGCCTCTTTTCCGGTTAATTTAGCCAGTGATTCTACTGTTTTTTCATTGAGTCCTAAATTAAGTACCGTATCCATCATTCCAGGCATAGATACACGTGCTCCAGATCTAACTGAAAAAAGTAGGGGATTAGTTTCTGATCCAAACTCTTTTCCCGTCTGTTTTTCAACTTTTTTTAGGGCAATAATCGCTTGCTCTTTGATCTCTTCTTTTATTTGTTGATTATTATTATAAAAATCGATACAGGCTTCTGTGGTAATAGTAAAACCTGGAGGTACTTGTAATCCGAGAAGACACATTTCACAAAGGTTTGCCCCTTTACCGCCTAAGAGATTTTTCATATCTCTGCGACCATCATTTTCAGTAATAGAAAAACTGTAAACCCACTTTGTCATATGTGACTCCTGTTAGTTTTAATCTAAATCTTGTGAGGTAAGTTTAAGGGAGTGAACCTTAATATTCAACTATTTCTTATTTGGCGTATACGAAGATGAGTTGATTTTATGCATTAGATTGGAATAAGATCCAATACTTCAATTATTTTTCGATAACTAGATTTCTTAAATTTGGAATTTAAGTCCATTATGATCTCTTTTTTATTAATTTTTGAAAAATCAAGCTTATCAGTAATTGGATAGTTTTGTTCTCGTAAAATTTCTGTCACATAGGCTTCCGCGATAATAAAAACTTTGGCGAGAGGGGAGATATCATCAGTATAATTTTTTACAAAACCAACTCCATGAGTGGCTCCGTGGTGCTGTTTTAAAATGATGTCAGCGCCAATTGGGATTCTGGGAAACTTGGCAATCATCTCTCCAATAATCTTTGCATGTTCTTGAATCAGTTTTTTATCCTGTTCAGATATTTTAGGATCATGGTAGAGGTCCTCTTCATTTTTGTATTGGGGATTATCTTTAAATAATTGTACTAAATGGAGATCATGATAAAAAGAGATATAGGAGAGTTTTTCTGAGTGACCTTGGCCTCCCCAGTTTACGTTTTTTACAATATGGTTACAAACAAAGCTTATTAAAATACTGTGAGTGTAAACATGGCCTGATTTATTATTTATAAGTGCATCAAGTAGTTCTTTAATTCCTGGAATTTTTTTAATAACTTCTTTGGTTGAATCTAGACACGCCTTATGCAACTCTTGAATCTCTTCATTTAAGATTTGAGTGTCAGTTAAATTTCCAGCGGCTAATTCAAAGCCTTGTTCGTTAAGCTCTAATTTGTTATTTAAGCTTAAATTACTATTGGTAGTAATAGAACTTAAAAGTTTTAATGTAACATCATTAACAATTTTTAGCCGGTCTAAGGAGGGAATATAGATAGTGTCTATCTTCTGTTCAAAACAATAATCAATCACTTTTTTGGGATGTTCACCTTTATTAACGATTTTGGTAAATGAATAGTTTAAAGGGTCAATCGCATTTTTGACAAAGATATCGGTTGTTGCATTATCGAGATTGGTAATAAACTTCACTCCGATAGGATAATATTCAGCTACTACTTTTTCAGACATGGCCTTAGCTGTAATTTTAAAATATTTGGCCAGAGTCTTTAAAACATCTTGAATATTATATTTTTGTCTTACTACTAAATATTTTTGATAATCTGGATTTTTACACTCACCAATAATGAGAATTGGTATATCGATTTTTTCATCACTTAAATACTGTTTTAGTGGTGCTACATCATTTTCTAAAAGGATGATTAAATCAAGTACTGGTTTAGCCTCTAAAAGTTTTTTAGCTTGGGGCCAACTCAGTTTTAAGGTTACATCAAAACCAATATAGAGATTAATATTCAGCGGGTACAATGCTGAAATAATATCATCGTTAGAGATTATAAGAATATGTGCCATTAAGTTTAATTATAGCACATATTTTTTGTGGATCAATTAACCGTTAGTTTTATAAAAAGTTACCATCTTTAAAGCGGTATAATAGCTAATAAGTAGGTTAAAAAGAACTGATTCTCGGTGATCGATATAAAATATATCGTACGGAAGTTTTTCGCTTGCCGTAGCATCATAAGGTAAACAGATCTGAGCTAGGCCCGTAATTCCAGGTTTCACTTCTCTACGTCTTTTGTAACCAAGTATTTCACGTTCAAATGTTGCTACAAATTCAGGTCGCTCTGGTCGAGGGCCTACAAATGACATATCACCATTTAATACATTAAATAATTGAGGAAGTTCATCGATATGGCTCGCTCTTAAGAATTTTCCAAGGCGAGTAATCCGTGGATCATTTTTAGTGGCAAGCACAGCACCGGTTGCTGCTTCGGCGTTAGTGATCATTGAGCGAAATTTTACAATAGAAAAAGGGATACCATTTTTTCCGACACGGATCTGACTATAGAGAACACCTTTCCCCATAGAGACTCTGATCATTACAGCTACTGTTAACATAATTGGTGAAAATATTAGAAGTAATATTACAGCGAACAATTTTTCTAAAAAGCTAAAAGAGGCTTCACCTAATTTAACTTTCTTAAAAATAGCAGAATTAGTGCGGAAAAATCCGTTCATATCAAATTGGTCAATTTGTAGACTAACTGAATTGTTTACTGCTAATGGCATACATTGCTCCTGTGTTTTAACACTTTTTAAAAAATTTGGGCTGATATTTAACACAAACCAGCATTAGCAACAACCATAATATTCACACTGTGTCATTAATTCATGGTGGGTATAAAAATTACTCAATACTGTTAATTTTCAATGACTTATATGTGGTAAACGGCTATCTAGTTCCGTCAAAAAAGGTCACAAAGCATATGCGTAAAAAAATTCTCTTTATTTCAGGACTACAGATATTTCCGCCTGAATCAGGTGGTCATCTCCGTAGCGCAAATCTCTGTCGAGCACTGGTTAAAAACGGTTATCAAGTAGATCTTTACTCGTTTACTGGAAGAAAAAAGGATTACAAGCAGTTTAAACAGAGTTCAAGAGAAGTGATAGAAGAGCATTTAACTGAGTACACTAATAGAAATCCATTTTTAGGGCTGGTTCAATTTCTGGCCTACCAACTTCACTTACCTCCGATCTGGATTACACTTTTAACTACCTTATTTATTCCTAGAAAATTAAAAAAGATGATGGATATTGCGGATGAAACTATTATTGATTTTCCCTTTTTGTATCCAGTTGCTAACTACCTGAACCGCCAAAACAAAGGCTTCTGGCTCAATACGCATAATGCAGAATTTGAACTCTATAAAACAGATTCACTCATGGCAAATTGGGTGAAAAAAATTGAGATTAATAGTTTAGCCTTAGCAAAATTTGTCTTTTTCTGTAGTATTAATGATCAAGCAAAATTTATACCTTACCTGCCTAAACTAGCTGAAAAAAGTTTTTTTGTCCCTAATGGAGTCGATACTTCTCGCTTTCATTTTAAACCAGAAGAGCGATTAGCCATTAGACGCGAACTTAATATCGATAATGATAAAAAAATCTTCTTTTTTACTGGAAGTCAGTATGCGCCTAATAGGGAAGCCTATGAATTTTTAAAGTCATGGTACTATCAACATAAAGAAGATTTAGTAAAATTAAATAGTGTGATTTTAGTGGTAGGATCAGTTAGTGAAGACTCAATCAATGATCCACATTTTAAAGTTTTAGGTAGAGTCGAGAGTATGTTGCCCTATTTTGCTGTAGCTGACTTTGCCCTTAACCTAGTGGTTAAAGGCTCGGGTTCTAGTGTTAAGATGATTGAATTTTTGGCCGCAAAAATTCCGGTTATTTCGACTAAATTTGGAGCGAGAGGTTTAAGCTTAGTCGATCAAAAAAGTTGTCTTTTCTGTGAGCAGAGTGAACTCTTAGAGGTACTAAAAAAAGCAACACTATTAAGCCCAGAGGAACAGCGATCAATTGCAACCTTAGCATTAGAACAAAATATAAACCAAGTTGATATGACTCGAGCTTTAAAAAATTTGCCATTTTCCTGGTAAAATTGAGTTATATTAATAGTAATAGAGAAAAATGTGGAGTTAGTTATGCAGAAGTTTTTTAAAGGACACTATATTGCGTTTTCAGTAATGTTATTTTCTATCATAATAGGCTTTATTTTTAGTATGGCCACCACCAAAATATATCTATCAAAAAGTCATGTAGGCCTTTTTAGACAAAATTTAGAGGATCCGGATGGTAATAACGAAGAGGCAAGAAACCGTTGGGTCTGGATTCGGGATGGACTTAACTTGCAAAGTGCGCTTGTCACAGATGCTATTTTAGTGGATTTTATTAGTAAAAATACTGCTGCCAAAGAGTACCAAGAGCAGTTCCCTGGAAAAAATCTGAGCGTGGCCTATTTAAAAAGTCTGATTAAAATTGATTATACTGGCGCTGATGAAAATAATTATATTATTGAAGTTAAGGCCCCAACACCCAAACTTGCTTACGAACTCAACGATCTTATTTTTGATCGTCTCAAATATTTGGCCATTGAAAGTAATCGAATCAATTTTGAAGCGGTGATGGCAAAACTCAATGCGGCTGCTGAAAAAGTTAAAGATAATAGTGATAGTTACCATTTTTATCAAAATAAAATAGAGAAAATGGTCTTTAATTTTACTGTTAACCAGACACAACGTGAGCGCGGTTTTTCAGTAGTAACTAATCCGTCACTTCCAACTGAACCAATTTGGCCTAAAACCGGTTTAATTTTATTAGTAACTGCAGTGGTGGGTTTAATTATAGGCTGCTTTATTGAATTCCTCCTTTTTTATTTTAAGAAAAAATAATGAATACTGATACTAATTTTTTCTATTCAAAGTTATTTCATCCCATGGGATTTATTATTCTCTATCTTTTTATGTCTATTACTACGTTGCAAGCACAAGTTCCATTTTTTGCTACTATCCATTTAGAGCTTTTAACACTTGGAGGTGCGCTCTTTTTAACTTTGATTCATATTTTTGTGGTCGATAAAGAGAGAATTACTTTTAACCATCCACTCTCAGAGGCACTTTTAATTCCTCTGCTCTATGGTATTGTACCCATTTTAACTTCGCTGTTTAGTCAAGATGAGCTTAAAATTTTTAAAGATGATGAATATAAAACACTTTTGGAAATGATTCTTTTTGGTTCCGCACTTTTCTATTTTATGTGTCAAAATTCATTCCAAAGATTTTTTCTCAATATTTTTACCCTCTTTTATGTAGTATTTGCTGGCTATTTTCTCTATCGTTACCTGATTTTAAATGAAGTGCGCGAGTTTGATTTAAGACCGCTTTTAAAAATTCGTCATGGTGATCCTAATTTCTTATGCACATTTTTTTCGATGATGATCCCCATTCCCTTAATGCTTTTTTATACCGATCTTAAAAAAAGATACTACTTACGAAGTTTAATGTATTTACTGGCCAGTCTGCTACTGCTTGTTTGTGCCTATTTAACTGAATCAAGAATGGGCATTATTTCAGTGATAGTCGGGTTAATCTATCTTATGACTAGACCAGTATTTAAAATTCCGAAAAAGCTTTTAATCGTGGTGGCACTCTTTCTAGGGTCGCTTATTTTTTTTATTAGAGGGGAGCGTGTTTTAAATCGTTATACAGCAATCAATGACCTCTCTAACGTTAACCGTGTTTTAACTTGGGAAAATGGGTTACAGGTATTTTTAGATAATCCTTTACTGGGTGCAGGTATGCATAAAGCTAGTACTTTTTATTATGAAAATACTGGGTATCCTCATTTTCAAAGTGAATTTAGAGAACTTGACGTTCATAATACTTTTTTAAAAGTCTTGGCCGATCTTGGATTAGTTGGCTTACTTTTTTTTATGCTTTTTTACTTATGGCCGATTTGTAAGGCAACTAAAATGGCCAACGATAATCGCTATTTTATTATCTGCTCATTTATTATTTTAACGCTCTCAATTCTTACTATTGGTATTCCTTATAAAGATCTTTTTGTTCTTCATATATTTGTATTAGCATCTTTAACGTACTCTACTAAATCAGAAATTTTAGCAACGTAAGGATTTTTTATGCAAGTTTTATTTTTTACTGTTTTCGCTCTTATTGTTATCCATTATGTTGGTTTTGGCCTGATGGTTTTAATAGCTTCACTCTTTTTCAAACGCAACCATATTTCAAATCTCGATAAACTCCCAACCGTCTCTTTTATCGTAGCAGCTTATAACGAAGAAAAAGTCATTCGCGAGAAAATTGAAAATGATCTTCTTCTGGATTACCCTAAAGATAAAATTGAACTGATTATTGTTTCAGATGGTTCTAATGATAAGACCGCCGAAATAGCGAGCTCTTATGCTAGTCGCGGCGTTGTCTCCCTTCACAAACCAGAGCGTGGAGGAAAAACCGCTGCACTTAATCGCGCTATTGCTCTAGCTAAAAATGAGATTCTGGTCTTTTCAGATGCCAACTCCATGTTTCAAAAAGATGCCATTAAAAAACTGATGGCCCATTTTGCTGACGACTCAATTGGTGGAGTTTGTGGTCAGAAAACGGTTCTTAGTAATAAGGAGCGTAGGGCCTCACTCGGCGACCATCTTTACTGGCAATATGAATCTAGACTTAAACAAGCAGAATCACATCTCGGATCAATTCCAACTGCTGACGGAGAAATCTTTGCTATGAGAAAATCACTTTATAAAGAGGTTGATGCTAAAATCATTAATGATGATCAAGTGATAACGCTTAATATTTTAAAACAGGGTAAACGGGTAATTTACGAAAAAAATGCGATCAGTTACGAAGAGGCTTCCATTAGTTTAAAAGATGATTTTAATGTTAAAGCACGTATGGTTTATGGTGGAATTCAAATCATGTCACTCTTTAAAGAGGAGCTCAATCCTTTTAAGAGTTGGTTTGGTCTCCAATTCTTTTTTCACAAAACCCTCAGATATTTTATGTGGGCGCTCTTAATTCTTATTTTCGTTTCCAATTTAGCTATTATCCATCAGCATGAGTTCTACCGAATATTTTTTGGACTACAATTAGCTTTTTATTTATTAGCAGTCACTGGCGGAATTATCGGAAAGTTTGGAAAAGTTCCAACTCTTTTTTATATTCCTAATTACTATTGTACTGTAAATATTGCTGCCTTTAAAGGTTACCTATTTTTTAGAAAACAGCGCAAGGGAGTGGATGTTTGGAAGAAAGCAAAAAGATAACACCCATGAATAACCAAGATTTTATTATCTTTGGCGAAGATTTTAATCGCCATCCGCATGCCCTAGAACATGTCTTGCGACCACTATTTGCCACCAATCGCTTTATCTGGGTTGAAACTATAGGTCTGCGTGCCCCTAAATTTAGCCTCTATGATATGAAACGCATTTGGGAGAAACTCAGAGTTTGGTTTAAAGGGGACACGAGTAGTGGAGCGGAGCGGATCGTTCCTAAAAATATCACCATCGTTGCCCCTTTTATGATTCCGTTCTTGAAATATGCTATCATCCGTGCTTTCAATAAATGGAATGTTAAAAGAGCAGTTGCAGCGGTAATTCGTGAAAAGGGCATGAAAAATCTGATTACGATTACATCAGTCCCTAATGCTGGTGACTATGTAGGCATCTTTGGTGAAAAACTCAGAGTCTACTACTGTGTAGATGAGTTTTCGTTGTGCAGTCTGGATTTAGAATTAGTAAGTAGTTTAGAAAAGCGTCTGATTAATAACGTAGATCTTATCTGTGCTACTTCAGAAACACTTTCCTCACTAAAAAATTACCCAATAAAACTACTCATATCATTACTCACGGTGTGGAGTTTTCTCATTTTAATATCGGAGCTAAATCTCAGTTTGGTTCGCCTCTAAAACTCTGTTATTTTGGTCTTTTTGATGAGCGTAGTGATCAGAATATTCTTCTTGCTGTTGCTACTAAAGTGGAAAATTGTGAGATCCATATTTTTGGAAATGTAGTTTGTGATATTTCACTTTTAAGTAACCAAAAAAATATTATCTTCCACGGTAAGATTGCTTACTCAGAATTACCAAAACTAATAAATCCCATTGATATATTCTTACTCCCCTATGTAAGATCAGAACTCACCAATAATATTAATCCACTTAAATTAAAAGAGTATCTAGCCACCGGTAGACCCGTTATTGCCACCGCACTACCAGAAGTAGCAAAACTCAAAGAGTATCTCTATCTAGGTAATACGCAAGAGGACTTTGTAACCACGGTTAAAGATCTAGCTTCCGCTAAGATCAAGTATGATTCACAAAAAACAGTCGATTACATTAAGTCTAAGGAGACGTGGGCGAGTAAGGCAAGCTTCCTATCAGAGCTGCTGTTGCAGGAGCTTTAACCTCTAACTGATAGTGCTTAAATGGAGCTTTCATTGCTTCAATTGCAATTAAATTTTCAATTGTTGTAAATTGAAAATCTTCTAATAGGTTTAAAAATTTACCTTTATTGCTATTTAATCCCACGTAGTGACGAAATTTTTTAAGTTTAGGTAGATTCACTTTAGGTTGAGTTGGATCAAATTCCCACGGGTGAAAATACATAACTACAGAATCATCTTTAAGTGTCTGCTTCAAGGTTGATTTAATTAACCAGTAAGGAAACATTCTAAAATAGCCACCACCACTCACGGGAATGTTAAGACCAAAGAATTTTCCTTTTTGAAGCGGAACTTCAACCAGTCCATTCACGTTGGTAATACGAGTAGGGAACTTATTAATACCATAATCAGGGTGAACGGTTGAGAAGATGCTGCTATCATACTCAAGTCCACACTTTTTAATAATTGAAATAGCCCAGGCGGTCTCTTTAGTTACAGAAAAACTTGGTGCACGAAAGCCTTTAACTTTTTTTCCCGTAATCGACTCAAGCGCCACAATAGATTTACGTAAATCCTCTTCAAATGTTTCTGGGGTTAAAAGATCAATCGGCGTATGCGAATATCCATGTGTACCAACCTCATGGCCTCTACTATCAATATCTTTCACAATTTGAGGAAAATGGTCAGCGAGCCAACCAAGAATAAAAAAAGTCGATTTAATATTTTTTTTATCGAGTTCATTTAGAATAAAATCAAGTCCAATTCGCACACGAGACTCTTGTTCATGCCAATTTTCTAATGAGAAAAAATCACGCATATTACGAACTGAGAACCACTCTTCTACATCAAAACTTAGCGCTATTAGATTAGTATTGCTCGACATAACTATTTACCATCTTTGCAATGGAAAAACGAGCCAGCACCTCTTGGCGTGCTAGTTTTCCCATACTGTTTTTAAGTGGCAGGAAGTTATCGGAATTATGATAATTGCGCAACTGGTCAAGTAAATTTTTCTCGTCATTAATATCAAAAAACTTAATGGCGTCGCGGGTAAGCTCTCGGTGAGGGGCTATATCACTACAAAAACAGAGCTTCTCATAGCTCATGGCCTCGAGAACCGCCACAGGGTGCCCTTCCGTCTTAGAAGCATTAACGAAGATATCTCCATAATCTAAGATCCCTTTAATATCTTCCGTAAACCCATGTAAATAAACTTCATTGGTTAAATTATGCTCTTTAATATACTCTTCCCATTTCACAGTATCTTCAATTTTCTTCGAGGTTCCCGCGTGGTGAAAGGTAAAAGGGATACCTTCGAGTTTTAACAAGCGACAAGTATTGAGGATATAGGCAAGGTTTTTTTCAGGTGAAATTCTTGCTACACTAACTAGACTTAACTTAACGTCAGCTGATTTTTTAACGGCATTTTTAGGATCAAAAAAATCAGTGTCCACACCGTTTGGAATCACAATCAATGCTCGCTTTTTCATGAGTGGACAATAGTCGAGTAGGGTCTGTTTCACAAATTCTGACACCCCAATAATCTTATTATAGAAGTGGCTCGCAAACTGAAAAAAACGAGTATACTTTTTGTGTCTAATAAAATGGATAATGGTATGTTGGGTATGCACGAGTTTTAGTTTAGGAAAACGCATTTTTAAAATAACTGCATACTCGACTGGTCCAAAATCATGGGTATGGAGCACATCAATCTTTTTTTCTTTGATAATTTTGATTAATTCATCAATAAGCTGCCAATCTCTGCCGGCCTTTTTCTTATATGTATAAACCGGAAAGCCTTTATCCGAAATGGTTTTTCCAATCCCTTTAAGTTCGACTGTTTCGTAAGTAAAAAAGTGGAGATTTACTTTATCTTGAGAGTTAACTGCCAACTGTTCAAGTAGTCTTTCAATCCCACCTAAATATAAGTATTCTACTAAATGGAGAATATTCTTTTTTTTCATTGTCTTATTTTTGAGTAAGTTTTATCGATGATGATACCCATCTCTTTAGCCCCGTACTGGTTAATTTCAAAAGATTTACTTGGGTCAGCTTTAACTTTTAATTTAAGCATTGAAGTTGACCACGCGGGTGCTTTATATGTTACGCTCTTTTGGACTGAATTCCCTTTTTTATAGTAAATCTGAATAGCTTTCTCTATGGGCTCTTTATTGACAATGGCCAAATTAATAATTTTGTCACTAACAGTGGCATAAGCATTAACTATGTCGCCCATATTATCTTCAACTTTAAGCACATTGCCTTTAAAGTTGGCAGAATACATTTTATACATATGAAAAATAGAGGTTCGTTCTGTCTCATTATTTAACATTGTCCATGGGTCTTTTACTTGATCAGCACTACTTAAAATAAAATTATTAAAAAAGCTCACTTTTTCTTTGATAGCAATTCCTATAACATCAGCTAAATAGAGTGGACGGATGATGGGATGATAGTTGTCTACACATCTATAATCTGAATCAATTGCAAACTCATTTATTGCGAGTTTTACATTTGGATAAAAAGCAGAGATCCAGCCATTCATTCTACCTAAAATATTTGGAGCAAAATTTCTATAACTACTAATATCAATAGTGTTAATAAAAGTAGGATTATTTAAAACTTGAGTAGAGGCTAAAATATTAGCGACTTGTTGTTTCCCATCAGCTCCTCTAATTACAGAGTCAATTACATCAATCTTTGTTCTAAAATTGGGATAATAGTGGAGAGCAAAATAGTCTAAAAGTTTATATTTTCTTGGATTAACTGTTTTGTCTTTTTCTGCTATTGAAAGTCGGTATAGAAAATAGGGTACAAAATGGTCGAATGATCCATTTCCATAAGAACAATTAACTTGTCCTCTAACCGTATCTGACCACTGGCAATCTTTTTCAAAATTAGATGTGTTCCAGTCCATCCATGATCCAGTAACTTCTGGACCCCAAATTTTGATACTATTTGGATTACCATTAACTTCCTCTTGAGCTTTTCTTATAGCTATAGCAAATTCTATAAATTTAGCTATATATTCGTCAGCAGAAATACCCTCTTCAGGTTTATGCCAAATTGAATCGTGGGTTTCATGCCACTGTTCAAATTCGTTACCTAATCCAAAGTCAACTATGCCAAGTTTTAGTTTTCCATTTAATTCTTTCACCATTTCATATGCAGAATGGGCAGTGAAACTATTTCTTAAAACATATTTTCCATTTTCAATTTCAGGTTGAACTCCAAGTAGGTTAATTTGAAATACCCCACTTATTTGGTATTCATTAAGTTTTTAGCAATATACTTAAACCCACGAGTATCTTCAACCCCGTGAGCTTTATGATAGAACTTATCAAGCTTATAATTGTAAGCATCGAACTCATTTCCACCAATTCTTACTCGACCTAATTGTAACTCATCAATAAATGATTTGGCCAGGACATCGGTTCTAGAGTTTAGATGTGCGCCGAAAAAACCTCTATCAATGACTTGCTTACTCTCTTCTAAGTCAATGGTAATTTTATTTGAAATTGAGTTTTCAGCAGTATCATAATTTCCCGTTAGGGTTGTGATGCCACTGACTGCAGAAAAAGCAGAAGCGGATAACACACTTAATATTCCAATTAACTTAAACATCACAATATCTCCCAATTTAATTTTATTATATGATTAATCTAAATTATTCAGTTACGTTAATTCCCATTTCAAGTGCTCCATACTGATAAACTTTAATTGGAGCCGATTTATCATTGGGCACACTTAATACGGTCACTGACCAAGCAGGAAGCGCAAGTTCAGTTACTTCACTTGATGATTGATTAATTTTGAAATTAACTTTAGTCGTAGTTTCTTTAGCACTTTTATTTACTAAGAATACATTTGTACTAGTTTCAGTTTTGGTAGAGTATGTATTTACTGAGTCTCCAAAAGTGTCTGAAGATTTAGCAATTTTACCTAAGAAGAAGTTTGAATACAGTGAATAAACATAGTATTGTCTAGTTTTGTATTCTTTCTCTAGCATTCCCCATCTACCACCCTCTAAGAAAGAATTAACAAATGTTTCAACTCCACTGGATGCCACTCTTGCCATTAAGTCAGCTAAATACATAGGTTCAATTATTGGGTGGTATACGACTTTATCCACAGAATCAATTCCATATTCAGTTACAGCAATTTTTGCTGTTGGATAGAATGAATCTCTCCATGCAGTAAATTTATTAATTAATGCTGGTGCAATACCTTTTGGAGAAGCTGCATCTACTGAATTTATATAATTTGCCATATTCCAGATATTAACTGATTCAAGCATAGCTTTTATATCTTGCTTACCTTCAGCATTTGTAATCACTGAAGTAGTATCTTCAAAAGAGCTTCTAAATAATGGATAATAATGAAAGGTTAAGTAATCAAGCATTTTATAGTGTTTTGGGTTTCTTACAGAATCATTTTCAAATGCTGCTAACTTCGAAAGAAAATAGGAAATAAATTCTCTAAATTTTCCATTGCCATAAGAACATTTCATTTTTTCAGGTAAGGTATAATCAATTACACAATCTTTAGGATGGGTTGTCTGCCAACCATTCCAACCTGAAGCAATTTCAGGACCCCAAATTTTAATATCATTAGCATCTTGAGTAAGATTTTCTTGAGCCGATCTTAAAGCAACTACATATTCAATATATTTTGCAATATACTCATCCGCTGAAGGTAGCTCTTTTCCATGAGTATCTTTCCAATCAAAAGGTTCATTATCTATAATGATGTTTTTTACACCTAGTTTTTCAACTCCATTTAAATATGTAATTGCGTTAGCTGCATGTTGAGCTGTCGCTGTATTCATATAACTCATACCGTGAACTTCATTTAAGTCTGGCATCCATCCCATCATATTGATTTGGAACATAGGAATTGCTTTATAGGCTTGTTGTACTTGTCTTATACGTGTTTCAAGTGGCGCATACACATATTGAATGCCACCGTCATTTCCATCATAGTATGAGTTGGTTTCCCAGTTATAGGTTGAATAAAGATTTCCACCTAATCTTACAAAACCAAGCTGTAGTGGCATTACACTTGAAGTTTGTGGTAATTTAGAAAAACCATTTGTATCAACACCGTAAAATTTTTTTTCAACAATAGTTTTTGTTATTTTTGTTGAATCAATATCAACTGTTACAGATCCATCTACCCCGCTAGACGGAAGTTGATTTCCAAAAGGAATTTCAAATTGTTTAATTCCTTCAGCTTGAGCAGTGGCCGCAATAATAGAAAATGCTAGCGAACAAATGATTTTTGTATTCATGCGAGATACCTTCCTTTTTTTTTAAGCTTCTTAGCAAAATTTAAAAAAAAAGAAATTAATAATGCACCATATTGAAAAATTTTCAACTTTTTGTGTTAAAAATAAATTTTATTGAAAGGGTTTTATAAATTTATTTTTGCTTTTATTTTTAAAAAAGCTGATTTTAAATGTTCAATTTCGTCATCTTTAATCAGTTTAGTATAACAAGATACTAGAAAATGTAGTGATAGATAGATTGAAAAGCTAGCAGCAAGTATCCAAAATGGATGCCAGCTTAGATTTGAGAATAGCAGTCTAAGTGGAATAGTTAAAACTAATGATAAGAGAGTTACATGAATTAACTCTTTCCAATTAAAAAGATCTTTAAAGCGTGCTTTGATAAAACCCGCGCCAATAATTAATCCAGTTATATTTATAGTAAATATACCTATAATTTTACCAATTAGGGCATATATGGGGCCTAAATAGTAGGCACCTACTACAATTAAAATTAAACCAGCAATAACTCCCGCGGTACGAATTCTAAGGGCCATATGTGTTTTTAGCGTTGCTCTAAAGAGTGGTTCTGGATTGAGCGCTCCAACCAAAATATAGATATTAAAAACTATAAAAAAGGGTACACTAGCAATATATTTATCTGAAAATACTAATACAATGATCTCATAGGCAAAAAACATAATATAGGTAACAAAAGGAATTATAATTAGAAATAATTTTCGAGTTAGACTTCGCCAGATTTGTAGTGCCTTAACAAAATCATTATGTTTCATAGCATCGACTAATTCAATATTAGCTAATTCAAAAAGTGAAACTCTTGCGGCATTTATTAGGGGATTTTCAAAACATCCGACAGCATAGATTGTGTATTGAATAATTGAAAAAAATGAAGAAACAAAAAGATTTTCTAGATTAAGAATATTTTGCAGTATTCGCGACAGTCCGAGCGGTAATCCAAATTTTAATTGAGCTTTAAAATGAGGAAAAGCGTCTTTATAGTGTAACTGTCCGGCTTTTTTGTAATTATGAATAATATTGAGAGTGGCTATTAGTCTCAAAGTCATAATGGTTGAAAGTAAATAAAGGACAACCATAATAGAGTTAAAAAAAACAAATCCGACTAAAATAGCTAAGGATTTTATTATTTCCATACCCATTTCAAGCATGAGACGCTCTTTGAAGCGATTTAATCCGATCAAGATACCCTCAAGTTGCATAGAAGCTACTGTCGACAGAATTAAGTAACCTAGAACTGGTAAATACTCAGCTAAAGAAGCATTATTGATAAGTTTTGCTATTTGAATATTAAATATGACTAAAATTAACCAAAAGAGCCCCATCGCTACTAAATTAAAAATCATGGCATTAAAACTATAAAGAGGGAAATTTTTTGAATCTCTTCTTAAATAGAAATAAGCCGAGTCATCTACACCTAAATTTAGGGCAACCTGAGAAAACCAAAAAAAGAGCATGACCTGTTTATAAGTACCATATGTTTCAATTGCTAGAGTACGTCCTAAATACATAGGAATAATAAAGGCAAAGACTATTCCAAATACCTTTACAAAGGTAAGCAGAACCATCTTATTAAATGAATCTTTATTGGGCATATAAATATTAAAACATGAAATTTATTGTTTTAAAATGGGCTGAAAAAAATTCACACCATGTGGGTTTAGATATATTTTTTGTCGCAAATCAACTATGAGGAGCTATAAAAAAATGTTTGAGTTAGTTCAATCGTGCAAACAAATAACAAAAGGGTGTTAAGTATGAAGTTAAATCACGTTCTTATAGCAGGGCTTACAGTTGCCGCTTCTGCTGTAAATGCACAAGGTATTCCAAACTTCAATCCAACTACTCCTAATCTTGGTAATGGATTTGCAGTAAGTGCAACTATCGGTTTTGGTTTTGATAAAATGAACATGTTAGTTAACAAGACTCCAGTTAAACCTGAAGCTTGTCCTACTTTAGATGTTGATTTATACCAAGATGGCTTTAAAGTAGTAAGACAAAAATCTTATTATTATTCAGCTGGTGCTGTTCTTTCTAAATGGATTCCAACTGCAAAATGGCCGGCTACTGCTGATTTGGTCATCAGTAAGTGTTGGACCTATTAAAAACCATTTTGGTCTATATTTCACTGAAATTGGTCAAATCGAAGAATTATCAGAAGCAAAAAAAATGAGACTTCCAGATACTGCTGAAGAGCTAGCAAAATGGAAAGTTAAAGATGCTGCATACTGGGAAGACCAAGGTGGAGTTTCTTTCTATTTAGGTGCTGGATATTTCCCAGCTGACTTAGGTATTTTTGCTGTTGCAACTGGTGGTTGGGCAAACTACTTACAAAAAACTGGTCCAAATAAAATTTACGTTGAGCGATCAAAAAAGAATATTAAATCTGTAACTTTCTCAGCAAACGTTCCACTTGCAAGTTTATCTGAATCTAAAATCAAAGAATCATCAGTAGGTTTTTCTTATGAGTTTACACTAGATAACGAAGCCAACATTGAAGCTTATGAGCGTTTCATGGCTGGTGATATGACTAAAGCTCAAGAATTAGCTGAAGTTCCAAATTCAGGTGTTATGAAAATTTCTGATATCCTAGATAACAGAACAATTTCATCTCGTGGCGTGGCTTTTGGTTTATTCTTACCTTTCCCATTTACATTTACAAGACAACTTTTATCTCTTAAAATTTCTTCAGATACTTCATATGAGCATTTCGAAGAAAATTCAGTATGGGATGAAAAACTGGTTAAAGATTTAGGTTCTTATGAGAAGAAAAAATCTTCAAGACTTATGGGTAAAATGTTATCTACTAACCGTTCATTTGTTGGTGGTGAAACTGTAACTGACGTTCCAGGCGCTGATACAAGAGTAGTAACAAATAAATTATTTGGTATCTTCAAATATTCTTACCAATCAACTTGGGGGCAAGAAGATAGATTAAGAAAATATGTTGCTCGTGTTAAATCGTTAACTGGTTTAACTGAAGAGACATGTGTTAACGTTCCTGAAATTGATAATAGCTTAAAATTCAACCAAGTTGTTTTACAATTAGGTTTAAGTCCTGAATATTTAAAAGAAATCATCGGGAAAGGTAAATCTGACCAAGGTGAATTCTTAAATAAAATTGAAAGACTTGCTCAAGCTTATTACTCTCAAGATAAAAATGGTTCAGTCTGTGCTGTTCCTGCTGATAGAGATAATGTTGAAGCTAACTACGATGATACTTGTTCAGCAACAACTAGCAAATCAATTACAAAAATCTTTGCTAACCTTAGAGAGTATGCAGCTAACATGAACGCAGCTTATGGTGATGATAAATCTGAATTTACTAAAAACTTAGTTAAATTTGGTAAAGAAGTTTGGTCATCTCCTTTCGTGTTCAAAGCAGTTTACGAAAAAGGTAAAGTGTGCGGTGAAGAATTTACTTATGAAGTATCTGGACAGAGAATTACTCGTCACTACTTAACTAAGAAATTTGTATACAGTCCAGCATGTGTTCAATAATTTGAAAGTATACTAAATTGTAAAAAATAAGAGAGGGGGACATGAGAATGTCCCCCTTTTTTTTTATTCAATTTATTTCTATTCACTCCTCTAGCTTTACTATTAAATAAAATAGAGTTATCGTTTTTTCACTTAATTAATTCAAATTACGCAATGCAATTTTGTGAAAAAATGGTGATGGAAAATATGCAAGGTAGAAAAGCCTTAATTACAGGTGGGACAAAGGGGCTTGGATTTGCCACCGCAAAGCAATTAGCGGCAAAAGGGGTTGATCTTTTTTTAGCTTATCGTAAAGATGAATCTAACGCCAAAATAGCTCAAGCAACAATTCAAAAAGAGTATAATGTTAATTGTACTATCTTTGCTTGTGATCTTGCTTTAGAGGGGCAAGCGGAAGTTTTATTTAATGAAGTTAAGCAAGTATTTAATAATAAATTGGATTATTATGTTCACAATGCTGCTGCAACGGCATTCAAAGATCTCTTAGAGTTAGAGGCTCATCATGTTGATAAAACATTTAATCTGACTATTAAATCATTTATTTTAGGGGTTAAACACGCTGTAAAAATGATGGAGCAGGGTGGAGCTATTGTTACTGTTAGTGGAATGGATACTCTTAAGGCAGTTCCTAAACATGGACTTTTAGGTGCGGCTAAAGCTGCATTAGAAA
>JAXLVO010000026.1:0-32735 GCA_046328975.1 Bacteriovoracaceae bacterium | reverse complement strand
CTAAACGCTGACCCTGTTTAAAAACCATTAAAGTTGGTATTGATCTAATTGAGTATTTTGCTGAAGTGGCTGGTTGTTCTTCAGTATTTAATTTAACAAAAACAAATTTTCCAAGATACTCTTTTGCGGTTTGTTCAAAAACTGGTGCAAAAAACTTACATGGACCACACCAAGCTGCCCAGAAATCTACAATTAAAGGTAGATCAATTTTAGAAATTAATTTATCAAAATTTCCATCGGTAGCATTGACTACAAAATTATGATGGTTAATCTTTTTACCACATTTTCCACAATTAGGATGCGGCTCTTTAACTAATTTTTCTACCGGCATTTTATTAATAGCTCCACAATGGTCGCATGGTAAAAAATGTGAATTCATACAAAGCTCCTTTTATCTAATTGGTAGTTTTAAATAACTAACACCATTACTCTCAGGTTTTGGAAACTCCCCTCCTCTAATATTAACTTGAATACTGGGGAGAAGTAATCTTGGAGCATCTAGTGTTTTATCTCGATTATTTCTAAATTCTATAAAATGATCTTTGGTTGTTAAATTAGAAATGTGAATATTTTTCTCTTTTTGATCTTTAACTGTAGACTCAAATTCTAACACTCTTCCATTTGGTTGATAATCATGTCCTACAAATATTCTTGTTGAATCAGGTAAACTAAAAATTTTATGTTTGATTGAATTAAATAAAACCTCAGCACTTCCTTTGGGAAAATCACAGCGGCCAGTTCCAAAGTCAGGCATAAACAGTGCATCTCCAGTAAAAAGAGCATCGTCAATTAAATAAGAAATACAAGCTGGAGTATGTCCGGGTGTGTTTATGGCCTTAATTTTAATTGTACCTACATAAAACTCTTCATTGTCTTTTACTAATTTATCAAATTGTGAACCATCTGTTTTTAAATCGTCTAAATTAAAAAAAGCTTTAAATGTTGTCTGAACCTCTTTAATGTTTTCTCCAATAACAATGGATAAATTTGGAATCAACTCTTTAAGCGCTTTAGCACCCGTAATATGATCAGCATGAGCATGCGTTTCTAGTGAGGCTCTTAATTTAAGTTTTTGGTCATTAATAAAAGTAAGAATTGCTTCAATTGAGCTTTTACTTATCTTCCCTGTATTAGGATTATAATCCAAAACAGGATCAATAATTAAAGCGTCACTACTCTTTTCATCATAGACTAAATAACTAAGTGTAAAGGTAACTTTATCAAAAAACACCTTTATTTTAACCATTACTATCTCCGTGGAAATAAATTAATAATTTTACTTGATCTTTTACTTTAATTAGTATATTATAATTTTGTAATATTGTAAACAAAAAACCTTAGGAGAATTTATGATAATTTTAGATGTACGCGAAAAAGAGGAATTTGAAGCATCTCATATTCCAAATTCCATATTATGCCCCCTATCCCAGTTTGATTTACTTATACCTGGAATTTTAAAATCAATTAAAGATCAAGATGTGGTTATTATGTGTCGCTCCGGTAAACGCTCACAGCTGGCATTTGAAGAATTAAAAAAAAGAAATGTAGATCTCAAACGTTTTTCTGTTTATGAAGGTGGGATTTTAAAATGGGCGAGTGAAGGCAAAGAGACTATTGGCCAGGGAATGAGTTTCCCTGTTATGCGTCAAGTACAAATTGTTGCATCTTCACTAATTTTTATAGCCTTTGTACTTTCACATTATATTCACCCCTCTTTCATCTTTTTGGCCTTATTTGTGGGAGGAGGTTTAGCGCTCTCTGGATATACCGGCTTTTGTCCTATGGCCCATATACTTCAAAGAATGCCTTGGAATACTATTAAAAAGTGAGAAATTATGAAACTAATTTTAACTATTTTATTCACCTTAACTTTTAATGTTTATAGTGCAGATAAAGTTTTAGACTTTAATGAAATCTGGGAAGATATTTACGCTAAATCTTACGATAAAATTTCATTAGAAGAAGAGCAAAAAGCTAATCAAGAGGGCAAAAGTCGGGCCCAAAGACATTGGCTACCTAATTTATATACCGAAGCTCGTTATTTTTCTACTAACGACCCTACTACTGTTTTTTTTCAACATTTAGGAGAACGTTCGGTTGTTAATAGTGATTTTATGCCTAATGAACTCAATAATCCCTCACGTGCAACTTTTTTAAGTAGTAGCATAGGTTTAACACTACCTTTATATGAAGGTGGTGGAAAAATGGCGCAAGTCTCTTTTTATGATGCTTTAATGAAAAGCTCACAAAAACAAATTGCAGCTCAAAAAAGCCAAGAGTTTGTCAAACTAGGTGATCAATTTGGCATGTTACTAATTTTAAATAAAAGCAAACGAGAGTTAACTCTTTTAAAAGATGAGATAAATAAATTAATTAGCTCTTATCAAATCGGAGTGCAAAATAATCCTGTTGGGTATTCAGGCCTTTTAGGACTGCGTGGAGTTTTAAATAGAATTTCCAGTCTAATTTTAAGTCACGATTTAAAAATTAGTTCAGCAAAAAAATGGATTGATGAAAAACTTAGCAGTGATAAATGGCAAGCTAATACCAATCTGAACCTCGCTAATTTCGTTGATCGAAACTTTTCTTTAGAAAAGGATTATTCAATTTCTAATGCCCTTCTTGCAAAAAATTATCAAAGTGAAAGTTTAAAAGTATATTCTGATATTGAACGCTCTAGATTTTATCCTCAAGTAGGGTTATTTGCTCAAAATAGTTTTTACAATGGTAGTCGAGAGAACGATACCTCTTTAGCGGTAGGAATCTATTTGCGCTGGGATATTTTTAATAATGATTCCTATGGAAGAGTCAGTGAAGCTAAAGCTCGCTACTTATCTCAAGAAGCAAAACTTGCAAGTTTAAAACAGAATGAAAGAATTGATTTTTACAATTTAACTTCAGCGAAATCCACCTTGATTGAATCACTTAAAATTTTAGACGATTCTGAAAAAATATTAAATGAACAGGCCATTAATGCTATTAAACTCTACCGATCTGGAAATCTAACGGGCTTACAATTAGCTGAAGTTGCCAATAGAAGAATTGATTTAATTGAAAATAAAAACAGAATAGAAGAAGATTATTTACAAACCTCAACAAAAATCTATTTTCTAGGGAATTAAAAATGAATTTACCAAAAGTAAAAAAAGGCTTTGCCGGAAAACTCGCTGAAGGATTTGTTAACTCAAAGTTAACTCCCGTCACCATTTTCGTAGGACTTCTTTTAGGCATTTTAGCTGTCTTTTTCACACCCAAAGAAGAAGAGCCCCAAATAACTGTTCCCATGATTGATGTTCAATTAGCAGCACCTGGCATGGAGGCAAATGAGGTAGAAAGAATTGTAACCGAACCAATTGAAAGAGCATTATGGGGACTTGATGGAGTTGAATATATTTACTCAACCTCTAGACCTCATGGTACACTTATTACAGTTCGTTTCAAAGTTAATGAACCAGTAGAGCCTTCGCTAGTAAAAGTTCACCACAAACTTATGACTATCATGGGAGAACTTCCTAGTAATGTCATGCCACCTGAAGTGCGATCTTATAGTATTGACGATGTTCCTTTTCTATCACTCACCTTTTCATCCAAAGAACGAGATGATTTCTCGTTACGTGAATTAGTTGCACCTCTAGCAAGAGAACTCTCAAGTACGCCTGATATCGGAAAAACTGAACTATTAGGAGGAGTAAAACGTGCTATTAGAGTTGTAGCTAATCTCAAACTTTTACAAAAATACTCTGTTAACTTAGAAGATCTATTCTCCGCTTTAAAACAGAATCACATCTTAATGCCTGCCGGAAAAAAATTGGTCAAAAAGTGAAGTTTATGATGTTGAAGTTGGTGGAAAAAATTAAAGACATCAATGATATTCTCAATCTTCCTATCGGCAGTAGAGCTGGAAAGAATAATAAAAGTCTCAGATATTGCAACTGTCACCAATGGACCGGAAGAGCGCAGAAGAATATCTACGTATTACGATAAAGAAAAAAAGATTGAAGGTGAATTGGCGGTCACTTTAAATTTTTCTAAACGTAAAGGAACCAATGTTGTTGATTTGGCCGAAAATTTACTCAAACGAGTAAATCTATTTAAAAAAGATCTACCCCAAGATATTGAATTAAGTATTATTAGAAACTATGGTAAAACGGCCGATGAAAAATCTAAAGAACTAATTGAACATCTACTTATTGCAACTTTTTCAGTTGCTCTCTTAATTGCGCTTGCCATGGGATGGAGAGCATCTCTAGTTGTTGCCATTGCTATTCCAGTAACTCTTGCTTTAACTTTGGCCATTTATTATTTCATGGGCTACACACTTAACCGTGTAACACTATTTGCACTAATTTTTTCAATTGGAATTTTAGTTGATGATGCTATTGTCGTAGTTGAAAACATTGAACGTTATTTAAAAAGTTATCCAGGACTTGGAATTGTCAAGGCCACTCTTCATGCTGTAAGCGAAGTGGGAAATCCAACTATTCTTGCAACATTCACCGTTATTAGTGCCATTCTGCCTATGGCCTTTGTAAGAGGGCTAATGGGCCCCTATATGAAACCCATTCCAGTGGGAGCTAGCTTTGCAATGATCTTATCACTTTTCGTTGCATTTATTGTTACTCCTTGGGCCGCTGTACGTATATTAAAACATACGGAAAACCATTCTCATCAAGAAGAGGCTACTTCCAAACTAGATAAAATTTATATCTGGATCACGCTCCATTTACTTGAAAAAAAGCGTTGGGCCATCTCCTTCACTTTACTAATTATTTTACTTTTTTTTATTGCAATCGGTTTTTTTGTTAACCGATCTGTAAAAGTTAAAATGTTACCATTTGATAATAAAAGTGAATTTCAAATCACGCTGGACTATCCAACGGTAACTCCACTATTAGTGGCAAACAAATCTACCGGAGAGTTGGCCCAAGCATTATTGAAACACCCTGATGTTAAAAGTGTACAAGTTTTTACAGGTGGACCTGCTCCATTCTCTTTTTCCGGAATGGTAAAACATACTTTTCTAAGACAGGAAGAGTATATGAGTGACTTACATATAGTTCTTTTAGATAAACACCAAAGAAAAAAATCGGGTCATGAGATTATTAATGAGTTAAGACCTCTTATTAAAAATTTCTCAACTCAAAATGGCGTTATCTCAAAAGTCCTTGAAATTCCACCAGGTCCACCCGTGATGGCGACTATGGTAGCTGAAATTTATGGAAGGACACAAGAAGAAAGAAGAGCGGCTGGAAAAGCAGTAGCCTCAGTTTTTGCTAATGAACCAAGTGTAGTTGATCTTGATGTAAGTTGGCGTTTAGGCCGCCCAAGAATTATCTATCCCTACGACTACGAAAAATCAGGTGTGCATGGAACCAAAGCTTTTCAACTATGGAATTTAGGACAACTAATTTTTAATGAAACAAAAGTGGCTACCATTAATGATACAAAATACCCTGAAGAGGTGAATATCGATCTTTCGCTTGAAGAAGGAACGCGTTCAGGTAAAAACCCTTTTGCCTATGAGTCCTTACCGAGTTTTGAAGCCGGTGTTGTTAAGGCCCATGATGTTTTAAAAGTTAAAGAGACAAGAGAAACTGAGATTCTTTATCGAAAAAACTTAAAGCCAGTTGAATATGTTTTTTCTGAATTAGCAGGAAATGAAGAGGCGCCCGTCTATGGAATTATGAAATTAGAACCTAAAATAGCTTATCCTACTCAAACTGCTGAGGTTCCATGGAATTTAACCGCTCCCGTAATTAAATGGGATGGTGAATGGTTTATTACCTATGAAGTTTTCAGAGACTTAGGTGCTGCCTTCATGATTGTTATGGTGTTAATTTATATTTTAGTGGTTGGCTGGTTTAGAAGTTTTCTAGTTCCTTTAGTTATAATGGCACCTATTCCTATTTCACTAATTGGAATAGTCCTGGCCATTATCTAACAGGTGCATTCTTTACAGCGACCTCTATGATTGGATTTATTGCCGGAGCTGGAATCATTGTTCGAAACTCAATTATTCTGGTTGATTTTATTGAACATCAAATTGCCAATGGTAAAGATTTAAAAAATGCCGTAATTGGTGCTGGAGTTTTAAGATTTAGACCTATGCTATTAACTGCTATGGCGGTAATTGTAGGAAGTTCTGTAATGCTATTTGATCCAATTTTTCAAGGCTTAGCGGTTAGCCTTATTTTTGGAGAAGTAGCAGCTACCCTATTAGGTCGCTTTGCTGTTCCACTATTTTATTACTGGTTAATTGGTAAAAAAAGATATCATGAATTAAGAAAGGAGCATCTCCATGAATCTTAAAAAAATGGAAACTCATTGTGAAGAGGCAACCTCACTACTCAAAGTGATGGCGCACGCTCAACGCTTGATGATTATGTGCCATCTAGTCGATGGAGAAAAAAATGTAAGTGAAATTTTAGAAAAATGTGATATTTCTCAGTCTCAACTATCACAGTTTCTCAATAGGATGCACAGAGAAAAACTGTTAAAAGTGCGACGGGATGGGAATTTTTCTTACTATAGCATAAGTGATACCAAAATTGTAAAACTGATTCAGGCCTTACAAAAAATATTTTGTGCATAGACAAGCTATTTTAAAGTTTTATATAATCTTTTAAACAAACCTAACCAAGGATCCATTATGAAACTTTTAATTAGTTTGCTATTTATGACATTTTCATTTTCAACTTTTGCCAACGTCGGTTTTAACTGCCCCGAACTCAACATCTCAATTAAAAGAGCTGCTTACGATAAAAATTTTGGAACACTTGCTATCTTAGATCAAAGATTAGGCACTGAAAGTTTAATTAAAGGCATAAAATTCCCTTTAGACAATACTATTGATGCTCATCAAGAGCGATGGTACCAGTACCTGGAACTTATGAATGAAGCTCAAATGCATTTTCCATATATGCCAGAATTTATTTTAGTATTCCACACAATGCGCTCAACAACTGACTACAAAAAAGGGTTTCGTGCTTTTGAAGGGGAAGGCTCTCCTATTAAGCTTAAAAAAATGTACTGTAAAGCACTGGTGAAAGCCTTAAATGCCAAAAATTAATTGATAACTAAATGAAGATTGCATTTTTTGATACTCATCGATTCGACAAGAAAGCTTTTAATCAAGCTAATACCCATTTTAACTTTGAAATAAATTATTTAGAGACTAGACTTAATGAGAAGACGGCCACACTGGCGGAAAACGCTTTTGCCGTCTGTGTTTTCGTTAATGATCATATTAATGAAAAGTGTATTAGCATCCTTGCAAAGTTAGGAGTAAAAATCATAGCTCTAAGATCTGCTGGATTTAATAATGTTGATTTAAAAGCAGCAAATAATGCTGGAATTATAGTTGTAAGAGTCCCCTCTTACTCCCCTCACGCTATAGCTGAATTTGCTACCGGAATGCTCTTAACTCTAAGTCGAAATATCCATAGGGCCTATTATCGTGTACGTGAATTAAATTTCTCTTTAGATGGACTAGTCGGAATAAACCTGTATCAAAAAAAGATCGGCGTAATTGGAACTGGAAAAATTGGCCAAATTTTCGCAGAAATTATGACTGCTTTTGGTTGTTCTGTTCTGGTTTGTGATCAAGTTAAAAATAGCACACTAGAAAAAAACCCTAAAATTAGTTATACGGATTTAAATACACTCTGTAAGGAATCAGATGTTATATCTCTCCATTTACCGCTAACCCCGCAAACTCATCATATAATTAATCAAGAACAGATTAGCCAAATGAAAAATGGAGTTATCATTATTAATACAGGAAGAGGTGCACTTATAGACTCAAAGGCCCTAATCTCTGGATTAAAAAGTGAAAAAATTGGTGGTGCGGCCCTAGATGTTTATGAAGAAGAGGAGAATGTTTTTTTTAAAGATTTATCGAATAAAATTTTACAAGATGATCAGCTGGCCCGCTTACTCTCTTTTCCCAATGTACTAATTACCTCTCACCAAGCTTTTCTCACTAAAGAGTCTTTAGAAGTGATAGCAATGACAACTTTAAACAATATTGATCAATTTAAAAAAACTGAGAACGTGGATAAGGATAAAGTTGTAAATTCTATAATTTCATAGCTATTCTTTAAAAGAATTTAGCTTGATCAATTTCTGGAAAATCAAAAACTTCAAAATCAGCTTTAATTTTCTGATTAAGAGTACTTTGAAAGTTAAAACGATCCACTACTAAAAGTCTATTCTCTTCACGCGATAAAACATAGAGATAATATCCATCTTGAACCAGAGTCTCCATCTCAACTCCTTCATTGTTATATCTAGCAGAATTAGTTAAGATAAATTTTTGATTTGGGAAATATTTTAAAAGCATTCCAGGAATATTCTCAGATTGATAGATAGTTATGGCATTATTGATATCAGGGGTTCCTCGAAATTTATAATAGGCACCAGTAATTCTAATATACTCACTATCTTTCTTATGAATTGCCGTTCTAATTCTTGCTAAATATTCTTTTTGTATAACTTCAATTTCAGTTAAATATGGTTCAATTCGCTTTTTGATTTCATAAAAAAAGATATTTACAATCACTAAGAATGAAAACAATAGTCCATTTAAAAATTTAGGACGATTAGTTAACTCTAAACTATTAATACTACTTGCCACAAAAATAACCGTTGGAATAAGGGCCCAACCTGCTCCTTTTAAAATAACATTTCCTTTTAAATGACTATCTAAAAACAGGAAAGGTGAAATTAAAATAAGATTCATTATAAAAAATAAAACAAGATCATATTTTCGTTTTTTATAAAACACAATTAAAGCAATTATTAAAGCACTAAAAGATCCTAAATATCCTACATTGAATAGATTAAAAATAGGATTCCATAGTACGCCACTGAGTTCACTATAATTCTCCCAAAGTCTATTTAATCCAACATGCATAATCCCACTGCTAGGTGCTTTAAAAACTATAAATCTAAAATATATAAACAGTATTGAAGGATAAAAGTTAATAACATAGTAAAAAGAGACTCTTTTTTTTCTAAAAAGGGTATAAAGTAAAATAACTATAGGGAAAGTCAGACATCCCTCATGTAATAGAAATGCTATTAAATTAAGTACAAAAAGTATTGTCGCATTTTTAAAATTAATTTCTCCTATAACTTTTTGATCAATATAGTTTAATTGGTAGATAAGAATTAAACTGGTTAATAGATATTTCCCACCACAACTTATATCAAAAACTAAAAAGAGTGTTGCTGGAGCAAAAATATAAAGTACAGCTGAAAACCAAGCAATTTTTTCATTATGAAAATTAAATAGGGCCCATTTTTTTATTTGATAAGCAGTTAATGTAAATATAATTAATGATACCAAACTATATAATATAAAATTACTATCAAATAGTTGGCCTAAAATATAAAAATAACCAAAAAAACCAAGTGGTCTATATTGTCCAGCATGCCCACTAAAATTGGTAAAAATATGTTTGAAATAGTCGATGCTGTTAACGTGAGGAAGATTCTTAACCGACCAGAAAATTATTCCATCAAAAAATTGTTCATGCGCAAAAATCCAACAATGGTTAAAAAGGACAACGATAAAAAGTATACTAAATTGAAATAGAGCTACTCTCATTAGAACTGCAGTCCTAAACCAAAAATTAGATTGGTTCCTCCATTAATTAAATCTACGCCAATTGAAGGAATTATGGCCATTTGACCTAATGGAATGGTTGCTCTTCCGCCTACTCTACCTCCCACATGATTACCGTTATCTGCCCCAAATTCAAAAAGCGGTGATAGGTTTAATAAAATTGACTGAGTCGGATGAATAAAAAGTGTGGGAACTGCTAAGAGTGTTATCGCCGGATCAGAGAAAATATAGTTACCCTGAGCACCCATCCCCCACACTTGATCAAATCGATGCTCATACTCTACGCCTATTTCAAAATAGGTTTTAGAGGTTTTACTTATATGAATAAGCCCACCACCCAATAGAAATCTATCTTGTTCTGCCATTACTATTTTTGAAAAGGTTAAAAACAGTAAAGTTAAAAATATTATGCGCACCTAAGGCTCCTTTTATGTCTAAAAGACAATTTATATCTGCAATTAAAATTAGAACTTGGCTTTGCTTAACTGTCAAAATTTTAAACAACCTGTATATAACCTAACTAAATTACCACTATTGCTTCTCAATATTTAACATAAAATCAGCTGCTTATATTTGGCCTTTAACTTGCAAAAAATAACATAAAAAAACTTTGTATTATTCATAACCAAGGATTATTTATGAAAAAATTAATTGTTACTTCTCTTTTAGTACTATCAACTGCAAGCTTTGCAGAAAAACTTACTTCTCGAGACAAAATAGGTGGAAGTATCTCATTAGGTGAAAATAGCCAATCAGTTAATGCTATTTTTTCTAATGAAGGTGCTTTAGAAGAATCAAGATTATATTATATTGCTCAAATGGGTGTTGGAGTTGCCGCTGAACAAGATAGCAGCAAAGTAAACCATTCAGGTCTTCAGGCAACATTAGCGGGAGGACTTGGTTATTTAATAGATAGAGACTCAGAATTGGCCGTAGTTGCTGGCTATGAAGCTAACCTTAAAACGTTTAGCTCTCCATTTTATCCCGTAAAACCAATCATTATGGCAACAAGAAATATTACCAATGATGGAAGAGTTAAAGCATCAGTAAAACTTAAATATGAAATTGGTAAAAAAGAGAACAATGACCAAGTTGCAGCTGAATTTAGTGTAACTTCAGGCTTCTAATTAAAAATTTATAAATAATGTGAGTGTGGCTTTTTGCTATACTCACAATCATTACTTTAATTTATTTTTTTATCATCTTAAAATAATCATTCAGTGTATTATAAAGAGCTGAAAAAGCCTTAGCGTCACCTAGCCCTTTTAACATCCCATAAAATCCTTCATGTGCCATAACTACAAAAAAGGCCAGCTCTTTAGTATCAACCTCTGCCTTTAAAAAACCCGATTTTTTCGCTCGCTTTAACTGCTTATCCATTTCACTTATCCAAAGATTTAAAGCATTTTGTAATCGCTGCTGAAAGCCTTTATCAATAGGTGACATCTCTTGCACTAAATTATTTAAAGGGCAACCAAGCTTTAGATACTGAGGATCACTCTCCCCGATCAAGGTTTTCATTTGGACTAATATTCCTTCCAAAGGATTTTCAAAATTTTCGAGTGGTTGAATCCATCGCTCGATGATCATGGGTTTTATAACTTCATCGACCAAAGCATAACCTAAATCTAATTTAGTCGGAAACTGATGGTAAAAGGCACCTTTGGTATGTTTAGTTTTTTTAACAATGTCATCAACACTTACCCCTTGAAACCCATTAGTAAAAACTAGCATAAAGGCAGCATCCAGAATCTCTTTTCTGGTTCTTTCAAGATCACGCGATTTTATGAGAACTTTTTTTTTCACAACCACTTAAATAATATAACAAAATTATTCCACCTTAACAACATACTAGTTAGTATGCAAACTGAAAAAAAATTATTAAAGGAGAATTTATGCTTAAAAAAATATTAGCAGGGTTAGGAATTATACTGGCTATTTTTATTGTTATTGCGGCATTAAAGCCCGCTGACTACCTTATTAAAAGAGATATTATCATTAACGCCAAAGCTGAAGTCATTGGGATAACACCTAATCAATCCGTGAAGACTAAAATCAGTTACACTAAACCCATGGAGATGAGTCAAGAAGCCGAGTTTATTTTAACTCCTCAAGGTGAAACCACTCAGATGACTTGGACCGTTTCAGGCAAACAACCTTTTATCCCACGTTTAATGTGTACCATAATGTTTATGAATATGGATAAGTATGTTGGTGGTATGTTTGAACAGGGTTTAAATAAACTTAAGACAATAGTTGAAAAGGAAAAAATATGAATGAACTTGTAACCTGTATCTGGTTTGACCATGGTGAGGCCAGTAAGGCCGCTGCTTTCTATGCCGCTACTTTTCCCAATAGTAGTGTAGGAAAAACGAATAAAGCACCTAGTGACTTTCCTGGTGGCAAAGCTAATAGCGAACTAACGGTTGAGTTTACAGTACTCGGACGTAAATTTGTAGGCCTAAATGGTGGCCCATTTTTTAAACCCAACGAGGCCGTAAGTTTCATGGTCATCACTGAAAATCAGACCGAGACCGATCGCTATTGGAATGCGATTATTAATAATGGTGGCGCTGCTAGTGAGTGTGGTTGGTGTAAAGACCGCTGGGGTTTTTCATGGCAAATTACCTCGAGAATACTGCTGGAACTCACGACTAGTTCTGATGCTAAACTGGCCAAAAAAGCTTTTGATGTTATGATGACTATGCAGAAGATTGATCACGCAAAATTAGAAGCACTAATTAAATAAGACAAAACAATCTGAATTTCTACTTTGAAAAATTCAAAGTTAGTTACAAATAATTATACCATTTATAAAAAAAATGTTAAAGTAACTCACTTTTTTCAGAGGAGAATTCAGTTGCAACTAACTCAATCAGAAATGCTAATTCATAATAAAATAAAAACGCTAGTAATAACCGAACGAGCAACATTAGTTCAAATCTTAGATCAATTACAAATCGTCTACGACACCAGACTCTATGCTAAAATGGGCCACGCTAGTATCATAAAATACCTCATTAAAGAGCATGGCTACTCAGAGTCCGCTGCCTACAGAAGAATGCAAGCGTTACGCCTAGTAAAAGAGATTCCCGAAGTTAAAAATCTAGTCAAAAAAGGCAATCTCCACCTATCTGGCATAACCACTCTACAGATCATGATGAAAAATCAAGATAAAGACACTAAAATAGATGTTATTAGTAAAATCCAAAATAAAACTAACAGCGAAATACAAACTGAGATTTTTAAACTAATACCAACCGCTACTCTTCCCAATGAAAACAGTAGAAAAGTTTCAGAAACAGAAACGAGACTTTCGCTAAACTTAAGCCAAAAAGTTATGGATAAATTAGAAAAACTAAAGGCCAGAACTAAATGCTATGATACCGCACTAATCATTGAAAAAGCGCTAGATATTGCTTTAAGCAGCACCGATGTGACAAAGACAAAAACGATTCACTCCAAAGGCTCCAATAACCCAAGAACCATTCCTGCTAAAACTAAAAAAGAGATTTTGATGAGATCAAATCAAAAATGTGAATATCCTGGCTGTGAGAGCATCCACTTTTTAGAATTTGATCACATTAAAGCTGTTTCACAGGGCGGCACCAATGAGAAAAAAAATATTCGTTTGCTTTGTAAGGCCCATAATCAGTTTTATGCGATTAACCGGCTGGGGATGAGGCATATGAAGAGCTATTTTAAATGATCTGGAATTATTCTAGTGTTCCGATAGGTGAACACGCTCAATTAAAGGAGCTAGCCTCGAAGAAAAATTAAAAAATAAAAATGTTATATAAGAAAAGAAATTATAGGAACTAGCTTTAAAATACCGAGAGGAGAAGAAGAAATTGTAAAGCCAAAATTGAAATCTTACTATTTGACTGTTATTTATTTAAATGAAATAGAAAAAAAAAAAATGATAAAATCAAATCTATGATAGAATTAAAAACGATATTACTTTTTGATTCCTATGATAAAGCTATTAAATTGTTTTAAATGATAATTCTATCAAGTTAAGCTCTATAGATCTTTTTAAAAACTATTGAATTAGGGATAGTGAGATGAATATGCCACTGATTGGAATAATCTTAGTCTGATTGTTCGACTATTAAGTGTCTAATTTATTTTAAGAACAATGATCTTTTTAACCATCTAAAAACAATATTAGATAAGAATCAGCAAACCACAAAATTATAAAGAATATAGAAAAAGATTTTCAACAAATTCTTACCGGACACACCTGAAATAGAAATAGATACTTATAAAGAGATTAAAAATTATTTGAAAGTTTTTAGTTCTTGTCAATGATAACTTTTTTACACTTTTATCTAAAAAACATAAAAAACAACAGAATAATCAGATTGTTATAAGTTCCTACATAAATTAAAGGTGCAAAGTTTATTTAGAACCATTAATTGAAAAAATTTTCAAACCCTGAACTTAAATGATCTCAATGAAAAATACTTCATTGAAGATAGTACGACTAAGGTGATAGTAGGATTTATTCATCAAATAAGGAGAATAAAAAAATAGTAAAAATGACTCGATAAGATATCTATATTATGACACAGTTCAAACGTTGAGCCAATCAGATAGAGAGATCCAGTTTTCATTTGGCAATTTGACAATGGTTGAAAATGGGGGAAGTATTACTTTTGATAAAAGAATTCTACATAAAAGAAAGCTAAGTCTCATAAGAAATTATGGAATAATGAAGCGATTATTGAAAGATCAAATCATATGTCAAAAACAATATCAAAATATCTCAAAAATAACGTTTTCAAAGAGAAAAAGAATTAACTTCCATTCCCATGATCACCAATAGCACCAATCTTTTTCAACGCCTCAAAGAAATTGCCTGCCACCGTAATTCCGTTAACTGGTTTAACACGCTTTCCATTTTCACAAAGATAACCACTGGCTCCAATGAAAAAATCACCACTAACAGCGTTGGCACCGGAATGGAGTCCATCTAGTGAATAGAGTTCTAAATAGGTTCCTTTTAAAGTGTCAGTTTCGTTTACTTTCCCAGCTGAAATAACTTTAATGGTTCCATTAACTCCTAAGGCCGACTTAGGGGAACGGCTGGCGTGACCAGTTGACTTTGTTTTGAAAAATCTTGCTGTCACACTATTATGATAAAAGGATTTTAAAACCCCATTTTCGATTAAAGTTAAGTCAGTAGTTGGAACCCCTTCTCCGTCATAATCATAGTGAAAAAAGGCCGATTTATAGCGTGGACAATCTTTAATCGTTAAGTCGCTAACTGCAACTTTTGAATCTAACTTATCAGCAAATGGATTACTCTTTTCTCCATCGCACCTTTGGCGGAAAAAATGCCAGAAAAGACCCAGAAAAATTCGGCTATAGCATCTTTAGAAAAAACTACATCGTAATTTCCGGTTGGAACAGGATCTGCGTTTAGCCAATTGAGGTGTTCAACACTCATATCAATACATTTTTTAGTATCTAATTCTTTAAGTGTTGGACTGACTACTATAATAGAATAGTGCACTTTTATCCTTCTCTTTAGCTAAAGCTGAAGTATAACAGGTGAAATATTTTTCATTATAGTAATGAAAAGTTCCTATGAATTTAAATAATAGTGGTGTGAGTCTATTTCATTAGGTTATTATAAGGGGCACTCTCAATGCGTTTATCTTTTTTTAACACTTCACTTTCAAGATAGAGCGCTAATTTAATTTTATCTTCAATAGTTGAACTATCTTTTTGATTAAAATCACTTTTAGGTATCTTCATGTCAGAAGTTTTTTCAATAACTTCATTCATTAACATCTGAAAAAACCGAGAATTAGAAATAGCATTTACTGCACAGCTTTTTAATTCATTTTCATCGAAACTTTCAGAGTAAGAGATCCCAACTTTTCTATCTTTAATAACTCTAATACCTAAAATTTTTGAGCCACTAACTTGATATTTTTCAATCTCATTTTTATGCACGGCCAGTGAAAAACTTTCACCGCTATTTACAATGATATCACAAGCGTCAGCACCCTCTTTAAGCGCATGCTTTAAAACCATCTCCATACTCTGTTTAATATCTAAATTCATCCGCCACCTCCCACTAAGATATCATCAACTTTGAGTGCCGCCTGTCCCACGGTTGTAGGAATTGATCCACTAACAGAACCACACATACCAGTTGCTAGTGAAAAATTATTCCCCACCATACTGATTTTTTGCATGATATCTTCACCTCTACCAATTAAAGTCGCCCCTTTAACCGTATCAGTAATTTTTCCGTTCTTAACTAGGTACCCTTCTTGCACGCTAAAATTAAATTCACCTGACCCTTTAACAGAACCTCCACCCATAGTTTTAGCGTATAAACCATCATCCATACTAGCTATGAGTTCATCTAAATTATATTTACCAGGTTCAATAAAAGTATTTCGCATACGAGAAGCTGGAGCAAATTTATAACTCTGTTTGCGACCAGAACCAGTTCTGCGATATCCAGTTTTTAAGTGGCCAACATAATCACACATAAAATCAGTTAGAATGCCATTTTTAATTAATTGCGTTCGCTCTGTTTTCATCCCTTCATCATCAATAGAGAGTGAGCCCCACTCATAATCAATCGTTCCATCGTCAACCGCACTGACAGCTTCATGCGCGATTTTTTCACCCATCTTATCCCAAAAAACGGTAGATTTTTTTTCAACAGCGGTAGTTTCGAGTAAATGGCCACAGGCCTCGTGAAAAATCACACCACCAAATCCATTATCAATTACCACTGCCATTTTACCGGCCGGACATGGTTTTGCGTATAAATTGGTTAATGATTGTTTTGTTATATAACTTGCATGCTCAGCTAAATTTAATTTTTCAATCAGCTCAAATCCCCCAAACCCTCCCGGATGGTAAAAACCTGTCGCTTGATTATTGCCATCTTTAGTAATTGCGGTAGTCATAAGTCTTACATAGGGACGACGATCAGTCGCATAGAGCCCTTCCGAATTAAAAACCTCAATAGTTTGATCTCTTAAAAGCGTACTAATATTTACCTGCGAAACTTTTTCCGATTCAGCTCGCACTAATTTATCGAGATTTTTTAAGTAACTTACTTTATGAGCTAAATCATTTTTACCACTCCCAATTTTTTTTACATCAGCAAATTTCAGAGCATTAGTAAAACTTAGATCTTTGAGTGTAACACTCTTAGTGGTTTTATAATAGGAGCCCAGTTTTTTGGTTAACGTTAAGAGATCATCGCGCTTATCTGAATTAGTATAGCCGTAAAGTACTCGTTCCAAAAAATTAGCCTAACTCCAATGCCAAAATCGGTTCCGCTATCGATATTTTTAACCACTGAAGATTTAAAGGCTCTCCTTGTACATTTTTTTCAACAAAAATGTCACAAAAAGTGGCACCCATATTGTGCTTCGCAAATTACATCGTTAGCAATTTTTTTATCGAGCATTTTTTTCCTTATGCGTTTCTACAAATATTAAGCGCATTACCGCTAAAGCAATCAGCGCAATGCTTGAAAGCAGAAACAGCGTGTAAATCGAATTTCAATTATGTTAACAAGGGATTGAAAAAAACTATGCACCACTCTTAACCCCACATAGACCCAAGCCCAAGTCAGATTTACGCCATCCCCATGTCCCATCATCGCTAAAATAATAATAATCGGATAAAAAATCGTCGGCTGCTCCATCAGGTGATTGTAGTTATCCGCTTTCCAGCGAACTTTCGGTGGTAGCGTATTCATCTGCTCTCCCCGAGGTGCATCTGATCAAGCTTCATTTTGCTTTGGTAAATAGCTGGAATTCTCGTTATATACATCCAGAGCCACATAAACATGGTCCAGAGAACTAAGACAATTCCTGGCAGTAAAATTGGACTATAATTGTTCATAATTGGGATCTCAGTTTTTGAAAAAGTGTAGCAGAATTTTCCTAAATAGACAAAAATCTATACTTGATTAAAAATCATTGTTAATGAAGCTTCTTATTATTCTTTTAATTCTAGTCTCTACTCAACTTTTAGCTAAAGAGATTGCACTCACTTTTGATGATGCTCCCGGGAATAACTCACCTTTTTTGAATCCAAACAGCGAACCGAGACCTTAATTACCAAACTAAATAATTTAAAAGTTAAAGGCGCTATGATTTTTGCTAATCCTTGTAAAGATAGCAAAGATGGCGTTAAGCAATTAAAAAATACAGTGGATAGCGGCCACTTTATCGGAAACCACACTTGCTGGCATGTCAAACTAGATGAGGGTGGGACTTAAAAATATACCAAAGATACGCTCGCAGCTGAAGAAATGCTTACTCCTCTTATTAAGGGTCAAAAATTTTTTCGTTATCCCTATTTAAATGAAGGAAGTGATCCCAAATTAAGAGATCAAATGCGAGTGGTTAAAAGGAGCATGGATACCGCAATGGAATGGTATCAGTTGATGATGATGAATATCTTTCTCCTGGCGACTTAATCAAGCACGAGATGCTAAAAAAATATTGATTACCCAAAGCTTGAAAAACTTTTGTAGATTATCTCATCGGTGCTGCTGAATATTATGATAGTGCTGCTGTAAAATATTTAGGGTATTCACCAAAACATGTAGTCAATGCTACTGCACGAAGTAGATGCGACTGTCATGTTTGTGGATGCGCTAGTTAAAGAGTTACGCAAAAGAGGCTGGAAAATTATTGCAGCCGACGCCTATCAAGATAAGATCTATTTTAATCGTCCTCAAAATACCTATGAGAGTAATGCATATTGCTCAAACCATTCTCGAAAAAACCGGTAAAAAAGGGCTTCTACAAAGATCCATCTGAAATAGACGCCGAACTTAAAAACTTTTAGGGCTTCAATAGTTTGTTACTTAAGTACTTTTGAAGCCGCCGTATAGTTTGGCTCACTCGAAATCTCACCTACTTGCTCTGAATAGAGAACCTCATTATTTTCATTCAAAACAATAACCGCACGTGAACAGAGACCTTTTAAGGCCATCCGCAAATTCTAGTCCATAAGTTTTACTAAAGTTCGAACGAAAAATCCGAGGCTGATTCTGCGCGAGTAATTCCTTCAGCACCACAAAAGCGCCTTTAAAGCAAACGGCAGATCCATAGATAAATTTAAAACTACGGCATTGGGAAAATCAGAAATATTTTTATTAAAGGTCCGTACACTAGTCGCACAGGTTCCAGTATCTACACTGGGAAAAATGTTAAGCACTTTGTATTTAGCTTTAACTGAATAGAGACTCACTTCACTTAAATCCATTTTTACCATTTGAAAGTCAGGTGCTTTTGGATCCGACTTTGGGAAGTTCACCGATTGAGTTTATTGCGTTACCTTTGAGTGTTAATTTTGTCATAGAGGACTCCTTAGTTTTAGTTCTTAAGAGTCTACTCTTGATTGTTTAAATAATCAAAGGAGTCTGAATGCGTTAGATAATATACGTATTCGAAGCTACTGATTGGTACCTTTGTGGTGTTTAATTTTGTCTTTATGACGAGAGTGGAAATTATGATCTTTTTAATGATATTTCTAAAATCATCATTCACACCAGGACTCTTTTTAAAATTCCCAAAAGGGCATGCAATATTTTTAGAATCATCACTTAACTCACAATTACTAAAGATGGTGTTCTACACCTGCTGCCTTTTTCGAATCAGCATGCGCATTATTTTCTTTAATGCTTCTGAGTCCTCTTGTTCCAGCTCTATTTTCGGCGGTTTTGCCACTCGCCTCTTTAATTTCTCTACTTCTAACTCCTCGAGCGCCAACACTATCATCACCATACGCTTGAGCGCGTTCTAAGCACAAGGCATCGTCAGGTGAAGATTTAAGACTCTCACAAGCTTCCATACCTTTAAGGGCCGCACCATCATCTCCTAGTAATTGAGCTCGCTCTAAACACAATGTATAATCATCCGGTGAAGACTTAAGAGCATCACAAGCCGATTCATCCGCTCTTTTCATAACTTCGGCCATTGTAGAAAATGAAACCAGTGAAGTAGCCAGTATAAGTGTCGATAAAATGCGCATAAAAAATCCTTTTAAAGCTTAATTTAAGACCTAATTTATAATAGAAGTTAAATAGAGTAATATAAATAGCGGCAAATACTATCTAATCCCAGATAAGGCATTAGAAAGACAAGATTTACGTAACGGAGTAATTGCCTTATCCAAATAACTATAACGAGCAAAAGGATCCTCAATACTCAAGGCCGCTCTTAAGATTTTATATTTTTTCTCATCACAATGAGGAAAAGGACTGTTTTTTATATCCGTTCAAGTGCTTTTTCATTTTTAAAATCAGATTGATAATAAGTGTAATTAGGTGAAACACTCCACGCTACAAAGAGAATAATGAGAGTCTTAAATAATATCACAGAGATCCATTCGGCTATTTTAAACTCTAGATTAATCTCTTTTTTAGACAATAGAATCTGATGACTCTAAATAATTTCCTTGACAATAGTTTCCTAGTAAACTATAATCACTTCATGACAAATAAACCCAGTGATTTAAAATCGCATATTGGATTCCATCTACGTACACTCTCTAACGCCGTCTCTTTTTCTTTTGCAAGAAAGTTAGATCAAAGTGGAGTAACGGTAGCAGAATGGGTCATTTTGCGAGAGATGTTTACTAATCAAAAATCAACAACTCCTAGTAGTGTTGCTGCTTTAACCGGACTGACTAGAGGAGCAGTCTCGAAGCTAGTTGACCGACTTTTAAAAAAAGAGCTAGTGATAAGATCGGAGGCAAATAACGATCGTCGCTATCAAGATATTAAGCTGACAAGTAAAGCAATCAAACTGGTTCCCCAATTAGCGAAACTGGCCGATGAAAATGATCACTACTTTTTTTCTATATTAACTGACACCGAAAAAAAGAGCCTAGTTCAACTGTTAAAGAAGTTAACTGAACATCATAAATTAAAAAAGGTACCAATCGCATGAGTAATTTAATTGACCATTTAAACCAAACATTTAAATATGCCTTCTCCATTCGCCCTAAAGTGGGTGGATTTCCAGTCATGGCCGAAGTATTAAGAGCGGCTGGAATTGAAAAAAATCTTTGGACACTACCCTCTTGCCAATCTATTTATAAAATGAAAAATGGCTCCGTCGTAAACCAAGGTGCTCCACTAGTCACAGACTTTTACCAAATAGCTCCATTTAATCGTGAGGCACTAATTAAGGCATTAAGAACTGATCAAGCAGGATTAAGCAGTTTTCCTGAATTCTTACAATCAGCTTGGGAAGCTGGGGTTGTCAGCTATGATGTAGATTTTAATGCTAGAAACGTTATCTATTATGGCATAAATGGTGAAAGCTATTTAGAAGAGTATCCTTTGGTTGAACTTCCACAAAAGAATAGTTAAAGATTTAAAAAGGTAAATCGAATTTCAACTATTTGATCTTCAATAATCCCCTCTTTTTTTCGAATCTCTTTTTTGATTGGAAGCAAAAGAGATTTAGATTTAGTATCCGAAAAAAGTGAAGTACTCCAAGTGGTATTTCCGATTTTAACTTTAACCTTATAGGAGCCCCAAGGCTTAGCGCTACCTTTTAATAATTTTTTAAGGTCGGCCGTGGTTTTTTTGGGAACAGAAGCAAAAAACCAGCCAGCTGTGCCTTGATATTTCCAAACTTTGGTTTTAATTTTAAACTCTAGCATCTATTTTGACTCATTAAAAAAAAGATTTTTAATTACATCATAACTTTTATAAGTAATGTAAACAAGCCCTATCTCCGTCGGCAAGGCCTTAACAATAAGTTTTGCCGCTTCTTTAACTCTTGATTTTTGTTGTGTATAATCGTTATTTGAACTGCTTAATAATTTTTTTATCTCATCGTAATGAGATAGATGACTTTCAAGACTTTTAGTTTGTAAAATATTACGGACATCTTTTTCGATGTCAGGAAATTTTTTCATAGTATTATCTATCGAACTTAAAAAATATAGAAAAGAAGCACGATCACTTTCTCCAATGTAAATATCTGGAAAAGTTTTATTAAGTGCCAAAAAACTATCATAATGACTATTCAGATCATCAATTATAGGTTTTAAAATTTTTTCCATTTTTCTTTTTCCCACTTTTTCATAAATTTCCCAAAGTACGTTGGAAAAAAGAATAGAATTGTGATGATACGATCCATCAAATTTAGCAATAGAATTCATCTCAGCTATAGATACATAATTATTTCTACTACTAGAAAACTTCCGTTCTTTTATATTTCTAAGCGCATAGTTATTCTCATAAAAATTAAAAGCATGTTTTGGATCATTATTTAAAAACGCGGTAGTAAAATCTGCCAATGCTTCTTGGACTACATTTCGCTTAATAACAAAAGCATTACTTGCATAAGTCGAATTGAGAATAGAGTGCATTCTTTCATGTTGTAAAATTGATTTAGACTTAAGTAGGCGATTTGGTGCCATTCCCCATTCATTTAAAACAATCACATCATTAATTTTTCCATTCCAAATATTAAAAGATTGTTCAACCATATGGTGCGGACCATGCGTTCTCTCAATGATCTGTCCCTTATTAATATAAATAGTTGTATGTTTTGGTTTAGTGAATCCCATATTAGTCAGAGCTTGATCAAAACGTTCTGTTCTTTGTAAGATACCCCTTCCAAACTTCTCCATTTTAAAAGAATGATAAGTCGAACCATAAACCTGAATATGCTTAGAACTAGCTAATGTACGGTGATATCCAAATATTTTGCCTCTAAGTTCAATCGAATCCTTTACAAAATTTAAGATAGTTCCAAGGCAACTGGCTTGAGCCAACTGTACCCACAAAATCACAGGTAAAATAAGTAAAAATTTAGCGAGAAAATACATACCAGTTATTTCGGGAAAAAGTAGTGAAAACTTGAACTTTTGACTATAATAGAAGCATGACTAAAACAATACTCGTTACAGGCTTTATTCCCTTTGCTAATCATAAAGAAAACCCTAGTGAAAAAGTGGCAACTATTTTAAATGGACAAGTCATTGAAGATTATCAAATCCACTCATTAATTCTTCCTGTTAGCTATGAAAAATCCGCGAAAATTCTAATTGAAAATTATCTAAAGTTAAAACCCAAAATCGTACTCTCCTTAGGCCTCGCCTCAGACCGCCAAAAAATTTCAATTGAACGAATTTTTATTAACTGTAACCATGGTGGATTTGAAGCTGATATAAAAAAGTTTCATGAAAAAATTATTAATGATGGCCCAGATGCCTATTTTACTAACTTTCCTTTAAAAGCATTTACTTCAACATTAATCCCAATGGAAATATCTAACTCTGCTGGCACTTATGTTTGTAATAATATTAGCTATCAACTGTTACACTTTTGCTCCAAAAACGTAGAAAAAGATCAATTTCCAAAAATTGGTTTTGTCCATTTGCCCTTTTTAAATACAGTAACTTTTCCCTATGATAAAAATCAAGTAGCTGAACTTACAAAAGAATTTCTGCAAGTAATTATTCATGATTTAACTTTTTAAATAGCCTAAAGATCAAAAACAAAGAATAAAAATTGAGATCACTAAATCTAAATACTACTAAAAATGAAATTTATTTACTTTATCTATTGTGAATCAATAACTTCACACAAAATTCATTGATAATAAAAGAGTAATTTCTACACACTCATCATATTTTAATCCCGCCAAAAGCTGCTCCGCATTATTATCAGTTATTAGTTTTTTAACCCTTTAAGGTGAGAGCAGATCTATTATGAAAAAGATGCGATTAATTCTATTCGTCGTTTACTATCTATTGCTCTCCTATTCAGCAATAGCAAAAATTCCTTCGGATCACGCACCACTTGATGGTCGCCATATTCAAGTAGCAGAACTTTTTAAAGAGAAACATTTAAAAGATAATGGCCACTATTCAATAGAAAAAGTTGAAAATTTTATCCAAAGATTAGTTTTAGAAAAAAAGAGCTTAGCCTCAGATTTACGTGAAACAACATTATATGAAGAACTTGAGGCACGCAAAGCTAGTTATGCTGAAGCGAAAAAAGAGGCAGCAAAAGAGTCAGACGAAAGAAAACAAGAAATGCTTAAGGCCTATAACGTTTTCTTGTTAGTAAAAATGAATGAATTAAAAGAGGGCATCCAAAATGGAGTCTCAGAAACAGAACTAGACGCTATCGTTGATGAGTTTATTAAACTCTATGTTGCTTACTATATTCCTAATCGTGTACCAAGAACTGAGTGGGAATTTATTAAACAAGAAGAAAATATATTAGTTAGAACCTTTAATCCTTATAAATTTAATCGTGATACTTCTAAAGATTTAGAAGCAAATAATTTAACTCCAGGTGAAGATCTTGCACCAGTAGTTTCACAATGTTTACAAACTGAAGTGGATAAAAACCACCTATTAACCCAAACCGAAATTGAAAAAATTAAAGATTGCGATATTGATGTTTCTAAATTTAATCCAGGCAAAAGTCCATTATGGCATAAAATATCAGATGAAGAGAGAAAGAGAATTGTTAATCCTGATTATTCCAAATATCCAACAAGTGACACAAAATTAACTTTTACAAAAATGCGACTGTCTGGACTTGGATCACCTAAATTCAATGCAAAATACATTGATCAATTTGGTGATGAACGAACCGTAAAAATTAAAGTTGGTCGCGAAGTTCACTCAGACATAGCCTCATCAAACATAAGTAAGTTTTTAGGTTTTAACCAAGATAGCATGAAGTATGCCGGAAAGGTTCGCCTTTATCTTGGAAAAAGATCTTATGAATTTTTCAGAAGTGCTTTTGTTGGAAAATATGGTCATGCTGATTTCTCTTCCTATATTACCGGCAAAGGTAGATCTAACGGAGAAGATTGGGTTGAATTTATTGATGCTACATTTGAACTATCGCCTGACGAAGAGTTAAGAATTAGTAGTTTAGATCCTGAAGCGTGGGATTTTCAAAATCGTAGAGAGTATCGTGCATCACTTTTATATTACTCGTTTGTAAATATGCTCGATACTAAAGATTTTAACTTTAAAGTTATTCTTCAAGAGAGTGTAAATGAAGAGGGGCAAACTAACTATGTAGTACTACATAGACTTCAAGACACAGGTTTCTCTTTAGGTGGTGGAAATTATTTTAAACATATCATGGATGCCACTCGCAATATTGGTAGAAAATATAATATCGATCAATTCCATGAAGATATGATGGATTCAGATAAAGAGTCAGTCGGAATCTACTGGAATGACTTTTTTAATAAAACAAGACGTTTTCAAACAACGACATTTAATGATGTAAAGTGGATGGCCCGTCAGATTGCTAAAATGTCTCGGGAAGAGATCCTCTGGGCATTTACTGATTCAGGTATGCCAGCATCTGTTGCTGATTTATACAAACAAAAAATCATTGCTCGTAGAAATGAGATTGTTAAAGCATTTAAATTAGAAGATGAATTTGAAATTTACGACATTCCAAAAATGAGTCACTACAATCCTCCTCAATTTCCTGAAATTAAAGATGGAGTAATGAAAGCGACCTATTTCGAAGGTCACAATGATTATGTTCATGACCCTGAAAATATTTTTACTAAATTTAGCTCTTTTTTAAATTATAATTTTTCATCTAGTACTTTTAATGTTTTTGATGGATTGAATAAATCGTTACAGAAAAACATTCACGCAACACTTTCTGGTAATGCTGGAGTTAGTTTAGATGGGTTAAGCACCAATTTAGCTCTAACTGGTGACCCTATCAAAACCCCCATTTCGAGTGTGGCAGTTTACCCTGGTATTAATCTTATTGCTAGTCGACAAGTTGCAATTAACCCTCTCAAAAGAATGGAAGATGGTAAAAGTAATACTTTCGTCGTTATGGATACCTTTGGATTTGAAATTAGTGTAAGCTCACCATTTTTTAAAAATATTGCACAAGTATTGCCATTAAGCGTTTCTGCCGACGTTAAAGTTTACAGAAAAGAGATTAAGTTAATACATTTTGCAGAAACAAGAATGAGTGCCTACTACTCTCCCTTCAAACTGTTTCAAGTTATTGTAGGTATTGAATCTTTTGCCGCTAATCATTTAAATAAAATGGAAGTAGTAAGTGTTACCGATACTTACGGAATTCAACTTAATGCTAGTATCACTGCCAAACTTGGACTTGATGATGTTTCACTTACTAATTGTGTAAATGTTGGTGTTGTTTGGAAAACAGTAAGTCCAGTTTACTTTACTCGTAATGAATTTAATGAACTACACGTTTTCAAAGAAAAATCAACACAAGTTGGATTTAATCTTGGTGCTACCATTGCAGAACTTGCATATTTAGATAATATTCGTTTTCCAGTATTAGGTATTGGGTTTACTTATAATAAATTTTTCTACGAAGCTCACGATTATCAATTTAAACTACCTAACTATCTTCCCCATGTGGAAAATACAGACAATGGACTTGTTGATGCCAAAGTAGTAACTATGTCAAACGCTAATGATGATTTGGCGGCATACTGGATGCTTTTTGAAAATGATGGTGAAACTAAATTGCCAGTTATGGTTCGTGAAGTATTTAGTATCAAGGCAAGTGGAGCCAATAGTAACTTTTTTGTTAGGGCCTTTTCAATCTTTAACTCTAACAAAAGTAAGTCATCCTCGGTAACCAATATTAAACTTGCTAGTGGTAAAGAGTATAAATTCTATCATCAAAATATTAGTTATGCCGATGGTATGAGTATCAAAGGTGATGGAATTGGCATTTCATTTATGGTCAGTGGATTCAATATGAGTCTCAATCCTCCCACTATAACTGAACCAGTTTTAGGAAAATTTACTAAGCTTAAAGCTTACAGTATTCGAGCTGATCTAGAGATGGATGAAAATGATCCTTGGAACTTTATAGCTAATGTTGAAACCTATAAATACCACCGCTCACTTTCTCGTAGCGAACTTGATGATCTCTTTAGTGAACTCAACTTAAAATTTTCAAAAAGTAGTGATGAGCCATTCTATCGTGATTATGTATTACCAGATGTCAGCGATAAAGAGGGATATAGAAATCTAATGGCATCAACTAAAATCTATTTTAAAGGAAATGCTCTGATTGAATTCATCAAAAATAACGATAAAAAAACTATTGATCAACTTATTGATACCTATTTTGACGAGGGTATAACCAAACAAAAATATGGTATAAAATTTTGGAAAACATTAGGTGCCAAATTAAAGAAAGCTAGTTTAAAACGAAATGCTAAATCGGCCATAAACCATATTCGTGAACTTATTGAAAAAGAGAAAAAAGTAGGAGCGCTAACTGAAAAAGATAAGAAAAAAGTATCTGAATATGCAACTAAATTTCTTTATGGTCTTGAAATCGATAAAATTGGAATCGGCTTCTTAAAAAACAATTTAGGAACCGAAAGCTTCTTTATTGTAAGCCAGATCCAAGGAATTCATGATCACTACTCAGCAATGGAACAACCTGATAACGCTACTGCAGGCAGACGTTTTATGGCCCACAGTTGGGGAAAACATCCAGGGGTTGCACCAATTCAAAGATTCTTAAGAGACGAAAACTATCTATCTCCTTCAGTATTTGTTAGCGTTCAACCCATCAACTAATCTTAAAAAAGAGTAAGTTTTACTAAACTTATTGACGCGAAAACTCATTTTAGTCTATTAGGTAAAAATGAAAACTCTTTTGGTTCTTTCGCTCTAGCTTATGTTAGTGACTAACAGTCAAGCTGAAGCTATTCCAGGACTAGATCTTCTCAATAATTTTAAAGGCACATGTAAAGAGCAAGGCATTTGGACAAAAGCTGCTCTAGGCGATGCTGAAGCCTTAATGTAGTCAATCCGTGCCATTGCTAATGATGAAGATTGTAAAACTGTAAGTGGTGCAATCGCTTCTCTTAATAATCTTGCTAACAAACTTAACTATTTAAACGATGTAACTGAGAATCAGTCACGTCTAGCTGGACTTAAATCCCAATAGCAAGAGCTACTTCTTCAAATCTCAGCAACCAGTGATCCAGCACTACTCTATTCTCTTCAAACTTCACTCTCATCAATTCAATTAGATCAATCCTATTTAGTAGCTACCACCAATTATCAAAACAAGAACAACAATCCACGCTTAAACGAGATGTTAGTTCAAATGGTTAATGCTTCAAATAGTATGTTTAGTCAGATTACTAAAAATCAAAACTGTTTAAATAAACACCCTACTATTTTATCTTCATCTGTTTCACTACTCTCTTCAGTTGGTGCTACGGCCATGAATCTTAATCCGGTTTTAGGACTAGGACTCGCGGCCGGAACAGATTTCATTGGAAATATGGTGGAGTTTGCTCGAAAATATAAGTTAAACCGTTCTATTCGAAAAATTTCAGATGGGACAATTAAAATCGAAGCCTATCGTTGTGTTCTAGAGACACTTTCAAGCCGAATCTGTCAGATGGATGATGCCGAGATGTTAATTACCAAAAAAGCAAAATTTAGAAATATGCCCATAGCAAACGCTGGCCTCTATTCTGCCATTCGAATGTTTGATCGAGATGTTCCAGTTCTTCTAAACTGGCTAGGCTCTATTCGCGCGGGTGTTGCGGCCTCTAATATAGCTGATGGTGATCGCCTAAAAAAAGTCTTTGAACGAGAAGCTGCCGTAAGAACGGCTCAAGCGGTAGGAAGTGGGATCATTACAGAGAAGAAAAAACTCTATGACTCGTTTACCGATCCAGCTGATCGTTGGAATGTCATTCGCGAGACAATTCTCTTATTAGTTCCAACTGAATATAGTTACAATGGAGTTACCTCATCTACTCCACTGTTAGATATTTATCCATCTTCGATGGCACCGTTTTACTTACTTGGGTTATCGACTGTACCTAATTATCCTGGAACAGGTTCACCAATAAGTTTTAGAGATTTCAATCCATTCACTCAATGGCCAACGGGAACATATTCACCTAATTATAATTTAATGAAAATCTATTATGAGCAGTGGGTGGAAAAAGCAAGAAATCGAGTCAATCAAGAGCTATCGCTTATATTACAACCAGACCCACTTAAAACTATCACAAGTGCTTATGAAAAAACCGAAACTAAATATAAATTTTCGCCTAAAGAGGCCATGCTTAATATAAAAAAATTCTTAGAACAGTTTGACACAAGTAAAACCAATTTCAGCATATACCACCAGCTTATTGAAGATACCATCAAAAAAATCTCAATCATTAACTCTCTAATCGATGAAGCCATTATTAAAGGAATCGAGGGAAGAGATCCACGAGTAGCAATTCAAGAGATCTACAATACGGCCGAACTTCAGTATGGGATTATTCTAATCCAAAATCGTTTAGAGATGAGTATTCGTTTGGCATTAATGGACGTATTTTTAAATAGTGCGCCGGAAGATCAACAATTTGCTTCACAACTACTGGCCGCTGACCACTTTGTTGATGTGTTGGCCCAAATTAATGGTACTGATAACCTTGCCACTATTTTGGCCGATATTAAAAGAGCGCAGCCCTATACCTATAATACGTTAAGAGGCTTTATGAATCTCTTTGCACCCAATATTGAAGATACACTCAAAGAGATTCAAGCATTAGAAAACTCAAGTCCAACTGAACTTAAAAGTGTTTACAAACGTCAGAGAACTGAACTCTGTTTTGGAATATTGGCCGTTCCTAATTGGCCATCATCCATTTCTAAAGAGTACTGTCAAGGCCTAAGTCTTGATCCGCTAACTCAAGGTGGACCATCATCGAGTGTAATTGACCATACAATGTTTGAAGCACCCATCACTAAACGTGCCTGTATTTTCCGCGACTACACTCGTAAATCAAAAATTTATCAAGATTGGAATATCCAGTTTTAATTATTATTCTTAACTAGAACTGAAATTGCATCTGTTGGTTTTCTCAGCCACTGGTTTAATGTTTGACCAATTTCCCATTTTCCATTAAAACCAATATTAATAGTTCCAACCTTCCAATCATCTTTGCCCTCTTTTTGTAAAGAGATTTCAGTAATTTCTGTTAAGTCATAATCCTGTCCATATAAAAGTGCGTTGTATACTCCAACCGAGCCTTGACTAAAATCATTTGTATTTAAGTGGCCTAAAACTACCGTTCGGATTGAGCCATTTTTAAATTTAAAACTTAGATTGACATAATTATCTTCACTGGTTCCTGCATTTGGTTCATTAGCTGTATTAATTTTTATAGTAACTTTACTGGCAAGATTTAATTCTGCTAAAAATCTATAAATAATAAGTGCTACCCCCTTTTCGGTTCGAGGAAGAGTCGCTTCAGCTGCTATATCATAATGTTTATATTGATGAAATTTATTGGCATCTGAATAAAAGAATTTACGGGCGACCATTACATCTTCCCAAGTTAACTCTTGTAAAAATGAATTGATATCATTAAATTTATTAATTGAATCAGTGTATGTATTATAGATTAAACTTGTATCAGCTGAAATCGAAGTAGGAACAGTGTACTTTTCCACGTTTTTATTAACATACATTTCATAATCGACGTGCCCGTCATAGGTGGATCATAAAACTTAACATTGGCCGCATGATAGGAATTATTTAAATCACCATAAAAGTGAAAAGCATACCCTAAAAATTTAGCTGCATCATTATAATTGCCTGATGCCCATTCTGATAATGCCCTTGCTATAAATCGTTGCACCTGTTTTTCTGCACTAAACGCATTCCCTTCTTCAATACAGTGAGTATGCTTGGCCGTCATATCATATCCATCTTTATTAACAACCACACCAAAAGCAATACTATCTGGCGTAATTGAATTTTGAATTATTGTATCTTTATACATAGATAAAATAAGATAATTAGGATCAGCAGTATTTGGATTTAATACTGAGTAGTAGTCGTTTTCAAAAATAGCAAAACCTTTTTCAACAACATACTTATGTGTTTTCAAACTCCAAGCAAAAAGTTCTGAAGTAAAAACTAAAAATACCAATAAACCAACTTTTATACTCATATATTCTATTCCTTTTCAATTCCACATAAATCTATTCGTACTAAAAGCTAATATAGTTAAATCAATTAATTGATCTATATAATCAGTTATACCTACGTAAAGATTTAAACTATGTTTGCATTAGAAAATCATACATGAAACAAATTTCGATTAAAGTATCCTCATATACAAGTACTAATTACCTAAAGACCAAAACTAATATTTAATTTAAAATAGATTGATGGATATTATTAAAAATTCACTGAGTATTCTATTTTTTTTATTACTGTCATTTACAACTTTTGCCATTCAAACTGAGCCTTCACATTATTTAATAATATTAAAAGGAATAGATGAACAAAGCTCTGTGCTTGATGAGATATTTAATAAAGAAGCAAATGACTCCAAAAATATTTATCAAAAATTAGGATTTAAAGTTATAGTTCTCTCTGATAATTTAAAAACTTTTAGTGCAGCAAATTTTATTGCAACTTTATCTAATATTAAAAACGCTAAAGAAGTTCATATCTTATTACTACATCATGGAATAGCTTATAGTAGAAAAGGCTTTGTTATTGGTTCAACTTCTGCCGCAATTGAAGGTGATGATTTTAAAAAGAGTATAACTAATCTTAAAAATAATAATCCTGAGGTTAAAGTTTATATTCCAAGTTTAAGTTGTTATTCTGGTGCCTTAGCCAACCTTTTTTCAGACACAATGGGAGTAATGGTTTTACCAAGTACAGGTTGGAATCGAGAAACGGTATTAACAAATGGTACTGAAAATACCCCAACAGCTAATTTATATAAGGCCTTAATGAATAACCAAGACTATTTAGCTGAACAATTTTCTTTATGCTTCAACTTGATAGTTTTTCTTACGCATGAAGGAATTCTTATAAGTGCAATAATTAATGATGATGATCAAAATAAAACTTATTATCAACAAGAGCTTCCGCTCCGAAGAACCCAGTCTGAACTATTTTTAGAAACTTGGTGTGATTCACAAAAAAACGGAGATGTTTCAACCACCAAACCACTATGTACCATCAATGAATCAGCTCAAATAAATAGTACAATTCCAGAAAATTTAAAAAAAATCATGCTACAAGAATTTAAAAATAGTAATACCACTAAAATTAATAAAATTAGAGATCTTTACTCTAAAGTAAAGTGTGACTCCATTCCTAAAGATGATAATTTAATTACTGAATTAAATAATTTAAAAACAGAAGTTTCAAGAAAATTCATTACACAACTAGCAACTAATCTAGAAAATCTAACACTTGAAAATTATAGTAAAAACGCAACTATATTACAGACCGAAGATATAGCAAAACAACAACTGGGAATCCTTCCCAAAAACAAGGAAGAAAAAGTTCCAGTATACACTCAAAAAATGTTAGATGATTATAAAGATTTGGGACGAAACTTAATTACTACGTTTAAAACTAACTGCTTAAATAATAGTTTCACTCCTGAAAATCAATTTAGTGATAATGAACCAGGCTATGGTAACTGTAAAACGTTTATAACTTATGCTCTAAAACCATTAATTACAACTATTTCTCCTCAGCTAGTAACTAATAATGAAAATGAAACTGATGCAACTGATCTTAAATCTAAACTGTACCCTTCACCAAAAACTCCAACTGATAAAATTTTTACAGAATTTAATAGAAATCTTCTTAATCTATTAAAAAACTATACTGAACCAATTTATTTTGAGGATTTAATTGATCTATTATCAATGAATCTTCCCTCTCAAAAAGAGTATTGCAGATATGTTAAAGGAAGTTTAACTGAACTAGCAAATGATCAAGCTTGTATTGAAACATTCAAACGGAGTGCCGCTGAAGCTGATTGGTTAAGGTATTTAGATATCTACAATCTCTCACATCGAACCCTTAAGGAAAAAGAGCAATGATTAGATTAATTTTAACCTCTTTAATTATATTTGTATCTTTGGCAGCTACGGGCAGAGAAACTTTAAGTGGACATTTTGTGTTGAAAGATAAAAAGCTCTATTTTACTGAACGCTATTCCACAACTGCCCCCACCTATTTAGTCAAATGGTGGAATGGAAAAAAACCAATTCCTCTTTGTGCTATTAATTTAAATCCCACCTGCAGTAA